>DATFFR010000001.1:0-23688 GCA_035249925.1 Actinomycetota bacterium
GGAGCGTTGGTCTTCGACCCGGCCGGTGCAACGCCGGTGCTTGCTGCATCCGAGGTCGCGGCGCCGCAGGAGTTGGGTGGATCGCTCGAGGTGACCTTCACGCCGGCGCCGGAACTGATCCTGCCGCTCGCCGAGGGTCAAGAGATAGGTACCGTCGAGGTCATGAACGGCGACGCGGTCATAGCCACGGTGCCGGCGCTGGCGCGCGACCCTGTCGAGATCCAGTCCCCGTCGTGGGGCGCGCGCGCCCTCTCGGGGCTCCTGCGCGGGGCCGCGTTCGTGCTGTCGGGGATCAGCGCGTGACCGAGGCCTGGGAGAACACCGCCGACGTCTTGATAACGGCGCGGGAGCTGGCCCGCCGCTGCCGGGAGCTCGCCCACGAGATAAGCCGCGACCTCGCCGGTTCGGAGCGTCCGCCCGTGTTGGTCGGCGTCCTCAAGGGCTCCACCCTGTTCCTTGCCGATCTCGTCCGGCACTTCGAGATAGAGGTCGAGGTCGACTTCATCTCGATCTCGTCGTACTCGCAGTCCGGCGCCGGTTCGGGCGTGGTCCGGATCGTCAAGGATCTCGAGGGCGACATCGTCGGGCGCGACGTCGTCGTGGTCGAGGACATCGTCGATACCGGACTCACCCTCAACTACCTCCGGCGGACCCTGGGCGAGCGCTCGCCGGCGTCCTTGCGGGCGGTGACCCTGCTGGACAAAGCGGCTCGCCGGATAGTGCCGGTAGAGCTCGAGTACGCGGGCTTCGAGATCCCGGACGTGTTCGTGGTCGGCTACGGGCTGGACTTCCAGGGTCGCTATCGCAACGCGCCGGACATCCTGTCCGTGAAGGACATCGCCAAGCTCGCCAACGACCCATTGCTGCTGGTGGACCCCCTGTTCAGAGAAAAGAGCCCCTAGGGGGGAGTGTTAGCCTCGCGCCATGAAGGAGCTTTCCCTCGTCGGGGTCCGCGTGGAGCTCCCCTCCAACCAGCCGATCGTCCTGTTGAAGGAGTCCGACGGCGATCGCTACCTGCCGATCTGGATCGGAGCGGTCGAGGCGACGGCGATCGCGTTCGCCCTCCAAGGCATAGAGACCCCCCGCCCGATGACTCATGATCTGATGCGCGACATCCTGGGCGAGACGAGGGTCGCGGTGGAAAGGGTCCTCATCAGCGAGCTCGTCGACCAGACCTTTTACGCGCTGATCCGGATGAGCTCCGACGGCAAGACGGTCGAGGTCTCGTCCCGTCCCAGCGACGCGATCGCTCTCGCGGTTCGCATCAACGCGCCGATCTTCGCGGCCGAGGAGGTCCTCGACCAGGCCGGGATCGAGCTCCGAGACGAAGAGGAGACCGAGGTCGAGAAGTTCCGCGAGTTCCTCGACCAGGTGAGCCCGGAGGACTTCGCCGCCGATCAGTGAATCGCGCGACCCTCCACTTGGGGTTGAGGGTTGCTTGACATCCTCCCCGCAGGGGCCTACTGTTTTGCATCCACGTAACTACGTCGTTGTCAGTCGCGCCGCCAACAGGGGAGAGACGATGGCCGAGATCGGGTACCGGGGACCGCAGACCTGCAAGATCGTCGACATCACGTATCGCCAGCTCGACTACTGGACCCGCACCGGTCTCGTCGTGCCCTCGCTGCAGGAGGCGAAGGGGTCGGGGACCCAGCGCCTGTACTCGTTCAACGACCTGCTCCAGCTGAAGCTGATCAAGAGCCTCACCGACGCCGGCGCGTCGCTCCAGAAGGTCCGCCAGGCGATCGACTACGTCCGGAACCACGTCGAGGACGACTGGTCCAAGGTCACGATCGTCACGGACGGAAACGGCGTCTACGCGTGCACGTCCGATGCCGAGGTCGTCGACCTTCTTCGTTCGGGCCAGGGTGTTCTCGGCGCCATCGTCGCGGTCGACAAGGTGCGCGATCAGCTGGCCGGCACTTTGCGTGAACTCCGTCCGGTCGGGGAACAGGTGGAGTACGGTTCGAGCGATCCCAAGGTGACCGCAGCGGCCAAGGAGGGGTAGCAATCCTGGAGGGCAGCGACGGCTCGGAGAACCGGGCCAACCCCTCACTTCCCCACGAGCGCGTCGCCTTCGCGCACAACAGCGAGCGTCAGTTCGCGAAGCTGCTCGACTTCTATCGGATCGAGTGGGCTTACGAGCCCACCACTTTCGACATCGAGTGGGACCGCACCGGCAACGCGACCCAGCGATTCTCGCCCGATTTCTACCTCCCGGCGTTCGACCTGTACATCGAGATCACCACGCTGAACCAGAAGCTGGTGACCAAGAAGAACCGCAAGGCCCGGCGGCTGATGGAGCTCTATCCCGACGTCAAGTGCAAGATCCTGTACCAACGGGACTACCTGAACCTCCTGGTCAAGTACGGGCTCGAGGAGCCCTCCCAGGGGTCTCTGTTGGGAGAGCGGGACGCTCATGCAGATCCGGTTTCCCCGGTAGCCCTGTTCGACAAGCCTCTCGCGGGCTGAGCGGCTCGGGACTCTAATGGTCGTGGCCCGCAGCACTCCGCTGCTCGACGAGCATCGCTCGCTGGGAGCGCGCCTCACCGACTTCGGCGGCTGGGAGATGCCGCTGCAGTACTCGGGTGTCGTGTCCGAGCACACCGCGGTCCGGACCTCGGCGGGTCTGTTCGACGTGTCGCACCTCGGCAAGCTGCGGGTGGAGGGAGGCGGCGCGGGCGACGCCCTGCAGAAGGCGCTGACCGCGGATGTCATCTCGCTCCCTGAAGGCCGAGCGACCTACGCGCTGGTCCTGACCGACGACGGGGGTTGCATCGACGACGTCTTCGCGTACAGGGTCGGCGGCGACGAATGGTTGGTCGTGCCGAACGCATCCAACGTAAGCGCGGTCGCCGACGCGATCGTCGAGGCGGGGGCCCAGCCGGTCGACGAATGGGATCGGTGGGCGATCCTGGCGTTGCAAGGGCCGGAGTCCTTCGATGTGTTCGCGCGCGCGTTCCCGCAAACCGACATCACGGGCCTCGAGCTGCACGCGTGGAGCGAGATGGGCTTCGGGAGCGCCCCCGGGATCGTCGCCCGCACCGGCTACACCGGCGAGAAGGGGGTCGAGCTGTACGTGCCGGCGGCCGATGCGCTCGCGGTCTGGCGGAGCCTGCTGGATGCCGGAGCGACTCCGGCGGGGCTGGGTGCGCGCGACACTCTGCGACTGGAGATGGGCTACGCCCTCTACGGCCACGAGATCACCACCGACGTGAACCCGCTGGAGGCCGGGCTGGGATGGGTCCTTGCATGGGACACGCCTTTCCGCGGCCGCGATGTGCTCGAGAAGGTGAAAACCGACAAGCCGGCCCGGAAGCTTTTCGGGGTCCGATGCACGGAGCGCGGGGTGCCCCGCCAGGGCCACCGCGTGCTGGGCGCGGACGGCGCCCTCGGTGAGGTCACCAGCGGGAACTTCTCGCCCACGCTGCAGACCGGTATCGCGCTGGCGCTCGGGGCACGCTCGACGGCGCCCGAGGAAGGGGCGGAGGTGGCGATCGAGGCGCGCGGGCGGCAGATCGAGGGCGTTATCGTCAAGCCGCCCTTCATCCAGAAAGGCAAGAAGTAGTCATGTCGACAAATCCACTATCCGTTCCGACGGAAGCGAGCTGACCGTGGACTTCCTGCCGCATACGCCCGAAGACGTCGCCGAGATGCTGGCGGCCTCGGGCTTCGAGGACATAGACGCGCTGTTCGCCTCGATCCCCGCGGAGGTGAAGCTCGGACGCGCCCTCGATGTACCGCCGGCGCTATCCGAGCCGGAGCTCGCGGCACATATGGCCGAGCTGGCGGCGCGATCCGCCCACGGATCGGACCTCGTCTGCTTCGCCGGGGGCGGCGCGTACGACCATCACGTCCCGGCCGCGGTCGGGGCCCTCGCCGGCCGGGCCGAGTTCGCCACGTCGTACACCCCGTATCAGCCCGAGCTCTCGCAAGGGGTGCTGCAGGCGGTGTTCGAGTTCCAGAGCCTGGTCTGTGAGATCTACGGCATGGACGTGGCGAACGCGTCCCTCTACGACGGCGCCAACGCCCTCGTGGAGGGCGTCAACCTGGCCGTGCGGGCGACGAAACGCGAGCGGGTGCTGGTCTCGGCGGGGGTGCACCCCCACTACCGGGACGTGCTGAAGACCTATACCTCAGGTTTAGGGCTGGACATCCACGAGCTCGGTCACGACGACACCGGCGCCCTCGATCCCGGGACCGTCGATCCCACCGGTGCGGCCGCGGTGGTCGTGGCCTACCCGAACTTCTTCGGCCGCCTCGAAGACGTCCGGACGCTCGCGGACCGGGCCCATGAGGCCGGGGCCTTGCTGGTGTGCGTGACCGACCCGACCGCGATGGGAATCCTCCGGTCGCCGGGCGAGATGGGCGCCGACGTCGCGGTAGGCGAGGGCCAATCGCTCGGCAACCTCCTGTCCTATGGAGGCCCTTACGTCGGCCTGTTCGCCACCAAGCTCGAGCTCGTCCGTCAGGTGCCCGGGCGGATCGCGGGGGAGACCGTCGACGCCGACGGCCGCCGCGCATTCGTCCTTACTCTCCAGGCGCGCGAACAGCACATCCGGCGCGCCAAGGCCACCTCGAACGTGTGCACCAACCAGACGTTGATGGCGATCGCGGCCGCGGTCCACCTGTCCTGGCTCGGCCCCCAGGGCCTCGCTCGCCTCGGCGAGGTGTGCGCGCGCCGGACGGCCGCGGCGGCGCGGCGGCTGGCCGAGATACCGGGCTGCAAGATCCGGTTCGAGGGCCCCCACTTCAAGGAGATCGTGCTCCAGACCCCGCTCGACGCTGCGACCCTGACGCGGGCGCTCTCGGCCCGCGGATTCCTGGTGGGACCCCCTCTCGGCACCTGGTACCCGGACCTCGAAAACTGTCTGCTCGTCGCCGTCACCGAGAAGCGGACCTCCGCGGAGATAGACGCGCTGGCCGAGGCGATCGAGAAGGAGCTGGCCCAGCAGTGAGCCCCAATGGTGACGCCACATGAGCCGGACCCTCGAGCCGTCGGCCGGCACCCGCGCCGCCCCCGACGACGCCTTCCCGCTGATCTTCGAGCGGTCGCGCGTCCACCGGAGGGCATGGTCACTTCCCGAGCCCGAGGGCGACGCCCCCAAGCTGGACGAGCTGATCCCGGAGGGTCACCGAAGGTCCGAGCCCCTCGCTCTCCCGGAGGTCAGCGAGCTCGACCTCGTACGGCATTACACGCGTCTCTCGCAGCGGAACTGGGCGATCGACGTCGGCGCGTACCCACTCGGTTCGTGCAGCATGAAGTACAACCCCAAGATCGCGGAGTTCGCCGCCGGTCTGCCCGGCTTCGCGTCGCTGCATCCTTTCGCCGGCGATGAGCTGGTCCAGGGTGCTCTCGAGCTGCTCGGGACGCTCGAGCGGGCGTTGTGCGAGGCGACCGGGATGGCGCGGCTCACCTTCCAACCGGCCGCCGGCGCCCAGGGAGAGCTCACCGGACTGCTCATGATGCGCGCGTTCCACGAGAGCCGCGACGACAGGCGCGCCAAGGTCATCATCCCGGACTCGGCACACGGCACCAATCCCGCAAGCGTCTCGCTCGCCGGCTACCGCGCCCAGGAGGTCCCCTCGGACGAGCGCGGCCTCGTCGACCTCGAGGCGCTGAAGCAGGCACTCGACCACGAGACCGCCGGACTGATGCTGACGAACCCCAACACGCTCGGGCTTTTCGAGCGGGACATCAAGGCCATCGCGGCCGCCGTGCACGAGGTCGGCGGTCTCCTTTATTACGATGGCGCCAACTTCAACTCGATCGTCGGCGTCGTGCGCCCCGGCGACATGGGCTTCGACATCGTCCACATGAACCTGCACAAGACCTTCGCCACCCCGCATGGGGGAGGGGGGCCCGGCTCGGGCCCGCTGGCCGTCAGCGAGCGGCTCGAGCGCTTCCTACCTACGCCGGTCCTCGCGGCCCCCGCGCAGGACGGTGACCGCTGGCGGTGGGACTACGACCGTCCCGACTCGATCGGCCGCATCCACTCGTTCCACGGGAACTTCGGGATCAACGTCCGCGCGTACACCTATCTCCGGTCGCTCGGTCCCGAGGGGCTGCGGCAGATCGCCGAACGCGCCGTGCTGAACGCGAACTACCTGAAATCGTTGATCGAATCGACCTTCCCCACCGCCTACCCCGGAGATTGCATGCACGAGTTCGTCTCGACGGCGAAGGGGCTTAAGCGCCACGGCGTCCGGGCGATGGACGTCGCCAAGCGATTGATCGACCTGGGCTATCACCCTCCGACCGTGTACTTCCCTCTCGTCGTGGAGGAGGCGCTGATGGTCGAGCCGACCGAAACCGAGTCCAAAGAGACGATCGATGGTCTGGCGGCCGCCTTGAACCAGATCGCAGCCGAGGCGACCAGCGAGCCGGAGCTGGTGAAGGGTGCCCCGGTGACCACCCCCGTGAGACGTCCCGACGAGGCGCGGGCGGCGCGCGAGCTCAAGCTGCGCTGGTCGCCTGGATAACGCGGTGGCTGCGGGGTCGCAGCCCGGACACACATCGAGTGCCTCCCGCCCTGAAGACGACGCGGGCGCAGCCGAGCGACCCTCGTCGTTCGCGCCGTGGAGGGACGCCCTCGCCGTCGTTGTCGGTACCCGCATCCTCTTCTTCCTGATCGGATACGCGGCGTCGTTCCTGCTCTCGTCGGGTACCAGCGGAATACCGGACGTCGGCCCCTTCGACATCTGGAACCGATGGGACGCGACGAGGTTCCTGACGACGGCCGACAATGGATACGAGGGCCCGGGCTCGTTCCCGAACGCCTATGCCTTCTTCCCGTTCTTTCCGATGGCGATCCGGATGCTCGGCTGGTTGGGCCTGCCGTCGCTGGCCGCCGGGTTCCTGATCTCGGCGATCGGCTCGTGGGTGGGTCTTGCGTTTCTCTGGAAGCTGGCCGAGGAGGAGGTGGGGGAGGGCACCGGTCGACGAGCCGTCCTCTACGCGGCGGTGTTCCCGACCGCAGTCTTCCTGATCGCTCCCTACAGCGAATCCCTCTTCCTGGCCGGGGCGATACCGGCCTTCTACTTCGCGCGCCGCCGGAGATGGGAGCTCGTTGGTCCGTTCGCGGCACTCGCGATGGGCACGCGCTTCGCCGGGGTCTTCCTACTGCTGGGTCTTTTCGTGGAGGCGTTGCGCCAGCGCGACCTCAGCCCCAAGCAACTGTTCCAGGCAGGCCTCTCGCTCGTGATCGGCATGCTGCCGCTGCTGGGATACGCGGCGTACCTCGCGCAGGTCAAGAACGACCCGTTCTACTTCGTCACGGAGCAGCGCCTGGGGTGGGGCCGCTCCTTCGTCGGGCCGATCTCTGCGCTGACCAACACCATCGATCGATTCGACGACCCCACCCAGAGCACGAACTTCCAGTTCGCCTACCGGATCGAGATCGTGGCCGCTGCGGTCGGCGTTCTGTTCGTGCTGTGGGCGATAAAGAAGCGCGAATGGGGCTATGCGGTGTACATGGGCACCGTCCTGCTCGTGCTCTTGACGAGCACCGAGTACTTCAGCATCCCCAGGATCTTGCTTACGTTCTTCCCGGTCGCCGTCTTCATGGCTCGGGCGACGCTGGAGCGGCCTCTGCTGCACGACGTCTATCTGGCGCTCAGCACCACCGCGGCAGCGGTGGGCGTAGTCGTCTACACCCGCGGCTCGTGGTTCTTCTAAAGGGGGTCCGGTCCGCTAACACGGGTCACTGCTTATCCTGAGAGGGTGAGCTCTCTTCAGGCGGAAGCCGCCGCGGCCCCCTCGCGGTCCCTGATCGCCCGGCTCGACGGCGCGTCGCGCGCCTGGGTCGAGGCCGGGGTGATGGCGTTCGTTGCGCGACTCGCCTTCTTCGCCATCGGGATGGCGACCAGCTGGTTCCTGCTGTCGGGTTCCAGCGGAGCGCCGGAGACGGGCTTCCAGGGGATGTGGAGGAGCTGGGACGCACACCACTTCCTTACGATCGCCGAGCATGGATACACGGCTCCGCAGAGCGACGCTCACGCGGCGGCCTTCTTTCCAGGCTTCCCGCTTGCGGTGAGGCCGCTGCTGTGGATCGGCCTGTCTCCGGTCGTCGCCGGCCTGCTGATCTCGGCCGTCGCCGCAGTCGTGGCCGGGTACTTCCTCCACCGGCTGGCCGAGGACGAGTTGGGCGAGGGAGCGGGACGGCGCGCTCTGTTGTACCTCACGATCTTTCCCACCGCGGTGTTCCTCGTCGCGCCTTACAGCGAGTCGCTCTTTTTGGCCGGAGCGATCGCGGCGTTCTACTTTGCGCGCCGGGGACGGTGGCATCTCGTCGGGCTGCCTGCGGCGGTCGCCATGGGCTCGCGGGCCGCCGGCCTGTTCCTGCTGCTGGGTCTCGCGGTCGAGTTCTTGCGTCAGCGGGACTTCTCGAAGGAGCGCCTTGCGAACGCAGGACTGGCGCTGGTCCTGGGGCTTCTGCCCCTGCTTGCGTACGCGGCGTTCCTAGGGCAGGCGATGGGCGACCCCTTCGAGTACGTCAACCACCAGCGTGAGGGGTGGGGGCGCACGTTCGTCGGACCGGTGTCCTCGTTCATGAGCACGTGGTCGACGTGGGATTCGGCAAGCACGACGCAGACCAACTTCCTTCTCGCGTGGCGGATAGAGATCGTCGCGGCCGCCGCGGGGATCGGAGCCACTCTATGGGCGGCGTGGAAACGCGAGTGGGGCTACGCCGCGTTCATGGGGTCGATGATGGCCGTGCTCCTCACCAGCACGTGGTACTACTCGATCCCCAGGATGCTGCTGACGATGTTCCCCATCACCCTGTTCCTCGCCGAGGCGAGCGGCCGGCGACCGGCGCTGCACGAGTGGTTGGTGGTCGCGCTTGCTCCGCTCGCGGCGCTGGGAGTAGTGGTTTTTACGCAGCACAATTGGTTCTTCTGAGGCTCCCCGGCGTGTTTCCATTGCGTGATGCGCGGCGCGAGGAGGGTCCCGAGAACCGTGGTGATAGCGGCCTGCGTCGCGCTCGCGGCGATCGGCGGCTCGATGGCCACCCACGCCCAGGTCCCGGTGGCGGATGCTCCTCGTCCGCAGGTGTGCGACGACCCGACCAACTCGGTCTCGCTGTTCGCCGAGAACCTTCGTAACGGCAGGATCGGGTACGGGCGGACCCCCGGCTCGGCTCAGATCCCCGGCCCGACCCTCGAGATGACGGAGGGCGAGTGTCTCCAGGTGACCCTGGTCAACGACACCGACGTGGCCCTCGGCATGCACGCGCACGGCGTCGCCTACACGGTCGCCAGCGACGGCACGCCGCTGAACAAGAGCTGCGTGGCGCCCGGACGCGCCCGGACCTACGTGTTCGAGGCACCGGCCGCGAGCACGCGGATCGACGGCACGGTCGACCCCGGAACGGCGGGGTACTGGCACTACCACGACCATTGCGTCGGCGGCCCCCACGGGACGGGGGGCCTGCGCAAAGGTTTGTACGGAGCTCTGATCGTGCGGCGCGCGGGCGATCCCGAGCCCACGGGCAAGACCCACGTGTTGGTCATGAACAACATCACCTTCAACAACAGGAAGGCTCCTAAGACGCCGCGCATCGTTGCGGACGAAGGCGAGCGGGTCGAGTTCGTCGTGATCGGTCACGGCGATCTGTTCCATACCTTCCATCTCCACGGACATCGCTGGGCCGACAACCGCAATGGACTCGTGACGACGCCGGGCGACCAGAGCCGCTTGATCGACAACAAGACCGTCGGGCCGGCCGATTCCTTCGGCTTCCAGGTGATCGCCGGCGAGCACGTCGGCCCCGGAGCCTGGATGTACCACTGTCACGTGCAGGGACACTCGGACGCGGGGATGGCGGGGTTGTTCGTGGTCCGCACCCCGGGCGGCATGGTCACCAAGCAGACGCGCGCGGCGATCCGGGCGTTCGAGTCGGAGCACTCGGGGGCCCATGCGCACTGACGCACGGCGGCGGACCGCGGCTCTGGTTGCCCTCGCGTTCGCGACCGCCGTGATCGTCGTCGCCCCCGCACCGGCGCGCGCTGCGTCGCAGACGGTCGCAGTGCGAGACAACGTGTTCTCACCGGAGGAGGTGCGCATCGAGCCCGGCGACTCGATCGTGTGGAACTACGACCGGGGCCGCAACCGTCATCGTGTGACCTCGGACGAGCGCGGCCAGTTCGACTCGGGGGACATGACCCCGAGCAACAACCGGACGTTCTCTCACCAGTTCGACCGGGAGGGCTATTACCCGTACTTCTGTCGCTACCACGGCGGCCGCGGCGGCGCGGGCATGGCCGGACTGGTCATCGTCGGCGATCCCGAGGGCCCGCCCCCGGGAGAAGAGCCGGCCGGCGAGAAGGACGAGCGACCCCGCCTGGTGGTCCCGGCCGATTTCCCGACCATCCAGCGGGCGGTCGATGCGGCCAAGCCGGGCTCCACGATCGTGATCCGTCCCGGCACCTACCGGGAGGCGGTGGTCGTCAAGACATCGCGACTCATCATCAGGGGCGTCGATCGGTTCCGCACCATCCTGCACGGGGGCGACAACAAGGGAAACGGGATCATCGTCGACGGCGTTCACGACGTGACCGTGAAGAACCTGACCGTGCGGAACTATCTGGAGAACGGGATCTTCTTCAACGACGTCACCGGATACGCCGCCGACGGTATCGATGCGATCAAGAACCGGACGTACGGGCTCTACGCGTTCAATTCCTACGACGGGATCTTCAGGAACTCGTTCGGGTGGGGGAGCGGGGACTCAGCGTTCTATATCGGCCAATGCTTGGGATGCTCGGCCCTGATCGAGAACGTCCACAGCCAGATGAACTACCTCGGTTACTCGGGGACCAACGCGACGGGGGTCGTGATCCGCGATTCGACCTTCGTCGGGAACGGGGCCGGCGTCGTGCCGAACACCCTGCCCACCGAGGAGCTCGCCCCGAACCGGGGCACGATCATCCTGAACAACGTGGTCAAGGACAACAACTACGAGAACATCCCCGCTGCCGGTTTCTCGGAGACGGTCGGGATCCCCTTCGGCACCGGCATCTGGCTGGCCGGCGTCCACAACAACATCGTCAAACGCAACGTCGTCACCAACCACAAGCGCTACGGGATCCTCATCACACAAAGCATCGACGAGGAGTCGCTGCCGATGAACAACCGGGTCCGCTACAACTTCATCCGGGGCTCGGGGATGTACGACCTGGCGTGGGACGGGACCGGAGCGAACAACTGCTTCTACGAGAACGACTTCACCGGCGAGACCGGCCCCCCCGACGCCGAGACCATCTATGCGTGTCCTGACCGCCCGTTCGCCGGCGTCCCCTTCGCTCCGGTCCAGGCCGACGTGGCCGCCAGCGTCACGAATACGCAGACCCGCGAGCAGAAGGAACCGCCGGAGCCGCGCCGGCCCTCCTGTCAGAAAGGCGCGCCCGGCTGCAACCGTTAAGGGTGGGTTACCGCGAGGTCTCCGCGCGGGGGAGGCGCAAACAGATCGTCGTTCCATCCGTGGAATCTCCGACCCAGATGTCGCCGTCCATGGCCCGCATCAGCTGCCTGCAGATGAAGAGGCCCAGTCCGAGACCCTTGCCGGTGGGGTCCACGCGCCGGAACTTCTCGAACACCGCCTCGCGCATGTCGACGGGGATGCCGGCGCCCTGATCCCGGACCTCGACCTGGACGCCGTCGGATACGGCGGTCCCGCGGATCTCGATCGGCGATCCGGCCGGCGAGTACTTGGTGGCGTTGACGATGAGGTTGGTCAGCACCTGGCGCAGCCGATGCGCGTCCACCCTGATGGGGCGGGCGTCGTCGGACATGGAGAGACGGACGGGATGATCCTTGGCCAGCGGGGCGAGCTCGTGAAGGAGCTGGGCGAAGAGCTCACCGGGATCGTGGGTCGACCACCTCACGTCGGTGTCCGCGAGATGCCCGGAGCGCAAGTGCAGGACGTTGGTCAGCACGCTGTCCAGATAGGCCGCGTGCGCGGTCATGCGGCGCACGAGGTCGCGCCGCTGGTCGGTCTGCATCGAGTCCCATCGGTCCTGGAGGGTCAGGCCGAACCCCTGTATCACGGCGAGCGGGTTGCGGATCTCGTGGCTTAGGAAGGCCAGCAGCTCGGCGTCCGGAAGCTCGGTCCGTTCACCGGCGGCCTCCTCGAGGGTGACCACGTGGCTCCCGCGTACCTCGGTGGCGAGTCCCACGGCCTCCTCGGCTGCGGCGAGCAGCTGGGAGGGCGGGACTCCCTTCTCGAGGTAAGAGACCGCTCCTAGATCGTGGGCCATCGAGGCCAGGCGCTCGGCCTCGAAGCCGGACAGGATGATCACCTTGCTCTCGGGCGAGGCCTCGAGGATCTTGGGCAGGCTCGAGAGCCCATCCTGACGGGGCATCGAGACGTCCAGGATGACGAGGTCGGGCTTGTGAAGGGCGGCCAGCTCGACCGCCTGCAGACCGTCTTCGGCCTCGGCCACGACCCTGAAGTGCTCGACCGACTCGAGGGCCATGCGAACCAGGAGGCGGAGGTCGGGGACGTCGTCGGCGAGCAGGACGCCGAACGTCTTGGTCTCTACCGCCATCTCGTGCCCGTCGTACGGGTGTCTAGGCTCACCCCGAGCTGCCCCTTCGTCTACCGCCGCCCCCTCTTGTCATCCCATCGTGGATGCGTGCCATATGTCCGGCAATACCCAGATATACGTAGCGAAACGGCAGCGAGCCCGCCCGGAGAACCCGCGCGGGTCAGGAGGTGGCGGCGTGCAGCGAGTCGCGGAGGATCGCGGCGGCCCGGTCGGCCTCGGCGGTGGTTACCACCAACGGGGGAGCGATGCGCAGGACGTTGCCGTACAGCCCGCCCTTGCCGACAAGCAGTCCGCGCTCTCGGCTCTCCTCGAGAACCTTCGCGGCGGTCTCGGGGGCGGGCGTCTTCGTTCCCGGCTCGACCAACTCGATACCGATCATCAGCCCTTTGCCGCGCAGATCGCCTACCGCGTCGATCTTCTCGCACGCCGTACGAAGCCTCGTCATCAGGTGCTCTCCGACCCGCGCCGCGTTGGTCTGGAGGTCGTTCTCGAGGATGAAGCGGAGGTTCGCGAGTGCGCCGGCGGCCGTCAGCGGATTGCCACCGAAGGTAGAGATGGAGTTCGCATCGATCGAATCCATGATGTCGGCCCGGGCGATGAGGCCGCCGAGGGCGAGGCCGTTGCCTATGCCCTTCGCGAACGTGATGACGTCCGGCCGCACCCCGTGGGCATCGATGCCCCAGAAGTGCTCGCCGGTGCGACCCCATGCCGTTTGCACCTCGTCGGAGACGAATAGGATGCCGTGCTCGTCTAGAACTTCCTTCATCGCCCCGAAAAGGCCGTCCGGTGGAACGGCGAACCCGCCGACGCCCTGGATCGGCTCGGCGACCATGCACGCCACGTCCCCGGCCGTCGTCGTGTCGATGACGTCGCGCAGGTCCTGCACGCAGGCCGCGATGTAATCCGCGTCGGACAGCGCGGCGAAGGGGCTGCGGTAGCGGTAGCCGCCGTGGACGTAAGAGACGTTCAGCGGCGTGAGGCTGGACGCCGACCAGCCTCTGTTACCGGTGACCCCGATCGTGGCGAACGACCGGCCGTGGTAGCTGTTGCGCAAGGCAAGGATCTGGTTGGAGCGCCGGTACGTCGACGCCAGCAGCAACGCCGCTTCGTTCGCCTCGGAGCCCGAGCACACGAAGAACACCTTCGGGTCGTCTATCGGCGCGAGGGCCGCGAGCTCCTCGGCCAGCTCGATCGCCGGTTCGATCAGGTACAGCGTCGAGGTGTGCAGCACTCGCCGAGCCTGCGCCTCGATCGCCTCGATCACCTGGCGTACGCCGTGACCCGAGACGGTCGTCAGGATCCCAGCGAAGAAATCGAGGTACTCGTTGCCCTCGGCATCCCACACGGTGCATCCGTCGCCGCGCACGATCGAGATCGGCTCGTCGTAGTAGAGCGCGAGCCACGACGGCATGACCTGCTGATGGCGCTTGTGTAGAGCGCGGTGTTCCTCCATGTCCGAAGCCTAGGCGAGCCGGCAACCGGTGGGGGCGGGGGAGCGAGGGATGCCACCGCGTAGGGTTCGGGGATCATGAGCGTCCTCTTGATCGGCCTCGGCGAGACCTTGACCGAGGTGGTCGCGGCCCGGTTGCTCGAGCAGGGCGACGAGGTTCGGCTCGTCCTGGCAGAGGAGACCGAGCGGGAGCGCTGGCGGGCCCGGGGCGTCCACGTGGCCGTTGGCGACATGGCGGACGAGGATTTCGCCTGGCGGGCGTGCATGAACGTTCGCACGGTCGTGGCGGGCGATCACCACCCGCTGCACCCGCCGCTGCGCGAGGTGCTCGCCGGTGTCCTCAGGAAGGCCGGGGTCGGCCGGGTGGTCGCCGTGGGGGCGGGGGAGCCCGACGAGCTGGTGCGCTCGCTCCGGGTCGAGCCCGAGCTCGAGCACGTGATCCTCAGGTTCCGCCGCCGCGGGCTCCTGGGCGCCAAGGACGCGGTCGCCCCGGCGGATCTCGCGGTCGCCGTCGACGCGGCCGACGACCTGGCGGGCTCGCCGCGTCTCGACCTCGATCTAACTCGAGACGCCGACTGGAAGGAGTTGCGACTGGATCCGCCGGGCCCATGACCGGCACACACGCCCTGTAGAGGGGGATCGCTCCAGCAGTCTAAGTAGACATAAGATCCATTATGGGCAATTGGAGGGCAGCCAGGATCCGGCGTGCGGGGGCCGGGATAATCCACTCATGGGGGCCGACCTGAGTGCCGGATTCCTCGGCGCCGCTTCCTTCGCGCTTCCATTCTGGGTGCTTCGTCGCCTCCCTCGAAGGACAAAGCTGCTGCTCTGGGCGTACCTGCTCGGAGGCTGGCTGCTCGTCGCGGCTGCCGCGTTCTGGAGCGGGATCGTTGTGGGCGATGATTTGGGCAGATTCGTGGTGGTGTTCCTTTACGCGCAGTTGTTCGCCTTCGGACTCATGATCTGGTGGTGGCAGAGCGACTGCCTGGGCGATCCGAGGATCCGTGAGAGAGACGGGCATGCTCAGTTCGAGGGTCGCTCCCGAAGGACCTGGGAGCTCCTGCTGATGATCTCGCCATGGCACGTCTACAGATATCGCAATCACATGGCTGCCGAGGCCCAGCGGAACGGAAGGGTCCCCTAGCCGGTCGTCGATTCCAGGGTGCGTCCCGGGCTAAGGACCCTTGTCGATCACGCAGAAGAGGTTGCCCTCCGGGTCGGCCAGGACCGTGAAGTCCTCGCCCGGGCCCGGCGTGCGCGTGACCACCGCGCCGAGTCCCCGTAGCCGTTCGATCTCGGCTGCCGGAGCGGTCGTGTAGAGGTCGAGGTGCAGGCGGTTCTTTCCGACCCGGGGCTCCGGCACCTTGCTTAAGGAGACGTTGACGCCCTCACCCGTCGGATCCCTCAGCACCACCCAGTCCTCCTCCGGCTCCTCACGGGGCTCGTAGCGCAGCGCGGCGGCCCAGAAGGCGAACATCGCCTCGAAGTCGTTGCAGTCGATGACCACCGAGCCGACGCGCATGTACGAAGCCTGTCGGGCCGCTACTTGGCGTTATCGGAGCTCTCGGGGCTCTCCGAAGTGCTCTCGGCGGCTGCCAGCTCGTCGACGAGCGGCACGAGCTCGTCGAGGACCGCGTCCTTGCGCAGGAAGGTGTCGGACCAGCTCGTGTCGATGTCGGAGATCGCGCTCACACCGATGATGTGCACGCCGGGCGAGAAGCTGCGCAGCATCCGGCCCGTCACGCCCCCGTTGAACCCCGGCATCTTGTAGTCGAGTATCACGACTTTCGGCTGGCCCTGGCCTGCCGCGACCAGCGCTTCCGATCCGTCCCAGGCCACCTCGACCTCGTGGCCCGCACGCGTCAGCAGCTCCTTGACGGCGAGCACGAAGGCCGGATCGTCGTCGACCAGAAGGATCCTCATCGCTCCTCCACCGTAGCCGCGGGCGTCGCCATGGCGGCCTCGATGCGCTCGATCAGATCCGCGGACGCGATCGGCTTGCGGAGGCACTCGCGGCCGCCGCGACTCATCGTCTCCTCCTCCAGACCAAGCCGCGCGTCGGCCGTCAGGACCACCACCGGCAGCGCCGGAACCACGCCGCCGTCGTTCCACGCGTCGAGGATCTCGAGCCCACCGATGCCGGGCAGGTTCAGATCGAGAAGGACCAGGTCGAACGAGGCGTGCTCGACGGCCGTCATAGCCTCCTCCCCCGTCGCCGCCTCCGTCACCTCGAAGCCGGCGCGCCCCAACGTCAATCGGAGCAGCAGCCGCATGTCGGGCTCGTCGTCGACGACCAGGATGTGGCCCGGCATCAGGGCGCCGCCAGACGGACCGCAAAGGTGGATCCGCCCTCGGGGCGTGGGTCGTAACGGATCTCGCCGCCGCTTGCTTGCACCAGGCTCTCCACCAGGGCCAACCCTAGTCCCGAGCCTCCCACCGCGGACGAGAGCTTCCCCCGCGTGAACGGATCGAACAGCTTGGGGATGAGCTCGGTTGGAACGCCGGGGCCGTTGTCGCTCACCGCGACGACGACCTCGGTCGCGTCTCGCTCGGCCTCCAGCCAGATCTCGTCACCGCCGTAGCGGTACGCGTTCACCAGAAGATTCGTGAGTATGTGGTCCATCCCCTCCGCGTCCACCATGGCGAAGCATCCTTCCTCCACCGACAGCATGACCGATTTCTGCTCCGGCGGAGGCGTGTGCTCCAGGACGAGGCTCGCCAGCCGGCCGACGTCGACCTGCTCCAGCTTCGCCTTCAGGCGGCCTTCCTTGAGGCGGGAGAGGTCCAGCAGGTTGCGGACCATCGCAGTGAGTCGCTGCGATTGGCGATACAGCGCGGTTATGCACTGCTGCACCTCGGCCGGGCGCAGGTCCGGGTTCTCGTAAAGCAGTGAGGCGGTGCCGGCGATGACCGTTGCCGGCGTGCGCAGCTCGTGAGCTGCGTGCGAGACGAACCGTTCCCGGAAGCTCTCGAGCTCTCGCCGCTCGGTGATGTCGGTGATCTGGAAGATGAAATGAGGACCCATGCCGGCGGCGCTCGGGATGAACGACACGCTGACGAGCGCATGGCGCTCCGAGCCGTCGCGCGTGACGATCCGGTGCTCGGCATGCCAGCTCGCGCCGGCTCCGGCGACGTCGTTCGCCAGCGCCCCGAGGTCGATCGGGATGTCGTCACTATGGATCAGTTCGTGGATCGTCTTGGTGACCAGGTCGGCGCGCGAGAAGCCGGTCAGTTCCTTCAACGCCCGGTTCACCTTGAGCAGGCTCCCTTGCAACCCGACGAGCGCAACGCCGATCGGGGCGTGGTCGAACGCTCGCCTGAACCTCTCCTCGCTGGTTTGGAGCTCACGCTTCTTCTGGTGGAGGTCGATGAAGACGGCGACCTTCGAGCGCAGCATCGTCGGATCGAACGGCTTGAAGAGGTAGTCCACGGCCCCTGCCGTATAGCCGCGGAACACGTGTTGGGCCTCCTTGTTGATCGCGGTCAGGAAGATGATCGGGATGTGCTTGGTGCGATCGAGCTGCTTGATATAGGCGGCCGTTTCGAACCCATCCAGGCCGGGCATCTGGACATCGAGGATGATCACCGCGACCTCATGTTTGAGCAACGCTCGCAGGGCTTCCTCGCCCGATCCGGCACGGATGATGTTCTGTTCGATCGGGGCCAGCGCCGCTTCCAACGCGAGCAGGTTCTCCGGGCGGTCGTCGACGATCAGGATGCTCGAGACGTCCCTGGTCGAACCCGTGTGTCCCCTGCCGACCGCGGCCGTGCCGTCGGTCGTCACGCGATCTCCCCCGCCAGCTTCGTTAGGTACGGTGGAATCTCGTCCAGCCCCAACAGCGCGCCCGGCCTCGGAACCGTCTCGAGCGCGGCTCGCGGCATGTCCGGCTTCTCGGCGTCGACGGGATCTTGAACGATCGTGAACCCGCCCGCATCGGCAACGGCCAGTAGTCCTTCCGCACCGTCGGGGTTGCCTCCGGTCAGGATCACGCCGATCGTCTTGGAGCCGAAGGAGTCGACCGCCGACTCGAACAGAACGTCTATCGACGGCCGGCTGAACTGCACCCTCTCGTCGACGGACAGGGCGAAGGTGCCGGCTTCGATGAGCAGATGGTAGTCGGGCGGGGCAAAGTAAACGGTGCCGGGGTCGATCGGCTGCTTGTCCTCGACCGCGCAGACGGGCAGCTGGCAGCGGGCGTCGTAATAGGAGGCCAGGCCCTTGTCGCGGGAATCGACGCTGCGGTGTTGTGCGACCACGACCGGCAGGCGGAAGTCGCTCGGCAGGCCCCCGAGAAGGACCTTGAGAGCACCCAGGCCGCCCCAGGAGCTTCCGACGACGACGATCTCGTATCTCATGACCTGGGTTCTCATGCGATGCGCCTGTAGATCTTCTCTTCGGGATCCAACTCCTCGTATCTGGACGCGATGCGGCTGAAGTGGATCGATTCCTTGTTGCCCAGCGCGAGGATCCCCAGGTTGACCAGGCTGTCGTGCAAAAGGTCGTGAACCTCGTCCTGCAGCTCCTTGTCGAAATAGATCATCACGTTGCGGCACACGATCAGGTGGAACTCGTTGAAAGAGCCGTCGGACACCAGGTTGTGGTGTGCGAAAACGACGTTGTCGAGCAGGCTGTTGTCGACCCGGGCCCGGTCGCCGTCCGCCTTGTAGTACTCGGAGAAGGCGGTCGTGCCGCCGGCACGCAGGTAGTTCTGCGTGAAGGTCTGCATGCGGTTCAGAGGCAGAACGCCGTCGCCGGCCCGCTCCAGGACCCGCTCGTTGATGTCGGTGGCATAGATCCGAGCGCGATCGAGGAGCCCTTCTTCGCGCAGCATGATGGCCATCGAGTACACCTCTTCGCCGGTCGAGCAGCCGGCGATCCACACCCGGATGAAGGGATACGTCCTGAGGATCGGGATGACCCTGCTGCGCAGGGCCATGTAAAAGGTCGGGTCTCTGAACATCGCGGTCACGTTGACGGAGAGGTCCATCAGAAGGGCGTCCATGGCAACAGGGTTGTGCAGGACACGCTCCTGGAGCCCCGAGATCGTCTTACATCCCTCCGCGTCCACCCGGCGCCACAAGCGCCTCCGCAGCGACCCGCGTGCGTATTTCCGGAAGTCGTAGCCGTAGTGCTGATAGACGGCCTCGAGCAGCAGCCGGATCTCGATGCTCTCGAGGTCGTCTCTCGTCAGGTGAGACCCTTTGTGGCTCATAGGCCGGAGTCCTCTCCCCTACTGGTAGAGCCACACCCTCATCAGCGACAGCAACTGATCCGAATCGACGGGCTTGGTGATGTAGTCCGACGCGCCCGACGCGATGCTCTTCTCGCGGTCGCCTTTCATCGCCTTGGCCGTCAGCGCGATGATCGGTAGCCCGGCGAACTGCGGGTCGTTACGGATCTCGGTCGTCGTCTCGTAACCGTCCATCTCCGGCATCATGATGTCCATCAGCACCAGGTCGACGTCGGGGTTCTCGCGCAACGTTTCGATGCCGTCCCTGCCGTTCTCGGCATAGATGACCTCCATGCCCCGGGTCTCCAGGATGCTGGTCAGCGCAAACACGTTTCGCACGTCGTCGTCTACCACCAGGATCTTCTTGCCCTGGAAGACGGTGTCGGCACTGTGAAGATGCTCGATCATCTCCCGCCGATCCGCAGGCAACGCGGCAGAGAGTCGGTGGAGGAACAGCGAAGTCTCGTCCAGCAACCGCTCGGGAGAGTTCACGTCCTTGATGATGATGGCGTCGCTGTACTTGCGGAGTTTCGTCTCTTCCTTGCGGGTCAGGTCCTTGCCGGTGTAGATGATGATCGGCAGGTCCCGGAAGCGGGCATCGCTCCGCAACTTCTCCAGCAGGTCGAACCCGGTCATGTCCGGTAGCTTCAGATCGAGCACCATGCAGTCGAAATGCTTGGACTCCATCTCCGCCAGTGCTTCTTCACTCGATGCCACGGCCGTGATGGAAACGTCGTCGCCGGTGCCGATGAGCTCGACGATCGCGTTGCGCTCGACGTCGTTGTCCTCGACCACGATGAGGTTCTTGACGCCCCGCTCGATGAAGTACGTCGCGGCTCGCAGCATGCTCGACAGGGCGTCCTCGGTAACCGGCTTCTCGACGCAGGCCGCGGCCCCCGCGCGCATGGCCTCTTGACGCTGATCTCCCTCGGTCGCGATGTATACGGGGATATGACGGGTCGTGGGGTCGAGCTTCATCCTGTGGAGCAGGACCAGCCCGCTGACCTCACCGAGCTCGGCGTCGACGAGCATCGCGTCGGGCTGGAACTCGCGCGCCATCGCCAGCCCGGTGTCGGCGGAGGTCGAGCCCAGTGCCTTGAACTGCTTGGAGCGAGCCGCTTCCATCCAGCCCCGGGCCGCGTCGGGGTTCGCCACGACCAGCAAAGCGCGATCGCTTTCCGCCAGGTCGTTGCGATCGTCGTCCAGGTCGTTGGGAAGATCGATCGCTTCGACCTCATCGGGAACGGCTGCCAGCCTGACCGAGGGAACGTCGGTGCCGGCCGGCGCCTCGATCAACATCGGCGCCCCGAGCTCGATCCGCGGCGGCTCGGGAGCGACCGGCAGCGGCACGTACTGCTCGGGCAGGTAGAGGGTGAACGTGCTGCCAGCGCCGACCTCGCTCTCGACCCGGATCTCGCCACCCAGCAAGCGGGCGATCTCGCGACTGATCGAAAGACCGAGACCCGTGCCGCCGAACCGGCGGCTGGTCGTGCCGTCCGCTTGCTGGAACGACTCGAAGATGAGGCGCAGCTTGTCCTCCGGGACGCCGATGCCTGTATCCGATACCGCGAACGCGATCACGGAGTCGAGCGCGGTCAGGCGATCGTCGAGATAGCGCGTACCGCTCGGCGCCTGCGCGATCGTCACCTTCACCGAGCCCTCGTTGGTGAACTTGAAGGCATTCGACAGCAGGTTGTTGAGGATCTGCTGCAGACGTTGCTCGTCGGTCGTGATGGTCGCCGGCAGCTCGTCGGACACCTCGACGCTGTACTCGATGCTTTGCTGGTCGGCCACGGGCCTGAACGACTGCTCGACGTTGTCCGCCACCGTCGACAGCGGCACGTCGGTCGGGTGAACGTCCATCTTGCCGGCCTCGACCTTGGACAGGTCCAGGATGTCGTTGATCAACGACAGCAGGTCGGCGCCGGCGTTGTGGATCGTGCTGGCGAACTCGATCTGCTTCTCGGTCAGGTTCTGCTCGTCGTTGTCGGCCAGCAGCTTCGCCAGGATCAGCAAGCTGTTGAGCGGCGTCCTGAGCTCGTGCGACATGTTCGCCAGGAACTCGGACTTGTACTTGGAGCTCAGCGCCAGCTGCTGCGCCTTCTCCTCCAGCGTCGACCGCGCCATCTCGATCTCCTGGTTCTTGATCTCGATGTTGCGGTTCTGCTCGGCCAGCAACGCCGCCTTCTCCTGAAGCTCCTCGTTCGTCTGCTGCAACTCTTCCTGCTGCGTCTGAAGCTCCTCGGATTGGCTCTGCAGCTCCCGCGTGAGCCGCTGCGACTCCTCGAGGAGATCCTCGGTGCGCATGTTGGCGATGATCGTGTTCAGGACGACGCCGAGCGTCTCGATCAGCTGGTCCAGGAACGTCTGGTTGACGTCGCTGAACGGGCGCAGCGAGGCCAGCTCGATCACGCCCAAGACCTGGTCCTCGAAGAGCACGGGCACCACGATGATGTTCACCGGGGCCGCTTCGCCGAGGCCGGACGTCACCTTGATGTAGTCCTGCGGGGCCTGGGTGATCAGGATCGGCTTCTTCTCCAGGGCGGCCTGGCCGACCAGCCCCTCCCCCATCTTGAAGGTGTTCGACACGTTCTTGCGCGCCTTGTAGCCGTAGCTCGCTTTCAGCTTGAGGATCATGTCCTCCGCGTCGGTCGCGGTCCCGTTCCCGTCTGCGCTTTCGGCGAGGAAGAACGCGCCGTGCTGCGAGGAGACCGTGGGCGTCAGCTCGGACATGATGAGCCGCGACACCGTCTGCAGGTCGCGCTGGCCCTGCATCATCCCGGAGATCTTGGCGAGGTTGGTCTTGAGCCAGTCCTGCTCCTCGTTCCGTTGCGTCGTCTCCGCGAGGTTGGTGATCATCTGGTTGATCTTGTCCTTCAGCTGAGCGACCTCGCCTTGGGCCGCGACGGTGATCTCCCGCGTCAGGTCGCCCTGGGTGACGGCGGTTGCCACGTCCGCGATCGCACGCACCTGGGTCGTGAGGTTGCCGGCCAGCTGGTTCACGTTCTCCGTGAGGCCTTTCCAGGTGCCGGACACGCCCTCGACCTCGGCTTGACCGCCCAGCTTGCCCTCGCTTCCGACCTCTCTTGCCACCCTGGTGACCTCGGCCGCGAACGAGGACAACTGATCGACCATCGTGTTGATGGTCTCTTTCAGCTCGAGGATCTCACCGCGCGCGTCGACCGTGATCTTCTTGCCGAGGTCTCCTTTGGCGACTGCCGTCGTTACCTGCGCGATGTTGCGCACCTGGCTCGTCAGGTTCCCGGCCATGAAGTTCACGTTGTCGGTGAGGTCCCGCCAGGTTCCCGACACGCCCCTGACCTGTGCTTGGCCCCCGAGCTTCCCCTCGGTGCCCACCTCGCGGGCCACACGGGTCACCTCGTCGGCGAACGACGAGAGCTGGTCGACCATGACGTTGATCGTGTTCTTGAGCTCGAGGATCTCGCCTTGGACGTCCACGGTGATCTTCTGCGAGAGATCGCCCTTCGCCACCGCCGTCGCGACCTGAGCGATGTTGCGCACCTGCCCGGTCAGGTTGCTGGCCATCGAGTTCACGTTGTCGGTAAGGCCCTTCCAGGTCCCGGAGACCCCCTTCACCTTGGCCTGTCCCCCGAGCTTCCCCTCGGTGCCCACCTCGCGGGCCACACGGGTGACCTCGTCGGCGAACGACGAGAGCTGGTCGACCATGACGTTGATCGTGTTCTTGAGCTCGAGGATCTCGCCCTTGACGTCGACCGTGATCTTCTGGGACAGGTCACCCCGGGCGACGGCAGTCGTCACCTGCGCGATGTCTCGCACCTGGTCGGTCAGGTTGCTGGCCATCAGGTTCACGTTTTCGGTCAGGCCCTTCCACGTGCCCGACACCCCCTCGACCTTCGCCTGTCCGCCGAGCTTTCCTTCCGTGCCGACCTCGCGTGCGACGCGCGTGACCTCGTCGGCGAACGACGACAGCTGATCGACCATCGTGTTGATCGTCTCGGCCAGCGCGGCGACCTCGCCCTTGGCCTCGACGCTGATCTTCTTGGTCAGGTCTCCCTGGGCGACCGCGGTGGTGACGGCCGCGATGTTCCGCACCTGGTCGGTCAGGTTGCTGGCCATCAGGTTGACGTTCTCGGTGAGCCCGCGCCACGTCCCGGAGACCCCCTCCACCTGAGCCTGTCCGCCCAGCTTCCCTTCGGTGCCGACCTCGCGTGCGACTCGGGTGACCTCGTCGGCGAAGGACGAGAGCTGGTCGACCATGGTGTTGATGGTGTCGGCCAGAGCCGCGACCTCTCCCTTGGCCTCGACGGTGATCTTCTGTGTCAGGTCGCCGTTGGCCACCGCCGTGGTCACCTGAGCGATCGACCGCACCTGGTCGGTGAGGTTCGACGCCATGAAGTTCACGTTCTCGGTCAGGCCCTTCCACGTGCCCGAGACGCCCTTCACCTGGGCCTGGCCACCGAGCTTCCCTTCGGTGCC
>DATFFR010000002.1:0-98481 GCA_035249925.1 Actinomycetota bacterium
TTCATCGTCCTGTTCTACCAGCGGGTTACGGTCCCTGGATGCTCGTCGGCTCGATGAACTTCCCGGGACGCTCCGTCCTCAAGGAGATCCACCGCATCGCCGAGGACGGGTTCGATTTCATCGACCTGACCCTCGAGCCTCCCGCTGCCTGGCTCCCCGACGGGAAAGAGGTGGGCTCGCTCATCTCCGATCTGGGCCTGACCGCCGTCGGCCACACCGCCTGGCACCTGCCGATCGCGTCGCCCTACCCGGAGATGCGTGAGCTCGCACGCGACCTGTACCGCCGGGGCTTGGACGTGTTCGCCGACGCCGGCGTCGAGCTCGTCAACGTGCATCCGGATCAACGGGTTCCCTTGCATTCGCCCGACAAGGTGAGAGAGATGAACGCGGACGCGATCGGCGATCTCGCCCAGGACGCCGCACAGCGCGGCATCACCTTGATGGTCGAGAACCTCGACCGCGCCTTCTCCGGCGTCGACGACCTCTCGGCGATCCTCGAGGCGGTGCCCGAGGTCGGTTTCCACCTCGACGTCGGCCACGCCAACCTCCGGCTGGGACTGCGCGAGCCCAACCGCACGGCCGCTCTCCTGGATGCCTTCGGCAACCGGCTCAGCCACGTCCACGTCTCCGACAACCGCGGTGGGGGAGAGGACCTCCACCTTCCCCTGGGGGCCGGAACGATCGATTGGAAGGCGCACATCAGGCTTCTCAAAGAGCACGGGTACGACGGGACGGTGACCCTCGAGGTCTTCTCCCGGGAGCGCGAGCACCTCCGGACCTCGAGGAAGCTGTGGCTGGGATGGTGGTCCGAGTACTGATCCCGGGATGGCGTTCCCCTCGTAGGTAGGGGTCCGCGCCCCCTCTAATCCGGCGTCTCGGGCGGTTCCCGACTTATCTTGACCGCATGAAGCTGAAGAAGGCCGCGACCTATCTATTGCTCGCGTTCCTGGCCGTATTCCTCATAAACTCGCCCAACGAGGCGGCCAAGCTGGTGAAGGTAACGGGGGAGAACGCCGGCGAGTGGTTCTCGAGCGCGTCGCAGGCGTTCACGGAGTTCCTCCGCTCCCTGATCTGATGTCCCGATCGGCACGCCGATGAGCAGCGAAGCCCGCTATCTCGCTCTCGACGAAAACATCGTGTGTCGCGTCCGCCGGCATCCCGCGGTGCTCTTCCGCCCCTTCGTGGAGGCCTTCGGGGCCATCGTGGGGGCCGCGTTCCTCGGGACGTTGCTGACGCCGTCCGAGGGGAGCGACGCGATCGACACCTTCCTCGGCGCCATCGCCATCTTCTTCATGGCCAGGTTCGCGTGGCGCGGTTGGGAGTGGAACGTCGCCAAGATCGTCGTAACCGACCGGCGCATCTTCGAGGTGTCGGGATTGCTAACGCGTCGCGTGGCGTCGACGCCGCTCACGAAGGTGACCGACATGACCTATCACCGCTCGCTGCTCGGCCGCATGCTCGGCTACGGCGACCTGCGCGTTGAGTCTCCAGGGCAGAAGCAGGCCGTCGAGCAGATCGCTTTCCTGCCGAAACCTGACGACTTCTATCGAACGGTCACGTCGCTGGTGATGGCCAAGAGCCAGACCCACCGCGACGACGTCGCGACCCGTGTCGACACCGAGGACACGGGGCCGCTTCCGCGCGTGATCGTCTAGCCACCCAAGGCGCGGCCTAGCTCGATTCCGGCTGGAAGGTGGCCTGGTCGTCGGGCAACGTCTCGTCGCTCTCGGTCACGCCTTCCTTGGCGGTCGGAGCCTCGGTCTGGGCGTCGCTCTCGGAGCCCTGCGCGTAGTCGTTCGCATCCTCGGTCTGTTTGTCTGGCACGAACCCCTCCCGGTGTTGGCGGATCGGTTCTCTAGCCCCCACAGGTTGCCCCGTGCGGGACCGCGGAAACGCGTCGGGGCCCATTTCCTGGGCAGGAAGGCATCTCGCGACGGCGAATCTGCTCTAAGGACGAAACGGACACCCCCAGTGGGAGGGCACAGATGAAAAAGGCAATCCTGATCGGTCTTGCCGCCATGATGGCGGCCTCGCTGCTGTCTCCGGCCTCGGCCGCCCCGGCCCCCCCCAAGCAGACCCAGGAGGGCACGATCCTCTTCCCGGCCGTGTTCGCCGCCGGCCTTGGCGCCGACGGCTGCTGGGCGGGCCTCACCCGCCGCATCACCCAGACCGCGGCCGGTCAGGGCAGCGGCCTCTTCGGTTACAGGTTCGCCGTCGATAAGGCGACGTGGGGCGGCAAGTTCGCGCTCGAGGCCGTCGGGGGCCAGGGCACGGTCGACCTCGACATCTTCATGTACAGCGTGATGCCTCCCGCCGAAGAGGTGGCCAATGACCCGGTGAACGGCGGAACCCCCGTGTCGGTCGACTTCCAAACCCGCGAAGAGGGCGGCGAGACAGGGATCGTCCCCAAGGGCACGACGGACGCCATCGTCTGTCTGTACGGCGGGGTGGCCGGTTACGCAGGGGTCGCTGCCGATTTCGAGTACAACGCATTCACCCCCGTCAAGAAGAAGAAGTAGGGGTTGGTCCGATCATGAAGAAGCTCCTGGTTCTATCTGTAGCAGTGCTGCTACTACCAGTGGCCGCGGCAACCGCCGGCAAGGGCAAGCAGCAGGTCGTCGAGGGCACGATCGCGGCTCCGATCCGTCACCCCGACGGCTGCTACTCCGGTGTCTCGCGGCATCTGTGGTCGTTGGCCGGTGAGGCCTCGAACGGGGTCGTCGGCTACACCTTCGACGTGGACAAGGCGACGTGGAAGAAGCCGTTCACCCTGGAGGCTACCGGCGGCGTCGGCACCGTGGACCTCGACCTGACCTACTACCTCGGCGAGTTCGCCACCCTGGAGGAGTGGGTGGCAAGCCCCGCTCCCGCGGCTCCGGCGGTGGTCGAGTACGAAACCCACGAGGGCACCGGTGAGGCGGGAACCGTTCCAGAAGCCGCCGTGAAGGCGATCGTCTGCGTATACGCGGCAGAGACCGGTCAGGGCTCCGTCGCCGTCCCGTTCACCTATACCGCCGGTAAGGGCGTCAAGGCGCCGAAGGGTTGACGATGAAGAAGACGCTGGCCACCGCTGTTGCGCTGCTGTTGTTGGGCGCCGCGGTGCCCGCATCCGCCGGCAAGGCCAAGAAGAAGTCCAAGCCGCAGGTCGTCGAAGGCTCGATCGTGGTGCCCCAGCCGGGGGCCGCGGCGGGGCCTTGCATCTACCGCACGCAGCGAACCATGGCCATCGCGGGAGGGCCGAACGGCGTCGTGGGCTACACCTTCGAGGTCGACCCCAAGACCGTCGGCAAGCCGTTCAAGCTCGAGGTCGCCGACGGAGCCGGTATGGACATCCAGTTCTATTCAGAGCTGGGCGACGCAACCGACCCAACCACCGCTCCGGCCAATATGGGCTTCGAAACGCCGGGACCGGGGGGCGAGGAGGGCACCGTTCCTCCGGGGATGCCGATCGTGTTCGTCTGCATGAACGAGGGCGCCAACTCCTCGTTCACCTACACCGCCGGCTAGAGCCCGCTCTTCCCGCTCCCTTTACATCGGCCGGCGGTCGTGAGGCCTACTAACCTGGCCGTATGACCACCGGGTTGATCGCGGCGCTCGTTGCCACGTTGGCTCTCGGCTTCGTCGAGGGCATGCGGCGCTTCTACCCGTCGAGGCAGACGTGGCGTCGCCTGCGCCGAACGAGAGGTCGTCTTGCGGTCCGGCTGATGAGGGAACGGTTCGAAGCCGCGGCCGAGCGCGGGAGCCCCCGCGTCCTGGCCGAAGTGCTCGCCGGCCTGGTGATCGTCTGGATCGCGATCGCCAGCCTTCTCGACAAGCGCTGGTACGAGGTCGTCACCGATGTGCTGCCGTACGTCTTCGTCGGCATCGCCCTGTTCCGTCTTCCCGGTGCTCTGCGCGCGATAGCCGAGCGTATGAAGGTGTACGAGCGCGAGGTCGGCGAGGACCCGGACGAGGACTGGCGCGAGGGAGGAGACGGGCCGGCGGTCCTGGCCCTGTGAATGCCCTCGACCTCTCGGACGCATGGCTGTATCTGGTCGCTCCAGCCCGCCTCGCCGCGGGCGAGCTCGCCGCGCTGGTTCCCGAGCTGGCCGACGCCGGCGTTGATCTCCTACAGCTTCGCGAGAAGGAGATGGAGGACGGCGATCTGCTTCGAGAGGGCGTTCCGATCGCCGAGGCCTGTCGAGCCGCGGGGCTGCCCTTCATCGTGAACGATCGCCCGGATCTCACACTGTTGCTCGATGCGGACGGCGTCCACGTCGGACAGAACGACGTGCCGCCGGAGGCCGCGCGTAGCCTCGTGGGCGAGCGGATCGTAGGCCTCTCCACCCATGCCCCCGAACAGGTTGACGCCGCGGTGGCGATGGGCGAAGGCCTCGATTACATCGCGGTCGGCCCGGTCAACGAGACCCCGACCAAGCCGGGGCGGCCCGGGACGGGGCTCGGGCTGGTGTCATATGCCGCCGAGCGCATCGACCGGCCCTGGTTCGTTACCGGAGGGATGGCGCCCGACACGCTCGGGCCGGTGCTGGCCGCGGGCGGACGTCGGATCGTCGTCGTACGCGCCATCACGGAGTCGAGCGACCCGCCCTCGGCGGCGCGCCGCTTGAAGGAGATGCTCCTCGCAGCCGGTGAGTAGTGTGCCGCCGCGTGAGGAGCGTCACGTCCAGAGCGTCATGCGCCGCGACTCGCAAGAGGGAGGGCAAGGCGCGAGGAGTCGTCCGTACCGGGGAGTACGGACGCGACGAGTAACGCAGCCATCGCCGATGCAGGGGCGCTCTGGTGTCACGCTTACTTGCGCGGCGGTGCACTAGTAGGGTGCTCGCCGTGAAACCCAAGCTGGAGTGGCTTCTCGTATTCGTGCCGGTCGCACTCGTGCTCGAGCTCACCCACGGCAACCACACGGCGATCTTCGTCACCTCGGCCCTAGCGATCCTGCCGCTGGCCGGCCTGATCGGCCATGCGACCGAGGACCTGGCGATCCGCGTCGGTCCTCAGAAGGGCGGCCTCCTCAACGCCACCTTCGGCAACGTGACCGAGATGATCATCGCCTTCTTTCTGATCATGGAGGGCGAGCTGGAGGTCGTGAAGGCGTCGATCACCGGTTCGATCATCGGAAACGTCTTGCTCGTTCTCGGCTTGGCTTTCCTCGTGGGCGGCTGGAGACGGCAGGAGCAGGAGTTCAACCGCGTCTCGGCCGGCTTGCACAGCGCGTCGTTGGTGATCGCCGTCGTGGGGCTCCTCATGCCCGCTCTGTTCTCGTTCACGGCCGAGGCGAGCGCGTTCCGCACGGAGGCCGTTTCGATCGGAGTGTCGATCGTTCTGATCCTCACGTACGCAGCCAGCCTGCTGTTCTCGTTCAAGACCCACAAGAACTTCTTCCGCAGTCATCAGGAGGAACAGCACGAACCCAAGTGGTCGGCCAAGTACGCGATGGGGATGCTCGGTGGGGCAACGGTGCTCGTGGCCTTGATGAGCGAGTTCCTCGTGGGCGCGTTGGAGCCAACGGTCGAGGAGTTCGGCCTGTCGAAGTTGTTCGTAGGGCTCATCGTCGTCCCGATCGTGGGCAACGCCGCGGAGCACTCGTCGGCGATCTTCCTGGCAGCGAAGAACAAGATGGACGTCGCGATCGAGATCGCCATCGGGTCGTCGACGCAGATCGCTCTGTTCGTCGCCCCTATGTTGGTATTCGCCTCCCTGATCGTAGGCGAGCCCTATCTGGACCTGATCTTCAGCAGCTTCGAGATCGCCGCGGTTGCGTTCTCCAGCGCCATCCTGGGATTCATCGCGCTCGATGGCCGCTCCAACTGGCTGGAGGGCTTCCAGCTCCTCGCCGCCTACGTGATCATGGCCATCAGCTTCTTCTTCCTCTAAGGAGACCCGTTTGCCGCGCGCGATCGACTTCCACGTCCACGTCTCGACGCAGGAATGGCTGAAGGGCTCCATCGGCCCGATGCTCGAGGTCACCCAGAAGTACTTCCGCAGCGAGGTCCGCGTGCGCACCGTGGAGGAGATGGCGCAGGAGTATCACGACTGGGACCTGTTCGGAGTGCTGCTGGCGTGGGATGCGGAGACTGCAACGGGCCTGCCCCCGCTTACCAACGATCGTGTTGCGGAGATTGTGAGCGCCTATCCCGATCAGTTCCTCGGTTTCGCCAGCGTCGACCCACACAAGCCAGATCACGTCGACGAGCTCGAGCGAGCGGTCACCGAGTTGGGTTTGCGCGGGCTCAAGATCCATCCGCAGGTTCAGAGGTTCTATCCGAACGAGCCGCAGTACCGCGCTCTGTGGGAGAAGTGCGAGGAGCACTCGCTGCCGATCGTGGCGCACGTTGGACAGACGGGTCTCGGCGCCGGCGTTCCGGGCGGGTTCGGCATCGCGTTCGACTACGGCCGTCCGATGCTGATGGACATGGTGGCGGCGAACCATCCAGGCCTCACGGTCGTGATGGCCCACTTCGGCTATCCGTGGCACCTCGAGGTTCTTTCAAGCGCGCTGCACAAGACGAACGTCTGGGTCGATCTATCTGCGTGGCGCCCGAAGTACATCCCGGCCGAGGTCAAGCGAGACGCGCGCGGCCGCCTCTCGGACCGCACTGTGTGGGGGAGCGACTACCCGATGCTCGATCCGGGCCGCATCCTCGACGAGTTCGACGAGATGAACCTCGGCGACAAGGAAGAGGACGTCATCAAGAACAACGCGGCGCGCCTGCTGGGCCTGGAGCTCTAAGGCAGGGGTGGTAGGCGGAGCCGGGAATATCCGGCTCCTACCGGCGGTCTACAGTTGAGAGATGGCTACCCCGGAAGAGATAAAAGAGCAGGTCATAGCGGCCCTGAAGACGGTCAACGACCCCGAGCTGGGGATCGACATCTGGCACCTGGGTCTCGTCTACGACATCCTCGTCAACGAGGAGAACAACGACGTCAAGGTCGACTTCACGCTCACCACCATGGGTTGCCCGATCGGGCCGATGATCGACGAGGAGATCAAGGCAGGGACCAAGGACATCGAGGGCATCGGCGAGGTGACCACCGAGATGGTCATGTACCCGCCGTGGACCCCCGAGAAGATGGACCCCCTCGCCAAGTCCGCCCTGGGCTTCGTCTAGCCGTTCTCTTCTAACCGGCCTGGCTTCATAGGGAGCCGCACGACGTCAAGACGGCGCCGAACGCTACGCTGGCCCCCATGAGATTCGGACTCCACCTCCCCAGCGCGCAGCCCGGCGCCAACGCGGCGGACATCCTCGAGGTGGCCCGGACCGCCGAGCGCCTCGACTTCGACTCGGTCTGGATGTTCGACCATCTCTTCACGCCGGTCGAGCTCGACTCCAAGTACCCCTACTCCCGCGACGGCTCTTACGCGATGAGCTCGACCGACCCGTTCTACGACCCGCTCGGCCTCTACGGAGTGCTGGCGGGTGCGACCGAGAAGGTGCGCATCGGAACCGGTGTGACCATCGCGGCGTACCGGCACCCGATCGTGCTCGGCAAGATGCTGGCGACGATCGAGAACTTCGCGCCCGGTCGGATCGTGCTCGGCCTCGGGCGCGGCTGGATGCAAGAGGAGTTCGACGCGCTCGGGGTTCCGTTCGAGCGCAGGGGAGCGCGGCTCGAGGAATACATCCGCGTGCTGCGCGCGATCTGGTCCGGTGAACCGGTTTCGTTCGAGGGCAAGTTCTACTCGTGGCCGGAGGCAGGCTTCCTTCCCGCCCCGACGACACATCTCCCGATCCTGCTCGGCGGGCACGGCGACGAGGCCCTGCGCCGGACCGCCGAGCTCGGCGACGGGTGGGTGGTTACGACCCAGAAGCAGCAGGGGCACGGGATCGACGCGGTGGCGGCGCGCCTAGACCTGCTGCGGGAGTACTCGGACAAAGCCGGTCGCAACTTCTCCGAGCTCGAGATCGTCTACCCGAACCTGCTGTGGTTCTCCGACGGTCCCAACCCGAAGATGCCGCTGACCGGCCCCCCCGAGGAGATCGCCGCGTCGATCAAGCGGTTGGGGGACATCGGCGTGTCGACCGCACACATGATCGTGTTCGGTCCGGGCCCCCTCGTTTGCGAGACGGCGCAGCGCTTCTCCGAAGAGGTGCTACCGCTCCTCTAGCTCGGCGCGGCTACGAGAAGAACTCGCTGGCCGCCTGCGTATCGGTCGACATCTGCCACGCCTCGGTGATCCTGCCGTCCGAGTCGTACGTGTAGACGTTCGCCGAGTAGCTGTCGAGGTGCTTTCCCTGACGGTCGGCGGTCAACCTGTGCACCGCCACTCCGCGTTCGGCGTCGGCGAACATCGCTTCGATATCGAGCTTGAAAGAGCCCTCCGTCTCCTGCACGAGCTTGCCGAAGTAGCCGAACACTTCTTCCTGGCCCTTGTAATCGCCGGAGATGGGGCTGTCTCCCGGCACGTGCCAGACGACGTCCTGAGCGAACAGTTCGGCCAAGGTCGCCATGTCCCCTTGCTGGAACGCCTCGTAACCCTTGCGCAGGTTCTGAAGGTTCGGATGCTCTCCCATGTTTGCCTCCCTTTCGCGGATGCTTCCGACAACCCTCCGAGCATCGACCCGTTACCCGACCGCCCGCAAGGGGGATTACCTTTCGTCCATGTCCCGAGGATCGTCGCAGTTGTCCCATCTCGAGTGCGCTCGCTGTGGGCGGTCGCACGATGCGGACGTCGTGCAGCAGCGGTGCGAGTGCGGGGGGACCCTGCTGGCCCGCTACGACCTCTCCGGGATGGAGCTTTCAACCGTCCGAGAGCGGGAGCCCGGGATGTGGCGCTATCGCGAGCTGCTGCCGGTGGGCGGCGAGCCGGTCTCGCTCGGTGAGCCCGAGACGCCGTTCGTTTTCCTCAGGGCCCTTTCCGAGCGGTGGGGGGTCGAGACCTGGCTCAAGGACGACGGTGCGCTCCCCAGCGGAACCTTCAAGGCCCGCGGCGCCGCGGCCGGCGTATCCCGGGCCCTCGAGCTCGGGGTCAAGGAGATCGCCATGCCCACGGCCGGCAACGCCGGCGGAGCCTGGGCGCTCTACTGCGCCCGCGCGGGGATCGAGCTCACCGTGGTGATGGCCCACAGCGCGCCCGAGGCGAACCGGACCGAGGCCGAGGTGGCCGGCGCGACCGTCGAGCTCGTCGACGGATCGATCGCCGATGCGGGGCGGCGTGCGAAGGAGATCGCAACCGAACGAGGCGCGTTCTTCGCCGGCACGTTCTACGAGCCCTACAGGCTCGAGGGCAAGAAGTCGGCCTGGCTCGAGGTCTACGACCGGGCCGGCGACGAGGCCGCGATGCGACTTCCTCGAACGCTGGTGATCCCCGTCGGAGGGGGAGTGGCGGCGGTCGCCGCCGCGAAGGCAGCGGTCGAGGCCAAGGAGCTCGGCTGGACCACCGACGACGCGCCGGTCCTGGTCGGCGTCCAGCCCGAAGACTGCGCGCCGATCGTGCGGGCGTTCGAGCAGGGGAGCGACGACGTGGCGCCGTGGGAGCAGCCGACCATGACTATCGCCGCCGGCCTACGAGTTCCGGCGCCCGCGGAAGGGGCCCTGGTTCTCGACCGTGTGCGGTCGTCCGGCGGGACGATGCTCGCCGTGCCCGATCGCGACATCCGGCTCGCCCTCCGAACCCTGGCCGCGACCGAGGGCGTCTTCGCCTGTCCGGAGGGGGCCGCGACGGTGGCCGCCGCCGACCGCCTCGCGCGCAAGGGCGAGCTGGAAGGCCCGGTCGTCCTCTACAACACGGGTTCCGGCATCAAGTACGTGGACGTCCTATGAGGAGGCCGCGCATGTCCAACTCGAAGTGGTCGCTGTGGTCGAAGGACTCGCTCTTGTGCATCGGGTGCAAGGGCTCGGTGCTGTCCATCGGCTCGGTGGGCTCGGCCCTTTCTATCGGTTCGATCGGGTCCTTCGCCTCGGTGCTCTCGATCGCGTCGGCGGGATCGGCTCTCTGCGTGATGAGTGCGCTGTCCTACCGCTCGATCATGTCGTTCCGCGCCAGCAGGCAGGTGATGGACGGCGCCTAAGTGCCCGGCTTGATCACCATGTCGATCACGACGATGAAGAGAACGACGAGATCGATCCGTGCCGTCGCGATCAGGTTGGCGATCTTCGGCTGAACGTCGGGATCCGACGGAGACTTCCCGCCCTGCAGTAGCTCGACGATTCCCTCGACCCTCGGCTTGAGCACGAACATGCCGGTGATGAACGTCGCAACGAAGGCGGCGATCCCGATAACGATCCATAGGTCGGAGAAGTTCCAGCCGCTGTCGACGACCATGACGACGCCGGCGATGACCACGATCAGCGACATCGGGGCGAAGAACTTTGGGCCGACCTTCTGCTGCTCCCACATGAAGTGCTCGAGGTCGGCCCCGCCCGCCTTCAGGGCGCGCGCAGCCTGGATCTGTGTGAGCAATGCGCCGCCGACCCAGGCCGACGCGGCGAGGATGTGGATGATCTTGAAGAGCTCGTAGAGCGTCATTCCGCCGCCTCCTTGGCCTCGTCTGAGTTGAGTTCTTGTGCGTCGTCAAACACCGGGTTTGACCACCATGTTGATCACGACCAGCACCAGGATCAGCAGATCCACCCGCGACAGCAGCGCCAGTTGCCCGGCGAGGCTCTGCACTCCGGCGTCCCCCATACCCTTCTGCTCGATGCCGGCGGTCAGCTGCTCGGACTTGGGCGTTAGGAGGAGCGCGCCGATGATCACGCTCAGCGCGTAGAGCGCGATCCCGATGACGATCCACAGATCGGAGAACTCCCAGCCGCTGTCGATCACCATGACGACCCCGGCGATCAGGAGCACGATCGAGGCCGGCGCGAAGTAGGCCTTGCCGAGCCAGGCCTGGAACCTGATGAACCCGAGCATGCGGGCCTGCTCGCCCGACTTCGCCGCCAGGGCCCCGTTCACCTGGCTCAGGATGACGCCGCCGATCCACACCACGGCGGCGACGACGTGGATGGTTTTCATCAGGTCGTACACGTAAAAGCCTCCCCTCGGACGACGGCGTCGTCGGGAGTATCCGCCGCCCGCCGCCGGGTCACAAGGGTTTCGAGCCCGCGAAGCTTGACGCCGGGGCCGGTTGGCTCTACTATCGAACATACGTTCGATTCAGGTCAGGCCGGCTCTCTCCCCGAAGCCGAGTGGGTTTCCCCGGCCCCGCCTCCTGGAGCGAACGTTGACCGGGGGCCCGATGGGCTCGCCTCCGAGATGGGGCGGGTCGGTCGGGCTCCCTTAGTCGTTGGAGCCAAGAACGCGAAAACCTGCATAGAGGAGCGGTGGCCAAGCGTTACGACGATCCGATCGACGTCACCGCCGATCCCCAGCTGCGGGGGCCGGTCGCTTTCTCCTGGCGCGGCCGGCGCTACGACGTCGACGAACAGCTGACCTCGTGGCGCGACGGCGGCGAGTGGTGGGACGCGAACAAGGCGCGCGAGCGCGAGTACTTCCGGGTGCTGGCGCGGCCCGCCGGGATGATGGCGTCGGGAGACATCGACCCCGACGGCTTCCTGGTGTCGCCCTCGGCGGTCTACGACATCTACTTCGATCGCTTGCACGACGCGTGGCGGATGGCGCGCCTATGGGACTGACGCTCCCCGGCTTTCCGCGTAGTTACTTGCGTTATGCGCGGTGGATCACGCGGAAAGCGGGATGGGGGCGGGGGCCTTATCGTGACCGCCATGTCACGCACGCGCTGGGAGGCATATCTCGCGGGGGACTTCTCGATCCCGGCAAGCGACACCCTCGGGTTCGAGCACCGTGCTACGGACGACCCCAACGAGGTCTCGTTCACCTGGGTCGTTCCCACGGAGCTGTGCAACTCGGCCGGCAACCTGCAGGGCGGCATCCTGGCTGCGTTCGCCGATGCCGTGCTGGGTGGGCTCTGCGCGACGCAGATACCCGACGACAAATACCCGGCACTCGCCGAGATGAAGATCTCGTTCCTGCGCCCGGCTCCCGCCGGCACCCGCATCACCGGTACGGGCAGGTTGCTGAAAGCCGGGGCGCGGCTGATGTTCGCCGAGGTCGAGGTCACCGACGACCAGGGTCGCCTGATCGCCAAGGTCAGCGGAACGGAGCTCCAAGCCTCCCTCTAACCAGCTTTCCGCGTACCCAGCCGCGGATAACGCAAGTAACTACGCGGAAAGCTGTGTGGATGGCGTGAGCGGGTTCGTCCATCTCCACTGCCACACCACGTGGTCGCTGCTCGACGGAGCGATCCCGGCCGAGACGCTGCCGTGGATGGCGGCGGACCTCGGCTACCAGGCGGTCGCGATGACCGACCACGACGCGTTGACCGGCGCAGTGCGGTTCGCGCGCGCCTGCAGGGATGCCGGGGTCAAGCCGATCTATGGGGCCGAGCTCACCCTTGCCGGCGGCGACCACGTCACCGCGCTCGCGCGCGACGCCACCGGCTACGCCAACCTGTGCCGCTTGATCTCGCAGGCTCACCTCGGCAACGAACGGGGCAAACCCCAGACCACTTTCGACGCGATCGCCGAGCGGGCGGAAGGGCTCTTCGTGTTGTCCGGGTGCGAGCGGGGCGAGATGGCGCGGCTCGCGGCAGCCGGCGCGATGCCGCAGGCGATCGACGCGGCCAGGAAGTGGCGGGACGCGATCGGAGACGGCTTCCGGCTCGAGGTCTTCGACCACCGCGGCTATGGGAACCGCGCGCTGCGGGACCGGTTGTTGGGCATCTCTCGTGAGACCGGGATCCCGGCGGTCGCGACGAACGACGTCCACTATCCCAGCCCCCAGGAGGCCGCCACGCACGAGCTGCTCAACGCGATCCGGCAGATCGTGCCGCTGTCGAAGACCCAGGCGCTCAGGGCCAACTCGGAATACGGCTTCAAGTCCCCGGCCGCGATGCGCGACCTGTTCTCGGACGCGCCGGAGGCGGCCGACGAGACGCTGCGCATCGCGGAGGCGTGCGACTTCGATCTCGACCTGGGGACCTATCACTTCCCGAACATCCCGATGCCGCCGGGGGAGACCGCGACCGGCATCCTGGCGCGGCGCTGCTACGAGGGCGCGAACCGTCGCTTCGACAAGGTCACCAGCGCCGTCGACGATCGCCTTCAGCACGAGCTGCAGCTGATCTACAAGATGGGCTTCGCGGCCTACTTCCTGTTGGTAGCCGACATCGTGCGCCACACCCGCGAGGTGCTGGGCATGCGGTGCGCGTGTCGGGGGAGCGCGGCGGGCTCGCTGGTCTGCTACGTCCTGGGCATCTCGGACGTCGATCCGGTCCGCTACGACCTGTTGTTCGAGCGCTTCATGAACGAACGGCGCGAGGAACTGCCGGACATCGACGTCGACGTCGAGTCGCACCGGCGCGAGGAGGTACTCGCTCACATCCTCGACACCTACGGACGCGATCAGACCGCGATGTGCTGCATGGTCGACACCTTCCGGGCCCGCGGGGCGATCCGCGAGGTCGGCAAGGCGCTCGGCATGCCACAGGAGGAGATCGATCTCGTGGCCAAGGCGTTCCCGCGCGTGAGGGCCAAGGACATCCCTCAGGCGATCGAGCGACTGCCGGAGCTTGCAGGCACCAATCTGCGCGCCGGACAGCTCGAGCAGCTCTTCGAGCTGTGCCTGGCGATCGACGGCTTCCCGCGCCACCTGGCGCTGCATCCCTCGGGCGTCATCCTGTCGTCCCCGGACCTCGCCGACCGCGTGCCAATGCAGGAATCCTACGGCGGCTTCACGATGCTGCAGGCCGACAAGGACGACGTCGAGGAGCTCGGCCTCGCCAAGCTCGACGTGCTCGGTGTCCGGATGCTCTCGTCGATCTCCCACGCCAAGGCCGAGATCGAGCGCGCTCACGGCGAGGTCGTAGATCTCGACCGGCTTCCTCACGACGACCGCGCCACTTTCGATCTCATCAAGACGTCCAAGACGCTGGGCTGCTTCCAGATCGAGTCGCCGGGCCAGCGCGAGCTGCTGGCGCGCTATCAGCCCAACCGTTTCGAGGACCTGATCATCGACATCTCGTTGTTCCGGCCGGGCCCGGTCAAGTCCGACATGGTCTCGCCGTTCCTCGAGCGCTACCACGGCTTCCAGGACGTCCACTATCCACACGCCAGCCTCAAGCCGATCCTGCGCGAGACCAACGGGGTCGTGGTCTTCCACGAGCAGGTCATCCGGGTCATCGCAGCGGTAACCGGTAGCTCGCTGGCCGACGCGGACTACGTCCGCAGGCATCTCGATGCAGAGCGGCCGAGCATGCCCGACGATCCCGGCCACGTCTCGGAACGCAAGCTCGGCAGCGATCCCAAGGACGGCCGGGGCGGGACCTCGAAGCCGAAAGGCAACTCGCATCCGGGGATGGGTCGCGGCTTCCGGGAGCTGCCAGAGGAGGTCGCGTGGGGAGCCGAGGTCGTGAATCACTTCGGTGGGAACAACGGCGGTGCGGGTTTGGCCGCGTCTGCGGAAACGCAACTCGGTGAGGACTGGGCCAAGGACCAGCGCGTGCACTACCACGGGGTCGCCGGTCCTATCGTGGTCACCCCTCCGAAAGACGATGTCGGCGGATGGTTCGTCTCGTCCGCCATCGCGAACGGCTTCGAGCCTGCCGAGGCCGAGGCGCTGTGGAAAGAGGTCTTCTCGTTCGCGTCGTTCGGCTTCTGCAAGTCGCACGCCGCGGCGTTCGCTCTGCCGACCTATCTCTCCGCGTGGCTGAAGGCGCACTATCCCGCCGCGTTCCTGGCCGGCATCCTCACCCACGACCCCGGCATGTATCCCCGCCGCTTGATCGTGGCCGACGCCCGCAACTTCGGCATCCCGATCCTTCCCATCGACGTGAACGCATCCGATCGCGTCTACCGGGTCGAGGCCGCCGGCGAACCTTCCATCTCCGGCATCCGGCTCGCGCTCTCAGAGGTCCGCGGCATGTCCGAGGCCGAGATGTACTCGTTGCTCGGGGCGCGCTCCGCCGGACCTTTCACCTCGCTCGAGGACGTCTGGCGGCGGACCGACGTCTCCCAGCCCGTTCTCGAGAACCTGATCCACCTCGGCGCCTTCGATTCGGTCGAGGCGCGCGGCAGGCACGAGCTGATGTGGCGGGCGATGGATCTCGCGACCAAGACCAAGCCGAAGATCGGCACGCAGCTCGGGTTCGCTCTCGAGGGATCCATCGACGAGGGTCTGCCCGGCCTGCCGGCGTACAGCCCGCTCGAGGAGACCGAGGCCGAGATCGAGGTCTCGGGAATCGATGCCAGGCGCCACATCATGTCGCTGTACGAGCCGCTGCTTGCCGAGCTCGGCTGCACGCCGGCCCGCAAGCTCGATCTCTTGCGCAACAAGTCTCAGGTCTGGGTAGCCGGGGTCAAGGTCGCGAGCCAGACCCCGGCGATCCGAAGCGGCCAGCGGATCATCTTCGTGACCCTCGACGACCTCACCGGACCCATCGACGTGACGATCTTCGAACGCGTCCAGGCCTGGTGCGCCCGCACCGTCTTCCACTCGTGGCTGCTGTTGATGCGAGGCGAGGTGCGCAAGCGGGGAGGGGCGTCGCGGATCTACGAAACCGATGCATCCAACGTCGGCCTGACCGTCGTCGTCGAAGAGGCCTTCGATCTAGCGGAACTAGCCCGAGACCGGAAGGCCGGCCACTCGGTGAACGAGGCCCTCGACCGCCAACGCGCCAAACAAGCTCACCGCGGCCTCGACGCCGGAGGAGCCAACGCTGCGCCCGGTCGCCTATGGCACGCCAGCGGCGGCAGCGCCGGCCGCTAGTGCTCCTCCCTGACTCCTTGCACGACCTGGTTCGAAGGGGTATCAGCGGCCTCGAAGTCGCGATCTCCTCACGTTCTCCCCTGGTTGCACCTTGCGCTGGAGCGGAGGCGGCGGCTCCTTCTGCAAATCAGTTCACCGGACGCACCGGCGTTGGTCCCGTAGAGGGGCTTGAGGCGCACGGCCACAAGCTGGAATCGATACAGCGGCCGTGCGCCGAACGAGCAGGCACCGCCGGCCAGGCGGCGCCGTCGCGTCCCCGTAGTAGGGGCCGGCGCCGGTGCGTACCTTCGGGAGACGAAGGTCCCTGCCGCCGCCGGAGCGGGGCCTGCCTATCTCGGGAGCTTCTGCTTCAGCTTCAGGACCGGTTCGAAGAGGTCGCCGTGTTTGTCGATGCGGGCCAACAGATCGTCCTTCGTGAAGACGAGCGCTTCGGGCGTCCCGGCCTTCAGGGCCTTGCGGGCCTCGGTCCAGGTCACCGGCGTCGAAGCGGTCGGGCGCTCCTTGGCCCGCAGCGAATAGACCGAGGCGGTGGTCTTGTGGTCGTCGTTCTGGCTCCAGTCGACGAGGACCTTTCCGGTCCGCTCGGCCCGGCTCTGACCCGACACGATCAGGTCGGGATGATCCTGCTCCAGCTTCTTGGCGAGCTCGTGGGCGAGCGGCTTCGTGTCGTCGTAGGTCACCGCCGTGTTCAGCGGGACGAAGAGCTGGAGGCCCTTGGATCCCGACGTCTTGGGGACGACCTCGAGGCCGTCTTTATCGAAGATCTTCTTGATCATCAGTCCGACCTCGACGCACTCGAGGATCCCCGCGGGCTCGCCGGGGTCGAGGTCGAAAACGAGGACCGTGGGTCGGTAGAAGTTGGTCGCGCGAGCCAACGAGGTGTGGAGCTCCAGGTTGGCGAGGTTCGCCGACCACACCAGGCTGGGCTCGTCGTTCAGGAGGCAGTAGTTCACGGCCTTGTTGTCCTTCTTGCGCACCATCGGTGCCGTCTTGACCCAGTCCGGCCGGTGCTTCGGGCACTCCTTCTCGTAGAAGAACTTGTCCTCGACGCCGTTCGGGTACCGCTTCAGGGTCAGGAAGCGATCCTTGAGATGGGGGAGAAGCACCGGAGCTACCGCCCGGTAGTAATCGATGACGTCGCCCTTCGTGGTGCCGGTCTTCGGATAGAAGACCTTGTCCAGGTTCGACAGCTCCAGCTTGCGCCGACCGACGGTCACAGGGGTCTTCGTTGACATCGGCCCTGGATACCACCTGGGGTGCGCTGGACTCGTATCGTGAGTCAGTGGGCGTAGCCGAACCGATCCTCCACGTGGACATGGATGCCTTCTACGCGTCCGTCGAGGAGATCAAGGACCCGGCCCTCAAGGGCAAGGCTCTGGTTGTGGGAGGCCAGGGGGGCCGCGGGGTGGTGACGTCGGCGTCCTACGAGGCTCGCAAGTACGGGGTCGCGTCCGCCATGCCGATGGTCACGGCGCGCCGGCTGTGCCCGCATGCCGTATTCCTCCCGAACGACTTCGAGTCCTACCGGGACTATTCGATAAAGATCCAGGACCTGTTCCGGTCGTTCACGCCGCTGGTCGAACCCCTGTCCCTGGACGAGGCCTTCCTGGACGTCTCGGGCTCGGTCCGGATCTTCGGGAGCCCGGTCGACATCGCGAGCCGGATCAAGGAAGCCGTCCGCGCCCTGGGACTGGGATGCACCGTCGGAGTGGCGCCCAACAAGTTCCTGGCCAAACTGGCTTCGGCACGCGGGAAGCCCGACGGCTTGCTGGTGGTCCCCGCGGACTCCGTCACGGACTTCCTGCACCCGCTGCCGGTCGAGGCCCTGTGGGGGGTCGGTCCGCAAACCTCGATCCTCCTGGAGCGGCTGGGGCTGAAGACGGTCGGGGATCTCGCCCGGATCTCGCCTCGCACTCTGGCACGAGCGGTCGGCGAGTCCCTCGGGGCGCATCTATCGGCGCTCGCCAACGGCATCGACGATCGCGAAGTGGTCCCCGACGAGCCGGCTCGCTCGGTCGGGTCGGAGGAGACCTTCTTGCAGGATCTGGACGCACCCGAGGAGATATCCAGAGAGATCCTCAGGCTCTCCGACCGGACCGCCGAACGGCTCCGCTCCAAGAACCTCTGCGGCCGGACGGTCACGCTCAAGGTGCGCTTCTCGAACTTCAGCACCATCACGCGCTCCAAAACGCTCTCGGTGGAGGTCGACACGACCCCCGCGATCTACGAGGTCGCCAGATCGCTGTTCGAGAAGATCGGCCAGGACCGGCTCCGGATCCGGCTGCTGGGGGTCAGCGTCACGGGTCTGTCGATCGGCCCTCCGAACCGCCAGCTGGAGCTCCTGGCCGAGGGCGAGCTCGGCGCGACCGGCACGCACCAGCGATGGGATGACGCTGCAGCTGCACTCGATTCGATCCGCGAGCGGTTCGGGCCCGGGGTCGTCGGTCCCGCGACCTTGCTCGATCGTGGTGACGCTCCGCGATGAGCCGGCGCCCCGAGTCACCGGTTGGCTCCGGTTGCTTCCTATAATCGAGTGACCGTGCCCCTCTCCGACCACGAGCAGCGCATCCTCGACGAGATCGAGAAGAGCCTCTATCAAGAGGACCCCGCCTTCGCGCGGGGCGCCAAGGAGCGCGAAGGCAGCCACGACCCCAAGAAGAGGGCCCGGATGGGAGCGGCTTGCCTCGTCGCCGGGTTCCTGGGGTTGCTGGTGTTCTTCTATTCGAGACTTGTGATTGTCGGGGTCGTTGCGTTCGCCGCGATGGTGCTAGGTGTCGTCCTTATCGCCGGCGCCGTGCGCATCTCGACGCCGGCGGATGGTCTGACGAAGGGGCCGGCCGACCGTCTCGGACGCTTCTTCTCCGACTGGGAAGACCGGGTTCGTCAGCGTTACAAGAAAGACTGATCGGAAAACTTCGACTTCCAAATTGTTTTCCGGACTTCGGGCTTGCTGCAAGCGGAGTCGCCGCGCTAGATTCAGACGGCCGCATAGCGGTAAGCGGTATTAAGCGGTAGGGGGCAACTCCATCGGCTCCCTTTTCGATGGATGTAGTTCGGTTGGCGACTCAAAACGATCTCGTCAGGGTTGGAGGTTTGCGCGCTCTATGGAGGGGTTCACTGCTGAGCAGGCATCGCGATTCACGGGTTGCACGGCGCATCAACTTCGTTACTGGGACCGCATCGGTTTGGTTCGGCCGAGCGTGCAAGAGACGGGCGGTCGTCCCGGCGTTCGACGGCTTTATTCGTTCCGCGACCTGATCTCTCTCAAGGTCATCCGCTCTCTTTTGAACGGCGGCATGAGCTTGCAGCGCGTGCGGCGCGCGTACGACTACCTGCGGAAGAAGGCGGGTCTCGAAGAGCATCTGTCCTCGGTGAAGCTCGTGACGGATGGTAAGAGCATCTTCAAGATCTGTCGGAACGACGGCGAGGTCTTGGACGCGCTGAAGGAAGGTCAGATGGCGTTCTTCCTCGCGATCGACGACATCGCTCGCAGCATCGACGGCAAGGTCGCCGAGTACCTCTACGACCGCAACGAATTCGTCTCGGCGTTACGGAAGGTCGAGAGCGAGCTCGAGCAGGACCTCGACCCACAGGTCCGCCGCCGCCTACGAGCGGCCCAGTGACAGGATCCTCTGCAGCGCCAGTCGTCTGATCCCCGGCCGCGGGCGACGCACCAGTCCCACCGGCGACCACAGCCGCTTCAGTCGCGACCACCAGCTCGCCTGGGCCCACAGCCGCGCCTTGAGCTGGCGGGCCAGCCGCTTGGCTTCGGCGGCGGTTTGGGGGGGCGGCGCCGTGGGGGCGTACTCGGCCGCTTCGTAGATCGAGGCCAGCCGGTGCAACTGTCCCGCCGGAAGGCCGGGGAGCGCGGCCAATCGGCGCGCGTAGGACGAGGCCGTCTCCGCACGCGCTCGTGGCATCGCGAGACCGGCGGCTTCGAACTCGAGCTCCGCAAAGGCAGCGGCCGCCGCGCCGCGCGGTTCCTTGGCCCGCGCGTACCGGCTCCGCACCTGCGCGGTCTTCAGCGCGGGTACGAGGGCGAGGTAGAGGAGGCCGAGCAGCGCGAGGGTTAGCGCTATCCGCGTGAAGGTCTTCTGCCAGTCGGTGTTGATCCGGCCCCCGCTCGCGCCGGGCCGGTTGGACGGGAGCGGCCTTCCATCCTGGCGGGCCGAGCCGTCACCGCGAAGCGGTGACGTTCCCCGCTGGTCCTGCCTCGCACCCCCGGTCGGGGCCTCCGCACCGGAGATGGTGGACGGACCCGGCCCGACTGCTTCGACGGTGTAGATCGGTTCGGGCGACGTGCCGCGCGGCGTCGGCTCGAACGGAACCCATCCGTAGCCCTGGAAGAACACCTCGGGCCACGCGTGCGTGTCTGTGCCCGTTACGGAGTACTGGTCCGGTGTGGCGGTATCCGTTTGGCCGGGGAGGAACCCGACTACGACGCGCGTGGGGATCTCGAGCTCCCGGGCGAGGATCGCGAACGCGGTTGCGAACTGCTGGCAGTAACCGATCTGGGTGTCGAACAGGAACCGATCCAGATAGTCGCTCGACGCGCCTGAATCGGCGATCTCGACGCTGTAGTCGAAGAGGCGCAGCTGGCTTTGCAGCGCGACGAGCTTCTGGAACGGGGTCCGGGCTCCGGCCGTCCAGTCGCGTGCCAGCTGCCTGGTGCGCGGGGACAGGTCGGGCGTCTCGAGGTAGGGCCGCGGGCCGAGATCGCCTAGCTGAGCCGTCTGCATCTCCTCGAATGTCAGATCGGGCACGACGGCCTGGACGTTGTACTGGAAGCCCTCGAAGAGCCCGCTCTCCAGCTCGAGATCGGTCGTGACCGGATCGACGTTCAGATTGCCGTCGGCCGCCGGCCCGCCGGTTGCGATCAGGGGCACGCCGGCCGAGGGCAGCGCGTTCCCCTCCAGGCCGCTGATGGTCACGCGGTGGGTCATATTCCTGCCGGGATCGGGAGTGCGTACCTGGAGCTCCACCGCGCCGTGGGGGGGAACGGGCCTCTCCTCGAGGCTGCCGTCGCTCCACTCGACGCCGTTGAAGTGGGTAAGGGTCACCAGCCGCCAATAGGTGGGCTCGCTGCTCGTGACCCGGAACAGCTCGGTCTCGGTCTGGGTGATGAGGTCGGGGACCAGCGAAACGAGAGGGTTGATCTGTCCGCTCGAGCCCCCCGACCCTCCGGGTCCCGTACCCGTCCCGATCCCCGTCTTCGTCCTCCACGAGATGAGCCCGTCCTCGATCGCCGGCAGGAAGATGGGAAGGACGAGAGCTGCGGCGACGCACGACACGCCCATGCGCCGGGCGAGCCCCGTCGTGATCGCGGGTGGCTCCACGGCCTTCTGTCCCTTCCAGACGGGCACCCACCGGCCCCACGAGCGCAACCGGTGCGACGCCTCCAGCGCCCAGTACGTGAACAGGGCGGCAAGGAAGACGATGACGTGGATGGTGCCTCCCTGTTGCGTTCCGACAACCAGGAGCAGGGAGAAGAGCGCGATCGGACCGACGCTGGCCAACAGGGGTCGGCGCCACCTGAAGGTGGCTACCTCGCCGACCGTTATCACGATCCACATCGCCGCGACGGTCAACACGGCGTAACCGGGCCGCAGCGGGACGGGCGCGTAGTCGACGTTGCTGTGCTCGTAGGCGCGGGCGATGGAGATCCCCAGACGGCGCAGGGACTCGAGCGTGGGCAGCCCGTAGAACGTGTGAGGGGCCTGGAAGATGGCAGCCAGGTACCAGACCATCAGCAGCACCGAGGCAAAGACGGTGCTCGAGGGCCACAGCCCGAGACGGCGGGCACCGACGGCAACGCCGGTCGCGATCATCATCCCCAGCAGGGCGGGACCCGAGAAGTCTTGCTGCGCGAAGACCTGGTTGAAGGTGAGCAGTGTGATCATGGCGAGGCCGGCGAGACCTAGACGAGCTCTGGCTTCTGACCCCATGTGGACTCACCTCCCCTCGCCTTTCCTGTGGCGATCGAACCCCAGGCCGGCGCGAGGGCCTCACCGGGGCCGAGCACGATGGAGCGGATGCCGGTGCGCGCCAGATGGCGCGCGACCTCGACGGTGACCATCTCGCCTTCCCACCGCTGTTTGGTCGCCTGCGTCGAGAATCGGTGCGCGGGGAAGGAGACGACGGCGATCTGCTTGTAGATCCGATGGAGCCGTCCGATAGCGGCGGCCGAGGTGACGTCGAGCGTTCCGGTGAGGAGCACGAGCGTCTCCTCCGCGGCCCCCCTGGCCTCGAGCTCGGCCAGTCGGGCCAGCAGCATGTTGTCGCCGTTGTGTCCCTGGACGGTCATCGTCGCCAGCAGGTCCAGGCAGCGGTGGAGGTGCGCGGTCCCGCGCGAGCTCGGGAAGCCGGGATGGTGCGCGCCGGCAAGGCGGAACCCGTATCCGGCCCCGTGATAGAGGTACAGGACCGACGCTGCGGCCTCGACCGCCCGCTCGAACGAGGATTGGTCGCCGCCGCCCCCGTGCGCCCGGTCGCGGTCATCGATAACGATCGTCGCGCGCGTATGCCACGGCGTTTCCTCCTGGCGGATCATCACCTTGCCGCGGCGAGCCGTGGACGGCCAGTGAACCTTTCTCAGATCGTCGCCGAGGACGTACTCACGCAGCGCGTAGAAGTCCTCGCCGCGCGAGCCGGTCGGCTGGCGAAGCGCCGAAGTCGATATGGACCGGCGGTCGCCCGCGTCGCGTGGGAGGGTCAGCCGCTCGACGCGCGGATGGACCAGGAATGTCTCCGCCGGCGCGGCTTCGGACGAGATGCGCGCCAACCCGAATGGGTCGATCATCTTCAAGGACAGGGGACCGATCTCGTAGCGGCCCCGTCGGTGTGGTCTGACCGTGTAGGCAACGTCGCGACGTCCGTCGGGTTCGATCCCATTAAGAGTGAAGCGCGCCCGGCCCGCGAGACGACTGGGGAGCCGGTCCTCGAGCAGCAGCAAGGGCGCGGCACCGGCGCCCTTGTTCTGTAGAGCGAGGGTGACGGTGACGTCCTGCTCCGAGCGAGCCCGCTCCGGGACGATCGCCCGAGCGATCGAGAGATCGTGCTTCCCAAGCCTGACGACGCCGGTGGCGATTATCAGGAGGACGACGAGGGCGACCCCGACCTGCTGCAGGGCTACCGCGCCGAACACCATCCCCGCGACGACCAGCCCGATGCCCGTTGCTGCTACCAACCAGCCCCTCGATGTGGGCATGGGCGCGTCAGGCCTGCTCCCGTGCGGGGATCGGGACCCGGCCGATGAGGGCGTCGAGGATCTCTTCCGCGGACGCGCCTCGCATCTGGGCTTCGGGGGAGAGGAGGATCCGGTGGGCGAGCACCGGGTTCACGATGTCCTTGATGTCGTCCGGCACGACGTAATCACGACCTCGGCTGGCCGCTACCGAGCGCGCGGTGCGCAACAGATACAGAGATGCTCTGGGACTCGCTCCGAGGTACACGTCGGGGTGGTCACGGGTGGATTCCGTCATCTGCACGATGTAGCGCTTGAGGCTGGGCGCCACGTGAACGTCCCGGGCGCGCTTGATCAGACCCACCACCTCGACCGGGTCGGCGACCGCGTCGAGGTCTTGCAGGGGCTCCTGTGCACCGTGACGTTCGAGGATCTCGAGCTCGGACTCCCGGCCCGGATAGCCCATGGACAATCTCATCGTAAAGCGGTCGAGCTGGGACTCGGGCAGCGGATAGGTGCCTTCGTGCTCGACCGGGTTCTGGGTTGCGATGACCATGAAAGGCTCTTCGAGCACGTGGGTCGTCCCATCGACGGTGACCTGGCGCTCCTCCATGCACTCCAGCAGTGCGCTCTGGGTCTTGGGCGAGGCCCGGTTGATCTCGTCGGCCAGGCAGATATTGGCGAAGACGGCCCCCGGCTTGAAGTCGAACTCCTCCGCCTTCGTGTCGTAGATGCTGACCCCGGTCACGTCCGTCGGCAGGAGATCGGGCGTGAACTGGATCCGGCTCCACGAGCACCCGACCGAGCGCGCCAGCGACTTGGCCAACATGGTCTTGCCGACGCCGGGGATGTCCTCGATCAAGAGGTGGCCCTCGGCCACCATCGTGATCAGGGCAAGCCTGATGACGTCGGCCTTCCCCTGGATCGTCTTTTCGACATTGGTGACGATGCGTTCGAAAGACGACTGGAAGCCTGAGAAATCGCCCACGGAGCTGTCGCTCATCCGAGTCCTTTGCGGTCTGAGTGAGTTACAGGAGATTAGCAGCGTGGCAGGCGTAACCACGCCTCGACGGGCGCCACCGGGCCCTTGAAGGACACCCCCGGCGATAGGGTGCGGTCCGCCCGTATGTACCGGAGCGACGCGCGCCCACTTCTTTACTAGGAGGTCATCGATGGCAGGTTGGGGAGACGACCCCGAGCTCGAGAGGTTGAGGAACCTCGTCGAGTCGGGGTGGGAGGTCGTCGAGATCACCGAGGATCCGACCGCCGCGGGCGGGCCGGCCGACACGGTCAAGTTGACCAAGGACGGGCAGACCGAGGAAGTGACCTCCGACCACCTCCAGTTCCACCACTACGTGGTGTGGCTCCAGGAGCAGCAGGGCTCGTAGGCGTCGCGTGCCGGCAGGGTTCTCCTGCGGCGCCCGCAAGACCAAAGAACTGAAACCGAAAAACCGGTAGCAACGAGGGGGGATCGACTCCCCACCCTTGTTCCAGGCCCTTTCAGGGCGGTTGCGCGGCGAGGGAAAACCGAAAAACGGTAGCGACGGGGGGAGTTGGCTCCCAGGCCGCGTTCCAGACCCCCTTCATGCCGGTTGCGCCGTTCTTCGGGACGAGATGTCCGAATACGACATGTCACGTCCCAAAGAACGAGGGCGGGGCACCTTTCAGGGCGGTCGGGCTGTTCTTTGGGACCAGATGGTCGAGAACGGCATCTCTGGCCCCAAAGAACGAGGCCTTGCGGGGATCGGACCCGAAGTGGGCCCGGCGCGGCCCCTGCGTCCGGACTCACCCCGTCGCTGTCTGTTTTTCGCCTTTTCGCTCTCGCCTTGCACGCTCTTGGACTGAGCCTCGCCGCCTGCCCACGGCTTGGTTTGTCGCGGTGCGTGTGCGGATGGCTACGGTCTGTTAGCGGTGAGCTAGCGAGTGCTTGCGCGAGTTAGCAAAGGGGACTAAGGTCCCATTTCGTTCGAAAAGCCTCCGGCCGCCAGAACCGCGGCCGTGGCGCCCTCCGGGCGCGAGAGGCGTGTGAAAGAAGGAAGGAGTCGCTATGCCGCGCGTTCGCTTGGATCGCGTCCGAAGTACGACCGCCACGCTCGTGGCGCTTGCGTTGTTGGCCGTGCCGGGGATCGCCTCGGCCCAGACCGCCTCGGAGCCGGTGATCACATCGGCTCCCGGCCGCGTCTCGTACGACGGCCGCGGGGTGATCGAAGGAACCATGGAGGGAGGCACCCCCGGCCAGGAGCTCGAGTTGCAGCGCCGGCTGGGCGACGGCGAGTGGCGACGGATCGCGTCGAAGCCTCTCGACGAGAGCGGGCGCGTCCGCTTCCCGCTCCACGACCTTCACCGTTCGGCCGGTTATCGCCTCGTGCACACCGACCCGGCCACCGCGGTCACGACGAGCAGCGACCGCCACCGCATCGCGGTGACGCCTCGCCTGCGTCTACGCACCAGCAAGGACCACCTGATGCAGGGCAGGCGCTTGCGACTCTCGGGGTCGTTGCTCCCGGCGGTGCCGGGCCGCACCGTGCTCCTGCAGCAGAAAGTCGCGGGTGAGTGGCGCTACGTCGACCGGCTGCGAGCCGGCGACGGCCGCTTCTCTCGCTACTTCCGGCCCGACCACGACGGCTTCCGCAGGCTGCGGGCTCGGTTCGCCGGCGACGGCTACAACCGTCGCGCCGTCCAGCGCGAGGGCATCCGGGTCTACGAGCCGGACCTCGCCACCTGGTACGGACCGGGGTTCTACGGGAATACGACCGCGTGCGGCAAGAGGCTCGGCTACGACACCCTCGGGGTCGCGCACCGCAGCCTGCCGTGCGGGACCGACGTGGCCCTTCTTTATCAAGGCCGGACCATCACGGTGCCGGTGATCGACCGGGGGCCGTACAGCTCGGCCGACTGGGATCTCACCGAAGAGACCGCGGATCGTCTCGGCTTCTCGGGCAAGGAGACGATCGGCACCGACCACTAGTCGAGCGCCTGCGTTTGCACGAGCATTCAAGGAAGCCCGGCCCGGGAGTGTTCTCTCCGGCAAGACGCCGATAACCGGCTTTCGCGCCGCCGGGGCCAGCAGGGCGGGCCCTATACTTGCCACACTTTGGGAAGAGCGCTCGTGCTCAACGCCTCGTACCAACCGCTGTGTGTGGTTCCCGTCCGGCGGGCGCTCGTCCTCGCCCTGAAGGGCAAGGCCGAGGTCCTTCACACGAACGGCCAGGTGTTCCGCTCCGAGGCCCTAGAGATCCGGGCCCCCAGCGTGGTGCGCCTCAATTACTTCGTGAAGGTCCCATACCGGGCGCGGTCATCCCTTTCCAGGCGGGCCGTGTTCGTGCGGGACAACTTCGAGTGCCAGTACTGCGGCCGCCCGGCCGAGAACGTCGATCACGTCATCCCCAAGAGCAGGGGAGGAGGCCATACCTGGGACAACGTCGTGGCGGCCTGTCGACCCTGTAATTCGCGCAAGGAGAACCGCTCGCCGTCCGACGTAGGTCTGTCCCTGCGTCACCCACCTCGACGCCCGGATGACAGCGTGTGGATCGTGGTGGCCGTCGAGCGCGTCGACCCGGTCTGGGAGCAGTACCTGGCCCGGCTGGGATCGCACCCGCAACCCGTCTAGAGCCCGCCTCTCAGGCCTCGCAGGCCGAGGTGGTCTCGCCGTTGGTGCAGGTGTCGCTACCGTCGCCACCGTCGAGGACATCCGTCCCGGCGCGTCCGTCGAGGGTGTCGTCCCCACCCCGGCCTTCGATGTGGTTGTCACCGTCGTCGCCCCTCAGGTTGTCGTCGGCACCCGAGCCCCTGAGGTTCTCGATCTCGGCCAGCGTCGAGGTCTGACCTCGCCATTCGGCCCGGCCGGTCTGAAGATCCGCATCGACGGGTTCTACGATGTTGTCCCACGACACCACGTCTACGCCGTCGCCACCCTCGAAGCGGTCGGCTCCTCCAAGCCCGGCCGAGATCCTGTCGTCGCCGGCGCCGCCGAGATAGGTGTCGTCCCCGTCCGAGTCGTCCACGCAGCAGTAGATGTGGATGTCGTCGTTCCCCTCGCCACCCTCGGCGATGTCCGCGCCGAGACTCGTGCGCAACGTGTCGTCCCCGGCACCTCCGACAAGGTGGTCGTCCCCGCTGCTCTCGAGACCGTCGAAGAGGACGTTCGGGCCGGCATCCCCGATGAGCGTGTCGCTCGCATGTGACCCCGTGAGGTCCTCGATGTCGATCAGCTCGTTTGTTTCGTCCCCGCTCCGCGCCTCCCCAGTGGAGAGGTCGGCATGGGTCGCGTCGCCGAACACGACCTCGTCTTGGCCGGCGCCGCCGTTCAGCAGTTCGTTGCCTTCGGAGTCCGAGATCCGGTCGGGTCCGCGGCCGCCCCGAACGCGATCGCGGCCGCGATCGGGCTCGCAACAGAAGAAGAAGTCCTCTATATCGAATAGGTCTCTTCCGGGGCCCCCTCTGAGGTCGTCCCCGCGATCGCGCCGCGGCCTGTCGCCCGCGCCGTAACCGAACAGGGAATCGTTGCCCGAGCCGCCCGACACGATGTCGCGGCCCGAGAGCCCGTGCAGGTCGTCGTCGCCCCGACCACCGCGTATCCGGTCGTTGCCGGCGCCGCCGCAGATGACGTCGTTCCCGCCCCTGCCGCGGATCTTGTCCGAGCCGCCGCGTCCCACGATCACGTCGCGGCCCGTGGTGCCGACGATCACGTCGGGGCCGGCCGTGCCGCGGATCGTGACCCGCCGATCGGCGCAGGTCTGAGCGGCCGCCGCCGGGGTGGCGGTCGAGACCAGGCCGGCGGTCAAAACCGCCGCCAGGGCCGCGGTGCGTAGCTTCATCGGGAACCTCCTGGGTCCTCGTTCTCTTGGGTGTACCCATCCCGACGCCCACGGCTGGGGGCGCGCTGCTCGGCTTGTGGGTCTCTAGAGAAAAGTTTCCGGCGAGCGCGTCGCGCCTTGTGTCCGGTTCGTCCGATGCGCGCCACCTCAGGCAAACACAAGCATTCACAGGAACAACACGAGCAACGAATTACAAGAGTGTAATTGTGGGGTCGAATGTTGACTGTCAGGGCGCCCTAGGGTCTACTTTGCCCACGAAGTGGTGGAGAGTGGAGCGAAGGGGAGCAACGAGGCCCTCCCGAGCGATCTCCAGGCACGTACATAGCGAGGCAGGGGGAGCGTGGGTTGTCCTTCACCGGGGAGTTCCGCCACACGATCGACGCGAAGGGGCGTCTGATCGTCCCGTCCCGGATGAGAGACGAGCTCGGCGACCAGGTGATGCTCAGCCGCTGGCTGGACGACTGCATCGCCATCTGGTCGCTGCAGGAGTGGGACGCGATCGAGGCCAAGCTCCGGAGCCAGAAGAGCGGCTCCAAGGCCGCCCGGACGTTGGTCCGGAAGATCGCCGGCAGCGCCCACCCCGACACCGTGGACAAGCAGGGCCGCATCACGGTGCCCTCCCACCTCCGGGACATCGCAGGGATCACGCGCGACGTCCTGGTCGTCGGGGCGCTGAACCGGGCGGAGCTGTGGAACCCGGCCACCTACCAAGCGACGGAGATGGAAGAAGGGCAGCTCGAGGAGCTGGCCGAGGACCTGGACTTCTAAGAAGACGACAGCGGAAGGGGAGGGAACGATGTCGGCGATCGGAGTTCCGAAGCGGGGGTTGTTCAGAGAGTTGGGCCAGGGCGTCGTGCTGTTGGCGCTCACCGGTTCGTCCGTCGGCGGTCTGCTCGGCATGATCGCCATCGCGACCCGGGCGTTGGGGCGGTAACGATGTGGACCACGAGCCGGTACTCGCAGACCGAGTCGTCGAGCTCTTCCTCCCTGCGCTGGAACATGGGGGAGTCGTCGTCGACGCGACCCTGGGCCGCGGGGGCCACGCGCTCCGCATCCTCGAGGCCGCGCCGGACGCGTCCCTCATCGGCATCGACCGTGACCCGGTCGCGCTGGAGGCGTCACGCGCCAACCTCGAAGCTTTCGCAGACCGCGTTCGGCTCGTTGGTGACAACTTCGCGGAGCTCGCGTCCGTATTGGAACGACTCGGGGTTGCGTCGGTTCGCGGAGTCCTACTCGATCTCGGAGTTTCCTCACCCCAGCTCGATGAACCTGAACGAGGATTCAGCTTCCGGGTCGCGGGCCCCCTCGATATGCGAATGGATCCCCTTCGAGATCTCTCGGCCGACACAGTGGTGAACTCGTACGACGAGCCGGAGCTCGCCCGCGTGATCCATCTCTACGGGGAAGAGCGTTTCGCGCGCCGCATCGCGAAGGCGATCGTGCGCCGCCGGCCGATCGAGGACACGGAAACGCTGGCCGAGGTGATCAAGGATGCGATCCCGGCCGCCACCAGGCGCACCGGCCCGCATCCCGCGCGCCGGACGTTCCAGGCGATCCGGATCGAGGTGAACGACGAGCTCCGAAGCCTCGAAGCGGTCTTGCCGGCCGCGGTGGACGCGCTCGAACCCGGCGGCCGTGTGGTCGTGCTCTCGTATCACTCTCTCGAAGATCGCATCGTCAAGCGCTTCTTCCTGGACCAGGCGTCGGGATGCGTATGTCCACCGACGTTCCCAGTCTGCACGTGCGGAGCAGAGGCTCGCGTCCGCATCCTCACCCGCCGCCCGGTTACCGCGGCGCCCGACGAGGTCGAGCGCAACCAGCGGGCGTCGGCGGCCAAGCTGCGCGCCGCGCAGCGGATCGAGGCTGCCGGTCGCGCCCCTCACGAGGTCAAGAGATCGGCATGAGCGCCGCCAGGCCCCAGAAGACCCAATCGAAGACTCAGTCGAAGCCGTCCTCCAAGCCGGAGCTGAAGCTCGTTCAACGCCGCAAGAGCAAGCGGCTGATCAAGCGCACAGGCGCCCGCCGGATGGCTCCTTTCACCATCTTGGCCGGGATCGCGATCGGCGCGGTGATCGCAGGTGTCCTCCTCGAGCAGGTCGTGCTTGCCCAGTCGGCCTTCAAGCTGGCGCATATCCGCGAGGAAGTGGCCGAGGCGGAAGAGAATCGTGAAGTGCTCATGCTCGAAGCAGCGAAGCTCGACAGCGCTGCTCGTATCGAGCGATATGCCCGCGAGAACCTCGGGATGATCGAACCGGAGCCCACGAACGTGAGGTACATCGTCGCCGATATCCGCTCGCGGGCTCTCGGGAACCTGGCTGCAGCCACGCGGGCTAGATACGGCGCTGCGGCGCGCGGAGCTGCCGCCGCGGCACTGGGCGCGGCCGACGCCGACGCTCCCTGATGTCGCAGCCGCCCCGCCGACGACCTGCTCGTAGACCATCCCGTCCGGCCGTTCGCCGGACCGGCGCGCCCCGTCGCCGGAAGTCGCGCTCCCGCTCGCCCAGACGGCTGATCGTGATGTTCGTGGTCTTCACGCTCGCGTTCCTCGGGATGGCCTCGCGCCTGTTCGTCCTGCAGATCGTCGAGGGGCCCCAGTACGCCGAGCTCGCAGTCGCGCAGCGGGACCGTGTCATCGAGTTCCCCGCGCGGCGCGGGGCGATCCTCGATCGCGAGGGGGAGCCCCTCGCGATCTCGATAGAGCTGCATACGGTCTGGACCGACCCTCAGCACGTCGAGGACCCGGCCGCCGAAGCGGCGAAGCTCGCGCGCGTTCTCGACCTCGACCCAACCGAGTTGGAGATGAAGCTCGCGTGCGACTGCCGCTTCCAGTACCTCGCTCGGCAGGTCGGTCCCGGGATCGCGCAGAAGGTCAAGGCGCTCGATCTGCCCGGGGTGTACCTCGAGGCCGAGCCCAAGCGCTATTACCCAGGCCGGCGTCTCGCTTCGCACGTACTCGGATTCGTCGACATCGACGGTAAGGGTCTCGAGGGCGTGGAGACCCAGTTCGAAGAGATCCTGCGAGGCACGCCGGGCTCGATGACGCTCGAGCAGGACGCTTCCGGGGAGCGCTCACTCCCGCAGGCCGAGTTCACCTACGAGCGGCCGCAGCCCGGGCGCTCGCTGTTCCTCACGATCGACAAGGAGCTGCAGTACTTCACCCAAGCCACGCTTGCACACGCGACGCAGACCTATCACGCCGAAGCCGGCACGGCGATCGTGATGAGGCCGCAGACCGGCGAGATCCTGGCGCTCGCGAACGTGCCCGACTTCGATCCGAACAAGGCCGGCACCTTCACCGACCAGGACAGACGTAACCGCGCGGTTACCGATTTCTACGAGCCCGGCTCCGCGTACAAGATCGTCACCGCGTCCGCCGCCTTGGAGGAGGGCGTCGTAACGCCGAAGTCGACGTTCGTGGTGCCGGACGCGTACGCCTATTCGGATCGCGTGTTCCACGATTCGCATCCGCACCCCACCGAGAAGATGACCGTGACCGAGATCATCGAGCAGTCCTCCAACGTCGGCACGATCCAGATCGGGTTGCGACTCGGCGGCAAGAAACTCGATTCGTACGTGCGACGTTTCGGTTTCGGAGCCAAGACGGGACTGGACTTCCCGGGCGAATCTTCCGGCTTGGTGCTCGACCGGTCCGACTGGACCGGTCCGACGATCGCAACGATCCCCATCGGCCAGGGCATCGCGGTCACTCCGTTGCAGATGGCCGCGGCGTACTCGACGCTCGCGAACCGTGGCGTGTGGGTCGAGCCGAAGCTGATCGCCGCGACGATGGGCAACCGCGGACGGGCGGAGGCTTCGCCCCCGGCCGCGACGCGGCGCGTGATCTCGAGGCGCACGGCGAAGCAGATGACGAAGATCCTTGCCGGCGTTACCAAAGACGGGACCGGTATAGAGGCACAGATACCCGGTTACGAGGTCGCGGGGAAGACCGGAACCGCGCAGAAGCCGCTCCCGACCGGGGGTTACGGAAACTCGTATGTCGGCTCCTTCGCCGGGTTCGCGCCGGCCCGCCGACCCGCCGTAGTGGTGATCGTGGTGCTCGACGAACCCAGTCCGATCTGGGGTGGTTCGACGGCGGCCCCCACGTTCAAGACGATCACGCAGTTCGCCCTTCGCCACCTCGGGGTCTCGCCGACCGGCAATGCGGAGAAGGCCGCGCGCGAGATCGAAGCCGAACAGGCCGCCGATGCAGCCACCTACGATTGAGTCCTCTGGCGCGGCCGCGGGACCACATAGCATCGCCGTGATGGACCGGACCGCAACCCTCGGCGCGCTCGCGCAGGCAGGGGGAGATCTCCTCGTATCCGTGCTCGGCTCACGCGACCTCGCGGTCTCGGGGCTCGGGTACGACTCGCGACTGGTAGCGCCCGGTTACCTCTTCTTCTGCGTCCCCGGAACGACGAGCGACGGCCACGACTTCGCGGCCAGGGCCGTGGACGCAGGCGCCGCCGCTCTGTGCGTGGAACGCGAGCTGCCGCTCGAAGTGCCGCAGATCGTCGTTTCGGACGTCCGCCGGACGATGGGCCGGGTTGCGGCCGAGTTCTACGGCCATCCCTCCGATGCTTTGACGCTTCTCGGCGTCACCGGAACCAACGGCAAGACGACGACGGTGTTCCTGCTCGAGTCGATCCTGCGCGCCGAAGTCGGGGCCACCGGCCTGATCGGGACCATCGAGACCCGCATCGGCGAGCGCGTCGAGCCCGGCGTTCGAACCACGCCGGAGTCGCTGGACCTCCAGAAGCTGTTCGCACGCATGGTGGACGACGGCATCAAGGCCTGCGCGATGGAGGTGACCTCCCACGGACTCGTGCTCCACCGCGTCGAAGGCGTCCGCTTCCAGGCGGCTGCCTTTACCAACCTGTCCCAGGACCACCTGGATTTCCATCCCGGGATGGAGGAGTACTTCGAAGCGAAACGGTCACTGTTCGTTCCCGAACGACTCGAGCGTGGCGCGGTCAACATCGATGATGAGTACGGCCGCAGGTTGCTCGAGAGAGCAGAGGTACCTCTACTGACCTTCGGCATGTCGGACGCCGCCGAGGTGCGGGCCGAGGACGTCCGAATGGATCCGAGCGGTACGCGCTTCAAGATCCGCACTCCGAAAGGCGACCTCGACGTCTCCACGCACCTGATCGGTGCGTTCAACGTTTCGAACTGCCTCGCCGCGACCGCCGTTGCGCTTCAAGCAGGCATCGGGCTCGACGCCATCGAGCGAGGATTGGAGGGGTTGCGGGCGGTGCCCGGCCGGTTCGAGGTGATCGACGAGGGACAACCGTTCGTAGTGGTGGTCGACTACGCTCACACACCCGATTCACTCGATAACGTCCTGAGGGCGGCACGCGGGGCTGCGCGCCGGGGACGGGTCATATGTCTCTTCGGTTGTGGCGGTGACCGGGACAAAGGCAAGCGCCCCCTGATGGGCGCGGTGGCCGCGAGTCTCGCCGATGTCGTCGTCGTGACGTCCGACAACCCACGCAGCGAGGATCCTCACGCGATCATCGATCAGATCCTCGAGGGCGTCGTCGCGCACCGGCCCGAAGGTCCCGACGTTGTCGACGCCGATCGGGCCGAGGCCATGACGGCTGCCTTGAGCGCCGGGAGTGCAGGTGACGTCGTCGTGATCGCCGGCAAGGGGCACGAGACCGGCCAACAGTTCGCCGACCGGACGATCCCCTTCGACGACCGCGACGTGGCGCGCTCGATCCTGCGGTCGCTCGGTTGGGACGCGTCGTGACCAACATCCTGGTCGCCGGCGCGGTCGGGTTGCTCCTGTCGCTGTTCGGGACGCCGTGGGCTATCAAGCAGTTCCGTCGGCGGGGCTGGGGCCAGCTGATCCGCGAGGAGGGTCCCAAGGCACACTACGAGAAGCGGGGGACCCCGACGATGGGCGGTCTGGTGATCCTCGCGGGGACCGTGTTGGGCTATCTCCTGGGTCACGTCGGCGCCAGCGGCAGCGCTCCGTTCCGCGACAGCGGCATCCTCGCGATCGGCACGATCATCGCGTTGGGATTCCTCGGTTTCCTGGACGACATCATCAAGATCCGCAAGTCGCGCTCCCTGGGCCTGCAGAAGCGCGCCAAGTTCCTGGGCCAGATGATCATCGCCGGCGTCTTCGGCTTCTGCGCGGTCTACTTCGTCGACATCGGAACGGATCTTTCGTTCTTCCGCTCGACGAACGTGGACCTGGGCCTCTTCTTCTTCGTCTGGGTGTTCCTGATGATCGCGGCTTCGTCGAACGGAGTGAACCTCACGGACGGTCTCGACGGCCTCGCAGTCGGGTCGGCCGCGCAGGTGCTGGCGGCGTTCGTCGTCATCGGCTTCTGGCAGTTCCGCCACCCGATCTTCTACGACCTCGTCGCGACGGGGTCGGATCCCTTCGATCTCGCACTCGTCGCATCCGCTCTCTTCGGGTCCTGTGCCGGGTTCCTGTGGTGGAACACCGCGCCGGCCAAGGTGTTCATGGGCGACACGGGGTCGCTGATGCTGGGCGGGGCGATGGCCGTGCTCGCCATCCTGCTGAACACGCAGTTGCTGCTGATGCTGCTCGGCGGGCTCTACGCGGTCGAGACGCTGTCGGTCATCTTCCAGGTCGCGATGTTCAAGAGGACGGGCAGGCGGATGTTCCTGATGGCTCCGATCCACCACCACTTCGAGCTTGCGGGTTGGGCCGAGTTCACGGTGATCGTGCGTTTCTGGGTCCTCTCGGGTCTGTCCACGGCCTTCGGGGTGGGGCTGTTCTACGCCGACTTCATCTCCAAGGGGGGCGCGCGATGAGCCCTTCCGAGCTTGCCGGAAAGCGCGTGCTGGTGGTGGGCCTCGGCGTCTCGGGCTTCAGTGCCGCCAAGGCCCTGATCGAGCTCGAAGCGAAGGTGCGCGTCACCGAGGCGAGTGACGGCGAGGTCATCCGCGAGCGCGCCCGGCAACTGCGCGACATCGGTGTCGAGGTCGAGGTCGGGGGTCACGATCTCGAACGACTGGACGCCGATCTTGCGGTGATGAGCCCGGGCATCCCACCGACCGCTCCGATCGCCGCCGCGCTGGCTCAGGAGGGGCTCGAGCTATGGAGCGAGGTGGAGCTTGCGTTCCGTCTGGCGCGGTGCGAGTTCCTGGCCGTGACCGGAACCAACGGGAAAACCACGACGACCACGCTGCTTGCGAGCATCCTGCACGAGGCCGGTGTCGCAACGGTCGCCGCCGGGAACATCGGTTACCCACTGATCGACGCCATCGCGTCGGTGCCTGCGGACGGCGCCATAGCCCTCGAGGTGTCGAGCTTCCAACTCGTCGGCACCGAGCGGTTCCGTCCACGCGTGGCGGTCCTGTTGAACGTAGCGGAGGACCACACGGACTGGCACGGTTCGTTCGCCGCCTACCGGGACGCGAAGGCGCGCCTCGTGATGAACCAGACCGCCGACGACGTCTTTCTGCCGAACGCCGACGACGACATCGCCATGGAGATCGCGGCCGGCGCTCCGGCGCGGGTCGTTCCTTTCTCCGCGACGGGTCTTCCCCGCACGGGCATCGGGCCGCGCGAGGGCATGATCGTGTGGCGCGACGAGGACGTGATCGCGGTGGACGACCTCGTCCTGCCGGGGTTGAGCGGCGTGGAGGATTCGGTGGCCGCCGCCGGGGCAGCTCTGGAATACGGCGTGGATCGGCAGGCGGTCGTCCGCGCGCTGCGCTCGTTCCAGCCGCTCGGTCACCGGTTCCAGGTGGTGGCGCGGGCCGACGGCATCACCTACATAGACGATTCCAAGGCCACCAACCCTCATGCGACCCTGGCCGCACTGCGCGGGGCCTCGAACGTGGTGCTCATCGCGGGGGGTCGTAGCAAAGGGATAGATCTGACGCCGTTGCGCGCCGCCGCTGGCTCTCTGCTGGCTGTGATCGCGCTCGGCGAGGCTCGGGAGCAGATCCGTGAACTGTTCGAGGGAGCGGTCCCGGTCGACGTCGTCGACACGATGGGCGAGGCGGTTCGGGCCGCGGCCGCCCGATCCATCCCCGGAGGATCCGTCTTGCTCTCGCCAGGTTGTGCGAGCCTGGACATGTACGAGAGCTACGCCGCACGCGGCGAGGACTTCGCGCGCGCCGTCGGCGAGCTCGTGAAGCACCCGGAGAGGGGGAGCGATGGCGACGCGTAGCGGCACGCTGGGAGCGGCCTCCAAGCCGCGGACCGGTACGCGTGCGTCAACGGCAACCAAGCGAGGCGAGCCGGCGACGCTCGTGATGGTTGCGACCGGGGCCCTGGTTCTGCTCGGTCTGGTCATGATCCTGTCGGCCAGCTCGGTCTCGTCGTTCGCTACCTACGGTTCGTCCTTCCTGTACTTCAACAAGCAGTTGCTGTGGGCCGCGATCGGCCTCGCCGGGTTCGTCTTCTTCTCCCGCTACGACTACCGGCGGCTGAAGGGCAAGGGTTACGTCCTGTTGCCGATCGTCGGGGTGCTGCTGATCGCCGTGCTGATCCCCGGGGTAGGGATCGTCGCCGGCGGAAGCGCCCGCTGGATAGGAGCCGGGCCCCTCGCCTTCCAACCTTCGGAGCTGGCGAAGCTCGCGCTGATCCTCTTCCTTGCCGACGTCTTCTCCAGGAAGGAGGAAGCGACGCTCCAGGACCTCGCGCACACCCTTCTTCCGTTCGCGCCGGTGCTGGGGGGACTTGCGTTTCTGGTGATGATGCAACCGGACATGGGCACCACCCTGCTGGTGGGTTCGATCGGCATCGGCATGTTGTTCGCGGCCGGCGCGCCGCTTCGATACATCCTCCCGATGGGTGCCCTGGGTCTCGCCGGCGCGGTGGGGGCCGCCCTGAGTGCGGACTATCGGCGCGAGCGCGTCCTCGCGTTCATGGACCCGTGGGCCGACCCTCTGAACACCGGATACCACACGATCCAGTCCTTGATCGCGCTTGGGTCCGGTGGCTGGCTCGGGGTCGGTCTCGGCGCAAGCCGACAGAAATGGTCGTACATCCCGAACGCGCACACAGACTTCATCTTCGCGATCCTCGGTGAGGAGATGGGACTGCTCGGCACCATCACGGTGCTGGGACTGTTCGGTTTCATCGCGTACCTCGGCGTTCGTATAGCGCGGACCGCGCCCGATCGTTTCGGCATGCTCGTGGCCGCGGGCATCACGATCTGGATCGGTGTTCAGGCGCTCGTGAACATCGGCGCCGTCACGGCCACGATGCCGATCACCGGGGTCCCGCTGCCGTTGGTGTCGTTCGGCGGCTCGTCGCTTGTCGTCTCGCTCATGGCTATGGGGGTCCTGACCAACATCGCCCGTCAAGCCCGCAAGCCGCGCCGCAAGAAGCGGCCCGCAACCGGTTGAGGCTCGTGATCGCGGGAGGTGGGACCGCCGGCCACGTGAACCCGGCTATCTCCCTGGCGCGGGCCATGCCGGACGACGACGTGTCGTTCATCGGTACTGCTATGGGGGCTGAGGCGAGACTCGTCCCCGCGGCCGGTTTCTCGCTCGATCAGATCGACGTAGGCGGCTTCGACCGATCGAAACCGTGGCTGCTTCCTCGCACCGGCCTGCGTGCTCTTGGAGCGGTGACCGTGGCGCGGCGGATCCTGCGGCGCGCGGCGCCGGGAGCCGTTGTTGGGATGGGCGGCTACGTCTCCTTGCCTGCCGTCGTCGCCGGCCGCACCCTCGGTATCCCAGTCGTGCTGCACGAGCAGAACATCGTGTTCGGGCTGGCCCATAGAGTCTCGAAACCGCTGGCCGCAAAGATCGCCGTTTCCTTCGAAGAGACGCTGGCCGACGCGGGCGACAAAGGGATATACGTCGGCAACCCGATCGCTCCCGAGTACGCATCCTTCGACGCGACGAAGGAAGCCCGCCGCAGCGAGGCGCTCGAACGTTTCGAGCTGGACGCATCCCGTCGGACGCTGCTCGTGTTCGGGGGCAGTCAGGGAGCCCGGCGCATCAACCTCGCGGCCGCGGGTCTGCCGATCATCTGGTCGGGGCGCGACGACGTGCAGATCCTGCATATCGCGGGACGGACGGCCTATGCCGAGCTTCGGGGGAGTCAACGCCCGGAGGGTGCGTCGATCTACCGGCTCATCGAGTTCGTCGAGGACATGCCACTCGCCTACGCGGTTGCAGACCTTGCTCTCTGTCGCGGGGGAGCCACGACGCTGGCCGAGCTGGCCGCCGTCGGCTTGCCCGCGATCGTCGTGCCGTACCCCTACCACCGGGACCGTCAGCAGGAGCGGCAGGCGCGCGTGGCGGAACGGGCGGGCGCCGCGATCGTGCTCGACGACGCGGCCACTACCTCGGAGGCCGTGGGGCGGCTCGCCGGAGATCTGCTCGCGGACCTCACCCGGCTGGAAGAGATGGGCCGCCGGTTCAAGAGCCTCGCGCGCGCGGACGCAGCGGACCGACTGGCCACGGTCGTAAGAGGGGTCGCCCGATGAGCCTTCTCTCGGGCGGGCGCGTGCACTTCATCGGGATCGGGGGGGCCGGGATGTCGGCCATAGCCAAGGTCCTGGTCGAGCGAGGCATGCCGGTCAGCGGATCGGACCTCAAACGCTCGCGTGCGGTGACGGCTCTTTCGGCGATGGGAGCGCCCGTGCACATCGGTCACGAGGCCTCGCAGGTCGAGGGAGCCGAAGTTGTCGTCGTCTCGTCTGCGATCAGGGAATCGAACCCGGAGCTCGCGGCGGCGCGCGCCGCCGGCATGAAGATCCTCTCTCGAGGTGAGGCGCTCGCCGCTCTCCTGTCGGACCGCCGCTCGATCATCGTTGCGGGTACTCACGGCAAGACGAGCACTACCTCGATGATCGTGTCGGTGCTTCGCGCTGCGCACCTCGATCCGACCTATCTGGTGGGCGGTGGACTGAACGACTCGGGCACCAACGCGCGCTCTGGGTCGGGCGATCTTGCGGTGGCCGAAGCCGACGAGAGCGACGGGTCGTTCCTGTTGCTGGCTCCGACCGTTTCCGTCGTGACGAATGTCGAAGAGGATCACGTCGATCACTGGGCCTCCCTGGACGAGTTGCGCGCCGCGTTCCGCACCTTCCTGGGGGCCACCGATCCTCAGGGGGCCTCGGTTGTGCCCGTCGACGATGCGACGCTTCTGGAGGACGCTCGCTCGACCGGAGTGCGCGTTATCACCTTCGGCGACGAGGGAGACGTGTCGGCGGCCGAGATCGGGCTGCGGCGCGGGGGTTCGTCGTTCCTCCTCCGCCACGACGGGCATGACGTAGCGGTCGAGCTGCGGGTGCCGGGGCGCCACAACGTGTCGAACGCGCTCGCCGCGGCCGCCGCCTGCGTAGAGGTCGGCGTCGACCTGGGAACCGTGGCGGCGGGTCTGCGTTCGTACTCGGGCGTCGAGCGACGCTTCCACATCAAGGGCAGCGTCGACGGCGTCACCGTGATCGACGATTACGCGCATCACCCGACCGAGGTCAGGGCCACGCTGGCCGCGGCTCGATCGGGCGGATGGGACCGCGTGGTTGCCGTCTTCCAGCCGCATCGGTACTCGCGTACGGCCGCCTTCGCCGCAGCGTTCGGAGCGGCTTTCGGGGATGCAGACCGTGTCGTCGTGACCGACGTCTACGGTGCCGGCGAGGAGCCGGTTCCTGGTGTGAGCGGAAAGATGATCTCCGACGCGGTGTGCGCCGCGTTGCCCGGGCGCCCGGTGGCGTACCTGCCCCATCGCGACGAGTTGGTCTCCTACCTCGGCACCTCGTTGCGCCGCGGCGACGCCCTGCTCACGATGGGTGCCGGAGACGTGACCGCTCTGGGCGACGAGCTACTGGCGCGCTGGGGGACCGGGGCATGAGCCTCGCGCAGGTTGCAACCGCTCTCGAGGCCGGCGTCGCCGGACGCGTAGCCCTCGATCAACCGCTGGCCTCCTTAACGACCTACCGGCTCGGCGGCCCCGCGGCTCTGTTCTTCGAGCCTGCGTCGGTCCAGGACCTGATCGCGCTGACCCCCGCGATCCGCGCTGCGGGTCTCGATCCCGAACGCGTACCGCTGCTCGTGATGGGGCGCGGGTCCAACGTCGTCATCTCGGATCGGGGATTCGACGGCATCGTGGTCCGCATGGCGGCGGGGATGTCGTGGATCGAACCCGCATCGGACGACCAGCGCACCGTTCGGGCCGGGGCGGCGACCTCGTTGCCCGTGCTGGCCAACTGGGCAGCACGTCGCTCCCTGGGCGGGTTGGAGTTCACGGTCGGTGTCCCCGGCTCGGTCGGAGGCGGGGTCCGCATGAACGCAGGCGCGCACGGCGGGGAGGTTGCCGACACCCTGGCCGAGGTCGAGGTCTTCGACCTGCGCGGCGGCGAGGTCGGAACGGTCGTCGCCGCAGATCTCCAGCTCGGGTACCGGAGCTCGGCGCTTGGCCCGACCGAGGTAGTGGTCGAGGCGACCTTCCGGCTGATCCCCGGAGATGCCGCCGAGATCAAGGCGCGTATGGAGAGCTACCGCCGCCACCGGGCGGAGACCCAGCCGGGGGCTCTGCAGAACGCGGGCAGCACCTTCAAGAATCCCCCCGGCGACTCCGCCGGACGCCTGGTGGACGCGGCCGGCTTGAAGGGCTTCGGAGTGGGCGGCGCCCATGTTTCCGAGCTCCATGCCAACTTCTTCATCGCATCCTCCACCTCGACCGCACAGGACGTCTTCGACCTGGTGCAGGAGGTCCGGCACCGCGTGCTGGAAGCGACCGGCGTCGAGCTCGAACCGGAGGTCAGATTCGTGGGCCCTTTCGCTGACGCCTTGTCCGAGACGGAGATCGTGCGATGAGCACCGCGGCCAGGGTGCGAACCGACCCCCGCATCTCCCGGCGACGACGCGCCATCGTGCGCTCGCGTCGTCGCCGGATGCTGATCACGGCCGGAGTCGTGGCGGGTCTAGCCGGTGCGATCTGGGTCGCGTTCTGGTCGCCGCTGCTGGACGTTCGCAAGGTGGTGGTCGTGGGTGGGAAACACGTCTCCTCCAGCGACGTGGCCGCGGCTGCAAGCCTTGGCCGCGACGACAACCTCTTGTTGGTATCGACCTCGCAGGTCACCGAGGCGGTCGAGGACCTCCCATGGGTCCTGGAGGCCAAGGTCGATCGAAAGTTGCCCGGCACCGTCCGGGTCAAGGTGGTCGAGCGCAGTGCCCGTATCGCGCTGTCGGTGGGGGAGGCCCGCTGGACGCTCGACGCGCGCGGCAACGTGCTTCAGTCGGGTCTCGCCGAACAGGGGATGCCCGTGCTCGCGGGAGCCACCATTGACGAGGTACGCCCGGGCGAACGGATCGCCGAGGTCGAGGTTCGCGACGCGCTGGCCGCGTGGCGGTCGCTTGCTCTACGGGTTCGGCGCGAGGTCGCGGCGATCCTGGCTCCCACGGCCGAGCGGATCACCTTCTCGCTGCACGACGGCACCCAGGTCAGGTTCGGGGCCGCCGAGTCCCTTCGCGCCAAGAACGAGGTGCTGGTTGCTCTGCTCGCCCAGATGCGCGCCGAGAACCGGAGCGCGAGCTACATCGACGTGAGGGTCCCCACCAGCCCCGCGATCTCGGTCGCGCCGGCACCGAGCGCCACGGTTACGCCCACACCAGCCCCTTGACTCGGCGAGCGCGGCTCGCTATATTCCTCGACCATTACTACAGGTTGACATAACTATAAGCCTGAAGTAAAGGCTCAGTAATCGATCCACCCCCTCTGACCTGGGCAGATGAGTCTGCGAGGGACCTTCAGCGCGAAGGGTCAAGTCGGAGTTCAAGGTGGGAGAGGAGGTCTACGTGGCTGCAGGACCCCAGAACTATCTCGCGGTGATCAAGGTCGTGGGTATCGGCGGAGGCGGAGTGAACGCGGTCAACCGCATGATCGAGGTCGGCCTCAAGGGCGTCGAGTTCATCGCCGTGAACACGGACGCGCAGGCGCTCCTGATGTCGGACGCCGACGTGAAGCTCGACATCGGGCGAGATCTCACAAGGGGCCTCGGCGCCGGCGCCGACCCCGAGATCGGTCGTCAGGCCGCGGAGGAGCATCGCGAGGAGATCGAGGAAGTGCTGAAGGGCGCGGACATGGTCTTCATCACCGCCGGTAAGGGCGGTGGCACCGGGACCGGCGGCGCTCCGATCGTGGCGGAGATCGCCAAGTCGATCGGCGCGCTGACGATCGGTGTGGTGACCCGGCCGTTCGGCTTCGAGGGCCGCCAGCGTGCCGTGAAGGCCGAGAGCGGGATCGCGGCCCTGAAGGACAAGGTCGACACCCTCATCGTGATCCCGAACGACCGCCTGCTCGACGTGGGCGACGCGACGACTTCGGTCCTTGAGGCGTTCCGGATGGCCGATGAGGTCCTGCTCCAGGGCGTGCAGGGCATCACCGATCTCATCACGACACCGGGGCTGATCAACCTCGATTTCGCCGACGTGAAGGCCGTCATGACCGACGCCGGGTCGTCGCTGATGGGAATCGGCCAGGCCCGCGGCGACAACCGAGCCGCCGACGCGGCCGCGGCGGCGATCTCGTCGCCGTTGCTGGAGGCCTCGATCGAAGGGGCCCGGGGCGTTCTCTTGAACATCGCGGGTGGCTCGGACCTCGGCCTGTTCGAGGTCAACGAAGCGGCGACGATCATCTCCAAGGCCGCCCATCCAGACGCCAACATCATCTTCGGCGCCGTGGTCGACGACACGCTCGGCGATGAGGTGCGTGTGACCGTCATCGCGGCGGGCTTCGACCGGTGGGGTCAGAAGGAGGCCGACGACCTGGTCAAGCCGGACGAGGAGATCTTCTCGCTTCCCTCGATCGGGGACGACGAGCCGGCCTTCCTCGGCAGCGCCGAACGGGAGGAGCGGCTTGTGTTCGACGCCAACGAGGACCTCGACATCCCCTCGTTCCTGCGTAACGAATAAGCGTTCTCGGAAAAGCTTCCCTGGAGCGGGGCCGGGCTGCCGGCCCCGCTCTTTCGCGTCAACCCATCAGGGGCAGGCATTGTCCCCCTCGGTTCCAACGCATCGCCGGTCGCGCGCGAGTTGTTGCGACATCAACGGGAAGCCGAGGGGGTCGTCGGTGGGGTCGTCGTTGCCGAGAAGGTTCTCGAGCTGATACGGATCGGCGATGAAGTCGTAGTACTCGCGGAAGCTCGCCACCTCCGACGAGCCCTCCTCGTAGTACTCGGTGTATTGCTCGGTGGGAGTGATCGTCGATGCCCAGTCCGGCGTTCCGCGTCGTGCGCGGTGGAAGTACTCGAGCAACAGTCGGTCGCGTTCCCACGTCGGGTTCAGCACCGAGCGGCCGTCCATCGGGGGGTCCTGGGGAGGAGCCAGGCCGACCGCCTGCATGACGGTTGGAGCGATGTCGATGTTTGCGACCAGGCGCTCGTCGACGGTGCCGCCTCCGACCCGGCCCGGGAAACGCAACAGGAACGGGATCCGCACCGACGGCAGGTACGGCGCCGTCTTGCCCTGGAGACCATGTTCCCCGTACATGTAGCCGTTGTCGGAGACGTAGATCACCAGCGTGTTGCGAGCTTGGCCGGTCCGGCGCAGGGCCCGGTGAACGTTCGCGATCATGTCGTCCACCGACATGAGGGTCCTCAGCTGGCCCTTGCGTAGCCTCGCTACTCTTCGATGGGTGACGTCCCGGCTCTGGACGTAGTCGGGCTTGTCCGACCGCTCCTCCTCTTCCATGGCGGGGGTTCGGTTGAAGTCGGAGACCCTGGCCCTCAGGTACTTGCGTTGAGGGGTGAAGGGAGCGTGCGGTGCCGAGGTCCAGACGTAGCTCAACCATGGGTTCCGCCGTGCCCTGCGGCTGGTGACGAAGTCGACGACCTTGTTCTCGATGAACGAGGTCGAGTAGCGGGTGACGAAGCGGACCTTGCCCTGCACGTTCCACGTGTTGCCGAAGTAGTAGCCCTGCGCGTTATGCGAGAAGAATGCATACCGGTCGAAGAACGGCGGGTCCTCGAACTCGTCCCATCCGTTGAGGTACTTGCCGAACAAAGCCGTCGTGTACCCGTGTTCCTGCAGGTATGCGTGAAGGGTCGTCGAGTGGTCGAGGTTCGGCGTCGTCGAACCGTCGTTCGTGCGCAGGCCGTGGTTGTGGACGTAACGCCCCGTGAAGATGCTGGCGCGCGCGGGGCAGCACGTAGGCGTGGTCGTGAATGCGTTCGGGAAGGTGCGGCCTTTCTCGCCCAAGAACCGGCGCAGATGGTTTTCGACCCCGGTGGAGTCGTAGCGTTGGTCGTCGGTCACCACGATCAACACGTTGGGCCGCAGCGGGCGGTCGTCTGCACGAGCCGCGCGGGGTCCACGCGGCACCTCCGTAAGGAGGCCGCTCAGCAGCGCCAGGACCAGCACGGCGCCCGCCATCCGGCGGCGCCGCTCGTGTCCGTGGCGCGGACGGCGCTCAGAGCGCATCACGCTTCCTTCCCATCGGGGGGCCACCGGGCACAAGTGATAGAGGTTAGAGCACGGGCCGGTAAGGGCATACCCGCGGGCTTTGGTAGATAGGCCTCATGGACGAGCCCGCCTTGGTCGACCGCCCCGCGGCGGGTCTTCGCCTCATCGTCGACCCGTCCGCACGGGCGCGGGGACTCGTGCTGGCCTTCTCGGACCGGAAGGGGGGCGCCAGCCCCGCTCCATACGACTCCCTCAATCTGGCCGCCAGCGTGGGGGACGAGCGAGCCAACGTCGACGCGAACAGGGCAGCGGTCGCCGGCGCCGCCGGCTTCGAGCCCGGCTCCGTGCGCTTCGCGCGTCAGATCCACGGAGCCGATGTCCTCGAGGTCACGTCGGCCGACCCGACCGTGGCCGGTGAGGCCGACGTGCTCGTCACCTCCGAGCCGGGGGTCACGATCGGGATCCTCACCGCGGACTGCACCCCGGTGGTCCTGGCCGGGCCCGACGGCGTGGCCGTCGCCCACGCGGGATGGCGCGGGTTGGTCGCCGGCGTCATCGAGGCCGCGGTCCGCGCCCTGGGTCGGGTGGAGACCGCATGGATCGGTCCTTCCATACACGCTTGTTGTTACGAGGTGGGCCCCGAGGTGGTAACGGCGTTCGAGTCGCGTGGGCTCCCCATCGCGGCCCCCGACCGTGTGGACCCCGGGCGCGCCGCGGCGTTCGCTCTGCGACGCGTGGGGATCGAGCGGATCGCACTCAGCACCGACTGCACCTCGTGCGACCGGCGCTATTTCTCTTATAGACGCGACGGCACCACCGGGAGACAGGGTGCTTTCGTGTCCCGGATGGCGCGATGACGGTCGCCGAACGTTTGGAGGTCGTTCGCCGGCAGGTCGCGCGCGCGGCCGCGCGTGGGGGCAGAGCGGCTGCGGACGTCACGATCGTTGCGGTCACCAAGGGTTTCTCCGCGGGGGTGATCGCCGACGCCGTCCGGGCCGGAGCCGTCGACCTCGGCGAGAACCGCGCTCAGGAGCTGCGCGAGAAAGCGATCGCGGTTACGGGTGACGTCCGCTGGCACTTCATCGGGCATCTTCAGACCAACAAGGCGCGCCACGTCGTGGGGCTGGCGACGGTGATCCATTCCGTCGACCGCCTCGCGCTGGCCGACGAGGTGGCGCGGCGAGCTCGCTCGGCCGGCTTCGTCCAGGAGGTGCTGGTCGAGGTGAACATCGCCGGCGAGGCCTCCAAGCACGGCGTCGAGCCCGCCCGGGCCGCGGCCCTTGCCCGGGAGGTCGCCGCGCTCGACGGTCTCGCCGTCCGGGGGCTGATGGCGATGGCCCCTCTGGCCGACGACCCGGAGCGGTCGCGCCCCTACTTCAAGGACCTACGGGGGCTCGGCGAGGAGGTCGCGGCAGAGGTCCCCGGAGCGACCCAGCTCTCGATGGGCATGTCGCGGGACTTCGAGGTCGCGGTGGAGGAGGGCGCCACGCTCGTCCGGGTCGGCGAGGCCATCTTCGGCCCCCGCAGGCCCCGATAGCCGCAAGCGCAGAACCTCTTCGGGATAGTCTTTCCGGGATGGGGATCTGGAGGAAGACGCTCGTCTATCTGGGCTTGGTCGAGGAAGACGATTACGACGATTACGCGTACGACGACCTCGACCGGGACGAGGAGCCGCTTCCGCGCAGGTCACGCCGCTCCGCCTCTGCATCCAGGGCCTCCTCATCCAGGGAAGGCGCCAGTCCCTCCGGTCGAGACGCGGTCGTCCGTCCGATCCCGAGCATGCCCCAGGCCCGATTCCACCTGGTCAACCCGACCCTCTTCAAGGCAGACGCCCAGGAGGTCGGCGACAAGTTCAGGGACGGGTTCTCGGTACTGATGAACCTCCACGCCGCCGAGGCGCGCGAGCGCCAGCGGTTGATCGATTTCGCCAGCGGTCTCGCCTATGGGATGGGCGGCAGCATCCAGCCGGCCGGCGAGAACGTGATCCTGATCACGCCGCCGGGCGTTCAGGTCTCGGCGGAGGAGCGGCAGCGGTTCCTGGAGGAACGCGGCTTCTTCAACCAGGCCTGACCCCGGTCTTCGATGGGCCTGCTCTGCCTCCTTCTGTACGCCTACGGCGTGGTGTTGTTCATCCGGTTCATCCTGTCCTGGGCGACGATGGTCTGGTCGCCCCCTCCGTCGATGGCCCCGGTCGTCCGGGTGATCTACGACCTGACCGAGCCCGTGCTGGGGCTCTTCCGCCGTTACATCCCACCGGTCGGGGGGCTGGACCTGTCCTTCCTGGTGGTGGTGATCATCCTTCAGGTGGTCGCGGCCTCCATATGTGGATAACCAACCGCCGGGGGCGACCTCTGCGATACTGAGGCCATGGACCTGACCGCCCGGCACATCCACGAGAAGCAATTCCACGACGCGTGGCGCGGCTACAACCAGGAAGAGGTCGACGACTTCCTCGACCGCGTCGCCGAAGTCATGAATCGGCTCGAGCGTGAGAACGCGGCGCTGCAAGCGCGACTCCGCGAGCTCGATCACATGGTCGAGACATCGCGCAGCACCGAGGACATGCTCAAGAAGACCTTGGTCACAGCGCAGAAAGCGGCCGAGGAGGCCATAGCCACCGCGAAGTCCAAGGCCGAGGGCCTGGTGGCGGAGGCCGAGGCGCGCGCACAACGTGCGAACGACGAGCTGAAGCATCGCGTCGCGACCGCAGAAGAGGAGGTTCGGCGCAAGACGGCCGAGGTCGAGAGACAGCAACTTGCGCGCCGGCGCGAGACGCAGATGTCGATCGACCGCCTCGAGGCGTTCGAGTCTGAGATCAAGAGCCGCCTCAAGGCTTTCCTGGAGCAGCAGTTGACCTCCCTGGACAAGCTGGTCGACAAGGAGCCCGCCGAGGGTGCGTCGCGGCCGCCGCAAAAGACCCAGCCCGCCGCGGCGGCGCCCGCACCGGCTCCGAGGCTGCATGCGGCACCTTCTCCTGCGCTGAAAGAGAACGCCCCCAGCGAGGTCCGACTCGAGACCAAGCAGCAGGCGGCGGTGGCCACGGAAGAGCCCGAGTACATGGACTTCACCGGGGACGCCGAGGTCGAGGACTTCGTGCAGGAAGCGAACGGGGACGCGGCGCGCAAGAGACCGCTGCGAGGGATATTCCGGCGTGAGGCAGCCCGCAGCGAGGTCGCCGAGGACGACTGGTCCGAAGAGGACCCGGGCCGCTAGCTTCTACTCGCCGTGACCGCTCTGATCGGAGGTTCTCTCCTACTCATCGCGGGCTCCGCGATCGCGCTGGTGATCGGCTGGACGAGCGCGGACGAGTCCTTGATCTGGACCTCGATCGCAGCCAGTGTCGGCGCGGCCGTGATGTTGTCGCTCGGTTACTACCGCAGCCGCGCCGAGGCCGCGCGGCGGCCGCGTCGGAACCCCGAGTCGCGATCGGAATCCGAGACGAGTGCGCCGGCCGCCCGGCCGCGCACGGCGGAGCCGCCACCGACCCAGCAGACCCCGGTCGTTACGGCGTCGGACGAGCGAGTCGTCGCGTACGCGGACCGCAGTCGCTTCCATCGACCCGACTGCAGGTACGCATCGCTGCCTGGTGGCGAGAAGATCACGCGCGAGGCGGCCACTCGACGCGGCTACGACCCCTGCGGTGTCTGCAAACCCTGAGCCCATCCGCTGCCCCGGGCCCACTACGTTCTGTGGACGAGAAGCGACAACCACCCGTAGGGGGGAGGCAAGCTCGCTTGCAACGACCCCCGAGGTAAGCGGCTTGCCCTAAGCAAGCCGATTATTGGGGGCTGATCGCCTCGGAACGGGAGAGGGCTAGAGCTCTGACGCGCAGCATGGCGAGGATGCCCACCGCCGGTCCCGGCGCGAGGAATGCGAAGGCCCATCGCCACGTGACCGCCCGTTCCAGAACGGGGATCAGAAAGATCGTCACCACGGTGAGCGTGAACCCGATCGCGAGCTGAAGCGTGAGTGCCGTGCCGACGTAGTCCTGGTCGGCCAGCTCGGTGACGATCGTGGAGAACTGCGCCGAGTCGCCCACCACGGCCACCCCCCAGATCAGAGCCACCGCAAGCACCAACCACGTGGGCCCGTCGAGCAGGAAACCAACCACGATGCTGCACGCGCCGGAGACCGCCATCATCGCCGCGGTCGTCCCCGCGCGCTCCCACCGATCGCCCAGCACTCCGCCGATCCAGCATCCGAGCGCGCCGATCGCGATAACGGCGAACGTTGCGAATGCAGCCCCCCGAGCCGAGGCCGGGCCGGTTGCATCGATGTGGGCGGCGAAGAAGACCACGAACCAGGCCCACATCGCATACAGCTCCCACATGTGGCCGAAGTAGCCGAGCGACGCGAGGCGCAGGCCGCGATTCCGAAAAACGTCACCGATGCGCGAGGGATCGAAGACCGCCCGCTTGAATGCGAACGGACCCTCATGGACGACCGCGCCGACCAAGGCTGCACCGACCAGCGTTGTGAGCGACGTCGCGGCGATCACCGTGGGCCAGTCGAGTCCGCCGAGCCCGTTGATCAGATGGGGCAGCGCGGACCCCACCGTCAAGGCTCCCACCATCAGCCCGAGCGCCACGCCGCGTCCGGTGCGGAACCACGTCGCGATGAGCTTGAGCGCGGGGGGATAGACCCAGGCCAGGAAGAAACCGGTCACGAACCGCAACGGCAGAGCCAGCCCGATCCCGTTCGCGGCGAGGATCAGAGCGTTGGCCACCGCAGCCCCGACGGCTCCGGCGATCAGGACCGACCTAGGTGTGTGCACATCCGGCAGGCTGAGCGCCGCCGAGGTCACCGCACCGGCGACGAACCCAAGCTGAACCGCGATCGTGAGGAACGCGCCGGCGGCGTTCGACAACGACCACTCGGCGCGCAGCTGCGGGATAACGGCGGAGGCCGAGAACCAGGTCGCCATGGTGAGAACGAGACAGAGAGCCAGAAGCGCGGTGGCTCGCCAGCGACCGGGGGCGGGGTCCGTGAGCGCGGCCGGCGCGGGCGGATGCGTGGAGGGCACGGCGGTGCGGCTCGGTCAGGCCCTGCGGCGCAGCGCGACGGCGGCCGAGGCTCCGTCGAGCTTGACCTCTCCGCGGGTGGCGTCGCCCGGCGGCTCGCCTCGTTGGACCTCCGTTGCCAAGACCTCGGCTGCGATCAGTCCGTCGAAAGCCTCGAGGGCGGAGGCGACCGAAGTGTCCGACGGATCGATCCACAGCTCGATGCGGTCCTCAACGGCGAGCCCGCTTTCCTTGCGCAGTTCCTGGACCGCACGGATCACCTCCCGCGCCGTGCCCTCGGCGTGCAGCTCGGGCGTGATCTCGATGTCGAGCGCGACCCCATAGGGACCGTCCTGCACGAGCGCGAAACCCTCGCGGCCCTCGACCCGCACGTCCAGGTCGTCGCGCGTCAGCGAGACCTGCTCACCGTCCACGTCGACGTGGACGACCCCGTCGGACTCGATCGCGTGCACGACCGCCGCCGCGTCGCTTGCGGCGACGGCCTGGGCAACCGAGCGGACGCGCGATCCGAAACGGGGGCCCAGAGTCTTGAAGTTCGGCTTGATCGTGTAGGTGACGAGCTCCCCGACACCGCCGGCGTGCTCGATGGTCTTGACGTTCAACTCGTCTGCGACGAGATCCTGGAGGCGGCCGACGAACTCGGCTTCGCTGGCCGGGACGACGATCAGTGCACGCGCCAGCGGCTGCCGGACCCTGATCTTGGCCTCGGTGCGTGCGCTTCGGCCCAGGGTCACGAGCCGCCGGACGAGGGACATTCGATGACGAAGCTCGTCGTTCGCATGACCGGGGCGCGGCTCGGGCCAGTCCGACAGGTGGACCGAGTCCGGCGCGCCCGAGACCGGCGACATCAGGTTCGTGAAGATCTCCTCGGCGATGAACGGCGTGTATGGCGCGGCGAGTTGCGCAACCGTCACCAGACAGTCCCACAGGGTGAGAAACGCGGCCTGCGTGTCGGCGTCTTCGCCGGACCGCCAGAAGCGGCGGCGAGATCTGCGCACGTACCAGTTGGAGAGATCGTCGACGAAGCGATCCAGCCTCCGGCCGCCGGTGGTCGCGTCGAACGACGCGAGCGACTCGGTGACCACGTCGATCGTGTCGGCGAGCTCGGCCAGGATCCAGCGGTCCATCTCGGGTCGTCGCTCGAGCGAGATGTCGTGTGCGCCGGGGTCGAAGGCCTCCAACGACGCGTAGGTCACCCAGAAGGAGTAGGTGTTCCACAGCGTGAGCAGGTGCTTCCTCAGGGACTCCTCGATGATCTCGACCGATACCCGTCGCGCCGACCAGGGCGTTCCGGCGGTCAGCATGTGCCAGCGGAGCGCGTCGGCGCCCTGGGCGTCCAGCACCGTCCACGGGTCGATCACGTTGCCGATCGACTTGGACATCTTGCGACCGTCCGCGTCGACGATGTGACCAAGACAGACACAGTTGCGGAACGAGTTCTGCCCTCGGACGAGGGTGGCGACGGCCAGCAGTGAGTAGAACCATCCGCGCGTCTGGTCGATCGCTTCGGAGATGAAATCTGCGGGGAAGCGAGCTTCGAACACGTCTTCGTTCTCGAACGGGTAGTGCCACTGACCGAAGGGCATCGAGCCCGAGTCGAACCAGGTGTCGATCACGCTGGGAACGCGACGCGCCTCGCGGCCACACTCCGGACAGGGGAACGTGATCTCGTCGACGTAGGGGCGGTGGGGGTCGAAGTCTCCGCCGAGCTCGCGTCCCGCTCGTTCGCTCAGTTCGGCGAACGAACCGACGCAGGTCGCGTGCCGTTCCTCGCAGCGCCAGATCGGGAGCGGCGTTCCCCAATAACGGTCGCGCGACAACGACCAGTCCACGTTGTTGGCCAACCAGTCGCCGAAACGCCCGTATTTGATCGTGGGCGGCTGCCAGTTCGTGTCCTCGTTCGAGGCCTGCAGCTCGCTGCGTATCTGGGACGTCCTGATGTACCAGTCCAGGCGCGGGTAATAGAGGAGCGGCGTCTGGCACCGCCAGCAGTGCGGGTAGGAGTGCTCGTACTCCTCGGCCCGGAACAGCAGGCCCCGGGCCTCGAGGTCTTCGATGATCAGCGGATTCGCGTCGTGGATCGGCAGGCCGCCGAACGCCCCGCCGTTCTCGACCACGCGCCCGGACGGGTCGATCATCTGCGTGATGGGGAGTCCGTCGCGCTTCGCGACCACCATGTCGTCCTCGCCGTAAGGGGCAAGGTGCACGATCCCGGATCCGTCGGTCGTCGTGACGAAATCGCCGGGCCGGGCGGTGTGGGCGTGGCCTCCGGCCTCGACGAATCCGAACGGCGGCGAATAGGACCGCCCCAGCAGCTCGCCCCCCGGAACGCGCTCCTCTATGCGGACACCCTCACCCAGCAGCGGTTCGACCCGGTCCTCGGCCAGGATGAGGAAACGTTCGGGCTGCCCCGGGTCGGCGACCTTGGCGTAGGAGATCTCCTCGCCGACCGCGACCGCCATGTTCGCCAGCAGCGTCCACGGCGTCGTGGTCCAGACCAGGAACGAGCTCGCCGGGTCGTCGACGAGCGGATACCTGACGTAGACGGATGGGTCCGAGACCATCTGGTACGCGCCGGTCTGGTGTTGCTCGTGTGACGAGAGCGACGTCTCACACCGCGGGCAGTAGGGGACGACCTTGAAGTCCTCCTCGAGCAGACCCTTGTCCCAGATCTGCTTCAGGATCCACCACACCGTCTCGACGTAGTCCGGAGTCATCGTCCAGTACGCCTCGGGAAGATCGACCCAGAACCCGATCCGCTCGGTCAGCCGCTCCCAGTCCTCCACGTAGCGCTTCACCGACTCGCGACAGAGACGGGTGAACTCCTCGATGCCGACCTCTTCTTCGATCTGGCGCTTCTGGGTGATGCCGAGCTCTTTCTCCACCTGGATCTCGACCGGGAGCCCGTGGCAGTCCCACCCCCCCTTGCGGTGGACGTAGTGACCGCGCATCGTCTGGAAGCGGCAGAAGATGTCCTTGAAGATCCGGGCCTCGACGTGGTGGATCCCCGGCTTGCCATTGGCGGTCGGAGGGCCCTCGTAGAAGACCCACTCCGGGGCGCCCTTCCTCTGCTCGAGCGAGCGGAGGAAGACGTTGCGCTCCCGCCACGACTCCATGATCTCCGTCTCCAATCGGGGGAAAGAGACCCGCGGATCGACCGCTCGGTACGGGGGCTGGGGCATGGGTTGAAGACTAGTGCTCCGGCTCGGAAGTAACGCAACTGGGGGCCCGGTGCCGGGGGCCCCGATTGGGTCCTTGTGAACTAATCCGTGTGCTATCGTCCCGCGGCCATGACACCGGCCAGGAAGCCTTCAACCACCAAGAAAGGCGCGGCCAAGGCCTCCGCCTCCCGATCCTCCGCGAAGAAAACCGCGGGCAAGAAGACCGCGGCCAAGAAGACCACGCGCAAGACCCCCGCTAAGAAGACCGCCGCCCGGAAGCCGGCCGCGCGTAAGAAGACGAGCGCCAAGAAGCCCGTTGCGCGGAAGAGCGCGGCCAAGAAGGCCACGTCCAAGAAGAAGCCCACCGCAAAGAAGAAGGCTCCTGCAAAGAGGGCTCCTGCGAGGAAGGCTCCTGCGAAGAAGGCGACCAAGAAGACCACCGCCAAGGCCCCCGCCAAGAAGACGACGTCCAAGAGCGCGGCCAAGAAGACGACGGCCAAGGCCCCCGTCGCGAAGGGCGCAGCAAAGGCGGCGGCTGCGAAAGCGCCTCCCAGCAAGCCGAAGATCCCCATCCGCAAGCTGGTTCGGGACGTACCTTCACGCCCGGCTCGCCCCGCCAACTTCGACAAGGAGCAGCTGAAGAAGATCCGTCAGCAGCTCGAGGACGAGCGGTCCGAGCTGCAGCGCCAGATGAGCGAGCTCGAGTCCGATTCCGACGGGACGCAGTCGGACATGACCGGCGAGGTGGGTCTCGACGACGACTTCGCCGACGCCGGCACGGCCACCTTCGATCGCGAGCGCGACCTGTCGATCAGGAACAACATCCGGGACCTCATCGAGCAGATGACTCGCGCCATCGCCCGCATCGACGAGGGGAACTACGGCACCTGCGAGCGATGCGGGAACCCGATCGACGCAGCTCGTATCAAGGCGCTGCCCCACGCGCTGCTGTGTCTCGATTGCAAGCGCCGCGAAGAGCGCGTCCGATAGCCGAACCATCGGCCGAACCGACGATCTCTGCTGGTCGCCTCTATATCCGCGTCCTCGCGGCGGCTGCGATCGTCGTGGCGCTCGATCAGGCCACCAAGCAGTGGGCGGTCGAGCGGCTGGCGAACGACCCGATCCACGTGATCGACGGCGTCTTCAGCCTGGATCTCACCTATAACTCGGGTGGCGCGTTCGGTCTGTTGCAGGGATTGCCCGGCCTCTTCACGATCGCAACTCTCGGCATCGTCGCCGGCATCCTGATCGGCGTTCGCAAGCTCCGCGACCCGCGCTGGGCGGTGCCCCTCGGCATGGTGCTGGGTGGAGGCCTGGGTAACGCGTTCGACCGTCTGTTCCGCGATTCGGGTGGGGGCGTTGTCGATTTCATCGACCTGCACGTGTGGCCGGTGTTCAACGTGGCCGACATGGCGATCGTCATCGGAGCCTTCGTCCTTCTCCTCGTCGGATGGAAGGACCCCACGCGGGGGACCGGATCGTGATCTCGTTCACCCCCGCGGATGCGGAGGTGGGGGAGCGGGTCGATGTCGCCCTGGCGGCCCGGGCAGAGATAACCAGGACCGCCGCGCAACGCGCGCTGAAGCAGGGTCTCGTCACGGTCAACGGCGGAGCCGTGCGCCCGAGCTACCGGCTCGAGCCCGGCGACGATGTCGGAGGCGAGCTCCCGGAGGTGGCGGTGGCGGCGCCGGAGCCCGAGGACATCCCGCTGACCGTGCGATTCTCCGACGAGCACCTGCTCGTGATCTCGAAGCCCCCGGGTCTGGTCACTCATCCTGCCCGGGGCCACGAAAGTGGCACCCTCGTCAACGCGTTGCTGGGACTCGGCGGCTCGCTGTCCAATCGCAACTCGGTGCGTCCCGGGATCGTCCACCGCCTCGACAAGGACACCTCCGGGCTCCTGCTGGTCGCCCGGGACGACGACACCCAGGAGGCCTTGGTCGAGGCGATCAGGAGGCGCGAGGTCGAGCGCCGATACCTCGCCCTCGTTCGGGGGGTCCCGGGGTCGGCCTCGGGGACGATCGAGGCCCCGGTGGGCCGTCACCCGACCAAGCGACGGCAGATGGCCGTCGTGGCCGGAGGCAAGCCCTCCGTCACGCACTACGAGGTGCTGGCCGACTCGGAGGGGCGCGCGTTGCTCGATGTGACCTTGGGGACCGGGCGCACCCATCAGATCCGGGTGCACCTGTCTCACCTGGGCCATCCGGTCCTCGGCGACCGCGTCTACGGCGGCCACTCCCAGGCGACCCGTGCCCTGGGCCTGGATCGGCCGTTCCTCCATGCCTGGCGGCTGGCCTTCGTGCACCCGGTCACAGGTGCCGAGGTCGCAGTGACCGACCCTCTCCCGGAGGACCTGAAGGCGGTCCTCGAGGCGGCCGGGATCCACGATCCGCTCGAAGCCTGAGAGTTCTCCACGGCGTACCAACAGCTTTGGGGGGCTTACGGCAAACAACCGGATTGATCGAAGCTAGGTTCCGGCTCCTTCCCCGGCTGCTGAGTAAACTCGAACTACATCGTTGTCATTCTCAGACCCTCGGAAGGAGCAGTACGAGCCCGTGAGTTTCGTCCATCTCCACGCCCACAGCGAGTACTCGATGCTCGACGGGGCGAGCCGGATCGGCGAGATGTTCGAAGCGGCCGAGCAGGCGGGGATGCCGGCCTGCGCCATCACCGACCACGGAGTGATGTACGGCGTCCTGGACTTCTATCGGACCGCGCAGAAGAGCAGGGTCGACGGCAACTACAAGGTCAAGCCGATCCTCGGCATGGAGGGATACCTCTTCGGTGGCGACCGGCGCGAGAAGCCCCCGCAGAAGGAGAACGGCAGCAACACGTTCCATCTGACCCTGCTCGCGCAGAACGACGCCGGCTACAAGAACCTGATGAAGATCTCGTCCAGGGCATGGCTCGAGGGCTTCCACTACTGGCCGCGCACCGATCACGAGCTGCTCGCCGAATACTCCGACGGTCTGATCTGTCTATCCGGGTGTCTGTCGGCGGAGATCCCCAAAGCGATCGTTTCGGGGGACCTGGGGCTCGCACGTCGGAAGGTGGCGCAGTACCGCGAGGTCTTCGGCGACCGCTTCTACCTCGAGCTGCAGGATCACGGCATCGCCGTGCAGGCGCCGTTGAACGACGAGCTGGTGAAGATCGGCACCGAGATGGGCATCCCGTGGGTCGCTACCAACGACTCGCACTACACCCACAAGGACGACTCGGTCGGTCACGACGTGTTGCTGTGCATCAACACGGGCTCGGTGATGTCCGATCCTCAGCGGTTCAAGTTCGACTCCGACGAGTTCTATCTGAAGACGCCCGAGGAGATGGAGCGGACCTTCGCGCGGTGGCCGGGCGCGTGCGAGAACACGCTGGCGGTCGCCGAGCGGTGCAACGTCGAGATCTCGATGGGGCAGCTGCTCCTGCCGCGCTACGAGGTGCCGCAGGGCAAGACGCTCGAGGGCTATCTCCGCGAGCTCGTTTACGAGGGCCTTCAGCGACGCGGCTATGGGAATGAAGCGACCCCTCAAGGAGCTCACAGCCTCGACGACGCGCGCCAGAGAGCTGATTTCGAGCTGAAGGTCATCGAGCAGATGGGTTTCGCCGGCTACTTTCTCGTCGTCCAGGACTTCGTCAACTGGTCGAAGGATCAAGGCATCAGGGTCGGCCCGGGCCGCGGAAGCGCGGCCGGGTCGATCGTCTCTTATGCCCTGGGTGTAACGGAGCTGGACCCGCTGCGCTACGACCTGATGTTCGAGCGGTTCCTGAACCCCGAACGGATCCAGATGCCCGACATCGACATCGACTTCGACGACCGCAAGCGGGGCGATGTGATCCGCTACGTCTGCGACAAATACGGCAAGGATCACGTCGCCCAGATCGTGACGTACGGCACCATCAAGGGGAAGCAGGCGATCAAGGACGCGGCGCGCGTCCTCGGTTTCCCCTATCAGGAGGGCGATCGACTCACACGCATGTATCCGCCGCTGATCATGGGCCGCGACTCGGGGCTGGCCAGCGCACTCGACACCTCTCCCGAGCTGAAGGAGGCCTACGACGCGGGGGGAGCGGCCAAAGAGATCATCGACACGGCCCTGAAGGTCGAGAACCTGAAACGGTCGGCCGGCATCCACGCGGCCGGCGTCGTGATCGGCCGGGACCCACTCGTAGAACACGTGCCTCTCAAGCGCGGCGACCACGAAGAGGTCGTCACCCAGTTCGACATGAACGGGGTGGAGGAGCTCGGCCTTCTAAAGATGGACTTTCTCGGTCTGCGGAACCTGACCGTCATCGAATTGGCCCGCGACTACATCCGGGCGAACCGCGAGACCGAGGTCGACGTCGACAATCTGGACTTCGCCGATCCGAAGGTGTACGAGATGCTGCAGCGCGGTGACACCGACGGCGTCTTCCAGCTCGAATCCGACGGGATGCGTCGCTACCTGGCGCAGCTGAAGCCGACGAAGTTCGAGCACATCATGGCGATGGTCGCCCTGTACCGGCCGGGTCCCATGGATCAGATCCCGTCGTACATCGAGCGCATGCACAACCCGGAGAAGATCACCTACTTGCATCCCGAGCTCGAGGACATCACGAAGGAGACCTATGGGGTGCTCGTCTACCAGGAGCAGATCGTCCTCACCCTGCAAAGGCTCGCCGGTTACACGCCCGGCCAAGCCGATCTCGTTCGAAAGGCGATCGGGAAGAAGAAGCGGGACATCATGGCGGCCGAGAAGCCGCGCTTCATCCAGGGCTGCGTCGCCGGGGGTGTTACCAAGGCGGACGCCGATCATCTGTGGGGACTGATCGAGCGGTTCGCCGACTATTCGTTCAACCGCGCCCACGCCGCTTGCTACGCGTACATCGCGTATCAGACCGGTTGGTTGAAGGCGCACTACCCGGTTGAGTACATGGCGGCGCTGCTGACCTCGGTCAAGGATCGTAAGGACGACAAGCCCAAGTACCTCAGCATGGCGCGCAAGATGGCGATCCCGATCCTGATCCCCGACGTGAACTCGTCGGACATGGACTTCACGCCGACGGGGGATTCGGTTCGCTTCGGTCTCTCCGCAGTGCGCGGCGTCGGCGAGGGGGTCGTCGAGCGGATCGTCGAGGCACGCCAGAAAGGCGGCCCCTTCACGTCGTTCCACGACTTCTGCCGCCGCGTTGACTACGCCTGTCTCAACCGCAAGACGGTCGAGTCACTGATCAAGGCGGGGGCCTACGAGTCACTGGGGCACACCAGGAAGGGACTGCTCGACCGTTTCGAGGACATCTCGGCCGAGCTCATGGAACAGCGCAAGATGCGCGAGCACGGTCAGTTCGGTTTGTTCGATTCGACCGACGACGATGCCGTGCCGCACGATCAAGCCATCCCGCTGGACGAGCACCCCAAGGAATTGCTCCTCGCTCAGGAGAAAGAGGTACTCGGCCGGTACGTGTCGGATCACCCCTTGTTGGGCGTCGAGGGTCTCCTCGCCCGGATGACCGACACGCCGATCACCTCGCTGGGGGACCGCCGCCCCGGCGACATCGTGACGATCGGAGGGATCGTGGCGGGGCTGTCCAAGAAGGTGACGCGGCGCGGCGAGATCATGGTCCTGTTGCAGGTCGAGGACGTTGCCGGCGCCAGCGTCGAGGTCGTCGTGTTCCCTCGCGTCCACGAGCAATTCGGGCCCCTGCTTAGGCCCGACGCGATCCTCCTAGTGAAGGGGCGCGTCGATCAGGACGCGCGCGACGACTCGATGAAGATGATGGCGCTCGAGTTCCACGAGCCGGACCTGGGGGAGGACCGTCCGCTGGTGATCAATATGTCGCTCGAAGCGTGCACCCAGAAGGTGGTCGACTCGTTGAAGGACGTCCTGGCGAACCACCCGGGCACCACGCAGGTCTTCCTACACCTGGCGAAGAGCAAGAAGACGACGGTGTTGCGTCTGGGCAGCGAGTTCTCGGTCGACACCTCGAACGGCCTGCACGCCGAGTTGAAGGCCCTCCTAGGCCCGACCTCCCTGGTCTAACCGTCCCTGGGAACCACAGCTAACTCGGGGGGTTTATAGGCCCCCTCGGTGAGGCCAGAACCGCCGCATCACCACTCGACCAGCTTCCACACCTCGGGGAGCAGGCCGCTCGGTTCCTCCCCGATCTTCGCCAGCACCGCCGTGGATCTCTTCAGGTGCTCCATCGCCCCCTCGGTGTCGCCGCTGGAGTGCAGGAGGTCGGCGATGTTGTTGTGCAACGCCGCGGCGCGATGGCTGTCCCCCTGCTCCGTGCAGATCTCGAGCGCCTCCTCCGTCAGGGCGAGGGCCTCGTCGAGCTCGTCGAGCGACCGCGCCGCGTGCGCGAGGTTGTTGAGCGCGGCCACGCGGCCCGCTGCATCCTCGAGCTGCGTCGCCAGCTCGAGGCTCGAGCGGAGATGCTCGATCGCCCTATCGTGATTCCCGCGCGCGTTCTCCAGGATCCCCAGTTGGTTCTGTGCCCGGGCTAAGGCGCGGTCGTCGTCCGCGGTGACAGCCGAGTCGCGAGCTCGTTGTGCCAGCTCCTCGGCGCCGTCCCACTCTCCCTTACGCAGCGCGTTGAAGCTCATAGTCGCGAGGATCCGGGCGCGCTCGACGTCGGCTCCGTTATCCAGGGTTTCGAGCGCGGCAATGAGGTGGGATTGTGAGAGGTCCCAGTCACCTCGTCGCAGGTGGACCTCTCCGAGCCGATGCTCGATGCGCGCGATCGCGTCGTGCGGTGCAAGGGCGGCGGCGGTCTCGTAGCTTCCGATCGCCCTCTTGTACTCGCCGAGCAAGACGTACATGTCCCCGGCCCCCTCGTGCAGAACGGCCGGGTCGGGGTGGCCCAGCGCCAGGGCGCGCAGGAAGTGGTCCAGAGCCTCCCGGTTGGCAAAGACGTCGCGTGCATAGCCCGCCGCCAGTTCGTGATAGCGGGCGGCTTCGGCCTCCAACCCACCGAGCTCGTAGTGGCGAGCCACGAGCGACGAGAGGGAGCGGAGGTGGTCCTGTCGGCGGGCGTTTCCAACGAAGGCCTCGGCCACCCGCCGGTGCAGCACGCGCCGACGGGCGGGGCTCATCGACTCGTAGACGAACGTCCGAAGCTTCTCGTGCGAGAACTCGTACGTCGCCTCTGCGCCGGTCCCGGACGGCAGCACCAAGCCGTACGCAACAAGCTCCTCGAGGGCGTCAACCGTTTCGAGCTCTGTCCGCCCACTGGATCGCCACACGGTGTCGTAGTCGAAAGACCGATCGATAACCGCGGCCGCGCCCAGGACCTGACGAGCGGTCTGCCCCACCAAGCGCGAGCGCGACCTCAAGAGATCCTTGATCGACGCCGGCATCTCCCAACCTCCCGCACCGGTGACGAGCGCGGCGAGGTACTCCACGACGAAGAACGGGATGCCCTCGGTTTCCTCCATCAAGCGGGCGGTGACGTCGGGGCGGTCGCTTGCGGGGAGCCCGGCCTCGGCCACCAGGGCACTTACGTCGTCGAGGCCGAGCCGCCCAAGACGGAGCGAGACCACCGCGGCCGAGCGGGAGGCCTCTTCGATCATCAGCCGGAGTGGGTGATCCTGGTCGATCTCTTCCGTCCTGAATGCCGCCACGACGCACAGGGGGGTCTCGTCCAGCCGGCGCAGCAGGTACGCAACGACGTCGAGCGACGCCGTGTCGCACCAGTGCAGCTCGTCCAGGAGCAGGACACCGACCTTGCCCCCATGGAGCGCTCCCATCAGAGCGACGCGGACCGCCTCGAAGAAGCGTCCGAGGGCCCCGGGGTCATCTATCGGCGGCGGCACGCGCCCGGCCACCTGCAGGCGAGGTATGAGACGTGCGATCTCCACCAGGGTCTCCTCCCCGAGCTTCAAGCCGGAGACCTCGTCGGTGAGCGGCTGCAGGATGTCGGCCACGAGTGCGTACGGCAACCCGGCCTCACCTTCATGCGAGCGCGCCGTGACCGTTTTCGCCCCGGCGACGCCGAGCGCGTCGACGAAGTCGCGGCCCAGTCTGGTCTTCCCGATGCCCGCCTCGCCCTCGATCGCGATCAGGACCCCGCCGGCCCCGACGCTCGCGTACGCCGCAGCCATGCGTTCCCATTCGGCAGAACGGCCTTGGAGGGAGTAACCGCCGCCGACGGTCACCGTCCGAGCCGGGGCCGACGGCTCGATCAGCTTCGAGGTCTCACGCGCCTCCACGGCGCCCTCGCTGATGGCCGAGTACAGCTCCGTGGTCTCCGGGAGGGGAGACACGCCCAGCTCTCGGTCGAGGATCGCGACGCATTCCCTGTACTGCTGGAGGGCCGCCGACCGCATCCCCCGCCAGGCGTAGAGCTGCATCAACTGACGGTGGGCGGGCTCGTCCAGCTGATCGAGCGCCAGCTTCTTCTGAGCCGCGGCGCAGGCGGCCTCCAGCTCCCCGGCCGCGCTCAGGGCCCGGGTCAGCCGATCCAGGACGGCGGCCACCTCGCGCTGCACCGTCTCGGCTTCGAGGGACTGCCACTCCTCGAACGGCTCGGCATCCCGCAGCGAGAAGCCCTGCATGAACCCGCCCGAGCCGAGCTCGGCCGCCGCCTGCAGGGATCGGATGCACTCGTGACAGGCCGTGGCGCCGTCGTGCTCGTGGGCGTCGGCCGCCGTGAGGGCTTCGCGCAAGTGGGCGACGTCGAGATCGACGCCGGCCCGGTCGAGCGAGATACCCAGGCGGTCGGCCGACACCCACCGGTCTCCGAGCGCTTTCCTCAACGCCGAGAGGGTGCGGCGAAGGGCCGCCCGCGCCCGTTCCTGGTCGTAGTTGGGCCACAGCAGGCCGGTCAGGCGGTCCCGGCTCTGGGTCCGCCCGGCAACCGCTAGATAGACCAGCAGGGCGATCGCCTTGCGGGTGTCCACCTGCACGGGAACCCCGTCGACCTCGATCGTGGGGCTGCCCAGGACCGAGATCTCGAGGCGGTTCACAACTTCTCCATCCGTGAACTACTACAGCGAACTACGCATTTTGCGCAACGGTGTTGTGCTCATCGGAAGGTTTCGTAACGATTCCTAGACGGCGATGAAGGAAGTTGCGGGCGTGGAAAGACGTATCCCTGCCCTGGGATGGGGGCTCTGTGCGCTCGCGCTGTCCTTGATGGGCGTGGCACTGGGCCTCCAGCAGGTCACCGGCGGCGCGCTCGACGACGGAACCCTTCTCGAGGACCTGGCGCTCCTCGTAGGTTTCGCGAGCTTTCCGGTGCTGGGGGGCGTCATCGCGGCCCGGCAGCCGGAAAATCCGCTGGGGTGGATCCTGATAGCCGTAGGAGTCTGTATCGGGCTATTGATCGCCGGAGGCGAGTACGCCTACCTCTCCTTCGTTCACTTGAAGCGCGACCTCCCCCTGACGACCCTCGCGCTCTGGTTCGAGCAATGGCTGTGGTACCCCGCTCTCGGATTCATCAGCCCCTTCGCGCTATTGCTGTTCCCCGACGGCAGACCTCCGACCAAACGGTGGAGATGGGTGCTGTGGGCGGGCGCCGGATGCCTCGCGATAATCGTTGTCGTTGCCACCTTCCAGGAGCGCTTCTACGGCGAGGGGTACTCCGTCGACAACCCGATCGGCCTCGGGCTGCCCTACGTGGAAGAAGCCATCGCTCCCGTTTTCGGTTTCTTCGGGTTCGTCGCACTCGCGGGCCCGGCCGGCCTTCTCGTGCGTTTCAAACGGTCGAGGGGAGAGGAGCGCCAGCAGCTGAAGCTGCTCGCCTACGGTGGCGCGCTCAGTGTCCTGGTGTCTGTCTTCGGAGGTCTCGTACCCGCTCTTCCCGAGTCCCTGTTCGCCATCACGATCTGGTTCGTTCCACTCGCGATCACGCTGGCGATCCTGAGGTACCGGCTGTACGACATCGATCTCATCGTCAACCGGACCCTCGTCTACGCGCTGTTGTCCGGCGCGCTGGCTGCGATGTATCTCGGCATCGTGGTGGTGCTGCAACAGGCGCTCGGCGGAGTGACGCAGGATTCCGACCTGGCCGTTGCTGGCTCGACTCTGGCGGTCGCCGCGATGTTCCGTCCCCTGCGTTCCCGCATACAGGCGTTCATCGATCGCCGCTTCTATCGGCGCAGGTACGACGCGCGCCTGACCCTGGAGAGTTTCAGCTCGCGCCTCCGGCATGACGTCGATCTCCAGCACCTCGCCACCGACTTGGCCGGTGTGGTCGAGGAGACCATGCAGCCTTCGCATGTGTCCGTATGGCTCCGATCGCCGGAAACGGCGGTGCGGTCATGAGCGACAGCGCGCTGCGTCGCATGGCGCTCGGGGTCTACGCGCTCATGGTCACCATGGGGATCGCCGGCTTCTTCCTGAAAGGTGGCGTTACGGCCGACGACGTCTTCGGAATTCCGTTCTTCGCGTTTGCCACCGTCGGGACGATCGTGGCGGCGCGCCACCCGCGCAACCCTGTTGGCTGGATCTTCATCGTCGTCGGTCTCACCCCTACGACCGGGTTCTTCACCGGCGCGTATGCAGCGCGTTCCTACGAGACGGCGGGTGGCTTGCCCGCGGTGACGCTGATCGAGTGGGTGTCGTCGTGGGCGTGGTTCCCCGGGATCGCGCTCCTGGCAAGCTTCGGATTGCTCCTGTTTCCGGACGGGCGGCTCCCGTCGCGCAGGTGGAAGCCCGTGCCGTACTTCGCTGCCATCCTGATCGGGGTCGTGACTTTGAGCATGGCCCTCCTGCCGGGTCCGATGGAACCCTTCGACGCAAGTCTCCCGAGCACGGTGAACCCCTTCGGCATCGAAACCTTCGGTTCGGTCATCGAGTCCGTCGAAGGTATCGGTTTCGGGTTGTTTCCACTTATGGCCCTTGTCTGCGTGATCTCCTTGGGGTTCAGGTTCAGGGGCGCGACGACGGAGCAGCGCCAGCAGATCAAGTGGTTCGCGTACTCCGCGCTGGTTCTGCTGGTCGCGATCACGTTCGAGAGCCTGATCAACGACGTGGTGGGCGAGCAGATCGCGCAGACACTTTTCTTTGCTGGGATGGTGTTCCCATCCGTGGGGGCCGGGATCGGGATCCTGAAGTACCGGCTCTACGACATCGACGTCGTCATCAACCGCACGCTCGTCTACGGAGCGCTCACAGCGATCCTCGCGGCTACTTACCTCGCGATCGTCGTAGTGCTGCAACAGGCGCTTGGGAGTCTGACGACCGACTCGGACATCGCCATCGCCGGGTCCACGCTTGCGGTCGCCGCGCTGTTCCGTCCGCTCCGCTCTCGCATCCAGGCCTTCATCGATCATCGCTTCTACCGGCGGAAATACGATGCGGCGGAGATGCTGCGGATGTTTGCCGGCCATCTGCGCGACCAGGTTGATCTCGACTCGGTGAACGCGCATGTCATCTCGGTCGTCAGGGACACGGTTCAGCCTGTGCACGCATCGCTGTGGCTGCGCCCGAGGAACGGCTCATGACCCGGCGATCCATCTCGCTCCTTGCGATCTTGCTGTCGTTCTTGGCCGTTGCCATCTCTGTGGCCGGGCTCTACTTCGTGCATCGCGTGCACGGCACCCTCGACGGAGCCGATGCGACGGGGTCTGCCGTCCTCGCGATCTCGTTCGCGGTAGTAGGTGGAATCATCGTGGCGCGCCGGAATCACCTGGTGGGCTGGATCATGCTGCTGTCGGGTTTCTTCAACAGCCTGAACACGATCGCGTCCGACTACTCGATCGTCGCTTTGGCCGAAGGCTGGCCTCTCCGAGATGTGGCCGCATGGATGTCACCCTGGGTGTGGTCCCTGGGTGCTGTGGGGTTCCCTCTGGTGCTGCTGTTCTTCCCAACCGGACGCCCGCCCTCGCGCAGATGGTGGCCGGTCGCAGCGGGGCCGATCCTCGGTGCATTGCTGATCGCGATCGCCGGCGCGCTCGAAGCGTGGCCGCTCGCGCAGCTTCCCCTGAGCGGCGAGCAGCTCTTCGATCGCACCGGGAAGGGCGTCTGGGGTGCGATGGAAGAGGTGGGCCTTCCCCTGCTCGGCCTCTCGCTCGTCCTGTCTGCCGCCTCCCTCTGGTTCCGGTACCGCCGAGCGGGCGCGCTCGAGCGGCAGGAGTTGAAATGGCTCCTGCTGGGTGCGGGCGTCATGGTCCTCGTGATGTTCACCGCCTCCCCGGCGGCTCCCTGGGACATCGAGGGGGCCGTCCCTCTGTTGTCGTACGGATCCCTCTTCGCGCTGCCTGCGATCCCGGTCGCGATCGGTATCGCGATCCTGCGCTACCGCCTTTACGACATAGACCTCGTCATCAATCGAACCCTCGTCTATCTCGCTTTGACCGGGATCTTGGGGGCGACGTACCTCGGCGTGGTGATGGTCCTGCAACAGGCGGTGGGCGGAGTCACCGAAGATTCCGACCTGGCGGTAGCCGGCTCGACCCTGGCCGTCGCCGCCTTGTTCAGGCCGGCCCGGTCGCGCATCCAAACTTTCATCGATCAGCGCTTCTATCGGCGCAAGTACGACGCCGCCGAGACGCTCGATCGGTTCTCGTCGCGCTTGCGTGACGACGTCGACCTCGCCTCGCTCGAGGGCGAGATCGTCGGCGTGCTGGGTGAAACGCTGCAGCCGAGCCATGTTTCGGTCTGGCTGCGGAAGGCGCCGGGAGCGAGCGCATGAGCCGCAATCGACTCCCGGCCCTCCTCATCCTCGGCATCTTGGCGACGACCACCGCCGGTTTCGCCGCGCTCGCCGTGGCCTCCGGAAAGGGTGGCACGTTCCTGGGAGACTTCTCTATCCCACAAGCACTGTTCATGCTCGTCGGGGCCTGGATCCTGTTCGCTCACCCCACGAATCGGATCGGTTGGTTGTTCTCCATCACGGGGTTGTTGTCGACGACGGGTCAGCTCGCGCACAGCTACTCGGTGTACGAGCTCGTTCACTCAGGATCGGATCCCTCCCCCCTGATTGTGACGGCGGCCTGGTACGCCGAGTGGTATTGGATGCCGTGGCTGTTCCTGTTCCTGAGCGGCGCGGCGCTGCTGTTTCCAACGGGGAAGCCCTTATCGCGACGGTGGGGCTACGTTGCGTGGGCGATCGCATTCTTCGCCATGCTCCTGACGGTTCTCACCGCACTTGATCCCGTGTTGAACGTCGATTCCATCGATCGTGAGGCCATCCCTTTGATGGAGCTTTCGAATCCGGTGGGCATTTCTCCGCTGGGCGATCCGGACGACGCGCCGCTCGTCCTGTTGTTCCTTCCCGTCCTCTTTCTCTCGGCGATCGCTTCAGCCACGTCCCTGGTCCTTCGCTTCAAGCGATCAAGGGGAGACGAGCGCCAGCAGATGAAGTGGTTCGTTTACGGGGCCGTGGTCATGATCGGCGGCTTCATCCTCTTCGGGGGACTTGACGGCTTCGGATACGACGTCCCGGACGCCCTCGAGGGCGCGCTGCAGACGGCGTTGCCGGTGACGGCCGCGATCGCGATCCTGAGATACCGGCTCTACGACATCGATGTCCTCGTCAACCGGACGCTGGTCTATACGGGGCTCAGCGCCATCCTTGCGGGTGCCTATCTCGGCACCGTCGTGCTGCTCCAGAGCGTGCTGGCACCCTTCACCGCCGATTCGGATGTCGCAGTAGCCGGATCTACCCTCGGTGTCGCGGCCCTCTTCCGACCGGTTCGAGGCTGGGTGCAGTCCTTCATCGACCGCCGGTTCTACCGGCACAAGTACGACGCGGCTGAGACGCTCGAAGAGTTCGCAACCAGTCTCCGCGACGAGGTCGATCTCGATTCGCTCACGAGGGAGCTGGTCGGGGTCGTGACGACGACCATGCAACCGGCGCACGCGTCGTTGTGGCTGAGAGCGCAGGGGGCCGAGGTATGAGCGGCCCGGGTATGGAGCGACGCTCCGCTCTCTCGCCCGGCCGACGGGCTCTTGTGGGTGTCGTCGCGGTGTTCGTGACGCTGGTCGCGGCCGGCTTGCTTGCCCTGGAGAACTTCGAGTGGGTGCCGGTCGTCGTTCTCGGCCTGTGGTTGATGACGACGGCCATCGTCGGCGCATTGATAGTTGCGGGGAGACCGGGTAACTCGGTCGGCCCCTTGATGATGTGGGCCGCCCTGGGCATCGCCGTGGCCGCCATCCTGTTCGACGCTTACGCGTCCTACGCGTTCGACAGGGGTCACCCCGATCTGCCGGGGGCCCGTTTCGTCGCGTGGTTGACGCTGTGGTCGACCATCCCGGTCTTCGCCTTGTTCATCCATCTTCTCCTGCGGTTCCCGACCGGCCGACTTCCTTCGCCGCGGTGGAGATGGGTGAGCCGGTTGACCATCGTGAGCGCCGCCGCTGCGGCTCTTGGATATTCGCTGCGGGAAGGTCCGATCGACACCGTCAGGACGGTCTCGAATCCGCTGGGTTCGCTCGCCCCGGAGTGGCTCTACGAGGTGGGCATCGGGATGGGCGACACGCTGCTGCCTCTGTCGGGTCTGCTGGCGCTCGGATCGCTCTTCCTCAGGTATCGGAAGGCCCATTCTGTCGAGCGTCAGCAGATGAAGTGGTTCATCTTCGCGGTGGGGCTCTTCCCACTCATGTTCCTCGCCAGCCAGGTCGTGCAAGCCTTCGACAACAGCGACGAGGAATACCTCGGATTCCTCGTTATCGCCCTGGCGCTGCTATTCGTGCCCGTGTCGATGGGCATCGGGATACTCAAGCATCGTCTCTACGACATCGATGTGGTGCTCAACCGTGCCCTCGTCTACGCCGGGCTGAGCGGGGTCCTGGGAGCCACCTACCTCGGTGGCGTGGTTCTGTTGCAACGCCTTCTCGATCCGGTGACTCAAGACTCCGACCTTGCCATCGCCGGTTCCACTCTCGCCGTCGCCGGACTATTCCGTCCGGCGAGAGGGCGCTTGCAGAGTTTCATCGACCGGCGCTTCTACCGGCGTAAGTACGACGCTGCGGAGACACTTGGGGAGTTCTCCGGCCGACTCCGGGACGAGGTCGATCTCGACTCCTTGAGCGCCGAGCTGGTTGCCGTGGTGGGTCGAACGATGCAGCCCGCACACGCGTCGTTGTGGATCCGCCCGGAGATGACGCGATGAGGAGTCGAGCGATGTATCTCGCTTGGCTCCTCCTCGGCACCTTCGTCGCACTGCTGGCGGGGGCCATTTACGTGGGCTCAAACCCACCGAGCGGGGAACCGATCCGTGTGCTCGATGCCATCTGGGCCGGCTCCTTCGTCGGGTTCCCGGTCGCAGGCGCGGTGGTGGTGTCCCGGATACCCACGCGACCACTGGGCTGGATCCTCCTAGCGGCCCCCTTGCTCTTGATCGCGGGACTCGCGCTCGGAGAGTCCGCTCGCGAGGGCGCCGGAGGTCTGCCCATCGGTTCCGGCGAGTGGTTGGAATGGGGCGCGAGTGTGACCTTCTCCGCGGGTATCGGCCTGATCCTCTTCGTTCCGCTCTTCCTTCCGGATGGAACCCTTCCCTCGCGCCGTTGGCGCGTGGTTGCCTGGAGCCTCGGGGTTTGCGTCTCGGTTTGGGTGCTGTCGGCCGCGTTCCGGCCGGGCCCGATGGAGATGGAGATGGGCTTCGCGAATCCGCTTGGTATCGAAGCCCTGCGAGGTTTCTTCGCTCTGGCCGAAGCGCTCCTGGGCCCGGTCGCTCTGACCTCGGTGGGCCTCGGCACGGTTTCTCTGGTCGTGCGATTCAGACGCTCCTCCGGGCAGGAGAGGGAACAGCTGAAATGGTTGGCATTGGGCGGAGTGATCGCGGTGGCGTGTTTCCTTCTGATCTGGTCCCTCGAGGCCATCGTCGGCGATCTGAGCGACACAGTCGTAACGATCATCATCATCGTCGCGATCCTGGCGCTGCCGGCATCCATCGCTACCGCTGCGATGCGTCATCGTCTGTACGACGTCGACGTGGTCATCAACAAGACCCTCGTATACGGAACCTTGTCGGCCATCTTGGGTCTCTCGTATCTGGCGATCGTCGTCGTGCTGCAGCGTGTCTTCGGTTCGCTCGTGCAGGGATCCGATATCGCGGTGGCAGGATCCACCCTGGCCGTGGCCGCGCTTTTCGGTCCGGTTCGGGCGCGGATCCAGGCATTCATCGACCGACGCTTCTACCGGCGTAAGTACGACGCCGCCGAGACACTAGGCGCGTTCACCGGTCGGCTGCGAGACGAGGTCGACCTCGACGCCCTCGGGCAAGATCTCGTTGCCGTCGTCGGCTCGACCATGCAGCCTGCTCATGCCTCTCTCTGGCTACGTCTGCCGGATAGGAGCCAGGTTTGATGACCAGGTCGAGGTGGGTGTTGATCGCGTGGGGGGTCATCATCACGATCGGCGTAGCCGGTTTGATCCTCACGGCCGTCGACTGGGACGATGGGCAGTCCTTTACCCCACACTCTCTGACCAGCCTCGGCTTCGCCAGCGTCGGCGCCCTGATCATGGTGCGTCGGCCCCACCGGATCGGAGCGCTGTTCCTTTGCTTCGGCGCGTTCGCCGCGCTGACCGGCGCGTTGTTGCAGACGTGCCGCGTGCTCGAAGAGCAGGGGATTGACGGGGGAGTGATGTGCGGCGACGGCAGTCGCCTCGGGTCGCTCCTGTGGCCGGTCAGTTATCTGTTCTTCGGTTCGCTGTTCCTCGTTTTTCCGACGGGCCGGCTGCCCTCCCGCCGGTGGGTGCCCCTCTCGGCGATCTTCTTCGGTTCGTGGGGAACGGCGGCCGTAGGTAGCTTCCTGATGGGCGATGTCTGGATCGAGGAACACCTCGGTTACGTGATTCCGGTGGCGGTCTGGTCGCTGGCGGGGGTAGCGCTCGCTCCGCTGTTTCGCATCCGAAAAGCCGACCCCACCGAGAGACAGCAGCTGCGATGGCTTGGTTACGTGATCGCGCTCGGCCTCCTCCTTCTTGCTCTGATCGTGGCGGCCGACCTCGCCGGGCAGAGATCCCTTATGGATGCTCTGACCCTGGCGGTCCTTGTCAACGTCGTCGTCGGTGTGCCCGCGGCCATCACCATCGCGATCCTGCGATATCGCCTCTACGAGATCGACGCCATAGTCAACCGCACGCTCGTATACGTGTTGTTGAGCGCAGGGCTGGTTACGGCCTACCTCGGATGTGTCGTCGTCCTCCAACAACTCCTTGGCCCCGTCACTGCCGACTCGGACGTCGCGGTCGCGGGTTCCACATTGGCGGTCGCCGCGATGTTTCGGCCTCTGCGGTCACGCGTGCAGAGCTTCATCGACCACCGCTTCTACAGGCGCAAGTACGACGCGGCAGCGACGCTGGGCGCCTTCTCGGCACGTCTGCGCGACGAGGTCGATCTCGAATCGCTTCGCATGGAGCTCGTCGGAGTAGTCGCAGAAACGATGCAGCCCGCGCACGCCTCAGTCTGGCTGCGGTCACGACAGGTAGCGCGAGACGGAGGACCTGCATGACGCGACCGCCTGCTTCCTTCTGGGCATGGCTGCTCCTGGCGGCGACGCTTAGCGCGTCTGCGGCCGCGCTGCCCGGACTGTTGGGCTCCGGAGACGTCGTGAATGAAAGCGCCTGGGGATTCAAGGGCCTGGGTCTCCTGGCTGCCGTCGTCTTTGCGTTGACCGGGGCGCTGCTCGCCCTGAAGAAACCGGACAACGCGGTGGGCTGGCTCTTCGGGGGTGTCGGTGTGACTTTTGCGGTCATCACCTTGACCGATTTCTATGCGGTCTATCCGCTGATCCGAGGGAGCAAGAACGACGTCGTCTACGCGTGGGCATGGTTCAACTCGTGGGGATGGATCGCGTTCTTGGGCCTGATCTCGTTCGCGATCCTCTTGTTTCCCTCGGGGCATCTTCCGTCGCGGCGATGGAAGGTGCGCGCCCGGTTCATGGCGGGAGGTTTCGTCTTCGGTTGCTTCGCATTCGCCGTCGCACCGGGGCCACTCAACAACATCCCCCCGCGCTTCACGAATCGCTACGCGCTTCCCGAAGGTCCTCTAGGCGAGACCATCCTCTACGCCGGGATGATGTCGTTCATGGCCGCGCTGTTGCTGGCCGCTATCGGGGTGGTGCAGCGATACCGGACCTCTGAGGGCTTGCAGCGTCAACAGATGAAGATGTTCGTCCTGTCCGCGCTGGCCCTGGCCGCATCCATGACGATCGTAGTCATCGGAGAGCTCGCCGTGTCCCAGATCGCGGAGTTCTCCGAGATCCTCACCAGCGTCGCGCTTCTCATGGTCCCCGTTGCGATGGCGTTCGCGATCCTGCGGTATCGCCTCTACGACATCGACCTCATCATCAACAGGGCGCTCGTGTACTCGTCGGTCTCGGGCGTGCTCGCAGCCGTCTATCTCGGCGGCGTCGTCCTCCTCCAACAGCTGCTGGCGCCACTGACCGCCGACTCCGACGCCGCCATCGCTGCGTCCACGCTTGCCGTTGCTGCAATGTTCAGACCGCTCAGGTCCCGCGTCCAGACATTTATCGACCGCAGGTTCTACCGCCGCCGTTACGACGCGGCCGAGGCGCTCAGTGATTTCGCGGCGCGCCTCCGCAACCAGGTTGATCTGGACGCGTTGACGTCCGAGCTGCTGAACGCCGCAGGCTCTACCGTCCAACCTGCGCACGCGTCCATCTGGCTCAAGCCGGCCGAACTGGGAGATTCGCGGTGAGCCGCGCCGCCCGTCTGCCTGCCTCATTGTGGACTGTGACGGTCCTCGGCTACGCCGCGCTCGTCGTGTTGGTACTCGGAACGGCCGAAGCCGACGAGGGATTGGGGCCCCGCTCCCTCCCGATCCTCTTCGCCATCGGGACCTTTGTGGTGAGCTATTCAACGGTCGGCGCTCTGGTGGCCACCAAGCTGCCGTCGATCCCGATCGGTTGGTTCGCGAGCATTGCCGGGCTCTCCTACGCGCTTGCGGGGTCGTTCCTGCTGTACGCGGAGGAGGGCATCCCAGTCGATCCGCGACCAGGCGCCGAGGTGCTCTACCAGCTCAGCATGTGGATGTGGCTGGCGGGGATCGTCTTCGGCGGCCCGCTTCTGGTGCTGTTCTTTCCGACCGGCCGGCTGCCGTCGAGACGGTGGAGACCAGTGGCCGCGGCCGTCGTGATCGGGCTGGCAACCCTCGCACTTACGACGACGTTCATGCCCGGCCCGCCCGAGCCTGGGGTTCGGTGGACGAATCCCCTGGGCATCGCAGGCGCCGGACCGACCTTGGACCTGCTCGCCCGCTTCGGCGGCCTGCTTCTGATAGTCGGAAGCCTTGCCGCTCTCGCCTCGGTCTTCGTCCGCTACCGGGGTGCACCTTCGGGAGAACGAGACCAATTGAAGTGGTTCTTCTTCGCGCTGGTGGTAGCGGGCGTCGTCGCTCTGCCGGTGGGTCTCATCCTCGAGCAGCTGGGCCTCTACGAGGCCAGCAACTTCGTGATCACGGCCTCACTGAGCCTGATTCCCCTGTCGATCGGAGCGGCGATCCTGCGGCACCGCATCTTCGACATCGACGTCGTGATCAACAAGGCTCTGGTGTACGGCGCGCTGACCGCGATCCTAGCCCTCGCCTATCTCGGCCTGGTGGTGTCGCTGCAGGGACTGATAGCTCCCGTGACCGAGGACTCGGACCTCGCGGTGGCAGGATCGACGCTCGCGGTGGCCGCTCTCTTCAGCCCCATCCGCACCCGCGTCCAGACCTTCATCGACCGCCGTTTTTACCGGCGCCGCTACGACGCCGCCGCGACGCTGGGCGCCTTCTCGGCCCAGTTACGAGACCGTGTGGACCTGGAGGCGCTGGGCCGCGAGCTGGTCGGCGTTGTGGGCTCGACTATGCAGCCCGCTCATGCCTCCCTCTGGCTGCGGCCGACCGAGAGGGGAGCGCCCTCGTGAAGCGGTACGAAATTCTGCGTATCTATCCCTCCCGTAACGATTTCCAGACGTTGACCCCATAGAAAGGAGTCACGATGACGAGGTTCGAACGAGCACTGCAGAGGGTCAGGCCCAAGGGCCGCAAGGCGACGGGGGGCCGCGAGGCCGTCGCGGTCACCGAGGTCGCCCAGTCGCCCCCGGTCGATATCGCGCCCAACGACCCGATCATCGCCTACTTCCAGAGCGCATCGGGGGCGGTGGACGTCGACTCGCTCGAGCTCGACTCTCCCGCGGTGCAGGCGCTGAAGGACGCCGGGGTCAAGCTCGTGGTCCCGCTGGTTACCCAGGGCGAGCTGATCGGGCTGCTGAACCTCGGTCCCCGGCTCTCGGAGCGCGACTACTCCGGTGACGATCGCAAGCTGTTGGACAACCTTGCCGCCCAAGCGGCTCCTGCCGTCCGCGTCGGACAGCTCGTCCAGGAGCAAGAGGCCCAGGTCAGGACGCGTGAGCGACTCGAGCAGGAGATGCGGGTCGCGACCTTGATCCAGCAGCAGTTCCTGCCCAAGGAGCTACCCGAGATGGCCGGGTGGCAGGTATCGGCCTTCTATCGACCGGCACGCGCGGTGGGAGGAGACTTCTACGACTTCATCGAGCTGAGCGACGGCCGCATCGCGATCGTCGCCGGTGACGTGACCGACAAGGGCGTGCCGGCGGCGTTGGTGATGGCGTCGACGCGGAGCATCATCCGCGCGGAGGCCGAGCGTCTCGTGTCGCCGAGCAAGGTGATGGAGCGCGCCAACGATCTGCTCTTTCCGGATATCCCCGCCCACATGTTCGTGACGTGTCTGTACGCGCTGCTCGATCCCCGCACCGGGAAGATCGTCTTCGCCAATGCCGGCCATAACCTTCCCTACGTGCGCGGCGGCGACGAGGTCGTGGAGCTCCGGGCGACCGGGATGCCTCTCGGCCTCATGCCCGGCAGCAAGTACGAGGAGACCGAGGCCACGCTGGGCTCGGGCGAGACGATGCTGCTTCACAGCGACGGTCTGGCCGAGGCGCACAGCGCCGAGGGCGAGATGTTCGGATTCCCGCGGATGCACGAGCTGATGCGTGCCGCGGGCGGCGGCCAAGAGGTCATCGACACTCTGCTGTCCGAGCTGGACCGGTTCACCACCGGCGTCGAGGAGCAGGAGGACGACATCACGCTGGTGACCGTCCAGCGCTCGGCCCACTCGCACCTCTCCGAGGGCTCCGGCTCGAACGAGATGGTGATGCCCGACTCGAACGGGCATCACGTGCTTGCCGAGTTCCAGCTCCCCAGCGATCCAGGCAACGAGCGCGAGGTGATGGATCGCGTCGAGGAGGCGGTCAAAGCCCTGGGGCTCCCCGAGCCGCGCCTGGAGAAGCTCAAGACGGCGGTATCCGAGGCCGCGATGAACGCGATCGAGCACGGCAACCAGGGCGACGCCGGGTTGAGTGTCGGAGTCCAGGTGTTGCTCTCCGAGGACGATCTGCGGGTGCTGATCCGCGACTTTGGCGGGGGCCAGGAGATCCCCGACGCCGAAACCCCGGATATCGAGGCGAAGCTGGCCGGCCTCCAGAAGCCGCGCGGCTGGGGTCTCTTCCTGATCCAGAACATGGTCGACGAGATGCAGGTCTCGAGCGATGAGCTGCATCACACCGTCGAGCTCGTCCTCTACCTGAAAGGAGAGGCAGATGGCAGCGACGCTGGCTGAGGCGAACGTCCGTATCGAAGGCACCACCGCGATCGTGGATCTAAGCGGCGACATAAATCGCCTGGCCGAACCGGTTCTAGCCGGCGCTTACGACGAGGCCGGTCGGGCCGGAGCAACGAACGTGATCCTCAACTTCGCGGGGACCGAGTTCATCAACAGCACCGGGATCGCGGTGATCGTCGGGATCCTGGCGCGCGCCCGGGCGGAGAACCGGGCGGTCAGCGCGTGCGGTCTGACCGAGCACTACCAGCACATCTTCCAGATCACCCGGCTCGCCGACTTCATGCCGATGTTCCCGGACGAGTCGGCGGCTCGAGCGAACGCTTCCTGACCGACCGAAGACGAAAGGAGTCGACGACATGGCGGAGATGACGGTAACGATGACCACGAGGAAGATCGGCGACAGCGTCAGCGTGATCGATGTGAAGGGCGACGTCACCGCGGCATCCGAGGGGGTGCTGATGGAGGCGTACCAGGAGGCCGGCGGTGAGAAGGCCAGGAACATCCTGTTGAACTTCAGCGGGCTGGAGTACATGAACAGTGGCGGCATCGGCATGCTCGTCACCCTGCTTGTACGGGCCAATCGCCACAAGCAGAAGCTGCTCGCCTGTGGCCTGAACGAGCACTACCGCCAGATCTTCGAGTTGACGCGTCTCGACGACGCGATCGGGATCCACGACACCGAATCGGATGCACTGACAGCCGCCGGCGCGGCCTGAGCGAAAGGGAAGAGAGATGACCGCCGCCCCCGAGAGCAACGACAGAGGCACGACACAGACGGCTCCCGTTTCTCGGGATGCCGCGAACTGGGCGGGCCCCATTTCCAAGCTGACCGTCGGCGAACTCCCACCGGAGGCCGTCAACCTGAACGTCGAGGGTCGCCGCGCTACCAGCCCCATCCAGGGCTTCGGGAAGATGTGGCAGAAGACCTACAAGGTCTCCCTGGGCACGCGCGTATCGCCGCAGGAGCTCGTCACGACGTGGAAACAGAACTTCCCGACGTTCTGGCCGCCCAAGAACTTCTTCTATGGACCGCTCACGGGGATCGCACCTGGGGAAGTGGCCGTTCTGAACCTTGCGATGCCCGGCAAGCTCCAGCTCTCCACCGGCGTGCTCGTCCTCTACGCGGACGACGAGTCATTCACGCTGATGACTCCGGAGGGTCATATGTTCGCCGGATGGATCACGTTCAGCAGCTTTCAGGACCCAAAGGGAGAAACCGTCGCCCAGGTCCAGGTGCTGATCCGGGCGAGCGACCCGATCTACGAGGTCGGCCTTGCCTTCGGAGGCCACCGCAAGGAGGACAAGTTCTGGGCAGAGACGCTCTCCAACGTCGCAGGTCACTTCGGGATGGAGTGCGAGGTCGAGATGCAGATGGTGTGCGTCGACAAGAAGCGGCAGTGGAAGCGCGCCAGGAACGTGTGGAAGAACTCCGCCATGCGGTCCGGTCTTTACATGGCAGGCGCCCCGTTCCGGGCCGCGGCCAAGCCGTTCAAGAAGACCGAGAGCGTATAGAGGAGGACCGATGACGGCGTCGGCCGAAGGGTTCGACGCCGTCGTTGTCGGTGGCGGCCCGAACGGACTCGCCGCCGCCATCGAGATAGCTCGCGCAGGACGTTCGGTCGTTGTCTACGAAGCCGCCGACCGACCCGGCGGCGGATGTCGCTCGGCCGAGCTGACTCTTCCCGGGTTCGTCCACGACGTCTGCTCCGCGATCCATCCGCTGGCCGTCGCATCCCCGTTCCTGAAGTCGGTGCCGCTGGAGCGGTTGGGCGCCCGCGTCCTGCATCCCAAGATCCCGCTGGCACAACCGCTCGACGGTGGGCGCGCCGCGTTCTTGCGCCGGTCCGTCGATGAGACCGCGGCCGCGTTCGGCCCCGACGAGCGCGCGTACCGGCGACTGATGGGGCCGCTCGTCCGGAACGCCGACTCCCTGATCGAGGAGCTTCTCGGCCCCCTCGGCATCCCGCGCCACCCCTTGGCGATGGCGCGTTTCGGCCTGAACGGTCTGTGGCCGGCGGCGACCTTGTTAAGCCGACGCTTCGAGGGCGACGCTCCCAAGGCGTTGCTCGGCGGCGCTGCGGCGCACGCGATGTTGCCGCTCGACCGGTCACCTACCGCGGCCGTTGGGTTGCTGTTGGGCCTGCTGGCGCACGCGGTCGGATGGCCGGTCATCGAAGGGGGCTCCCAGCGTCTTACCGACGCCCTGGTCGCCTACCTTGCCGAGCTTGGCGGCGAGGTGCGCAACGGAGAGACCGTGACTTCTCTGAAGCAACTGCAGGAGTCGAGATGCGTTCTCTTCGACGTGAGCCCGCGCCAGATGTTGCAGATCGCTTCCGACGAGCTGCCGTCACGCTACGCCGGTCGACTTTCGAAGTTCCGCCATGGACCCGGGATCTTCAAGATCGACTGGGCACTGGACGGACCCGTGCCGTGGGCGAACCCCGAGTGCGGCGACGCCGGCACCGTGCATCTCGGCGGCACGCTGGAGGAGATGGCGGCCTCCGAGCGGGCGTCGTGGGAGGGACGTATCCCCGAGCATCCGTACGTGCTCCTGGGGCAGCAAAGCGCATGCGATCCGTCGCGCGCTCCGGAGGGGAAACACACCTTGTGGGGCTATTGCCACGTGCCCTCCGGCTCGAACATCGACATGACCGACCGGATCGAGGCACAGCTGGAGCGTTTCGCCCCCGGCTTCAAGGATCGCGTCCTTGCGCGCTCCACGATGGCTCCGAAAGAGGTTGAGGACTACAACGCCAACTACATCGGCGGCGACATCACGGGAGGCGTCCAGGATCTGCGTCAGACGTTCGCTCGCCCGGCGGCCCGGCTCGATCCCTACACGACACCGAACGAACGCCTGTTCATCTGCTCGGCTTCGGCTCCACCCGGTGGAGGAGTCCATGGGATGGCCGGCTATCACGCGGCCCGTTCCGCCCTGAGGCGGGTGCTTGCCTGATGCCCTGCGCGCGCTGCGGCCGCGTCCAGACGGACCCGGTCAAAGGGGCCTCTCCGTGGGCGGTCGCGGTCGAGAAGCGCGAGCAGGTGCTGATCTGTCCCGATTGTCAGTCCGCCGACCCGACGTGGGCGGAGTCTCTCGACACCTGCCCCGAATGCGGCAGCACGCGGCTCAAGATGATGTTGGGCTCGGTCATCTGCCGAGCCTGCGGCGCCGAGTCCTAGGCACCCGACCGGGGCGTTTTGAGGGGCTCAGGCGACAAATAACGGCGCTAATGCTCCACAGAACGGAAAGTAGGGGCGCTTCGTTCGCTCAGACTCGGAGCCATCCGCACCTTTAGTCTCCTCCGCATGCTCGAGCTCATCGACGCCCGCGACCAACTTGCACCGGTCCACATCCGGCGGCCTACGACGGTCGCCGGAGGGGCCGACCCGGCCGCGGTGGTCGACGAGATCGTGGATGCCGTCCGTCATCGTGGGGACGAGGCCCTCATCGAGTACGGGCGTCGCTTCGACGGCGTCTCCCTGACGGCGGAGCAACTTCGGGTTCCCGAGGAAACCGTGACGAAAGCCCGCTCTGTTGTCAGGCCCGAGCTGCTATCGGCTCTGGAGGTGATGGCCGAGCGACTTCGCGCGACCTGCGAGCGGCAGCTTCCCCTGGATTGGTTGAGCGACGGGGCCGGGGAGCAGGTCGGCGAGATGATCCGACCGCTGCGCCGCGTCGGCCTCTATGTTCCTGGGGGCCGCGCCAGCTACCCCTCGAGCGTCGTGATGGCTGCAGTGCCGGCAAGCGTGGCCGGGGTCGAGGGCATAGCGGTCGCGTCGCCGCCCGGCCCCGATGGTGAGGTCGCGGAACAGGTGTTGGCCGCATGCGCCGTATCCGGGGTCTCCGAGGTCTACCGGGTCGGAGGCGCCCAGGCCGTGGCCGCGCTCGCGTATGGGACGGAGTCGGTGCGGCCGGTGGAGAAGATCGTCGGACCCGGAAACCTCTACGTCACCCTGGCCAAGCGGCGCGTGCGTGGGTGGGTCGGCATCGACACGGAGGCGGGCCCGACCGAGATCCTGATCGTGGCCGACGAGAACGCCGACCCGAACGCCATCGCCGCCGATCTCGTCGCGCAGGCCGAGCACGGCCCTCACGGGTCCCACGTCCTGATCACCTGGGCACAGGGGTTAGCCGAGAGCGTCATGGAGATCCTGGAGCTCCACGTCGCCGGGCACGAGCGCGCCGACGACGTGGAGAACGCGCTCATCGAGGGTGGCCGCGCGGTCTTGGTGCGCGACCTGAAGCAAGCGATGGAGACCGTGAACGCGTTCGCCCCAGAGCACCTGCAGCTCGACTTCACAGGAGACCACGCCGCGCTCGATCAGGTGCGGAACGCGGGCTCGGTCTTCGTGGGTCCCTACTCTCCCGTGCCCGTCGGTGATTACGTGGGGGGAACCAACCACGTCCTTCCCACCGGCGGCGCGGCGCGGTGGTCGTCGGGTTTGGGAGTCGGCGACTTCGTCAAACGGATCTACGTCTCGAGCTTCGAACGCGATGCGCTCGAGCGTCTCGCGCCGCACGTCGAGGCTCTGGCCGAGGCCGAGGGTCTTCCCGGGCACGCGCGCGCGGTGCAGGCGCGCCTCGAGGGACCGGTCCTCCCATGAGCCCCGAACCCGCCCTGAACGTCAGGGCAGATCTGACCGCCGTCTCGCCGTACGTCTCGCCCCAGCAGCCGGCGCGCTTCCGGATGAACACGAACGAGTCTCCATACGCTCCGCCGCCGGAGTTGGTCCAGGAGGTCGCACGGGAGATCGAACACGTGGCCCTCAACCGGTACCCGGACCGGGACGCGAACCGTTTGTTCGACGCCATGTCCGAACACCTCGGCTGGCCGCGCGACGGTCTCTGGATCGCCAACGGCTCGAACGAGGTCTTCATGCATCTGTTCCTGGCATTCGGGGGGCCCGGTCGCAGCACGATGCTCTTCGAACCCACCTATGCGCTGCATGCGCTGATCCCATCCATCGCCTCCACGCGCGTGGCGGCGCTGGAGAGATCCGATGACTTCACTATTGACCTGGATGCCGCCGTCGATGCGATCCGCGCCCAGCGGCCCGAGATAGTGATCGTCTGCTCGCCGAACAATCCGACCGGGGGATGCGAGGCGGTCCGCTCCGTGGAGGTTCTCCTCGCCGAGGCGCCGGGCTTGGTGGTCGTAGACGAGGCCTACATCGAGTTCGCACGTCCCGAGGACAGCGTGCGCAGCCTTCTCGCCGCGCACGAGAACCTCGTCGTCGTGAAAACGTTTTCGAAGGCATGGCGCCTGGCCGGCGTTCGGATCGGATACATGCTGGCGCACCCAGCGTTGATCTCGGAGCTGGCGCGGGTCCGGCTGCCGTATCACTTGTCCGCGATCACGCAGGTTGTCGGCGAGGCCGCCCTCCGTCATGCCGACCAGACGCTCGAGCTCGTTCGGTCGATCGCGGAGGAACGGGATCGGATCGCGCTGGAGCTGCAGGCGATGGGTGTGATGACCTTCCCGTCGCGCGCGAACTTCGTGCTGTTCGAGATCGACGACCCACCGGAGGTGTGGAGACGGCTGCTGGATCGAGGCGTCCTCGTGCGCAGCTATCCCGAGCACCCTCGTCTGAACAGATGCCTCCGGGTCACGGCCGGCCTGAGCGAAGAGACCGATGCGTTCCTGGGAGCGATGAGGGAGATAGCGGGATGACCGAACGAACCGCGGTGGTGGAGCGGAAGACGACGGAGACCGAGATCCGCGTCGAGGTCGCGCTGGACGGGGGAGCGGTCGAGATATCGACCGGGGTGCCCTTCTTCGACCACATGCTGGATCAGCTCGGCCGCCACGGCACCATCGGGCTGACCGTCGATGCCCGCGGCGATCTCGAGATAGATGCGCACCACACCATCGAGGACACGGGCATCGCGCTCGGGCAGGCGTTGACCGACGCGCTCGGCGACAAAGCGGGGATCCGGCGCTACGGCAACGCCCTGGTTCCGATGGAGGAGGCCCTCGCCGAGGTCGCGCTCGACATCTCCGGCCGCCCCCTGCTCGTCTACGAATGTGACATCCCGGCCGAGTCGATCGGGCAGTTCGACGTCGGCCTTACCCGCGAGTTCCTACAGGCGCTTGCGCGCACGGCCGGTCTCACCTTGCACGTGGCTCTCCGCTACGGGCGCGACCCACACCATTGCGTGGAAGCGATCTTCAAGGCACTGGCGCGGGCGCTGTCCGAGGCCGTCTCGATCGACCCGCGCTCGGGTGGCGGGGTTCCTTCGACCAAAGGGATCCTGTGAAGGTAGCGGTACTCGATCACGGTATGGGTAACCTGCGGAGCGTCGCGAAGGCTCTTGAAGCCGCGGGCGGGGTGGTGAAGGTCACCGACGACGGGACCGAGATCGATGCCTCTGACGCGCTCTGCGTCCCGGGCCAGGGCATCTTCGGTCGGTGCATGTCGAACCTCACCGGGCGCGGTTCGGCGGAGTTGATCCGCGACTGGATAGGGGCGGAGCGTCCGTACCTGGGGATATGTCTGGGGATGCAGGTGCTGTTCTCGGCGAGCGAAGAGGGAGGCGGACACGAGGGCATGGGATTGATCGAGGGCGCTGTGACCCGCCTTCCGTCGAGCGTGCGCGTGCCCCACATCGGCTGGAACTCGGTCGAGGGCGAGTATTTCTATTTCGACCACTCCTACGCGGTGCACCCGAGCGATCCGACCATCGTGACCGGATGGTGCGAGCACGGGGACACCTTCGCGGCGCGCATCGAGACCGGTTCCGTGCTCGGCGTCCAGTTCCACCCCGAGAAGAGCGCGGCCGCGGGGATCGCTCTGTTGTCCCGATGGTTGAAGCAGCCGGTGAGCCGGTCATGAACTTCACGGTCTACCCCGCCGTCGACATCTCGAACGGCAAGTGCGTGCGCCTGCTTCAGGGAAGGTTCGGCTCGGAAACCGTCTACTCGGACGACCCGGTCAAGGTCGCGATCGGGTTCTCGGCCGCCGGCGCCCGCTGGCTGCACATCGTGGATCTCGACGGCGCCAAGACAGGGGTGGCCGCAAACCGTGCACTCGTCCTGGAGGCCGTGAGGCTCTCTTCCTGCCCCGTCCAGGCGGGCGGTGGGCTCCGGTCGTTGGAGGACGTCCAGGAGGTGCTGTTCGCAGGTGCCAACCGCGCCGTGCTGGGAACGTTCGCCCTCGAGGACGAGGCCGGCGTGGCCGCGGTGTGCCGTGAATTCGGACCGCGTATCTCCGTCTCGCTGGACGCCCGGGCGGGTGAGCTTGCCTCCCACGGCTGGACGGTCGGGACGGGGATCCCGCTGGAGGACGCGGTGAAAGCCTTCGAGGACGTGGGCGTCTCGTCGTTCATCTACACCGACGTGTCGCGCGACGGCACGATGCAGGGACCCGACATCGAGGGTCTTCGCCGGCTGCTCGAGCTCACCTCACTTCCGGTGATCGCGTCCGGGGGCATCGCCTCGTTGGACGACCTGCGCGCGGTTGCGCGGCTCAAGAACGAGGGCGTGGCCGGCGCGATCATCGGTCGTGCCTTCTACGAGCACAAGTTCTCGATCGGCGAGGCGAACCTGGCCGCCGACGAGGTGGCCTCTGGCCGGGCGGAAGAGCCGCCCCTGGTCGAACCGTAGAAGTTGCGGCGCCCCGTTGTGCGTAAGTCCCGTCGCACCAGTACGGCCAGCGCCATAGGGTCGCGGGATGCCCGTGGCCAAGCGGATCGTGCCCTGTCTGGACGTCGATCGCGGCCGAGTCGTGAAAGGCGTGCGTTTCGTGGAGCTTCGCGACGCCGGAGACCCGGTTGAGCTGGCGGCGCGCTACGACGCCGAGGGGGCCGACGAGCTGGTCTTCCTGGACATCACCGCGTCACACGAAGACCGAGCGCTCATCCTCGACGTCGCGGCGCGTACCGCCGAGCAGGTCTTCATCCCGTTGACGATCGGCGGAGGCGTGCGCAGCGTCGACGACGTCCGGCGCCTGCTGCTTGCCGGGGCCGACAAGGTGGCGATGAACAGCGCTGCGGTCGACCGGCCGGCTCTGGTCAGGGAGGCGGCCGAGGAGTTCGGCAGCCAGGCGATCGTCGTGGCCATCGACGCTCGCAAGAGAGAGGTCTCCTGTGGGGATTCGATGTGGGAGGTCTTCGTGCGCGGAGGGCGCGTCCCGACCGGTCTCGACGCTGTGAGATGGGCACGGATGGTGTGCGAGCTCGGCGCCGGCGAGATCCTGCTCACCTCAATGGACCGCGACGGCACCACCTCGGGATACGACCTCGAGCTGACGAGAGCCGTGTCCGACGCCGTCCCCGTGCCTGTGATCGCCTCCGGTGGGGCGGGCGAGCCCGCTCACCTCGCCGATGCGGTTGATCCGAACAAGGGCGGAGCCGAGGCTGCACTGGCCGCCTCGGTCTTCCACTTCGGCGAGTTCACGGTCCTCGAGGCCAAGAAGGTCCTCAGGGAGAGGGGTCTCCCCGTTAGGATTCCCCGCCCATGACGACCTTTCTCCTTCACGACGATGCCATCTCGAGCCCCGAGATGCGCCACGAGATCGGCGAGGCGATCATGGACCCGCTGACCTTCGTGGAGCACGAGGGACGCCGCATCGTGGTCGGAAGCTCTCTCGAAGAGGCGATCTTCGAGACCCGCGAGGACGTGGTCGACGAGTTCTGGAACGACGACGCCCTCGGATCCGAGGACCTCGTCCGCGACCAGTCGTTTCCCAAGCACCTCCTCGACGCCGAGCTCGTCTTCCGGGCTCTTCAGAAACTGGGCGTGTCCTCGGTATCGGTTCCGCCCTCCTTCCAACTACTCGTGGCGGACTACCTGCGCGAGAAGGGGGTCACCGTGCAGGTGGACCCCGACGCGTGGGCGCAGAGACGCCGTCATAAGGCACCCTGGGAGCTCGAAGGGATCGAGCGGGCCCAGCGCGCGGCGGACACCGCGATGCTGACGGCCGCGCGCATGTTGCGAGAGGCAGAGCCGACGAACGGCGGCTTGCTGCGGTTCGAGGGCGAGATCCTTACGGCCGAGCTGATACGGCTTTCGATGGAGGGCGAGCTTCTGTCCCAGGGGGCCGAGAGCCAGGACATCATCATCCAGAGCGGCGACGCGTGCCTGCGCGGACACGACCTCGGTACCGGTCCGATCCTGCCCGACACCTCGTGCGTCATCGACTGCTTCCCACGCGATCGCCGCACCAGCGTGTATTCGGACATGACCCGCACCTTCGTTCCCGGCGAACCCTCGGACCGGTTGCGCAAGCTGCATGAGGACTGCTGCGCGGCCCTCGAGATCGCGTTCGAGTCCATCAGGCCGGGCACCAAGGACGCGTTTGCCAAGGTCGCCGAGTTCTTCGACTCGCAAGGTCATCCGACCCAGCTGACCCATGAGGGACCCGGCAGCCTGCTCAGCGGCTTCCGCCATGCGCTCGGCCACGGCGTCGGCCTGGCGGTCCACGAGCAGCCCTGGATGGGCCGGCGATCCGATGAGTTCCAGGTGGGCGACGTGGTCGCGGTCGAACCGGGGTTGTACTTCGAGGGGGTGGGCGGCGTTCGGATCGAGGACACGGTGCTGGTCACCGCCGACGGCGTCGAGCATTTCACGGACCCGTTCCCCTACAAGCTCGAGCCCTAGCAGCCCTGCGACCCATGTCTCCGGAGGACCTGGTCTACGACGACCGAGGCCTGCTGCCCGCGATCGTTCAGGACGCGTCCACGAACCAGGTCCTGATGCTCGCCTGGGTCGACGCCGAAGCGGTTCGCCGCACGCTCGACACCGGCACCACCTGGTTCTGGAGCCGGTCGCGCCGCGAGTACTGGAACAAGGGCGCGACCTCGGGCAATACGCAGCGCATAAGAGAGGTCCGCTACGACTGCGACCAGGACGCGCTGCTGATGATCGTCGACGCCGCCGGGCCCGCCTGTCATACCGGCGAGACCTCCTGTTTCTATCGGAGCCTGACCGGCCCGGACTCGTGACCGGATTGCGGCACCAGCCCTCGCTGGCAGAGTTCCGCTCGCTGGCGGACGCGTATCCGGTCGTGCCGGTGTGGCGGGAGGTCCTCGCCGACGCACAGACGCCGGTCGGAGCGTTCCTGCGATTGGAACCTCGTCGCGATGCATTCTTGTTGGAGAGCGTCGAGGGTGGCGAGCGCTGGGCCCGCTACTCGTTCGTCGGCGGGGACTCGTTCGGCATAGTTCGTGCGAAGGACGGGATCATCTCGGTCGAGGGGGACTCGCCGATCACACCGGAGCCCGGCGAATCCCCGCTCGCGTACGTGCGCCGGCTCCTCGACGTACTCCGTGCCCCCCGGCTCGAAGGGCTTCCGCCCTTCCACGGTGGCGCCGTCGGCTTCATCGGGTACGACTGCGTGCGGGAGCTGGAGCGGCTGCCCGAGCCGCCTCCCGACGACCTTGGCCTTCCCGACCTCGCCCTGATGCTCACGCGGACGCTCGTGATCTTCGACCACCTCGCACAGAAGGCCTTCATCGTCACAAACGTGTGGTCGCCGAGCGTGGGTGGGAACGTCGATTCCGAGTACGCCGAGGCATGCCGTCGGTGCGACGAGATGGCAGAGCTGCTCGCGGAGCCGATCGGCGCGCCCTCGTTCTCGTTGGGTCTCGAGGGTGTCGGGGGTGACTCGCCGGTGGACGACGCCACCTACGCCGCGTGGGTCGACGAGGCGAAGGAGCTGATCTTCGCGGGCGACATCTTTCAGGTCGTTCCGTCGCGCCGTTTCGAAGCCTCGCTCGATGGACCTGCGTTCGGCGCTTATCGCGCGTTGCGCACGCTCAACCCGAGCCCTTACATGTACTTCCTGCGGTTCGGCGGCGCCGACGGCACCGACGGCTTCGAGATCGCCGGCTCGTCGCCCGAACCTCTCGTCCAAGTGCAGGGACGCCGCGTAGTCACCCGTCCGATCGCCGGCACGCGCGGACGCGGCGCCACCGAGGCGGAGGACGCGGAGCTCGAGCGGGGTCTCCTGAACGACGAGAAGGAGCGGGCGGAGCACGTGATGCTTGTCGACCTGGCGCGCAACGACCTGGGACGTGTCTGCGCGTACGGGAGCGTCAAGGTCGAAGAGCTGATGGTGATCGAGCGGTATTCGCACGTCATGCACATCGTCTCCAGCGTGGAAGGCATCCTGGCCGACGACAAGACCGCGTTCGACGCCCTCACCGCGTCGTTCCCGGCCGGAACGGTGTCGGGGGCCCCGAAGATCAGAGCGATGGAGATCATCGATTCGCTCGAGAAGACGCGCCGCGGCCCGTACGCCGGGGTGGTCGGCTACTTCGACTTCTCCGGGAACATAGACACCTGCATCACGATCCGGACCGTGGTGGCCGTGGGGGGCCAGGCCTACGTCCAGGCGGGGGCCGGTGTGGTGGCGGACTCGGATCCGGCATCCGAGGCCGACGAGACCCGCCGCAAGGCCGAAGCGCTTCTGCGAGCGGTCGCCGCGGCTGCGGACTTCGCCTAGTTCGGCGGCGACCGCTCAGCCTTCGTAGGCCTCCAGCTGCTCGGCTTGCTTCGGGTCGACCAGCAGGTGCACCTTCGCGGTAGTCATCGTGTCGATCAGCTCGGCCGGCACGAAACGGTCCTGGCCGAAGATCCCGCCGCTGAGCGTGATGCCCGAGAAGATGTCCTTCTGACGGTCGGCGACGACCTCGCCGACCTCGCCGACCGTGGTTCCGTCGGACGCGACGACCGACGTTCCCTTCTCGAGGGTCATCCAGGAGATCGGGCGCTCGTCGTTCGTCATGGACCGGATACTAGGCAATCGTGAGACGTCTCCGGTCGATACGAGCGCTGCTGGCGGTGGTGGCCGTGGGAGCGATCGCGTGCACGGGAGGCGACGAGGCAGGTGAGCTCGCCGCGAATCAGGCGGAGGGCCCGGACGAGATCCGGATCGATGCGGTTGCGGAACACGGCCGACAGTTCGACGAGGAGCTGCCCGCGCGCGACGCCGGCTCTCAACAGGAGTTTGCAGCGGCCAGCTACATCACCGGGCACCTGCAGCAGGCGGGATACCGCGTCCGGCTCGACTCGGTGCCGTTCAAGGACCTGGTTCGGTCGACCAACGTCGTGGCGCTGCCGCCCGGAGGTGACGAGCCCGAGGCCGTCGTGACGGTCCTGTACGACACCACCACCGGAACTCCGCCGCACGGCCGCGACATCGGGTTGTTCCTCGAGCTCGCACGCGCCCTGCGCGTACAGGAGCCGGACCACAACGTGCAGTTCGTCGCTCTGGGGGCCGAGGTCAGCAGCCACGGAGGCGGGAACCTCGGCTCGCGTGAGCTGGCGGCCGAGCTTGTAGACCTGGACGAGCCTCCTCCCGTGATCGGGCTGCTCGAGGTCTCCTCCGGCGGCTTCCGCGCCCCGGGACCGGCCGGAGACGACCTCAACCGGGTCGCCATCGATATGGGGGTGCCCGCCGCCCGCCCGTTGACCGAACCGCTGCTGGTGACCTACCTCCGTGCCACCGAGATCATGCAGGCACAAGGCATCCCGCACGCGATCGCGGCCGGAGGTATCGAGGAGGTCGGAGGGGTCGTCCTCGCCTACCTCACCTCTTTGTAGCCGGTTCCGCTGTCGGTAGGGTCCACCGCATGTCCTTCTTGTCGGAGCTGCTCGCATCGACTCGTGTGCGCGTCGAGGAAGCGCGAGCAAAACTGTCGGACGTGGCGCTCGAGCAGAGGATCGCGTCGATTCCGCCGGCGCTCGACTTTGCCGGGACCCTCCGAGGGGACGAGCTGTCGTTCATCGCCGAGATAAAGCGTGCGACGCCCAGCAAGGGACCGCTCGATCTGGATCTGGACGCGGGAGGCCTCGCCGCCGCGTACGCGAAGGGGGGAGCGGCCGCGATCTCGGTTCTGACAGAGCCCGAGTACTTCAAGGGGTCGCTGGAGGACCTCGAGGCGGCGCGGGTCGTGCCCGTGCCGCTGCTTCGGAAGGACTTCGTCATAGATCCCTTCCAATTGCTCGAGGCGCGCGCCGCCGGCGCCGACAGCGTGCTCCTGATCGTCCGCGTGGTGGGTGACGGGCTGGCGGCCCTTCTCGCAGGCGCCCGCGCTCTTGGGATGGAGCCTCTCGTCGAGGTGTTCCATGAGGATGAGGTCGAACGCGCGGTCGACGCCGGGGCCAACGTCATCGGGATCAATCACCGGGACCTCGAGAGCTTCGAAGTCGACGCGCGACGCACGGCGAAACTCGCTCCTCTCGTCCCCGAAGGCGTGCTGGTAGTGGCGGCTTCGGGCGTGTCCACGCGAACGGAGGTCGAGGAGCTGCGCGCCGCCGGCGCCCACGCCGTGTTGGTGGGGGAGAGCCTCGTCCGCGCTCAGGATCCCGCCGCGAAGCTGCGGGAGCTGAGGGGCCTGTGAGGGCGGACCCGGTCGCGGACCGCCACGGCCGCTTCGGGGAGTTCGGCGGTCGCTACGTGCCCGAGGCATTGATGGCGGCACTGCTCGAGCTCGAGCGCGAGTGGGAGAGTGCGCGGACCGACGGGTCGTTCCATGCGGAATATGCGGGGCTTCTGCGTTCTGTGGTGGGACGGCCGACGCCTCTATACGAGGCGGAACGTTTCTCGGAGCTGGCCGGCACCCGCATCCTGCTGAAACGCGAGGACCTTGCCCACACGGGGGCTCACAAGATCAACAACACGCTGGGCCAGGTCCTTCTCGCCCGTCGCATGGGCAAGACGCGCATCATCGCCGAGACCGGCGCCGGCCAGCACGGCGTTGCGACGGCTACCGCCGCCGCCTACTTCGGACTTCCATGCGTCGTCTATATGGGCGCCCTCGACGTCAAGCGTCAGAACCTCAACGTCGTGCGGATGGAGATGCTCGGTGCCGAGGTCGTCCCGGTCGAGGCCGGTTCGTCGACGTTGAAGGACGCCATCAACGAGGCTCTGCGCGACTGGGTGACCAACGTCGAGAACACGCACTACGTGATCGGATCCGTCGTGGGCCCCCATCCCTATCCCGAGCTGGTCGCCTGTCTGCAGTCGGTTATCGGGGAGGAAGCCAGAGAGCAGGCCGTGGCCCTCACCGGAGGACTGCCGGATCACGTCGTCGCATGCGTAGGCGGTGGATCGAACGCCGTCGGGCTGTTCCGGGCCTTCTACGAGACCGAGGCGAAGCTCGTGGGGGTCGAGGCCGCCGGCGAGGGTCTCGACGGCAGGCACGGGGCGTCCGTCACCCGTGGCACCCCGGGCGTGCTCCACGGCTCCCGCAGTCTCCTCTTGCAGGACGAACAAGGTCTCGTCACCGAGGCCCACTCGATCTCCGCGGGGCTCGATTATCCGGGCGTCGGACCAGAGCATTCGTGGCTGGCCGCGACCGGGGGAGCGGCCTACTCGACCGTCACCGACGACGAGGCGCTGCGTGCGTTCGACGCGCTGGCCTCGAGCGAGGGGATCGTGCCGGCACTGGAGTCGTCTCATGCGCTGGCCTACGTGCTACGGGAGCGACCGAGCGGAACCGTTCTCGTCGGGCTGTCGGGCCGGGGGGACAAGGACGTCGCGACGATCGCCGAGGCGACTCGGAGGTGACGAAGCTCCTCGAGCATCTCGAAGGGCGGCGACGTGCGGAGCGCAAGCTGCTCGTGCCGTATCTCATGGCGGGGGCTCCCGAGGCTTCGGTCTTTGGGCCCGCACTTGCCGCGTTGGACGAGGTCGCCGACGCGATCGAGGTGGGTCTCCCGTACTCCGATCCCTTGATGGACGGTCCGGTGATCGCGTCGGCGGGAGAGCGAGCGCTTCGCAACGGGACCGGTCCGCACGCGGCGCTCGAGCTGCTGGCGCGAGCCCCGGCGAGCGGGGTGCCCCGCGTCGTGATGACGTACTACAACCCGATCCACCGTGTCGGCGAGGCCGAGTTCTGTCGAAGGTGTGCCGACGCGGGCGCGGCCGGCCTGATCGTTCCCGACCTGCCCCTCGAGGAGTCCGCGGATCTGCGCGCCGCGGCCGCGGCGGCGGGTCTCGCATGGATCCCTCTCGTAGCGCCTACGAGTCCGCCGGCGCGTGTCTCCGCATTGGCGGAGACGTGCACCGGGTTCGTCTACGCCGTTTCCGCGCTGGGGGTTACCGGGCTGCGGACCAGCCTCTCGGAACGGGCCGCCGCCGTCGTCAATGCATGCAGGGCCGCGACCGATCTTCCCGTCCTCGTGGGGATCGGGGTGTCCACGGCCGCCCAGGCGGTCGAGGCGAGCGAAGGATCAGACGGCGTCGTGATCGGCTCGGCTGTGGTGCGCCTGCTGATGGAGGAGGGGGTCGAAGCAACCGGGGCGTTCGTGCGCGACGTGCGCGACGCGCTCGACGGTAGTGCGTGAAGCAGTTAGCGGGGTCTGCGCCCTCTTTGGATCCTGATCTGCCTCATCGTTTCCTCCCCGAGACGACTAGCTGAACTGTTTCATCTATCGGCACCCCACGACCGGATTTGAGTGCCTGAACTGCTTATTCCCAACCATTCTTGATGTACGCACATTTGCCTATGCCCCCATAGCCCGGCACCGCCGATACCAATGAAGGACCTACCAAGGGAGAAATGGGATGGGGTCGTTCCGCTGGAGGGAGCTCTCGCTCCACTTCCGCCTCACGATGGGCATGATCGCCATGCTCGTGCTCCTCTTCGCAGGAGCTCTGTTCACCCTTACGTCCCTTTTCCAGACCTCCGACGTGATGAAGGACCTGGCGGAGGGAACCCCGGCCGAGTCGGTGATCGAGGAGGTCGCGGCCGCCGAACGTGCCGAGGCGACGGCCACCCGCTTCGTCGCCCTGGCCCTGGGGGGTGGCGTCGCAACCGTCCTGCTGGTCAGCATGCTCCTCGCTCGCTCGATCCGTCGTCCGCTGAAGGAGCTGAAGCTCGGAGCCGACAACTTCGCTGCGGGCCACCTGTCCTATCGGATCCCGATCAAGCGTCACGACGAGCTGGGCGAAGCCCTCGAGATGTTCAATTCGATGGCGGCCGCGCTAGAGGGGGGCCAGGAGGACCTGGAGCACCAGGCGTTCCACGACACCCTCACCGGTCTGCCCAACCGGTCGTTGTTCCACGACCGTCTGGGTCACGCGCTGGAGCGCCAAACGCGCGACCACAAGCCGCTGGCCGTTCTGCTCGTGGACCTCGACGATTTCAAGACGGTCAACGACAGCCTGGGCCACGCGGCCGGCGACGAGCTCCTGAAGTTCGTTGCCGACAGCCTCTCGTCGAGCCTCCGCCCCGCCGACACGGCCGCCCGCCTCGGTGGTGACGAGTTCGCCGTGCTGGTTGAGGACGTGCGCGGACGACACGACGCGCTGCGCGTTGCCGACCGCATCATCTCGGCGATGCACCAGAAGCTTCTGATCGAAGGCAAGGAGGTCTTCGTGCACGGAAGCGTCGGCATCGCGATCACTCATGGGAACGAGTCGGCCGACGAAGTGCTGAGGAACGCAGACGTCGCGATGTACGCGGCGAAGTCCGGAGGCAAAGATCGCTACCAGCTCTTTGACGGAGCTATGCATGAGGGCGTGATGGAGCGTCTGGACCTCAAGGCCGACCTGCAGCGCGCCGTCGAGCGCAAAGAGTTCGTGGTGCACTACCAGCCTTTGTTCGATCTTCAGAGCGGCCGGATCGTTTCTGCCGAGGCGCTCGTGCGGTGGGAGCACCCGGTGCGCGGCGTGGTGATGCCCGGCGAGTTCATCCCCTTGGCCGAAGAGACGGGACTGATCTTGCACATCGGTCGCTTCGTGCTCGAGGAGGCCTGCCGCCAGCTCAGCTTGTGGCAGATGGAGTTCGACGGCGACCTCGGCATCAGCGTGAACCTCTCGGGACGACAGCTGCAGGAGAGCGACGTCGTCGAAGTCGTGCGGGAGGCCCTGGCGGCCGGACCGGTTGCCGGCGGCAGCCTGACCTTGGAGCTGACCGAGAGCGTCCTGATGAAGGACAGCGAGGCCACGGTTTCCAAGCTCAACGCGCTGCGCGCTCTGGGCGTGCACCTGGCCATCGACGATTTCGGAACGGGCTATTCGTCGCTCAGCTACCTGGGCCAGTTCCCGATCGAGACCATCAAGATCGACCGCTCGTTCACGCACGGTGTGACCGAGGGCCCGGAGGATTCGGCTCTCGCTCGTGCGGTCATCAAGCTGGCGGACACGTTGGGGATGAAGAGCATCGCCGAGGGAGTCGAGACGCAAGCCCAGGCGGAGCAGCTCGCGAGCTTCGGCTGTCGCGTGGGGCAGGGCTTCCTCTTCTCCCCGGCGGTGCCTCCCCGCGGACTCGAAGACCTGATCGCCAGGCAGGACCTGAACCACAACGATCCCACCGCCGACCCGGTCGAGGAAGACGTCATCACCCTCTAACCGAACCCTAGAATCGAGCCGCCGGCCGGGATGACGGAATGGCAGACGTGATGGATTCAAAATCCATTGTCCGAAAGGGCGTGCGGGTTCAAATCCCGCTCCCGGCACCGACCCACAAGCCGAGACTTGGGGCGGTCCCACCCCTATACTTTGGCGCCCCATGGACATCAGACGGAGTCTCTCGGACCTGGGTGACCGCATCACGCGCGCCCGGGAAGACCTGCGCATAGTCGAGGAGCAGCTGCTCTTCCAGATGGACGTGCTCGAGGAGGCCAAGACCAGGATGCTGGTCGCCGAGACCCCGCTGGCGGATCGCGAGTTCCGGGTCGCCCGCGAGGACCACGACCGCCTCGTCGCCGAGCGCGAGCGGGTGGGCGTAGAGATCGTGGAGCTGCAGAAGGAGCAGGACCGTCTCCTCGACCGCATGCTCGCGTCCCCTCCGGTCTGAGACCGATGGCCACCGCGCAGCCCACCAAGGTCCTCATCGCCGAGGACGAGGCGATCATCAGGCTCGACCTCAAAGAGATGCTCGAGGAGGAGGGGCTCGCCGTCGTGGGGGAGGCCTCCGACGGCGAGGCCGCCCTGCGGCTGGCGGCCGAGAAGGCTCCCGATCTCGTGATCATGGACATCAAGATGCCGGGGATGGACGGCCTGGCCGCCGCCGAGAAGCTGTCGGAAACCGGCGCCACGGCGATCCTGATCCTCACGGCCTTCTCGCAGAAGGACCTCGTGCAACGCGCCGCCGAGGCGGGCGCGATGGGCTACCTGGTGAAGCCCTTCCAGAAATCCGACCTGATGCCGGCGATCGAGGTCGCCCTGGCCCGCCACGCCCAGCTCAGGGCGCTGAGGGAGGAGTCCTCGGGGCTCGCCGAGCAGCTCGAGACCCGCAAGCTGGTGGACCGAGCGAAGGGCAAGCTGATCGACGTCCAAGGCATGTCCGAGGCGGACGCCTTCAGGCACATCCAGAAGAAGGCCATGGACGAGCGCCGGCCGATGCGGGACATCGCGGCCGCCATCCTCGAGGGCTGACCACGGCCCCGCCATGATGCAGAAAGGCCCGAAGAACCCTGGCGCTGTTGCCGGCCCAACGGGAAGGAGTGGCCACTTCTGGCAATAAGTTCCGCAACGAGGTATTTTCAACGACTGTTGTAGTAGGTGGCGCCAGACGCCTCGGGGGGTCCCGAGCGAACGCAGGTGTGCAAATCAGGCGAATCGGTTGACTCGTCGGTACACTTACGCCGCTCTGCCCTCCTAGTGGGGTAGTTAGCGGCATCGTTATGGGCTGTCCTTGGGTGGCAAGGGCCCGTGGAATGAGCAAGGGGGAGTGGATGAAGCGAAGCAAGTCTTTCGTGTTTCTCTCGCTGCTGCTCGTGCTGTCGCTGGTAGCGGCCGCATGTGGTGGCGACGATGACGACGGCGGCGCCGCCGGCGGCGATGGCGACGCGCCGGCAGACTGCGAATGGGTCATCGGTGCGATGGGCGCGTACTCGGGCGCTGCTGCTGCACTCGGACAGAGGATCGTCGAAGGCACCGAGAAGGCCGTCATGGAAGCGAACGAGGCCGGCGACACGCCGTGCACCCTCTCCGTCCAGAAAGAGGACAGCCAGGGTGACCCGAACCAGGCTCCCGCTCTCGCGGACAAGCTGATCGAGAACGAGAACCTCGTGTTCTGCGCGTGCCCGTACTTCTCGGGTGAGACGCTTGCGACTGGTGCGAAGTTCAGCCAGGCCGGGATCGCGATCTCCGGTACCGGCACGAACGAGACGATCGACGAGCAGGGCTTCGAGACCTGGTTCCGCGCGGTTGCCCCGGACAACATCCAGGGTGAGGTTGCCGCGGACTACCTCGTGAACGTTGTCGGCGCCCAGAGCCTCGTCGTCGTGCACGACAACCAGGACTACTCGAAGGGCATCGCCGAAGTCGTGATCGAGAACGCCGGTGACGTCCTTGCGTCCGACAAGGCTTTCGTTATCGAGCCTGTTGCAGAGGGCACCGGCGACTACTCCGCCGTCGTGAACCAGATCGCTGCCGCCAACCCGGACGCGATCTTCTACGGCGGTTACTACGAGGAGGCGGGTCGCCTCCGTAAGCAGCTCGTCGAGAACGGCGTCGACGCGACGTTCATGTCCGACGACGGTGCGCTCGACCCCGGTTACGTCGAGGCCGCCGGTGACGATGCCGCACAGGGCACCATCTGGAGTTGCCCGTGCGCGGACCCGACCAAGATCGAGACCGCTCAGACGTGGGTCGACGAGATGAAGGCCGAGTTCGGCGCCAAGGCTCCGGGAACGTTCGCCGGAGACGTCTACGACGTCACGAAGATCGCGATCCAGGCCCTGAGCGAGCTGAACGGCGACGAGGACGTCGAAGAGGTCCGAGCCCACATCGTCGAGTTCATGCAGAACGCCGAAGGCATCGAGGGAGTCGTCAAGAGCTACTCCTGGGATGACACCGGCGAGTTCGAGGGCGGTCCGGAGGACATCTGGATCTACGAGAACAAGGGCGGCGAGATCAAGTCGGTTGGTCCGGCTCAAGAGCTCATCGACGCCGCGTAACTAAGGTTGTGATCGTGAGGGGGGCCGGAGCGCCCCCCTCACGCTTATCTGCAGGGGTTATCTTTCACAGGTCCTGTTAACCGCATCGACCGCGCGGGGCGACACTCGGGGGAGAACTTGGACTGCAATTCGAGCCTGCTTGGCCCGGCTCTGGTGACCGGAACCATCCTCGGCTTTCTCTATGCCTTGATCGCGCTGGGTTACACGATGGTCTACGGCGTACTCAAGCTCATCAACTTCGCCCACGATGCGGTCTTCGCGGTGGGAGCGATCGGGACCTGGTTCCTGTTCGGAGAGATCCTCAACATCGACGAGCCCAAACAAGGATTGATGCTGGTTCTGGTCATCCTGGCCGTCCTGCTGGTCGGCGGCTTGGTATCCGCAGGCGGCGCTGCGCTTCTCGAGCGGACGGCATATCGCCCGCTCCGAAAGCGTCACGCCGCGCGCCTGTCCTATCTGATCAGCGCGATCGGCGCTTCTTTCTTCGCCACGTACCTGTTCCAGCAGGACTTCTTGCCGATCCTGCTCGGTCCCGGACCTCAGCAATTCCCGCACATCATCGCGGCCGGGCCCGAGGCCTTCAGCATGAACATCCTCGGTTCCCGCGTCACGACGCCCGAGGTCCTGATGGTCGTCGTCGCCGTCATCTGTTTCATCGTTCTGGACCGCGTGATCAACCAGACGTCGACCGGACGCAGCATCCGCGCTCTCTCGGAGGATCCGATCGCCGCCCAGCTGATGGGTGTGAACGTGGACAGGGTCATCGTGGTCACGTTCCTCATCGGCGGCTTCTTCGGTGGTATCGCCGGAGCCATGTACGGGTTGCTGTTCGGCTCGATCGCATGGAACCTGGGCTTCACTCCCGGGGTCAAGGCGTTCACGGCTGCTGTGCTCGGGGGCATCGGAAACATCAGAGGAGCGATGCTCGGCGCGATCTTGTTGGGCCTGATCGAGAACCTGAGCACTGTTTGCATCGACTCCGAGTGGAAGAACGTCGTGGCGTTCACGATCCTGCCCTTGGTTCTCATCTTCCGACCCACGGGAATCATGGGTGAAAGGATCGGCGGCTGATGGCGTCCAGAGCTCCGTCCGCGGAAGATCTCCGTACGTACCTCGACCGCAATTACCCGCGCGTGTCGCGCGTTCTCCCAGATGCCGTCGTCGGGCCGGGAAACATCGCCTGGCGGGGCTGGCGTCGTCTGGGTTACTTCCGTTACCTGATCGCAGCGGCTCTCATGGCGAGCATCCCCTTCCTCATGGAGGCAGACCTCTTCCCGATCCTTCAGGGCGGCTACGGGGTCAACGTCCTCTTCACTACCGGCTACTGGATCCTCCTGACGTTGGGTCTCGGCGTCGTGGTCGGTCTCGCCGGACTGCTGGACCTCGGCTACGTGGCCTTCTTCATGCTGGGCGCGTACACGACCGCTCTGATGACGGATTCGGGATCGCCCGAACAATGGCACCTCGTGACCTGGTCCCCCTGGCTGGTGCTGCCGTTCGCGGTGCTGGTGGCGATGCTGGCCGGGTTCGTCCTGGGCGTGCCGACCCTTCGGCTGCGCGGGGACTATCTGGCGATCGTGACGCTCGGCTTCCACGAGATCGTCCGGCAGTCGGTGAACAACATGGAGATCACCAACGGCTCTCGAGGCATCGCCCAGATCCCGACACCGGTCATCGACCTGCCGTTCTGGAAGCTCGACTTCGGATTGGACGCCGAGTATTACTGGTGGTTCTTATGCATCCCCGCCATCCTCCTGGCCGTCCTGATGATCCGCCACCTGGATAACTCCCGGGTAGGTCGCTACTGGGCGGCGATCCGGGAGGACGAGGTGGCCGCTGCAGCCATGGGTGTCCCAGTCACGAAGATGAAGGTCCTCGCGTTCGTGATCGGGGCCTCGGTCAGTGGAGTTGCCGGATGGATCTATTCGGTCAAGCTCGGTTACATCGCTCCAAACAGCTTCCCTCTTCTCCAATCCATCCTCGTCCTCTGCGCGGTGGTCATCGGAGGTCTGGGGAGTATCGCGGGGGCGGTACTGGGCGCGATCCTCGTCGCCACGCTGCCCGAGGTCGTACGAGAGCTCTCGGGAGGCGAGGAGGTCTTCGGCTTCAACATCGAGAGCGGCCGCATCGCGGTCTTCGGTCTGTTGTTGATCATCGTCATGATCTACCGGCCCGGTGGTCTGCTGGCCGCGCGAAGGCGCCGCACCGAGCTGATGGAGGCCGGCGCGGCGGACGGCGTCATCCTTACGGAGACCCCGGGGGAGGCGCTGGCCGACGAGCCGAGCGACGAGACCGTCAAGACGCGCGACGCCGACCTGTACGACACCAGAAAGAAAGGCGACGAGTAGATGGCAGCGCTCATGACGGTGGAGAACGTCACGATGGAGTTCGGCGGTCTGAGGGCTCTGGCGGACGTCAACATCGAGATCGAGGAGGGCGAGATCTTCGGCCTCATCGGGCCCAACGGCGCCGGCAAGACGACGCTCTTCAACTGCATCACCGGCGTCTACGCACCCACCTCCGGAAAGGTCGCGTTCGAAGGCGGCCCGATCACCGGTCGCCGGCCGGATCAGATCGTGGATCTCGGCATCTGCAGGACCTTCCAGCAGATCCGGTTGTTCCCAAACATGACTGCCATGGAGAACGTGTTCATCGGTGTCGATGCACGCCACCAGACCAGCGTCTTCGGGGCGATGTTCCGCAGTCCCCGGCACAAGCGGGAGGAGAACGAGGGCGAGGACAAGTCGCTGGAGCTGCTCGAGTACTGCGGCATCCGGAAGTTCGCGAACGATCTGGCGAAGAACCTCTCGTACGGTGACCAGCGTCGCCTGGAGATCGCGCGTGCTCTCGGAACGAAGCCGAAACTCTTGCTGCTGGACGAGCCGGCGGCAGGCATGAACCCTGCCGAGAAGAACGGTCTCCGCGACCTGGTTCGCAAGATCCGCGACTCGGGGGTCACCGTTCTCCTGATCGAGCACGACATGAAGGTCGTCATGGGTCTGTCGGACCGCGTTGCGGTCTTGGACCACGGCGAGAGGATCGCGTTCGGTAAGCCGGAGCAGGTCCAGAAGGACCCGAAGGTCGTCGAGGCCTACCTCGGCGCCGGGGCGGGCGGGACGGCCGGTAAGCCGCCACCGCCCGGTCAGGGGTCCGCGCCCATCCCGGGAGGCTCTGGTGGCTGAGGCCCTTCTCGAGCTCAAAGACGTCCATGTCCGCTACGGCGTGATCGAGGCCGTCCGGGGGGTCAACCTGAAGGTCGGCGAGGGCGAGGTCGTCACCCTTATCGGCGGTAACGGCGCTGGCAAGACCACGACGCTCAGGGCGATCTCGATGGTGCACGGCCCGTCGCAGGGGCAGATCCTATTCAAGGGCGAGGACGTCACGACCCTGCGCAGCGACGAGGTCGTCGCACGGGGCATCATCCAGGTGCCGGAGGGACGTCACATCTTCCCCAACATGTCGGTAGCCGAGAACATCCAAATGGGCGCCTTCCAACGGAAGAACGCTACCCGTCAGGAGCTGAATGAGGACACCGAGCGCGTGTTCGAGCTGTTCCCCCGCATGAAGGAGCGGATGAGGCAGGCCGGGGGCACGCTGTCCGGTGGGGAGCAGCAGATGCTCGCGATCGGCCGGGCCCTGATGGCCAAGCCGACGCTGCTCATGCTCGACGAACCTTCGATGGGACTGGCACCACAGGTGGTCGAGACGGTGTTCGAGGTGATCGCGACCATCAACGGCGAGGGCATCCCGGTTCTCCTCATCGAGCAGAATGCACAGATGGCCCTGCAATCGGCCAACCGTGGTTACGTGATCGAGACCGGCGAGATCGTCCTCGAGGACGACGCACAGACGCTCTTGGGCAACGACCAGGTGCGCAAGGCGTACCTGGGTGAGGAATAGAAGGAGAGAGACATGAGGGTGGACAACGACAGGCGTTGGTTGAAGCTGGTGGCCTTGCTGGCCGTTCTGTTGCTCGCGATGGCTGCGTGCGGCGAGGATGAAGAACCCACAACTCCGGGCGGCGGTTCCGGAACCGAGACCGACGCAGGCGACGAGCCCGCCGCCGACTTCACCTTGGTGGAGGAGGGGCACATCACCGTCGGCTCGGACATCCCCTACCCGCCGTTCGAGTTCAACGACGACAGCGGCGCCCTGACCGGCTTCGACGTCGACATCGTGCGCGCCGTTGCCGAGAAGCTCGGTCTGGAGAACACGGACGACGACTGGTTGAGCGTGAACTTCGACACGATCTTCACCCAGCTCCAGCGCTCCAACAAGTTCGACATCATCGCAGCAGCGGTTACGGCTTATGCACCCGAAGGCTCCCCGGCGTTCGAAGTGACCGAGGAGCGCAAGACGTTCGTCGACTTCACCGATCCGATCTATCCGTCGCTGCAGTCGCTGACCGTCGACACCCAGGCCAACCCCGACATCAAGAGCGTCGACGACCTTCCCGACGGTGCACGCGTCGCGGTGCAGGCGTCCACGACGGGCGCGTTCTACGCTGAGAAGAACCTGACCGGGGCCGAGCTCGTGCAGTTCCCGAAGGCTCCCGCGATGTACCAGGCCCTTCAAGCCGGTCAGGTCGAGGCCGTACTCAACGACCTTCCCGTCTCGATAGAGGCCATCAAGGGGAAGGATCAGCTCGAGGTCGTGGAGCAGATCGAGACCGGCGAGGAATACGCGATCGCCGTCGCCAAGGACAACCCGGCTCTGCTCGAGGCGTTCAACAACGCTCTTGCCGAGATGTTCCAGGATGGCTCTTACGCCGAGATCTACAAGAAGTACTTCCCGGAGCAGGAGCTTCCCAGCTACGCTTCGGAGTAGTCCTGAGACGAGACCCAAAGAGCCCGC
>DATFFR010000003.1:0-28160 GCA_035249925.1 Actinomycetota bacterium
TTCGGGCCGCGATGGTCCTGGAACTTTTCCGGAGCGTCGTCGTCTAATAAGGCATGACCAAGAGCCGAGTTTTCCGCGTGGCCTGCTTCGTTGCGGCCCTCATGCTGTTCCCCCTCCAGAGCGCAAAGGCGTGCTCCTGCGTCCTGGGCGACCCGCGCGACGCCTTCGCGCAGGCCGACGCCGCCTTCGTCGGCACCTTCGTCGAGAAGCATCTGGCCGAGCCGCCGGATCCGTCGGGAGAGTTCACGTCCGCCGACGACACGATCTACACCTTCCTGCTCGAGACCGAGTACAAGGGCGAGCTGGGTGAACCGGGCGACACGGTCGAGGTGCACAGTGCGTTCTCGGGCGCGAGCTGCGGGCTCGAGGTGATCGAGGGCGAGAGCTATGGCTTCTTCTTGCACGTGCGGCAAGCCGACGGCGTGTGGGAGTCCAACCTGTGCCGCCAGACCTCGCCCGAGGTGATGGCGGAAGCCGCATCGCCGCTGCCCGAGCCGGACGGCGAGGGCCCGGTGAAGATGGTCGTCGGAGGCAGCTTCGGCGCGGCTCAGCTCATCGGGCTCGACTCTGAGTCCAGGACGTTGGGCTACGGGATGGGCGACACCGACGTCTACCGGCTCGATGTCTGTCCCGGCGGCGAGCGCGCCGTAGAGCTCGGACGCCCGGCTCCCTACCCGGAGCCGCCCCACCTCTTCGTGCGCGATCTGTCCACCTTCGAGACCGTGAGCGAGGTCGCGCTGCCGTTCGGGCGGGACCAGGAGTGGCGACGGCTGGATCCCGTGGAGCTGGAGTGTCGCAACAGCACGGGTCAAAGGGCCATCGTTTTCGCAACCAATTACAACGAGCCGGAGGCCAAGAGCGTTCTCCTCGAGGTCGAGGGATCCACGGGGGCCGCGATCCACGAGGGCACGGGGCGATCTGTGACGTTCGCCGGTCGCAGCGTGTATCTCCAAGCGGGGAACTGGGGCCGCGACCTGGTGAAGGTCAACCTCGAGACCGGAGCCGAGCGCTCGGTCGCGCGGTTGCCGGGCCTCTATTCGAGCCGGCTGGCTCTGAGCCCCGACGGCGACCGTCTGGCCGGACTCGCGTACCCGGATTACCGGGACGAGGAGCAGAAGCCCGTGCGGTTCTACACGGTGGACGTCTCGGGGGGCCGCGCCACGGTCAGGATCAAGGCTTTCTCGACCGGCGAGCTCTTCGGGGAGCCGGGATGGATGTCGTCCAGGCGTCCGGTAGCCTTCATCGCGTACCCCGGGCCGAGCCAGATCTTCGACCTCCGCCTCAAGACGGTGGGGAGGTTCGACCGGTGGGAGACCCTGGAGACGGAGATGATCGGACGCACCGCGTGGGGGACCGGGTACGACGGCGCGCTCTACAAGCTGCGGCTACCGGACGGCGCCGTGCAGAAGGTGCGTGACTTCCCGAGCCCGATCGCCGGCCCGCTCGACGTCGTGCCCTAGCTCGGCGAGGCGCCGAAGCGGCCCAGCAACGCGATGCCTGCCGCGATGACGAGCAGCCACGGCGACCACACCGGCGGGCGCGGCTTCTGGGGCCGGATGTAGAGCCACCTGATCACCAGCGCCGCCAGGAGGTGGAAGGCCAGCATCCCGACCCAGGCGGCCACGGTCTGATCGTCGTCGGGCATGCCGGCCGCGGCCAGCCACAGCGCTGAGGCCCCGATGTACGCGAGCGCCGTGACGGCGCTGCTCACCAGTTGCGACCGATCTCGAGCACCGCGCGCGCGTGGTGCCGTGCCGATCGTTCGCCGAGGGCTCCTGCCGGCAGCTCGACCACGAAGGCCAGGTGCCCGGGGTAGTGATGGTTCTGCCAGCTGACCGCGGTGCCGGGGATGAAGGGGAGATCGCGCAGGGGCAGGCCCACGAGGCGCGCGTAGCGCCGCTGGACGTGGCGATGCGAACGGCGACCGGCCTTCACCACCAGGGACATGTGCTGGTGGTAATAGATCGTGATGTCGGGCCGGTGCCTGCGTACGAAGTCGCGGGCGGTGCGCGCCTCCGGCTCGGAGAACGGCCGGGGGCCGGAGTGGTACGTGTCCCAGGGTTCGCCGATCGGCTCCCACCGGTAGGAGAAGTTGCGGTTCAGGTCGACGCCGCGGCCGTTCTGGCGGGTCCCGGCCGCAGACCCATCGGGATTGAGGTCGGGGATCAACCACAGATCGAGGTCGTCGGGCGCCGGCATCTCCCGGAGCCGGCGCACTATCGCGCGTCCCGCGCATTCGTTCCCGTGGATGCATCCGACCACCAGCACCTTGCGATGGTTGTCGAAGTCGCCGCGTTCGACCGCGAGGATGCGGCGGTTCTCGATCGAGCGCCCGATCGTCAGACGGCGCGCCCTTGCCGGTTGCGTAGGTAACGGAGAAGTCGTCGCCGTCACGGCGAGCAGGGCCAGGACGGCGGCGAGTCGTTTCACGAGATTGCTCGCAGCTTGCGGCGGAACTGCTTCACGTCACGCCAGAGCCAGTCGGTGTGGTCGTTCCGCCATCCCTGCAGATCCCGGAAGTAGCGGCTGTTGTTGGACATCGCGTGACCGATCACGTCGCGCATTCCGATGTCGAAACGCTGTCTGAGGTAACGGGTGAGCCGCAGGGCCGCCCGGATCTGCCGGCGCCGGTTGAGGATCTGTTGCGCGGCCCAGTGCGAGCCCTCGCCGGTTTCCTGGACCATCTCGATGCCGAGCGATCGGTGGTTCAAGCCGATCGCGTGGCGGCATCGGATGTAGGTCCTGACCAGCTTGTAGATGGTTCCGTCCTTGTCGATCACGAACTGCGTGCAGACGCCGGGTAGTTCGCCGCGGGACGGGGAGTTCGAGGCGAAGTGGTTCCAGACCGGCTGGTACGTGCTCGTCGCGGTGAAATGCAACACGATGACCTTGGTGCGCGTGAGCAGGTATTCGCGCCGTCCGTAGTGGCGCTCCGAGTAGCGCGCCATCTGGCGCTTGCGCTCGCGCCTGTACGGGATGTAGTCGGCCGTCATCGACGGGCGTTCGAAGTCCCCGGCGGTGGCGGGGGCCGGGCGAAGGGAGGAGGGCGCGGGCGCAAGGAGCACCAGAGCGAGCAAGAGCGCGAGACGCCGCATCGCCGAAGTCTAGGAACCCCGGGCGTCGGGGGTGGCGGCCGTTTCCTGTCACAGCCCCGCGCTAGGTTGAGCACGATGGATCCGACGGGGGTGTCTCAGGTGGATATGGCGGCGGAGGCGGTGGCCGCGGGGAACCGCGCGGTCGAGCTGGATCCCCACCAACGCCGCGTTGTGGACCACAACGATGGTCCTTTATTGGCCGTAGGCGGGCCGGGCAGCGGCAAGTCGACCGTTCTCGAGGAACGGTTCCTGAGCCTTGCGAGCCAGGAGGGATGCTCGGCGGACCGGATCCTGTTCCTGGTCCCCAACCGGGCGCAAAAGATGGCGCTGCGGGACCGGCTGACGCGCCGATTGCTGTCCGAGACGGGAATCACCGGCTTGATCGAGGTGCCCGTCTACACGTGGCACGGCCTCGCTCACCACCTCGTCACCCGGCATTACGACCGATTGGCATACACGGAACCCCCCGTTCTCCTCACCTCGCCCGAGCAGTGGGGGGACGTGCGCGACGCCCTGAACGACGAACAAGAGGTCGACTGGCCACACCACAAGCACCTGCTCGCCAACCGGGGCTTCGTTGACGAGGTCGTGGACTTCTGCATCCGGGCTCAGCAGCGGCTGCTCGACGATGGGCAACTCGATGCGCTGGCCAACGCGCGGCCGGCCTGGCGTGACGTGGTCACGTTCTTCAAGAAGTACCGGTCGCGACTTCGGCTCCAATCGCGGGTCGACTACCCGACCCTTCTGGGTGAAGCCGTGGACCTGGTCGCCAATCACGACGACCTCCGCGATTCCCTCCACCATCGCTTCCTCCACATCCTCGTGGATGACGGCCAAGAGCTGGCGCTGGTGCAGCAGCGTCTCCTTCACTTCCTGGCGGTGGGAGGACCACCCGGTCGCTCGCTGGCGCTTGCGGGTGATCCGGATTCTGCAATCGAGACCTTCCGCGGGGCCGAGCCCGACTGGATCGAGGATTTCGAGAAGGAGTTCGGCGCGCACGAATCCGTCGTGCTCGAGACCTGCTATCGCCTCGGCGAGGACTTCGGCGCCAAGATCAAGGGTCTGATCGGGCGCAACGGCGAGGGCGACCACCGACCGCGATCCTTCGCGGGTGCGGCCGAGGTCGAGGTGCAGCGTTTCACGAGCCTCGCCTCCGAGATGGAAGCGATCGCACGTCAACTGCGGCTTGCCCATCTCCAGGACGGCGTGCCCTACGAGGAGATGGCGATCCTCATGACGTCGCCCCGCTCGATGCTCCCTCCGCTCGAGCGGGCGCTCGACGCTCTCGAGCTGCCCTTCACGATCAGCGCGCCCGATCGGCCGCTCGGACGCGAGCCCATCGTTCGCGCGTTCGCCGATCTCGCAACGTTCTCCTTCGACGGCGACGACATCGACGCGGAGCAGCTGACGCAGCTTCTCCGGTCGCCACTGATCGATCTCGAGGACGACACGATCCGCGAGCTCGAGCGCGAGGCGCGGCGTCGCGGCATCCCCCTTGCCAAGGTCGTCGAGGATGGTTCACCTTCGATCGCGTCGGACGAGGCCGGCAAGCTGGTCGAGCTGCGCGAGCTGCGCGATCTCCTAGCCGCCAAGAAGGACGCACCTGCCGACGAGGCGTTCTGGGTGGTGTGGGACCGAGCGACGAAGTGCCGGGATCTGCTGGCCCGGGCGGCGCAGGACATCCACGACCAGGCCCATCGCGATCTCGACGCACTGGTCGCGTTCAGCCGGGCTCTGGGTCGTTTCGTCGAGCGGAGACCCCGTCGCGTGACCTTCCGCGACTACATGAAGGCCATCGGCCGAGCCGACTTCGGCTCCGACCCCTGGTTGCCCCCCGAGCGCTCCCGAGGGGGCGTCAACGTGCTGTCGTTCCACGGCGCAAAGGGCAAGGAGTGGCGGATAGCGGCCGTTGCCGGGGTGATCGAGGGGGCGATCCCCAAGGGGCGACGAGCAACGGGACTCTTCGATCCCTATTTCCTGGACGAGACCGACCCTGCAAAGCGCGCTCGTAAGAACGAAGCCGAGGATCGACGGGTTCTCTACGTCGCGCTCTCGCGCGCTACGGAGCGATGCATAGTCACGACCTCTCCGGGCTCGAGCCGCCGGGGCGAGCCGAGCCGCTTCATCGAGGAGTTGACCGGCGAGGTACCGGAGGTCATCCAACAGGACGACCTGCCCCCGTTGACTTTCGCAGAGGCGGCCGCTCGTTACCGCCGCACCATCTCCGACACCACGAGACCGGCGCCGGAGCGGGTCGCGGCGCTGGCCGCCGTCAAGAAGGTGTGCGAGCTGGATCCCGGTTGCGGCGCGGCGCAGCCGAGCGAGTGGTGGTGGCGCTGGGACTGGACGGATCAGCCGCTGTCGATCCGGGAGCAGCAACAGGACACCTCGGACGATCTGCCGCTGGACAAGCTCCGGACCAGCTACTCACGGATATCCACCTACGACAATTGTGGGTTGCAGTACCTGCTGGGCGTGGTGCTGGGTCTCGATCCGGATTCGAGCCACAACATGGCTTTCGGTTCCGTGGTGCACAGGGTTTTCGAGGAGATCGAACGCAGCAAGCTGTCGCCGGCCGACGCGTACCGCTTGTACGACGAGCTCTTCGAAAAGATCAAGAGCCAGTTCCCCAATAAGCCGATCGAGCGTCAGTTCCATCGCGATGGACAGTTGATGATCGAGAAGTACGGGACCTACCTGAAGCCGGGCACCGCAGCAATGATCGAGAAGGACTTCAAGGTGGACCTGGAAGGCCATCGCATCACGGGTCGCATCGATCGCATCGACAACAAGGGCGGGAACCTCACCATCTCGGATTACAAGACGTCCTCATCCGCGCTGGGGTGGCAGGAGGCCAAGGAATCTTTGCAGCTGGCGATCTATTACCTCGCGGCTCGCAACGACCCCGAGATCGCGGCGCTGGGCAAACCCGTTTTCATGAAGCTGCTCTATCCGAAGCTGCCGGTCACCAAGGATGGGGTGCAGTTCAGATACCAGAACCCCGAACAGGCCGAGGCCGCCCTCGAGCGCCTTCCCGAGTTGATGGAGGGCGTGCTCGCCGAAGATTTCCGTCCCGATCCGACCGCCGATTGCATGTGGTGCCGTTTCAAGCCGCTGTGCCCGCTGTGGTCCGAGGGCAAGGAGCTGCCCCCATGAGCGAACCCCGACGTTCTCCGGCCGTTCGCGCCGCCCTCAAGGGCTATCTCCCCACCGACGAGCAGTGGAACGCCATCAGTCATCCGCTCGAGCCGCTGTACCTGATCGCCGGTGCCGGATCGGGCAAGACCGCGGTCATGGCGGCGCGGATCGCGTGGGCGCTCGAGAATCACGGCTATTCGCCGTCGCAGGTCTTGGGTCTGACGTTTACGAACAAGGCCGCCGACGAGCTCCAGGACAGGGTGCGGCTCGCGCTCGGTGAGCTGCACGACGAATCGGGAGAGGACGTCTCGATCTTCACCTACAACGCGTTCGCTGCAGGCGTCGTACGCGACCACGGTCTGCTGGTCAACGTCGAGCCCGAGGCGGGGCTACTGACCGAGGCCCAGCAGTGGCAGCTCGTGATGTCGTGTCTCGACGATCTTCCTCCTTTCGACATCCTCGAGGTACGCAGCGCATACGTGGTGCGATGGGCGCTCGCTCTCGCGGGATCCGTCGCCGACCACATGTGCTCTCTCGGTGACATCGAGGCCGCCGCGGATCGCATCCTGAGGCTTCAGAAGGCCGACGAGAAAGTGCTACAGACCGCCGCCGAGCGGAAGGAGCTCGTTCGAGCCGTGGCGGCCTATACCAAGGCCAAGCAGAACGCCCAACGTATCGACTTCGGCGACCAGATCACCAAAGCCGTCGAGATCCTGGAAGGGCATACCGACGTACGGGATGCGTTCCGGACGCGCTTTCCGTTCGTCCTGCTCGACGAGTACCAGGACACGAACGTTGCTCAACGCCGGATGCTCCAAGCGCTCATCGGCGAAGGCGGAGCGGTGACCGCGGTCGGAGATGCCAGGCAGGCGATCTTCGCGTGGCGCGGCGCGACGATGTTCAACCTGATCAACTTCCCCGAGGACTTCCCCCGGGCCGACGGACTCCCCTACGAGCCGGTGTCTCTGTCTGAGAACTTCCGATCGGGCGCAAACATCCTCGAGGTCGCCAACTCGATCGTCGACCAGATAGATCCGGCCCGCCGGCCCGGCAAACCGCTGCGAGCCCAGGACTTCAACGGGTCCGGCGAGGTCGAGCTCTCGCTGTTCTCGGACGAGCGGGCCGAGGCGACCTGGATCGCCGAGCGTTGCGACGTGCTGCACGAGACGACCATGGCCGAAGGGCGCGAGCCGGTTCTTTGGAAGGACATCGCCATCCTGGTCCGACGCAAGGCCGCGATGGACATGATCCTTCAGGCTCTGGAGGAGAAGCAGATCCCGGTCGAGGTGATCGGGCTGGGTGGGCTCCTCAAGACGCCCGAGGTGATGGAGATCGTGGCCTGGCTGCGGGCACTCGAGACCAAGCCGGGGGCCAACCGCTGGCTGGGACGCATCCTGCTCGGGCCCAGGTGGCGGATCAACTACCGGGACCTGTCGCTCCTCGCCCGCTGGGCCGCGGCGCAGAACTGGGATCTGCGGGTGAGCCTCGCGCAGGGGGACGAGGAGGCCGCTCGGGACATGGAACCCGGGGATGTGGGCTTCGCCTTGGCCGAAACACTCGGGCATCTCGATGAGATCGAGCACCTGTCCGACGAGGCCCGTCGGCGTCTCGAGGCTTTCGCGAAGCAGCTCGGCGCGATCCGCAAGCGATCGAACGCGCCGCTATTGGAGCTGGTCCAAGAGATCATCCGACAAGCGGGCATCATCGACGCGATCGAATCCTCGTCGTCGCGCACGTCGGGCGCCGCCAAGCAGAACATCTCTAACTTCCTCGATCAGGTGGCCTCATTCGCCCCGGTCGAGGGCGACGCGTCGCTGCGCAGCTTCATCGCCTATCTGGATGCCGCCGAGGAGGCGGAAGAGACCCTCGACGCCAGCCAGCCCGCCGACCAGGACTCGGTCAAGCTGATGACGGTGCATGCCGCGAAAGGTCTGGAGTTCGAGTGCGTCTTCGTCCCGTCCGTTGCAGCGTCCGAGAACGCCAAGGGCGAGAAGGTGTACTCGCTGTTCCCGAACACGCGCGCATCGAACCCACTGACCAGCAGGACGGAGCTGCCGTACGAGGTGCGCGACGACGCCGCGCAATTGCCGAGCTTCGAGGGCAAGATCAAGGACTTCCAGGAGGCGGTCAAGCTGCGCGCTCTGGAAGACGAGCGCAGGCTGTTCTACGTAGCCCTTACGCGGGCGAAGCAGCGTCTGGCGGTTACGGCGTCCTGGTGGTACGGGCGCGACAAGCGGCCGAGGGGACCGAGCCTGTTCTGGGACGAGCTGGCCCCCCTAGCGGAACGAGGTCTGCTGTCGATCGAACGCCGCGCCGACCAGCCCGAGGAGAACCCTCTCTTCGACGCGATGGAGGATCGTCGGGTATGGCCTCCGGTCCCGCGGGCCGCCCCGTCGGACGAGTTGTTCCCGCAGGGCTGGGGGGTGGCAGCGGACCGGCTGGTTGCGGAAGAGACGGATTGGGCGGCGCTGGTGGGCGCGGATCAACAGGTCCCGACCCAGCGGTTGCTGGAGGATCACACGCGCGATCTCGAGCTGATCGCACGGGCCGTCTCGGAGGCTCCCGGGACCCGTCCCAACATCGCGGAGATCGTTCCGGCAACCAGTCTCGTTCGGCGCGAGATCGACGGCAGCGGGGGGCCGCGCCTCGACCGTGCTTTACCTCAACGGCCGACGCTCGAGAGGCGGGTCGGTACCGAGGTCCACCGGCTGATCGAAGAGAAGGCACGCGGGGTTTCTCCGTACCCCGATGAGGACGAGTTGGACGAGCCTGCTGAGGTCGCCGATCCCGGCGTGATCCAGGAGTTCCTCGATCGGTTCGAGAGCTCGGGCTACGCCGATCGTGAGCTGGCCCTTCTACCGAGCGGCGAACCGATGATCGAGCTGCCCTTCACGATGGCTTACGAAGACAAGTTGGTCCGGGGCCGGATCGACGCCGTCTACACGGATCCGGCCGGCGGCGTCGAGATAGTCGACTTCAAGACCGGGAGCCGCGCCGGTTACGAGAACCTCCCCGAGGTCGACCAGCTGATGCTCTACGCCACCGCGCTGCAGGCGAACCGGCTGGTTCCACCGGGATCGTCGGTCAAGCTCACCTACCTGTTCCTGGACGGCGAGCCCCCGCTCAGCCGCGCGATGACCGTCTAGGTCCGGCGCAGACCCGGTTGCCCGACACAGGCGCGACGATGGGTGTTGTGAGCGCGGATACCGATCATCTGGCCGGTTTCTCGGCCCCCACGAAAGCCTGGTTCTCCAGCGCGTTCGAGGCGCCGACCTCGGCGCAGGCCGAGGCCTGGCGGTCGATCGCGTCGGGCAAGGACGCACTAGTAATCGCGCCGACGGGATCCGGCAAGACTCTGGCCGCGTTCCTATGGTCGCTCGACAAGCTGGCGACCGCCCCGTCGGTTCCGGCCAAGGAACGACTGCGCGTCCTGTACGTCTCGCCGTTGAAGGCGCTTGCCGTGGACGTCGAGCGCAATCTGAGATCACCGCTGGCCGGGATCCGAGGCGCGTGCCGGCGTCTCGAGGTGACTCCGCCGGACATCAACGTGGGCATCCGCACCGGCGACACGCCCCCGGAGGAACGCCGCCGCTTTCCCTCGGCTCCGCCCGACATCCTGATCACGACCCCGGAGTCGCTCTTCCTGCTCCTGACGTCTCAGGCGCGCGAGGCGCTGAAGTTCATCGAGACGGTGATCGTCGACGAGGTTCATGCCGTAGCGGCCACGAAGCGGGGCGCGCATCTCGCCCTCAGTCTCGAGCGCCTCGACGCGCTGCTTCCGACGCCAGCGCAACGCGTTGGTCTGTCGGCCACCGTGCGCCCGGTGGAGGAGATCGCGTCCTTCCTGGGTGGGGGGCGCCCGGTCGAGGTCGTAGCTCCACCGAGCGAGAAGCGGTTCGATCTCTCGGTCGTCGTACCGGTCGAGGACATGGCCGCGCTCGGCGAGCTCACCGGCGAGGTCCGGAGCGGCTCGGTCGTCGGCGCGGAGGAGCGCACGAGTATCTGGCCCCACGTAGAGGAATCGCTCCTGGCCCTTATCCGTCGCCACAACAGCACGATCGTGTTCGCCAACTCGCGCCGGCTCGCCGAGCGACTGTGCGGGCGGCTGAACGAGTTGGCCGAGGAAGAGGTGGCGCGCGCCCACCACGGGTCGGTCAGCCGCGAGCAACGATTGCTGATCGAAGAGGACCTCAAGGCCGGCAGGTTGCCTGCGGTCGTGGCGACCAGCTCGCTCGAGCTCGGGATCGACATGGGCGCCGTGGACCTCGTCGTTCAGATCGAAGCACCGGATTCGGTTGCCTCGGGGCTGCAGCGGTTCGGACGCGGCGGACACCAGGTCGGTGCCGTGAGCCGCGGCGTGCTCTATCCGAAATATCGAGGCGACCTGGTCGAATGCGCCGTGGTCGCCGAGCGCATAGCGCACGGGCAGATCGAAGAGATCGCGTATCCCCGAAACCCCCTCGACGTCCTGGCGCAGCAGATCGTGGCGATGGCCGCGATGGACGAGTGGACGGTCGACGATCTCGAGAAGGTCGTCACGCGCGCTGCCCCCTTCCGGGAGCTTCCGCGGTCCGGGCTGGAGGGCGTTCTGGACATGCTCTCCGGCCGGTATCCGTCGGACGAGTTCGCCGAGCTGCGGCCCCGCGTCAACTGGGACCGGCAGACCGACGTCGTCTCCGGGCGGACGAACGCGCAGCGACTCGCCGTTACCTCCGGGGGGACGATCCCGGATCGCGGTCTCTTCGGCGTGTTCATCGCCGGCGAGAAGGGGGCGCGGGTCGGGGAGCTGGACGAGGAGATGGTGTACGAGAGCCGCGTCGGCGACACGTTCGTGCTGGGGGCCTCGACGTGGCTGATCGAGGAGATCACCCATGACCGGGTGCTGGTCACCCCGGCGCCGGGCCAGTCCGGGAAGATGCCGTTCTGGCACGGCGACGCGCTGGGACGCGACGCCGAGCTGGGAAAAGCGCTGGGTGCGTTCGTGCGCGAGCTCTCCGAGCTTCCGCCCGAGCGGCAGACCGAGCGGCTCTCCGGCGCCGGCCTCGACGAGCGTGCCGCGACGAACCTCGTCGCCTACCTGAAAGAGCAGAAGGACGCGACCGGCGTCCTTCCGGACGACCGCACGATCGTGATCGAGCGGTTCCGCGACGAGCTGGGGGATTGGCGGATCTGCATCCACTCGTCCTTCGGAGCGCGCGTGCACGCGCCCTGGTCGCAGGCGATAGAGGCCAAGGTCCGCGAGCAGCTTGGCCTCGAGGTGCAATCGATGTACACCGATGACGGGATCGTGATCCGGCTTCCCGATACCGACGAACCGCCGCCGAACGATCTCGCGTTGTTCGATCCCGAGGAGATCGAGGACATGGTGGTCGGCATCCTTGGTGGATCGGCGTTGTTCGCCAGTCGCTTCCGCGAGTGCGCGGCGCGCGCTCTTCTGCTGCCCAAACGTCGTCCCGGTTCGCGGACTCCGCTGTGGCAACAGCGGCAGCGCAGCGCCCATCTGCTGCAGGTGGCCGGACGTTACGGCTCGTTCCCGATCGTGCTCGAGACCTTTCGCGAGTGTCTTCAAGACGTTTTCGACGTCCCCGCACTGGTCGAGCTTCTCGGCAAGATCCGCACCCGGGAGGTCCGCATCGTCGATGTCGAGACGCCGCAGCCCTCACCGTTCGCAAGCTCGCTGCAGTTCTCGTACGTCGGCGCGTTCATGTACGAGGGTGACGTGCCGCTCGCGGAACGGAAGGCGCAAGCTTTGTCCCTGGACCGGTCCCTGCTCGCCGAGATCATGGGTCGCCAGGAGCTGCGCGAGCTTATCGACGAGGACTCCCTGGTTTCCCTCGAGCTCGACCTCCAGATGTTGTCGGACGAGCGCAAGATCAGATCGATCGACTTCCTTCACGACGCGTTGCGCGGGCTGGGCGACCTAACCGAGTCCGAGGTAGCGGCGCGCCTCGAGCAACCCGCTCAGGCGGGCACTTGGCTGAGCGAGCTCGAGGAGTCGCGCCGCGCGATCCGCGTGCGCGTCGCCGGCGAGGACCGATGGGCAGCTGTCGAGGACGCCGCCCGCTTGCGCGACGGTCTCGGCGTCGCTCTGCCGATGGGCTTGCCGCAGGCGTTCCTCGAGCCCGTCGACGATCCGCTCGCGGATCTCGTCGCGCGATACGCGCGTACGCACGGACCCTTCGTGCCCCAGGCGGTTGCCGATCGTCTGGGCCTCGGCGTCGCGGTGGTCGAGGGCGTGTTGCGGCAGCTCGCGTCCTCCGGCCGGGTCCTCTCCGGCGAGTTCCGGCCCGGCGGCAGCGGGGTCGAGTGGGTCGATGCAGAGGTGCTTCGCAAGCTGCGCCGTCGCTCGCTCGCCGCGTTCCGCAAGGACGTCGAACCCGTGCCGCCGGAGGTCCTGGCCCGCTTCGCCCTCGCGTGGCAAGGCATCGGTCCCGGCGGTCCGCGCGAGGCCACGCTCGATGCCGTGTACGAGGTGATCCAGCAGATGCAGGGCGCGCCGGTGCCGGCGTCGGCGCTCGAGAGTCAGATCCTTCCCGCGCGTCTTCCCGCTTACAACGGCGCGCTGCTCGACGAGTTGGGCGCCTCCGGCGAGGTGGTGTGGTCCGGCGCCGGGGCGATCGGTTCCTCGGACGGATGGATCGTGCTCGCCTCGGCATCGGAAGCGCCCTTGTTGCTGCCGCCGCCGGCGACCGAGCAGCTGTCGGCGACCGCGGAGCGCGTCAAGGAGGCCTTGTCGGGGGGCGGAGCGCTGTTCTTCCGGCAGTTGTCGGAGGAAGCGGGCTCGACCGACGATTCGGATCTGTTGCTCGGATTGTGGGAGTTGGTGTGGGCGGGCATAGTGACCAACGACACCCTGGCCCCCTTGCGCGCTTTGCTTGGTGGACGCCCCCGGCGCTCGTCTTCGCGACGCCGCGGCCCCCGCCTTCCGACGCGGCTCGGCCCACCGTCGGGCGCCGGACGCTGGAGCCTGTTGCCCGAGCGCGCCGACTCTGCAACCCGGCGCGTCCACGCGCAGGCCCAACAGATGCTGACGCGTCACGGCATCGTCACACGCGGCTCGATCCAGGCCGAGCGGGTCACCGGTGGCTTCGCGGCCGTTTACGGCGTGCTCCGCGCGCTCGAGGACGCCGGCAGGTGCCGGCGGGGCTATTTCGTCGAGGGGTTGGGCGGGGCGCAGTTCGCGTTGGCCGGAGCGGTCGACCGGATGCGATCGATGTCGGAGCGGGGATCGAGCGAAGCCGTCACGCAGGTCCTTGCGGCGGCCGATCCGGCAAATCCCTACGGCGCCGCGCTGCCGTGGCCCGAGCGCAACCCCGGTGGGCATCGCCCCGGACGAAAGGCCGGCGCGGTCGTGGTCCTGGTCGACGGGCACCTCGTCTTCTATGTCGAGAAGGGCGGCAAGAGCTTGCTGTCCTATCCGCACGACGACGATCTGTTCCAGCCGGCCGTCGACGCGCTCGTGCTGGCCGCGCACGACGGGGTGCTCGGACGCCTGGCGGTCGAGCGGGCCGACGGCGAGCCGGTGCTCGACGCACCGTTCGCCGACGCGCTGATGGAGGCGGGGTTCCGGCCCACATCTCGTGGATTGCGGCTCCGTGCCTGAGGGCGACACGGTCTTCGTCGCCGCGGCCCGGCTTCGCGACGCGCTTGGGGGAGACGCGATCGTCCGGAGCGATCTTCGGGTTCCGAGCCTCGCCACGGTGGATCTTGCCGGGCGCAACGTCGAAGACGTCGTCTCGCGCGGCAAGCACTTACTGTTCCGGTTCTCCGGAGAGCTGACGCTGCACACCCACTACAAGATGGACGGCACCTGGCACCTGTACCGGCCCGGTGAGCGATGGCGGGGGCCGGACTTCGAGGTCAGGGCGGTTCTCTACACAGATGGATGGGTCGCGGTCGGGTTCAGGCTGGCAGTGGTCGAGCTACTCGCACGCGCGGATGAGCACGATGCGATCGGGCACCTGGGACCGGATCCGTTGGGCGACGATTGGGATCCCGACGTCGTCGAGAGCGCACTGCGTGCGCGCGGCACGGAGGCCATCGGGACGGTGTTACTGGACCAACGTGTCATCGCCGGACCGGGCAACGTCTACAAGTCCGAGGTCTGTTTCCTGTCGGGCACGCACCCGTGGACCCCGGTGGCCGAGGTGGCCGATCTGCGCCGGATGGTCGACCTCGTCGCGCGCCTGATGCGCGCCAACAGGACGACCGGCAACCAGATGACCACCGGCGACCGGCGTCCCGGGCGGCAGCGGTGGGTGTACGGACGCGCGGGGAAGCGCTGCTTCCGGTGCGGCGAAACCATCCGGCGCGGCGAGCAGGACGGCTACGGCGGCGAGCGTGTGACCTTCTGGTGCCCAGGCTGCCAGCCTCAGATCGGCCGTGCCGACGCGTCCATGTCCTCCGAAGAGCCGATCGAGAAGGCGGGAGCGAATGCGCAGAACCGGTGAGGTCGTCACGCCCGGGCCCTGGGCGTCCGAAGGGTCGTCCGACACGATGGAGTGGCTGGCGAGTCTGCTGCGCGACGAGGGGGTCGACCTGATGGACGTGACCGAGGAGCAGTTGAAACGGGGCACACCGGTGTACGTGCAGGCGAGCTCCGACGTGGTCGAGGTACAGCGACAGATGGCGATGCACCACATCCGCGTCCTGCCGGTTCTGTCCGACGGCGCCCTGATCGGCGCCGTCGACCTGCTCGAGCTGGCCGCTCGCGACGACTTGACCGCCGGGGACGACCTCCTCACCTAGGACCGGAGGCTCGGCTGCAGCGTCGGGGCGCATGGTTGGCCTTCGGCTACGAAGGGCCTACGCTGGGTAGGACGACCTCGGAGCTCGAGGAGGCCCGATGTACGACGCGTTCAAGGATCAGCTGCCGGACATCGATCCGGAGGAAACGCAGGAGTGGATCGAATCACTCGACCAAGTGATCGATAACTCTCCCGCCCGGGCTCGCTTCCTGCTGCACCGCATCCTGCTTCACGCCCGCGCTCGCCAGATCGGCCTTCCCTCGATGGTGTCGACCGACTACATCAACACCATCGCGCCCGAGGAGGAGCCTTACTTCCCCGGCAACGAGGAGATCGAGCGACGGATCCGCCAGATCGTGCGCTGGAACGCCGCGGTGATGGTTACCCGGGCGAACAAGGCGCACGACGGCATCGGTGGTCACATCTCGACCTACGCGTCCTCGGCCGCTCTGTACGAGGTCGGCTTCAACCACTTCTTCCGCGGCCGCGACGCGGTCGGCGGCGGAGACCAGGTCTTCATCCAGGGCCACGGGGCGCCGGGCATCTACGCCCGCGCTTTCCTCGAAGGGCGGCTCACCGAGGACCAGCTCGAGAACTTCCGCCAGGAGGCCGGGGGTAAGGGCCTGTCGTCCTATCCCCATCCCCGCTTGATGCCGGACTTCTGGGAGTTCCCGACCGTTTCCATGGGGCTCTCGCCGCTCAACGCCGTCTACCAGGCTCGCTTCAACCGGTACCTCCAACACCGGGGCATCAAGGACACGTCGCAGCAGCGCGTCTGGTCTTACCTGGGCGACGGTGAGATGGACGAGCCCGAGTCGATGGCCGCGCTGTCACTGGCGGCGCGCGAGCGGTTGGACAACCTGATCTTCGTCGTCAACTGCAACCTGCAGCGGCTCGACGGCCCCGTGCGAGGCAACGGCAAGGTGATCCAGGAGCTCGAGTCGATCTTCCGCGGCGCGGGCTGGCACGTCATAAAGGTGGTGTGGGGCCGTGAGTGGGACGACCTGCTCGCGCGCGACACCGACGGGGTGCTTGTGCACCAGATGAACTCGACCCTCGACGGCGAGTTCCAGAAGTACGTCGTCGAGTCCGGCGCGTACATCCGGGAGCACTTCTTCGGACCCGATCCCCGACTGCAGAACATGGTCTCCCATCTGTCCGACGACGATCTTCGCCATCTCCGGCGCGGGGGCCACGATTACCGGAAGCTCTATGCCGCGTACAGGACCGCGATCGACCTGAAAGAGAAGCCGGTCGTGATCCTGGCGAAGACCGTCAAGGGGTGGGCTCTCGGCCAGTCGTTCGAGGCTCGCAACGTGACGCACCAGATGAAGAAGCTGGCCGAGGAGGAGCTCCGCGTCTTCCGGGATCGTCTCGAGATCCCTATCGAAGACAAGGACCTCTCGGAGGGAAGCGCCCCCTACTACCACCCGGGCAAGGACTCGACCGAGATCCAGTACATGATCGCCCGCCGGCACGCGCTGGGGGGTTTCCTCCCGGAGCGCCGCGTGCGGCCCACCGCTCTCGAATTCCCCAAGCCGGACCTCTACGAGGAGTTCGCCAAGGGAACGAAGCAGGACGTCGCTACGACGATGGCGTTCGTCCGCCTGCTGCGAAAGCTGTTGCGCGACAAGAAGATAGGTAAGCGCGTCGTGCCGATCATCCCGGACGAAGCGCGCACCTTCGGTATGGAATCGCTGTTTCCCGACTTCAAGATCTACGCCGCCACCGGTCAGTTGTACGAGCCGGTCGACGCGGCGCACCTGCTGGCCTACCGGGAATCGCAGCAGGGGCAGATCCTCGAGGAGGGCATCACCGAGGCCGGTTCGATGGGCTCGTTCACGGCGGCGGGCACCTCGTACGCCACCCACGGCGAGACCATGATCCCGTTCTTCATCTTCTACTCGATGTTCGGCTTCCAACGGATCGCCGACTCGATCTGGTCCTTCGGCGACCAGCGGGGGCGCGGCTTCCTTCTGGGAGCGACCTATGGACGGACGGCTCTGAACGGGGAGGGCCTCCAGCACCAAGACGGCCACACGCTGTTGATGGCGACGACCAATCCGGCATGTCTCGCGTACGACCCGGCGTTCGCGTACGAGGTGGCGACCATCGTCAAGGAAGGCATGCGGCGCATGTACGACGAGGACGAGGACGTCTTCTATTACGTGACGCTCTACAACGAGGCCTACGCGCAGCCGCCGATGCCCGAGGGTGTCGAGGAGGGCATCCTGCGCGGTCTGTACCGCTTCGCCGAAGGCGAGGAGCGGACCCACAGGGCGCAGCTCTTCGGTTCCGGGAACATGGTGCGCCAGGCGCTCGAGGCGCAGAAGCTGCTGGCCGAGGAGTGGGATGTGGGCGCGGACGTATGGAGCGCCCCTTCGTACCACCAGCTCCGGGTCGACGCCCTCGAGGCCGAGCGGTGGAACCGGCTGCATCCCGAGGACGCTCGCAAGCAGCCCTACGTGAGTCGCGTGCTCGAGAACGCCGAGGGGCCGGTGATCGCCGTCACCGATTCGATCAAGGCGATCCCGGATCAGGTCGCTCGCTGGGTTCCCACGCCGTTCGTCCCGCTGGGGACCGACGGCTTCGGCCGCTCCGACACGCGCCCGGCCCTGCGCCGTCACTTCGAGATCGATCCCCAACACATCGTCGTCGCGACGTTGGCCGCGCTGGCCGAGTTCGGAGACCTGAAGCCCGAGGTCGTCTCCGAGGCGATCCGCCGTTACGAGATCGACCCGGATCGCACCCCGCCGCTGTTCTCCTAGAGCCCCGGTTCGTCCGCCGGAGGGTCGGGCTCGCAGGCGGTTTCGCCCGGGACCTGGTCGCACAGGATCTCGACCTCGCCGGAAAGCCGGATGTGGACGACGGCGCTGTTGTCTGTGTCGTCGGATTCGAGCAACCGGTTCAGGGGATCGATGACGACCACCAGCGCGTAGATACCGTCCTCGATACCCTCGAGGGGGATCTGCTGGCCCACCGTCGAGTTCGCGTACACATCGCGCCACCCCGGGGAGATCCCCTGCATGCTGAGACCCGCGAGGCACGAGTAGTAAAGCGGATACGGCGCGGTGTAGAGGGGTCCACGGTTCTCGTCCCGTTCGACATCGATGATGCAGAAGGAGACTTTCCCGCTCGTGGCCACCAGCCCGCGCCGTCGCATATCTACCTCGCCGTTGGGCCTCAGCCGTCGCAGCTCATACAGCGCGAAGTCCTGGAAGTGGAAGTGCCCGTGTTCGGGATGCCACGCAAAAGTGCCTACCTCCTTGCGTTCGGTGCAGACGCGCGGGGCGGCCCATGCCACGCATTGCTGCGCGACCGCCTCGGTGGTGCCCGACGGTTGCCCCGAGAGCTCGAGCGCGTAGTCGCTCCGGTTGTTCGCACCGGTCGCGAAGCGCAGGGCAGGCCCCGCGGGGCGACCGGGAGCGTCGGTGTCGGCTTCGCCGATCTCGAGATCGAACGGCGCCATCGCAACCAGGTTGGGCAGCTGCTCGGCGCGATCGGACCCCGCGGAGGGCGGGGCCAGTGAAAGAAGGACCAGCGCGCATGCTGCCGTCAATGCCGCCGGCCGCACGAAGCGCCCCCAGATCCCGGTTTCCATCCCTTCAGTTGTTCTGGACGAGGCCGGGCTTCCCTTCATCCCAGCGGAATCCGGACGGAAACAGCACCTCTGTGCCCCTAGAGTTGGGGCGTGGAGATCTTTCGCACGCCCGACGGCCGCTTCGAGGGCTTGGAGGGTTATTCGTACGAACCGCACTACGTCGAGCTGCAGGGGGACCTCTCCGGGCTCCGGATGCATTACGTCGACGAGGGCACCGGTGCTCCGATCCTGATGCTTCACGGCGAGCCGACGTGGGCCTACCTGTACCGCAAGATGATCCCGGGCCTCGCCGAGGGCGGGCGCGTCATCGTCCCCGATCTGATCGGGTTCGGACGGTCCGACAAGCCGACGGATCGCGACTGGTACAGCTACGACCGCCACGTCGACTCGATCGCTCAGTTGATCTCACTTCTGGATCTCTCGGACGTGACGCTCGTGGTGCAGGACTGGGGTGGACCTATCGGCTTGCGTGTCGCGGTGGAGAACAAGGACCGCTTCGCGCATCTCGTGATCCTGAACACCGGCATCTTCAGGCCGGGACCCAACTGGCCGAGTCCGGGCTTCCTGGCATGGCGCGATTTCGCCGAAGCTAATCCCGACCTGCCGATCGGCTTCGTGCTGCAGAGCGCGACGACGACAGAGCTCCCCGAGGAGGTCGTAGCCGCGTACGAGGCGCCGTTCCCCGACGAGGCTTCCAAGGCCGGCGCCGCGGCGTTCCCCCTCCTGGTGCCCCTGCGTGAGACCGATCCGGGCGCGGCCGAGATGGCCCGCGTCGCCGAGGCCTTGACGACCTGGAGCAAGCCGGCGCTGGTTGCGTTCTCGGATGCCGATCCGGTCTTCCCGCAGCAAGCGGGTCGCAAGCTTGCGCACCGGATACCCGGCGCGTTGTTCGTGCCGATCGAGGCCGCTTCACATTTTCTGCAGGAGGACCGCGGCGAGGAGATCGCGTCGGTGATGCGGGAGTGGCTCGGCATCTAGCCACGGTGCCGGGACTTCTTTTCGACTTAAGGCCCGCTGCGCGGCGGGGTAGGTCGAGAAGAGCGCGAGAGGTTAGGCGGGCTCGACCCTCCGGCGCCGTCCCGCCGCGTCCATGCGGAAGAGTTGGAACGACAGATCGACGGCGGGCCCGATCCCGAGCGCGAATACGACGGTTCCGACACCGATGCTGCCTCCCAGCAGCGCGCCGGTCAACAGCGCGGTGCCCTCGACGATGGCGCGCGCGAAGCCCACTCGCATGTGCCCGCGGGTGGCGACCGCGATCATGAGGCTGTCGCGCGGCCCGGCCCCCAGCTCCGCGCCGATGTAGAGGGCGGATCCGAGCCCGGTCGTGACGATCCCGCCGAGCATTACGGCGACCCTTGCCCAGAGGGCCTGGTCGTCGAGCGTGCTTCCGATATCCGTGGCCAGCATCAGATCGGCGAACACGCCGATCAGGATCATGTTGGCGATCGTTCCGGCGCCGGGCTTGATCCCTGCGAGCAGGCTGCCCAGCACTAGTAGCAGGCCGATCAGGATCACGGCCTGCCCGAACGTCAGCGGGGTATTGCCGCGCACGCCGTCGGCCAACACGTCCCAGGGCGACAGGCCGAGGTCGGCGCGCAGGAACATGACGACGCCCAGTGCGAACAGGAACAGGCCCGCGATCAATCTCGCCCAGCGGGCGAGCGCGGAGGAGCGGGTGCCTATCTCAGCTTCGGTCCGCCGACGAGATGCCCGACGATGGCCTCGGCGCCGGCGTTGCCGTCAGCTTTGGGGTCGGCGCACGCCATGATGCAGGCATCGACGAACGCGCCCCAGGCGGTCCCGTCCGGGCCGATGACGATGTCGATGAAGTCGTAGACGGCGTGGCAACGGCCCGGTCCGCACGTGGTCCGCACCAGTGGGTCCTTCTTGTCGTTCACCGTGGCCGTGTAGAAGAGCGGGTCATCGTCGAGAGCGTTGTCGGAGATGGTCATGTAGCCGTTCCAGGTCGTGTTCTTGTATCGAGGATCCCCACATTGACCCAGCTGGTCTTCGACCAGCGTGCACTCGGGGGATTCCCAGTTGCCGTTGGGCTTGAAGGGCGAGTTCTCGCTGCCCATGTAGACGACTGCGATCTTGCCGGGATCGCCAACGTCCAGTCCGGGCAGGTTCCCCTCCTTGAGGCCCGGCGGGGCGATCATCATCGGCTTCCCCCAGGACTTTCCGCCGTCCTTCGAGATCGCGAGGTAGGGCCTCCGGTCGCGGGCCATCCACGTGTAGTAGATGTTGCCCTTCTTGTCGGTGGCAACGCCGGCCTCGTGTGTCGACGTGCCAAGCTTCGAGACCTGCACGCGCGTCCACGTCGCGCCTTCGTCCTTGCTGATCGCGAGCCACGGCTGCCCGCAGTGCCCCTTCGGAAGGTAGACGGTGCCGTCGTGCCCAACGTGACCGTGCGCATGCAAGCCGCCGCAGAAGCTGTCGCCCTGATCCCCGGCTTCGGGGTCTACGCCGGGGTAGGCGGGCGTCCCAGTCGGCGAGAAGCTCAGACCGCCGTCGAGCGACTTGCTACACGACGAGCTACCGACGTCGTTCCAGCAGTAGTAGACGATGTTCTCGTAGACGGGGGTCGGCGTGATCGCGGGAGGCCCGGCGAAAAGCGTGTGGTGGTCGTTGACCGGGCGGCCGCACGCCAGCGCGTTCGTGGTCCACGACTTGCCCTTGTCGTCGCTGAACGACAGATAGGAGCACGCGACGGTGAGGTCGATGTTGAAGATGCGATCGGTGTCGGTGTCGACGTAGATGTAGGGGTCGAAGGTCAGCAGGTGGGCATTACGGGTGCCCCCGATCTTGGGGGACCTCAGATCCCAGGTCTGGCCATCGTCGGCCGAGTGCGCCACTTCGATCCTTAGGTTGCTCTGGATCGCGGTGTAGAAGACGTCTCCGTTCTTGGTGAGTCCCAGGGTGGGCTCGCCGGCGTTCAGGGGAGCACCCTCGATGTTGATCCGGTGGAGCTTGGGATCGGGAGCGCTGCGCCGTGCGGCCGCCGAATCGTCGACTGCCGAGCCCTCCCTGTGGGCGATCGCCTTGCCGCCGGAGCCGTCGCCGCTCGCGGCGCCCGCGGACCGGGTGCCGGGCAGGGTCGCGAACGAGGTCGCGAGCACCAGGGCCATCGCAACCATGAAGAAGGACCGCCTCATCGCAAACGTCATGGAGCTCCCCCTAGGCCGGATCGTGGCAGAGATGTGTCATGGCGGATATGTGTCAGGTTTCGCTGCCGTCCCTCCCGACTCCTGCCCCGCATGTCCGATTTGGACCGTTTAAAGGCCCAGCATCCCGGGGCCGATGCAGAGAGTGACTAGTCAGTTCGTACTAGTGACGTCACCTCAAAGGAGAACCACGATGCGCAGGCCCGGGGGCGGGTTCGACAGGCCTCGAGGACGGCTGCTTGGGTACGTCGTCGTTCTCTTCGCGGCCACCGCGCTGGCCTCCTACGTCCTCAGCTTCTTCACCCAAGGCCCGCTGCAGGCACTGAGCGAGACGCCGATCAACGTCCGTGCCGGCTTCGTGCTGCTGATGGGTGCGTTCGTGCTACTCGTCTGGCAGGAACACCGCCGGCTCGGTCGACTGTCGAACGAGGCTCTGCGTCACGAGGCCATGGAGTCCGCGCTTCACAACCGGCTGAAGGTGGTGGACTCCCTGCTCGACGGGTCCCGTCCTCTTGCCACACCGGTGTCGGTCGACGACGTTTTGAACGTTCTGCTCGAGTGTGCGGTGGACGCGGCGGGAGCCGAGAGCGGGACCATCGATTCCTTCGAGCAGCGGGGCGACGACCTCGCCGTGATGGAAACGATGAGCACCAACCCGAGGCACGGCCCGCGCTCGTCCCTCCCAAGCATCGAGATCCCACTCGCGGTCGAGGACCACCTCGTCGGCCTTCTTACGCTCAACATGCCGAAACGGTCGGGCACGCTCGACGAAGCCAGCCTCCACTCCCTGGAGCGTTTCAGTGGCGAGGCGGCGCGACTGATCGAAAAGGCCAAGGCCGTCAACCGGGAGAAGGCGTCCGCCGCGTACCTCGAGGCTTCGAACCTGGTGAAGTCGCGGTTCCTGACGACGATCTCGCACGAGCTCAGGACGCCCCTCACGTCCATCATCGGCTACTCGAAGACACTCGACAACCACTGGAGCAGGCTCGAGGACGGCCAGAAGCGCGAGTTCGTGCGTGAGATCGAGAAACAGGGGAACCGCCTCTGCCGCCTGGTCGAGCGCATCCTCGAGGCGGCTCGCGTAGAGCTCCAGGGCGTCGTGATCGAACCGGTGCTCCACGACGTGCGGCACTCGGTACAGAAGGCGCTGGCTCCGTTCATGGCAACGGAGGCCGATCGGTTGAAGGTCGGCCTCCCGCCGCGGCCCATCGAGGCCGAGATCGATCCTTTCGTCGTGGACCAGGTGCTCTCGAACCTCGTCGACAACGCACTGCGATACACGAAGGGCGAGGTGCGCGTCTCGCTGGACTGCTACCGAAGCTCCGTGACGATCTCGGTGAGCGACAACGGAGAGGGCATCGATCCCAAGCAGCTGAACCTGGTCCTCGAGCCGCTGTATCGCATCGACGAGAACGTGCAGAGCGGGACCGGTCTCGGCCTTCACATCGTGCGCACGTTGGTCGAGAGCCATGGGGGCCGCGGTGAGATCCGAAGTGGTTCGACCGGAACGAGCATTGCCATCAAGCTGCCGCGCACCGCGAGCAGCCGCATCAGCGGAAAGGTTGCGGACCCAACGGCGCGGGCGGTTCGGGCGATATAGCCCCTAATGACTATTGTCTGCGGTCTCGGCCGGGCAGAAAGTAACCATATGGCCCGGAGACCCGTGGTGCTTCTCGTCGACGACGATCCGCTCATGCGCGAGCTCCTCTGCACCATGTTCACGGTCAACGAGGGCTTCCGTATCGGCGGCGTGGCCTCGGACGGCTTCGAGGGAGCGATGCTCGCCGCGGACGTGAACCCGGATGTCGTCGTGCTCGATTTCTTCATGCCGCGCTGGGACGGTTCGAAGGCGGCAGAGTTCATCAAGAAGAACTGCCCGAACAGCAAGATCGTCGCCTTCTCCGCCGTGCTGACCGAACAGCCCGAGTGGGGCGATACGTTCCTCGTCAAGAACGACATCCAGAAGCTCGTCCCGCTGGTAAGGGACCTGACGGCCATGAACGGCGAGGCCGCCTAATCGTTCTGTGCTAACTCCGGGGGCCTATAGACCCCCCGTATGTGGACAGAAGGGCTCTAAAGCTTCTCGATGATCATCGCCATGCCCTGGCCCCCGCCGACGCACATCGTCTCGAGCCCGATCGTTGCGTTGTCGTCCGAGTGCAGATCGTTGAGCAGGGTGCACATGATCCGGGCCCCGGTCATCCCGTACGGGTGGCCCAGAGCGATCGCCCCTCCGTGGACGTTGAGCTTGTCGCCGAAGGGGTCGATGCCGACCTCGCGGCAGACGGGGAGCACCTGCGCCGCAAAGGCCTCGTTCAGCTCGACGTAGTCGACGTCGTCGATCGACATTCCGGCCTGCTTCAGCACCTTGCGGACGGCTTCGATCGGACCCACACCCATGATCTCGGGCGCAACGCCCGAGACCGACGAGGCGATGATGCGGGCCAGCGGAGCGACACCCAGCTGCTTGGCGCGCTCCTCGCTCATAACCAGCACGGCCGCCGCGCCGTCGTTCAGTGGACAGGAGTTGCCGGCCGTGACCGTCCCGCCTTCCGGCTTGAACGCGGGGGGCAGGCTCTGGAGCTTCTCGAGGGTCGAGCTCGCGCGCGGGCCGTCGTCCCTGTCGACGACCGTTCCATCGTCCTTCGTGTAGGGACTGATCTCGCGGTCGAAGAACCCGTCGTTCTGTGCCTGCACGGCCCGCTCCTGGGACCGCTGAGCGAAGCGGTCCATGTCGTCGCGCGACACGTCGTACTGCTCGGCGACGTTCTCGGCCGTCATCCCCATCGGGATGTAGACGTTGGCTATCTCCGCGTCGTCCCCGAAGAGTTTCGGATGCAGCTCGTCCACGTCCTTCGGGTAGCCGTCGACCTGAGAGATCGACTCGACGCCGCAGGCGACGAAAGCATCACCCTCGCCGGCCTTGATCGCGTGGAACGCCATCCGGATCGTCTGCAGGCTGGACGCGCAGAACCGGTTGACCGTTGTTCCCGGGACGTGATCTGGCAATCCCGACAACAGGGCCGCGCGCCGCGCCAGGTTCATGCCCTGCTTCGCCTCCGGAAAGCCGCACCCGGCCATGACGTCGACGATCTCCCCGGGATCGACCGCGGGAGCTTTGTCCATGACCGACTTGATCGCAAACGCGAGCAGGTCGTCGGGTCGGACGTCTTGGAGGGAACCCTTCTTGGCGCGACCGATAGGGGTCCGCGCCGCTGCAACGATGACGGCTTCAGGCATAGGAGGAGCTCCTTTGGATCGATCTGATCAGAAGCCAGAGCCTAAGCGCGACCGACGGGCCTCGCTTCGGCCCGGTCTGTCTACTGGATCTCGGTCTCGCACCCGAGGAAGGTATCGACTCCGGCGCCGCCGATGCACACATCGACGCCGGGCCCCCCCTCGATCACGTCGGCGTCGCCCTCAGCCTGGATACAGTCGTCGCCGGCCAACGCCTCGATCGTGTCGGCTTGAGCACTCCCAACTATCAGATCGTTCTCGATCGAGCCGGCGATGACCCCGGATCCCGTCACCGTGTTTGTCAGGGTCATCCCGGCACACTCGTCGGGGGCGAGCCCACCGGCTTCGATGGGGGTCCTGTTTTCATCGGCGGCTGTCTCCTCGATGACGTTGGCTGCGGTGAGAGCACTGCCTGCTGCCAACGCGAGAAGTGCGACGAGGCCGACGACCGTCCGAAGGATCGAGAGGCCGATCGATGAGCGGGCGCGCATCTAGTCGTCCTTTGATCCGGCTTCCTGGCGCAGAACTTCCGCCTCGATCTCGGTCAGCTCCTTGCGAAGGAGATCCGCCTCCTCCTTGCGGCGCTGCTCGCGAGTCTCCTTCCTCGCCGATCCGATAGGCGACACGGCGGCCTCGGTGATGCTGTAACAGTAGAGCGTCCCTTCTTGCTCCACGTAATAGGAGTGTGCGCCCTCGGCGCTTTCCTCGTGAAGGATCATCCGTTCGTACGTCTCGGCGAGACGAGCAAGAGCCTCCATGCTTGTCACCTGGACGATCGTCTCGGAAGGGCGGCTTCGGACCGCCTCTACGGGGATGAGCCAGTCTCCGTAACGGGTCGATATCCGCGAGGCCTCGTCGGCCCGCGTGGCGTCTTGAGAGAAGCGGATCCAGGCCAGCAACATCGCCCCGAGACAGATAACGAGGCCGAGAAGGCTGAAGCGTCGAAGACTAGAGACCGGCACGGAGGCTCCGAGAAGATCGACGTCGTTGGCGGCGAGTCGGCTGGTCGAGATCTGGCCGGGCTGCGTCTTAGTAAGGAAGGCAAGAGGATCCTCCGGCGCGGCCGGTTCATCTGTCGCGACAGGCGGTTCGTCTTGGGTGACGGGCAGGTGTTTCGGCTGGAGCTGGTGAGCGCTCAACGAGAAGGTCAAGATGGGCACGAATTCGTCGTCGACGCGCTCCGAGGCGACCTCACCATCTATCGCGACGCGGCCGACAAGCTCCAACGTCTGTTCCGACTCTGGCAGACCGGTGATCGTCTGCACCTCGGTCACATATCGTTGGATCGCTTCCAGGTCCAGGGTCCCCTCGAGATGTGCGCTGCCCTCGCGGATGGCGGTTCGGCGCGCGACCGGGACGGCCTTCTTCCAACCGGAGGCTCCTGTAACTCGCGCAAATACCAGGGCCTCGCCGGAGACGTTCGCCTCTGCGGTGGTTTCCATGACGTAGTCGAATGTGACGTCCAACTGGTCGACCAAAGTAAGGAAGATCGGTTGATCGGGCCCAACGGAGCCGTCCGGGTAAACGGGGCTTCGAGCAACCTTCGCGTTGTAGCCGAAGGTGCCCACATGACTGAAGCCGGCGTCGCCGACGATCGGTCGGGTCGTTGGTCGGGTGAAGCCGTAGATGCCCGCAACGACGAACAGGACCGCCAAGGCGGCGGCACCCGACACGGCCCTCTTGCCCACCGCATCCAAGCTTCTCGTCATCAGACCAGCCATCTGGGGCCCACTTCCTGCCTGCTTTTCTTTCTTCTTTCTCCCGTTCCCCATGAAGAAGCTTAGGGCGAGAAGGCCTAGCAACAACGTCGCGCCCACCGGGGAGCGAGCCTTCTGAAGCCAGTTTCCCGCCCCCGGCAGATGCGCCCAGCGCTTACCCATTACATCGGCATCGGACGGGTGGTCTGAATCGAACCAGGAGTTGTTGTCACCTTTGGTGACGTAGCTATCTTCGCCGGCCTCCACGATGCGGTGGAGCACCGGTTGATCGAGGTTCTCGCTCCGGTAGGCGATCACGTCGCCCACCGAATAACTCTCTGCCTTGCGGACGAGGACCAAGTCGCCGGCCTCGTATTCGGGCAGCATGCTGATGCCGTGGGTGATGACGTACGACACCGTCCCGCCGACTGGAACCGGCGCGAGCAATCTCCACAACGCGACGAGCGCCACCAGCGCTAGGCCGGCGGCGATGCGTCGGAGTGGAGAACGGCTACTCATTAGTGGAACCCCCCGGCCGCTTGGGCCGGGGGGTTACCTCTTTCTTTGATTGACTTAGGTCAGCGGGTTTGCGTCGTTGCTGGCGATGACACGCAGGCTGACCGCTTCAGCGACCGTCGGGGGGTCAAGCAGCGACGTCGTGCAGGTCACCACCGTTGCCACGACCGCACAGTCGTCAAAGTTCAACCCGCCGTCGAGGCTCGCCTTCACCATTGTCGCATTCTGGTTCAGCGTGAAGGTGTACGCAGTGATCGTTGCGGGATCAGTGGCCGTGTTGAACGTGTAGTCGACATCACTGGCCGTGTAGCCCGAGATAGTGCCCTTACCTTCACCGGCGGCTGCTGCTGTCACCGTGTTGGTGTTCGTGAACGCGTAAGTGGCCGCGGACAGGATCCCCATCGCCAGTACGAGTCCGATGACCCGCTTGGTTCCAAACTTCTTGCTTCCGGGGCGCTTCATCGAAGACATCCCCTCCTTTCTGCTCGGCAGCTCGGCTGACTCCGACCGGTGACCTGTTTCGGCAACCCGGCCGACTCGCTCGGAGTCCCGTGGCTTTGCGCCCCCGCCTCACGACGGGTTTGCCTTTTCGTTCCCCTCCTTCGGGGCTGAGAGTGGTGTCGACGTTCTGTTCGGCGAGGCACATAGCTCGTGCAGGCTGAAAAGGGCATAGGTGGAAGCGACTAGTGATGTCCGTTCTGTCACGCGACTGGTGACTAGCCTCGGAAGCGACCGCGATCTAGGGGCCTCGTGATCGCGTGCTGGATCACGATGGGGAATCTCACGAAGCGCGTGCGCGACAGGCCGTCCGTCTGCGCGCGATGAGTGCCCGAATGAGTGAAGCCGGGCCGCCGCGGGGGCATGCGGGGGCCCGGCTTCGAAGGTGGATGTCCCTAACAGTTTCGGCGGCGCCGAGGTCCCGCTATATGGCGCAACCGAGCCATGAATGGCATAGCCCGGCA
>DATFFR010000004.1:0-4911 GCA_035249925.1 Actinomycetota bacterium
AAGGACTTCAAGAAGGAGGGCAAGCGCGGTGGCACGATGCGTTTCGTGACCTACGAGACCAGATACACCGACGCCGACGGAGAAGAGGTCCTGATCGCCTATTACACGCTGCTGGAGACCGCAAAGGACGTGGGCTGAGTCGTGCATCAACGGAAGGAGTGCCGGGATTCATGAGCGAGAACAGGGTCGATACCGCACGCATCTTTCCGACGCGCCTGACGTTGGACGGGGTCACGCCCGGGATGGAGTTCGACGAGGTCGTCTTCGGCCCCCTGACGCGCGACGACTTCGTCCGCTACGCGGAGGCATCCGGCGACGACAATCCGATCCATCAGGACGAGGAGTACGCCCGCAGCCAGGGGGCGCCGACCGTGTTCGCGATGGGCATGCTGAACGCCGGCTTCCTTGCCACCGCCTTGGGGCAGTGGGTGGGAGGAACGCAGAACATCAGGCGCTACAAGACCCGATTCACCAACCGGGTATGGGCCGGCGACGAGCTTGCGTGCAGCGGAAGGGTCGTCGCGATCGAAGACGGTCTCGTCAAGATCGCCCTCGAGGCGCGCCGGCGCGGCGAGGGTCCGGAGGGACTCGACCTGGACAACGAACAAACCGCGATCGTCGGCGAGGCCGACGTCGAGCTACCCACCGGATAGGGAGGAGAGATCGATGCCGCTGAACACAGCTCTGATCGGCAAGAAGTACGAGCCGAAGACCTACGAGGTCACGGGTGACGCGATCGAGAAGTACGCGCGGGCAACTAACGACACCAACGAGCGTTACCTGGCCGGGGACGACGCGGTCGCCTCTCCGATCTTCCCGATCGTCCCGGCCTTCCAGTTCCTGATGGAGGCCGGGATGGATCCTGAGCTTCAAGCCGACCTGCTGCGCTTGGTGCACGGCGAAGAGGAGCATGTTCTGCGCAAGCCGATCAAGGCCGGCGACATGTTGACCGTTCATCCGGTTATCGAGTCGATCGAGCAGAAGGACACCGGTGAGACCTTCACCGTCAAGATCGACGTCACCAACCAGAACGACGAGGACGTCGCCACCGTGCGGGCGACCTCGTTCATCCGCGGCTCGGGTTCCGGCTCGAGGAAACCGTCGGGCGGCGGCGAGACGCCGGAGCGAACGGTCGTCCACGAAGAGTCGATCAAGGTCGACGACGACCAGACCTACCGGTACGCGGAGGCATCCGGTGACTCGAACCCGATCCATCAGGATGAGAACATCGCCAGGATGGCCGGCCTCCCCGGGATCATCCTGCACGGCATGTGCACGATGGCCATGGCGACGAAAGGGGCGGTCGATGGACTCGCCGGCGGGGATCCGACCCGCGTGAGGCGAGTGGCGGTCAGGTTCTCCAAGCCGGTCCTGCCCGGGCAGGAGCTCACGACCAGATTCTGGGAGCTGGAGGCCTCGGGCGGGTCGAAGACCTATGGGTTCGAGACCTACAACCCCGACGGCCAGGCGGTCATCAAGAACGGGCAGGTAGAGATCTCCGCCTGAGGCGGGCCGCATGTCCGATCCGACCTTTTTGTAGGAGTTCTCGCCGGCGCGCCGAAGTTCTAGCCCAGTCCTGTCTGCGGAGTCTGGAGAGCTCATGCGCGTGCCTCGCTCGATCAAAACGGTGCTGCCACTTGTCGCGCTGAGCCTGCTGGGACTGCCCGCCACCGCTCACAAGGCTCCCCCGAATCTCGATGCGGTGGTTGTGGACGCGACGTTCCTGTCGGATCAGGCGAGTTATCCAAGCATCGACTTCGGGCGCTCCGGTTCTGCCCGCGACGACCGTGAGGGCACCTCCGAGTGGACGACCTTCTTCGACACCGGCAACTGCTGCGAGAACTACCTGACTTCGTCGAAGGACGGCCGCTTGATGGACTTCGGTGGCAGCTACGTCAACTTCACCGACGACGACGGGAAGACGTGGAAGTCCGTGAGGCCGATCACGCCTCTGCAGAACGGCGAGGGCGCCATCGCGGTGGCCCCCGGCGGCGACGTGGTCGGGGTCGAGTGGGATCCGTACACGGGCGATCATCTGCTGGCATTCAAATACGACGTGGAGGACAAGAAGTGGATCTACGCCGAGATGCCCGTGCACGCGCCGTTCTACGACCGCGAGTGGATCGCCTCGGTCCCGGGTCCCTTCACGATCGACGGACAGAAGGTCCCTTACGTCTCGTTCATCAAGGGTGCTTGGCCGTCGAAGGAGGCGTGGTTCTACAGCACCGACGGCATCAACTACGACCGCGTGATGAGCAAGTTCCTGGACCAGACCGTCGCCGGTGGACAGGGTGGACGCACGTGGGTGCCGACGTCCGGTACGCCGGATTCCGACTGGCTACAGCCGAACACGAACGGCGGGATCTTCCCGACGGGTGGGGGATGGGCGATCGCATCGCCCGACGTCCCATTCAGCGGCGGTGACTGGGCTGTGCTCAATCCGAAAACGCTCACCTGGGAAACCTTCGCTCCGCGCGGAGGGGCGCGCGGCAGGTATCAGGTGGACTCGGCCGGAACTCTTCACAACGTGATCTCGGAGGACAACCACTTCCTCTATCGCGTGTCGACGGATGGTCACCGGACGTGGAAGACCTTGAAGGTTCCCCTTCCCAAGGGGCACGTGATCGAGGAGATCGACTTCCGGGCGAACCGCGCCGTTGGGATCGCAGCTGTGGCGATCCACGGGCACGAACGCAAGAGCCAAAAGGACAAGGACATGTTGTTCACGTTAGACATCACGAAGTCGACGCCGCGGTTGGCGAACTACTACCAGGTAGGACTTGGCGACGTCAACGGCGCGTCCGGGGTCGGGGCCGAGATCCGCTTCGACTTCGAGACCGTCACTATCCTGCCGGACGGTCGCGTGGCGATGTCCTTCTACGACACGACGACCGAGCTCGGTGGCCGGGTGCAGCCGGCGATGGCGATCCAGACCGAGAAGTAACCTCTCTCCGGGGAACCTCGGGGGCGCCCTCGGTGTACTCGCGTCATGCGAGTGCGTAAGAAGGCCACGGCGTGGTTCCTGGTCCTGACGGCCGGATGTGGCCCCGCCCTCTCGGAGACCACGGAGCGGGCCTCCGCGGAGGGGGTCGTGTGGCTCGATAGCGGCATAGGCCTGACCGAGGTCGATCTCAGCTCGGGGAAGCCCTCGTTTCGTTCGGGCCGGGCCGTCGCCTCGCCCGACCATTCCCGAGTCTTTACCTATCGCAGCGCCGCAGACGAGACGGAGCTGAGTGACGCAGGCAAGCCAACCGCCGGCGGAGCTCTGTCGGTACCCGGCGAGCTGGAGCCGGCCGTGGTGTCGGGTTCGGGCGAGCTCGTCGCGCTGACCGAGAGTCAGACGGACGCCAGCTTGTGGGAACCCACCTCGCGGCCGCGGACCGAGATCACCGTCGCCGACGTCTCCGAGGGCGAGAGCCGCACGTTCGAGCTCGAGGGCAACTTCGAGCCGGAGGCCTTCTCGGTCGACGACCGCCGCCTCTACACGATCGAGTACATCCCGGCGCTGGCGCCGACGCACTACAGGGTCCGGATCCTCCGACTACGCACCGGCAAGGTGTCGCCGATAGGCCGCCTCAAGACGCAGGCCCCCGGGCAGATGCGCGGCACCGGCCGGATGCAGGAGTACGCGCCCGACGGCGACGTCTTGTACACGCTCTACACGCAGCAAGGCCCAAATAGCCTTCACGGTGACGCCCATCAATCTCCGAACAACGCGAACGCGTTCATCCACGTCCTGAACCTGCAGTTCGGGTGGGCGCACTGCGTCGATCTACCCCAGCCCTTCGGAACCGGCGACGCGACCGCCAGCGCGATCGCCGTGTCTCCGAGCGGTATGAAGCTCTACGTGACCGACTGGTCGAACGGTGCCGTCGCCATAGTGGACCCGGCGAGGCTCGAGGTGATGAGGAGCGCGGACGCCGTGCTGGGAGCGCCGGACGACGAGACCTTTGCCGCTGCCGGCGACGAGACGCTCTACGTGGCCGGGAACGACGAGATCGTGGCGATCGAGGTCATGAGCCTGGAAGTGACCGATCGCTGGACGATGGAAGCCGAGGTCGATGGCCTGGAGCGAACCTCGGCCGGAGACGTGGTCGCGGTGGTCGCCGGTGAGCTATTGCTGCTGGGTGATGGGGACCCGAAGCTCGTTGCGGAGCTCCCGAGCTAGACGAAGACCAGGAGCAGCCCGAGGGCGACAACGCCCACTGCGGTCGAGATCTGAAGTCCGATCGGTGAGCTGGCCTCGCTCGCCTGCCCCCGGTCGAAGCCGAGACCGAGGAGTGCGCCGCCCAACAAGCCGCCAATGTGAGCGAAGTTGTCGATACCCGGGAACAAGAAACCGAATGCCAGGTTCGCCACGATGAAGATCGACATGCTGCGCAGGTAGTGGCCCATGAATTGAGATCGTCGGCGACGGTAGAAGTAGACGAGAAGGACCCCAACCAGACCGAAGATGGCTCCGGATGCCCCGACGCTCGGATTCGCCGGAGGGAATGCGTAGGAGAACGCACTTCCAAGGAAGCCGGATGCCAGGAACATGATCACGAAGCGCACGGTGCCGAAGGTCTGCTCAACGGTCGGCCCGTAGAGGAACAGGATGTACATGTTCAGGAAGAGGTGCAGCGCGCCGGCATGTACCAGCATCGGGGTCAGGAGTCGCCACCACTCGCCTTGGTCGACCAGCGAAGGACTAAGCATCAGCTCCGACGTCACCTCACCGCCGAGCAATGTCTGCAAGACGAATACGAAGATGTCGATGCCGATGATCGCCATCGTGGCGGGCGCTACAGCCTGCATCGCGGTGCGGACCTTCGGCGCCGATCTCCGCGCTTCGGCGACGCACTCGGGGCAGTGCTGGCCCACCGAGGCGGGGATCGCGCAGCGTCCGCAGATCGGGCGGTCGCAGCGCGA
>DATFFR010000005.1:0-46555 GCA_035249925.1 Actinomycetota bacterium
CGCCGCCTCGCCCGCCGCCGCCGGCGGCCGCGGCGCGGGCCTCCTCGATCGTCTTGCCCTGCGCCACCTGGCGCTCGAGCCATGCGACCGGAGTCAGGTTGATGCGGCCCTGGCGGTCGACCTCGATCACCTCGACCTCGAGCTCGTCGCCCTCGTTCACCGCATCCTCGACGCGCTCGATGCGTCCCTCGCCGAGCTTCGAGATGTGGACCAGCCCGTCTCGCCCGGGAGCGATGTTGACGAAGGCGCCGAACGGCATGGCCTTGACGACCTTGCCGACGATCCGCTCGCCGACCTCGGGCATCTTGGGGTTCACCAGTTGCTCGATGAGCTCCGCCGCCGCGTCGGCCGACTCCTGGTCGACCGATCCGATGCGGACGGTGCCGTCGTCGTCGATGTCGATCTCGACGCCAGTGGTCGAGGTGATCATGTTGATGTTCTTGCCCTTGGGCCCGATCAGCTCGCCGATCTTGTCGCTCGGGATCTGCAATGCAAGAACCCTGGGAGCGGCCGGAGCGAGTTCCTCGCGCGGACGCTCGATCGTCTTGTTCATCTCGCCGATGATGTGCAGGCGAGCCTTCTTGGCCGCCATCAGCGCGTCGCGCAGGACCTCGGCGGGAACTCCGGAGATCTTGGTGTCGAGCTGCAAGGCGGTGACGACGTCCTCGGTGCCGGCGACCTTGAAGTCCATGTCGCCGAACGCGTCCTCGTCACCGAGGATGTCCGTTAGAGGCTGGAACTTGCCCTCCTCGGCGATCAGGCCCATGGCCACCCCGCCGACGTGCTTGCCGCCGCGGATCGGAACCCCCGCGTCCATAAGCGCCAGCGACGAACCGCAGACACTGGCCATCGAGGTCGAGCCGTTGGACGACAGGATCTCCGACACCATGCGAAGCGCGTAAGGGAAATCCTCGCGCGACGGGATCACCGGGAGGATCGCCTTCTCGGATAGCGCGCCGTGGCCGATCTCGCGCCGCTTCGGCCCTCGCATGAAACCGGCCTCGCCGGTCGAGTACGGCGGGAAGTTGTAGTGGTGCATGTATCGCTTGGACTCGTCCAGCGAGAGGTCGTCGACCATCTGCTCCATCCGCTGCATGCCCAGCGTCAGGATCGATAGACCCTGCGTCTCGCCACGGGTGAAGATGCCCGAGCCGTGAACGCGCGGGATGACGCCGATCTGGGTCCAGATCGGACGCACCTGGTCGACGGGACGGCCGTCCAGACGGACGTTCTCGTCGATCACGCGCCGGCGAACCAGCTTCTTCGTGAGCGACCGAAGGGCGGCCTTGATCGCACCCTCCTGCTCGGGGAACTCCGCCGACAGCGACCCGATGACGTCCTTCTCGACCTCGGAGAGCCGGGACCGGCGCTCCTTCTTGACCGTGAGCGTGATGGCCTCGCGGATCCGGTCGCCGGCGTCGGCCTCGACGCGGCTGTAGATCTCGGGCGAGTAATCGACGAACAGTGGATAGTCGGTGGTCTCGTCGCCGAACGTAGCCTTGGGCTTGCCTGCGAGCTGCGCGAGCTCGCGCTGCAGGCCGATGACCTCGGCGATGTAGGTCTTGGACAGCTCGATGCCCTCGGCGAGCAACTCCTCGTCGGGCTTCTTGGCCCCGTTGTCGATCAGATCGAAGCAGTACTCGGACGCTCCGGCCTCGATCATCATGATGTCGACCTGGCCGGCCTCGTTGAGGCGGCCGGCTACGACGAGCTCGATCGTCTCTTCCTCTTGGAGCTGGAAGGTGGGGTTCGCGACCCACTGGCCGTCGATGTGCGACAGCCGGACGCAGCCGACCGGTCCCTCGAACGGCATGTCCGAGATGGCCAGCGCGGCAGACGCCGCATTCACCGAAAGGATGTCCATCGGGTTGGCGTTGTCGACGGCAAGCGCGGTCACTACGACGTGGACCTCGTGACGGAAGCCGTCGGGGAACGAGGGCCGAAGCGGCCGGTCGATCAGGCGAGCGTTGAGGATCGCCTTCTCGCTGGCGCGGCCCTCACGCCGGAAGAATCCGCCGGGGATCTTGCCCGCCGCGTACATGCGCTCTTCGACGTCGACGGTAAGGGGAAAGAAGTCGCCGTCGCCGCGCGGCGACGACGATGTTGCTGCGGCAAGGACGGTGGTCTCGCCGACGGATGCCAGCACGGCTCCTCCGGCCTGAGCGGCCAGACGGCCGGCCTCGAAACGGAATACCTCGTTGCCGATCTTTCTCTCTACTGTGTGCACCTCTGGTGCCATACGTATCTCCTCCTGAGATTCGCTCGGACACGACCGTGGGGTCGGGTCTGAAATGGGAGGAGAGGCGCCGAGGAAGGCCAGTTTTCAGTGGTAAGGGCACTCTTGCGAGTGGCCTTGCGACTGATAACCGACCACCAGCGGCCTCTCCTTGTTACTTGCTGCGGGTTCCTGGCTGGGGCGGTCCCTCCTCTCTGGAGATCGCTACCTGCGCGACGCTACCTGCGAAGGCCGAGCTTTCCGATCAGGGCCCGGTAGCGGTCGACGTCCTCGCGCCTCAGGTACTCGAGGAGGCGGCGGCGACGGCCGACCATGCGCAGCAGGCCACGGCGGGAGTGATGGTCCTTGGGATGGGTCTTCAGATGCTCGGTCAGCTCGGTGATCCGGCGCGTGAGAACGGCGACCTGCACCTCGGGCGAGCCCGTGTCGTTGTCACCACGGGCGTTGTCCGAGATGATCTGCGCCTTCTCTTCCTTCAGCAATGCCATACGCGCTTCTAAGAACCTTTCTCGACCGAGAGCGGCCACCGGCAAGACCTGCGGCCGGGCCGTCGAGCAGCTTAGCAGGTCAGGGGCCCGCACGGCCATGGTACGGCCCGATCGCGGTGCTCGTACTGCACGACTAGCCGACGACCGGCGGGCTCCCGCCCTCGACGAGCGCCCTGGTCGCTTCGATGTCGCGGTGCATCTGCTCGATCAGGGCCTCTTTCGACTCGAACCGGAGCTCGTCGCGGAGGCGCTGCCAGAACTCCACGCGGAGCCAGCGCCCGTACAGGTCGGCGTCGAAGTCGAGGAGATAGGCCTCGACGCGCACCGGGGTGGTGGCGGGATCTCCGCCGAAGGTCGGGTTCACGCCCACGTTGATCGCAGCCGTGTACCAGAGATCGTCGACCCGGGCCCGCCCGGCGTAGACCCCGATCGGGGGACGAACGAGGAGCGGGTCCGGCGTGACGTTGGCGGTCGGGACGCCGAGCTCCTTGCCCCGATGATCGCCGTGCTCGACGACGCCGTCGATGTCGAAGGGTCGGCCGAGCAGGTCGCGCGCTAGCCCCAGGTCGCCGTCGGCGATCGCCTTGCGCACGCGCGTGCTCGAGGCGGTGATGCCCTCCAACGACTCGAGATGAACCGGCGCCACCTCGAAGCCCTCGGTCTCTCCAACCTCGGCCAAGAGAGTCGTGTTGCCGGCGGCCTTGCGGCCGAACCGCCAGCCCTCCCCCACCAGCACCTTGCGCGCGTGCAGCCCACCGCCGATCACCTGGGACGCGAAATCCTTCGCCTCCATCGCGGCCAGCTCGGCATCGAACGGAAGCACGACGAGGACGTCGGGCCCCAGCTCCTCGATGAGCTCGACCTTGCGTTCGGGGCTCGAGACGGCCGGCGGCGCCTTGTCGGGACGAAGGGTCAAGGCGGGGTGACGGTCCCAGGTCACCACACACGAAGCCAGATCGAGCTCGTCGGCTTCGGCGATCGTGCGAGCGATGAGCATGCGGTGCCCGAGGTGGACGCCGTCGAAAGTGCCGATCGTCACCACCGTGCCGCCGGCGTCCAGCGGCAAGGCACCCAGGCCGACCAGCGTCCTCATGGAGCCAGCACTTTCTCGGCGACCAGCAGATCCCCGCGCCGCTTGTAGACGGCGAGCAGCGTGTCGTCGGAGACCAGCGCGACCGGTGCGTCCTCCGCTAGGTCGCCTACCGGCACATCGCCGGACTCGGCGGAGAGAGGTCGCCCATCGGCTACGAGACGGAGGGCGTCGGGAGCGAGCGCGAGGCGAGGCAGCGTTCCCACCACGTCCACGGCCGGGCGCAGATGAGAGGGACCCGCTTCGTCGAGCGGCACCGCGTCGGCCTCGGTGAACCCGGACGCCTCGGTTCGGCGCAAGGTCTTGAGGTGAGCGCCGCACCCGAGCGCTTCGCCGAGGTCGTGCACCAGAGTGCGGACGTAGGTTCCCGGCGAGCAGACGACGTCGAAGGTTGCTTCGGGCGGCTCCGCCTGGAAGGCCGCCATCTCGAGCGAGTGGATCGTCACAGGTCTCGGCGCCCGCTCCACGTCCTCGCCGCGGCGGGCCTTCTTGTAGAGGCGCTCTCCACCCACCTTCACCGCCGACACCATCGGCGGGATCTGCTCGATGTCGCCGACGAACCCGGCGGCGGCCCGCGTCACGGCCGCCGCGTCCAGCTGCACCGGTCTCGTCTCGATGACCTCGCCGGACGCATCCTGGCTCGTGGTCGACGTCCCGAACGACGCGACGGCGACGTACCGTTTCGGCCCCGCCTGCGCGTACGAGAGCAACCGCGTCGCGTGGCCTATGCCGAGCACCAGGATCCCGGTGGCGTCGGGGTCGAGCGTGCCCGCATGGCCGACCTTCTTGGTGCCGAGGATCTTGCGGACCCTCGCGACCACATCGTGCGACGTCATCCCCGCAGGCTTGTCGATCACCAACACCCCGTTGAGGCTCACGCGCGGAGGGCTCCGAGCGCCTGAACGAGATCCGCCGCCGCCGTTGCCATGTCCTGCGTGGTGAAGCCGGCCGCCAGCTCGTGACCGCCGCCCCCGCGCGCCCGCGCCAGCTCGCCCACACTCGGGCCCTTCGATCGCAAGCTCACGCGCCACGCCCCGTCTCTCTGCTCCTTGAACATCGCGGCCACGTCGGCGGCGCGAGTCGACCTGATCAGATCGATCAAGCCGTCGGTCTCGTCGGCGGCCACGCCGGTCTCCTCGAGATCGGCGAGCCTGATCCAGGAATAGACGAACCGTTGCTCGTCGTGGAGGACGGCGCGGTCGAGCACCCGCCCGACCAGCTTCAGGAACCCGAACGGGGACGACTCGTAAACCTCCTGCGCGATGAAGGGCGCATCTACGCCCAAAGAAAGCAGGTCGGCTGCGAGCCGCAGGGTGTCCGGCGTCGAGTTCGAGTACTGGAACCGCCCGGTGTCGGTCACGACCCCCACGTACAGGCAGGTCGCGATCTGCTTGTCGATCGTCACCCCCAGGTCCTGGAGCAGCCGTGTGACGATCTCGGCCGTCGAGGACGCCGTCGTGACGACGATGTTCAGGCGGCCGAAGTCGTCGTTGCCGGGATGGTGGTCCACGTTTATCAAGCACGGAGAAGCCTGCGCGGTCTTCTCGATCGAACCCAGCCGATGACCGGCACCGCAGTCCAGCGCCAGGAATGCGTCGCTGCCGCCCAACTCGGCGGGGAGCACCAGCAGGTCGGCGCCGGGAAGGAAGGCATACGAGTCCGGCAGCTGCACCAGCTCGCTGCTCCACGACGCGCGCACCGACAATCCGAGCTGTTTCAGGCCCAGCGCGGCACCGAGCAGGGAGCCGAGCGCGTCGCCGTCGGGGTTCAGGTGACAGGCGACGTCCACGCTCGAGGCGTTCTTGAGGGCCTGGACGGCCGCGTCCCAATCCTTGACCCCGGACCTCATCGATCCATCGTCTCCTCGCCGGGGCTCTCACCTTCGTGGATGCGGTGGAGTATCCGGTCCAGCTTCTCGGCCTCCTCGGCCCCCGTGTCCAGCTCGAAGATCAGCTCGGGGAGATACTTCATGCGCATCTGACGTCCCAACTCGGTTCGAAGGAAGGGCTTGGCGCTGTCGAGACCCGCCATCGTGGCCCGGCGGTCCTCCTCACTGCCCAACACGCTGACGAACACGCGCGCATGGCGCAGGTCCGGCGTGATCCGCACGGCCGTCACGGTCGCGAAGCCGACGCGCGGATCCTTCAGGTTCTGGATCTCCTCCCCCAGCACCTGGCGTGCCAGCTTCTGAACTTTTTCTGTCCGTTGACTCACTTGCTCCCCGGCTCCCTCGTCTGAGTTCCAGCGGGTTGCTCTTCCCTGCGTTGGCTCACATGTCCTCCATGGCGACCACGTCGATGCTGCGCTCGACGATCTCGGCCGAGAAGCCGATCACCGAACGACCGACGACCTTCTCCACCTCGTGCAGCACTTTGCGGCACTGACCGGCGGACTCGGAGACACAGCTGACGCCGATCGCGGACCGTTGCCAGAGGTCTTGAAAGTCGACCTCCGCGACGGCCACGTTGTACTTGTTGCGAATCGTTGCGGTCACCGATCTCACCACCTGTCGCTTGTCCTTCAGAGACGTACTCGCAGGGATGAAGAGATCGAAGCGCGCCACGCCTATGTACATGGGACCGTGCGGCCTAGCGTGCTACCTCTTGGACCTCGAACGCCTGGATGATGTCGCCTTCCTTGATGTCCTGGAAGCCCTCCAGCCCGATGCCGCACTCGAAGCCTGCCGCGACCTCGCGCTGATCGTCCTTGAAGCGACGCAGAGACGCGATCGTCGTCTCGTAGATGACCGTGCCGTCCCGCACGAGACGGGCCTTGGCGTTGCGCGTGATCTTGCCGTCGAGCACCATGCAACCCGCGACCATCCCGAGCTTCGGCACGCGGAATGTGGCGCGCACCTCGGCCTGACCGATAGGCACCTCGCGGATCTCGGGCCCCAACAGACCCTTCGCGGCGGCCTCGATGTCTTGCACCGCCTGATAGATCACGCGGTAGGTCCTGACGTCGACGCCGGCCTCCTCGGCCATCGGGCGCGCCTGCGCGTTCTCGACAACGTTGAATCCGATCACGATCGCGTTCGACGCCTGCGCCAGCGTGACGTCGTTCTCGGTGATCCCACCGACGCCCTTGCGAAGGATGTTGATCTTGACCAGCGACTGGTCCATCTTCTCGAACTGATCCGCGAGCGCCTCGACCGAGCCTTGGGCGTCGGCTTTGATCAAGACGTTGAGCTCGGGCACCTCGCCTTCCCGGGTCGCGGCAAGCAAGGTCTGCAGCGACACCCCGCGGGCGGCCACGATCTCTGCTTCTCTGATGTGGTGCTCACGGTCGCCTGCGAGCTGGCGCGCTTCGCGCTCGTCGTCGAGCGAACGGAACTCGTCGCCGGCCTCGGGCACCGATTGCCAACCCAGCACCTGCACGGGAACACCCGGCCCCGCACTCTCGACGCTCTGCCCGTTCTCGTCGAGCATCGCTCGGACGCGACCCCAGGCCGCCCCTGCGAGCAAGGAATCGCCCTGGTAGAGGGTCCCTCTCTTCACCAGGACGGTGGCCACCGGCCCGCGGCCCTTGTCCAGGTGAGCTTCGATCACGACACCGCGGGCATGCGCTTCGGCGTTGGCCTTGAGGTCGAGCTGGACGTCGCTGGTCAGCAGGATCATCTCGACCAGGCCGTCGAGGTTCGTGCGGGCCTTGGCGGACACGTCGACGAAGACCGTGTCGCCCCCCCACTCCTCGGGCAGGAGGCCGTGGTCGGAGAGCTGCTGGCGCACGCGCGCCGTGTCTGCCTCGGGCTTGTCGATCTTGTTGACGGCGACGACGATCGGCACCCCGGCCGCCTTCGCGTGGTCGATCGCCTCGATCGTCTGAGGCATCACGCCGTCGTCGGCGGCAACGACCAGGATGGCGATGTCGGTTGCCTGAGCGCCGCGTGCTCGCATCGCGGTGAACGCCGCGTGACCGGGCGTGTCGATGAACGTGACGTCACGTCCCTCGTGCGTCACACGGTACGCACCGATGTGCTGGGTGATGCCTCCCGCCTCGCCCCCGGCGACGTTGGTCTTGCGGATCGCATCCAGGATCGCGGTCTTACCGTGGTCCACGTGCCCCATGACGGTGACCACCGGGGGCCGGGGAACGAGCGTGACGCCCTCGTCTTCTTCCGCCTCGTCCTCGTCCACCTCGTCGGATTCCATCGTGGGATCGACGATCTGCACCTGCACGCCAACCTCGTCGGCCACCAGTTCCACGGCGTCGTCACTCATCGATTGGGTGACCGTCACCATCTCTCCGAGGCCGATCAGAACCTTGACGATCTCGGCGGGCGCCCGGTCGATCTTCTCGGCGAAGTCCTTGACCGTGATCCCGCGGTGAACCTTGATGACGTCGCCCCCCGCACCGGGCTCGGGCGCAGCCGCGACCGGTTCCAGCGGGGCCTTCTCTTCCGCGACGGGCTCGGGAGCGGGTTCGGGCGCCTTCTTCGGGGGAGCGGTGGGTTCGGGCGCCTTGGCGGGAGGCGCCTTCTTTGCGGCAGGAGCGGATTCCGGCGCCTTCTTCGGCGCGGGCGTCTTCTTGGCGGGGGCCGCCTCGGCCTTCTTCGAAGCCGCCATCTCTTTCTTCGGGGCCGGGGTCTCGGCTTTCTTGGCGGCCGCGGCCTTCTTGGCCGGCGTCTTCTTGACCTCGTCCTTCTTCGCAGCAGGCTTCTTGGCGGGAGCGACGCCGTTGCCGAGCTCGCTCCGGACGCGGTCGGCCACGGTCTCCTCGATGCTCGATGAATGGCTCTTGGCCGGCTCCCCGATCTTCTCGAGATGAGCCAGTACCTCCTTGGAGGTGAGCCCGAGCTCTTTGGCTACCTCGTGAACCCTTGGCTTAGCCATCCACTCCCTTTCTCATCAACACTTCCTTCAGGCCCTCCGGAAGGGCGCCCACCCGTAGCGCCCGGCGGAGCCTGCCCGAGTCGAACGCCGCCTCGACGCACGCGGCATCCCTGCAGAGGTAGGCGCCCCTGCCCTCGGCGTGAGCCGCGGTCGAGAGGGTCCCGTCGGAGCGGCGACCGACCCGCATCAGATCCTTCTGCGGCCGCACGCTGCGACAACCAACGCAGGTCCGGAGCGGACCTGCGTCCATATTAGTCCGCGCCCCCTGAGCTCTCGATTAGTCCGCGCCCCCTGAGCTCTCCGCTGCGGCGGTCTCGGCGGCCGCGGGCTCCTCCGCAGCCTCCTCGGGTGGTTCGCTCTCTTTGCGGATCTGGGACTCCGACTTGATGTCGACCCTCAGCCCGGTCAGGCGGGCGGCGAGGCGGGCGTTCTGGCCCTCCTTGCCGATCGCCAGTGACAGCTGGTAGTCGGGCACGATCACGAGCGCGGTTTCGCCGTCCTCGGCGATTCGAACCTCCGTCACTTTCGCAGGGGACAGAGCGTTGGCTACGAACTCCTCGCGGCTCTCGGTCCACTTGATGATGTCGATCTTCTCGCCGCGGAGCTCGTTCATGACCATCCGGACGCGCGAACCCTTGGCGCCCACGCACGCTCCCACGGGGTCCACGTTGCGATCGTTGCTGGCCACCGCGATCTTCGAACGGTGTCCCGGCTCGCGCGCGATCGACTTGATCTCCACGACCCCATCCATGATCTCGGGCACCTCGAGCTCGAACAATCGTCGGATCAGATTGGGATGCGTGCGCGACACGATGATCTGGGGGCCGCGCGCCGAGCGCCGGACCTCGACGATGTAGGCCTTGAGCCTCGCCCCATGCTCGTAACGCTCGTGCGGGATCTGCTCCGACGGGGGCATCAGGGCCTCCGTCTTGCCGAGGTCGAGGATCGTGTAGCGGTGGTCGTGCTGCTGCACGATCCCGGTGACGATGTCGCCCTCGCGGCCGGAGTACTCGCCGAAGGTCAAGTCGCGCTCGGCGTCGCGGATGCGCGAGACGATCACCTGTTTGGCCGCCTGGGCCGCGATCCGCCCGAAGTCGGCCGGGGTGTCCTCCCACTCCTTGAGGACGCGCACCTCGTCGGTCTCGGGATCGACCTCGACGTCCTGGCGGTAGACGGTGACCTCTTCGGTCTCGCGATCGATGACCGCGCGCGCCCTGATGCCGGGCTCGTGCTCGGCGTTGATGATCCTCAGGTACGCGGAGGCGAGGGCTTTCTCGATCGCCTCCACGAGGGTTTCGAATGAGATGCCCCGTTCGCGCTCGAGCTCGCGCAGTGAGTCCATAGGGATCTTCATGCTGCTGCCCCTTCCGTGTGCTTCATCTCCACCTTCAGTTCCATTCGAAAACCGTGCGTGCCGACTTGATCTGGTCGTAGGGCACGTCGACGGTGTCGCTGTCGAGATCGACCTTCACCACGTCCGGGCCAGCGGTGCTAATGGTTCCTTCGAGACGGTGGCTGTCGCCGACCAGCCTCTCTCTCGTCTTCATGACGACCTTGCGGCCCACGCAGAGCTCGAAATGCCGGGGCAACCGAAGCGTCCGCTCTAGACCGGGAGAGGAGACCTCGAGCGTGTACCGGCCGCCGATCGGGTCCCGGAGGTCCAGGCCCCGCGATATCTCCTCGGACACCTCGGCCACGGTGTCGAGGTCCACTCCACCCTTCTCCGAGTCCACGAACACGCGGACCACCGCCCTGCCGGGCTGTCCCCCCATCTCCACGTCCCACAGGAGCAGCGAGCGCCGTCGGGCGACCGCCTCGGCGAGGTCTCTGACCTCCTCGAGCGCACCCATGGGCCCCTCCTCACGAACGAAGCCCCTCGACGAGGGGCTTCCGATGCAACAGGTTCTCTCTAGGACGAAACTCCTGCTCAGAGCAGGTTTGCGAGTTTACCACCGGGGCGGCCGCCGGCCTCCGTCGGCTAGATTGGGCCCTCAACGAGCTTTCAAGAGGGAGGAAACCCGTGGCCAAGAAGGCACGCAAGCGCCGGGCTCGCAAGAAGCGCAAGGCTAACCACGGCAAGCGTCCCAACGCCTAGGAGGCGCGACACCACCCGTCTGGGGTACATCTCACAGTAGTCCGGACTAGCCACATTCTGGTTCGGGAGGGTCATAAAGGGCGGGGCCGGGCTGCCGACATTACGTAGAGCGGACAGAAGCAGGTCGGAGAGAGAGCATGTTCAGCGAGTCTCTGGTTCAACTCATGCAAGCCGGGTCGCTGACCATGACCCTGTTCGCCGCCGTTCTGATCCTGGTGGTCACCAGGAACCACAAGGACCCCCGTACCCGCAGCCGCGTAGCCCTCTCGATGATCGGGCTGGCGCTGCTGCTGTTCGCCATCCCGCTGTACGGAGAGGTCCTGGGCGCCGATCGGTTCCAGCGGTTGGGGGCCGTCGCCCGCATCGCAGCGTCGATCCTGCTTCCCTACGGGCTCTATTCGCTTGGGCATCACGCGCCCACCGCGCTGAGGCCGGAGGAAACCGATGAATGACGGCGCATTCGTAGACGGCTTCGAGCCCCTCGCCATCGCCGGGGTGGGAGCGCTCGATGACGTCGCGTTCGTGGACGTCTTCGAGCCGATCGCCATCGCCGGGATGGGAGTAGCGCTCGTCATCCTTGCGTTCAAGCTCTATCGAAAGAACGTCCTCGGCCTGCCTCCCGCGGTCGCGCTGGGGATCTCCGGCTTCCTGGCCTGGGCTTGGAAGTACCCCGACCTGGTGTTCACGCCCGACGAGCTTCGCCTCCCCTTCGAGGTCGCCGAGGTGCAGTTCTTCGTCTCGCTGTCGATCTGCATGACGCTGTTCGCTCTGGACGTGTTCATCGGACAGGCGAGGGCTCTGGCGAAAGCCGAAGAGATCCTGGCGCTGCAACGTGCCGAGCTCGAGAAGGCGGCCGTGATGCAGCAGATGGCGGCGATCATCGAATCGTCGGAAGACGCCATCATCGGGGCGACGTACGACGGCGCGATCGCAACCTGGAACCGGGCGGCCGAGACGATCTTCGGTGAGCGGATCAAGGCGAAGCAGGGCGAGTTACTGACCTCGTTAGTCGACCTCGGGGTCCAGGAGGACGTCTGGCGGAGGATCGACGACGCGCGCCGCGGACAGCGAGTGGAGAACTTCGAAACGGTCTGCGAACGTGGGAACGGCAACCTGTTCGACGCCGTATGGACGCTGGCGCCGATCCGCGACGCGTCGGGGGATGTCACAGGTGTGTCGGTGATCGGGCGCGACATCACCGAAGCGAAGCGTGCCCAAGAGCTCCGCGAGATGGCTCACACCGACGAGCTGACGGGCCTGAGCAACCGCCGCCGTTTCACGCTTATGGCCGAGCGGCAGGCGGTCGAGGCGCGCCAGACCGGCAAGCCCTTCACGGTTCTGTTCATCGACCTGAACGGACTGAAGAACATCAACGACAACCTCGGCCACCAGGAAGGCGACCAGGCGATCAAGGACGCCGCAGACATCATCCGCTCCACCTTCCGAGACAGCGACGTCTTGGCACGGCTGGGCGGCGACGAGTTCTGCGTCCTGCTCCCCGAGGAGGAGCCGGAGCACGCGGAGTCTCCCATCGCGCGCCTGCAGGCCATGACCGATATCCACAACATGCAGAGCAGCAGGCCGTACAAGGTCGGGATGAGTGTGGGCATCGCGCGCTTCGACCCAACCGAACCCATCTCGGTCGAGGACCTGATCGAGCGGGCCGACGCGGCCATGTACGACGAGAAGATGTCGGACCGGGGTCACAGGCGCTACCGGCTCATGGTCTGCGACGACGACCCTTCGGTCTGTTCCTTGGTCGAGGTGATGTTCGGCGACGACTACGACGTCAGCAAGGCCTACTCAGGAAAACAGGTCGTTGAGATGGCGACGCGCGAGCGGCCCGACCTGATCCTGCTCGACCTGCACCTTCCCGACATGATGGGCACCGAGGTCGTGAAGCTGCTGCGCAACAGTGGCGCCACGAAGATGACGCCGATCATCATGATCACCGGAGCCGGGAGCTCCAACGCCGAGATCGACAGCCTGAAAGCCGGTGTCGACGACTACGTCCAGAAGCCTTTCGAGGAGGACGCGCTGCGCGCCCGGATGGACCTGGTGCTGAAGCGTTCGCTCAGACGTTAGTCGTTTAGCCCGACCTGCAGGAGGGCGTTGCGCCGTCCCGCCCCCTTGACGATCTCGACCTCACCCGATGAGGCCTCGCCCGAGGCTCTGATCTCGGCTGCCACCCGCTCGGCCTCCTCCAGAAGGGCGTCCACGAGTCGGTCGTGGGCCACCCACCCGATCTGCTTGCCCTTCGAGAACAAGAGCCCGCGCCCGGGACCCGCTGCGATCCCGATGTCGGCGTCTCGCGCTTCGCCGGGACCGTTCACCTCGCAACCCATCACCGCGATCTGCATCGGGGGGAGGTCCATCTTCTCGATGCGCTCCTCGACCTCGTTCGCGAGCGCGAAGACGTCGAGCTCGGCGCGACCACACGACGGACAGGCGACCAGATCGAAACTGTCCTGGCGGATACCCAGCGCGGCCAGGATCTGCTTGCCGACCTTGACCTCTTCCACCGGCTCGGCCGTCAGCGACACCCGGATCGTGTCACCGATCCCTTCGGCGAGGAGCGTGCCGATCCCGATGGCGGACTTGACGATCCCCTGCTTGGGGGTTCCGGCCTCCGTGACCCCGAGGTGCAGCGGCACGTCGGTCTTGGCGGCCAGCAAGCGATAAGCGTTGATCATCTCGGCCACGTTCTGGTGCTTGACCGAGACCTTCACGTCGGTGAAGCCGTGCTCTTCGAGGAGCCCGATCTCGTAGAGAGCGCTTTCGACGAGTGCCTCGGCGGTCGGGCGTCCGTACTTCTCGACGAGCTTGCGATCGAGCGAACCGGCGTTGACGCCCACCCTGATCGGGGTCCCTCGCTCCCGGGCCGCGTCCGCCACCTCTTTCACGTGCTTTGGGTTGCGCATGTTGCCGGGGTTGAGGCGCAATCCGTGGACGCCGGCCTCCAGAGCCATGAGAGCGAGGCGGACGGAGAAATGGATGTCGGCGATGATCGGCACGCCGCCCTCCTGCACGATCATCGGCAGCGCCTTCGCGTCCGCCTCGTGGGGTACCGCCACCCGGACGATGTCGGCACCCTGGGTGGCAAGCTCGTGGACCTGGATCAGGGTCGCCTCGACGTCGTCGGTCTTCGTGGTCGTCATCGACTGGATGGAGATGGGAGCGTCCCCGCCCACGGCGACCGAGCCGACCTTCACCTGGCGCGTCTTATGCCTCTCGTACATACGTCCAGTGTAGGGGCGCTCCAGGCCCCGAAAGACTAGAACCTGTGAACGAAATGGAAAGAAGTAATGACGTAGCCCTCCCGGAAGTAGAAGCGGTGGGCGCCGGTCCTGTGCGTCCCCGAGTCGAGCTGCACGCTGCCGCAGCCCTCCCGGCGCGCCAGCTCCTGCAGGTAGTCGTTGAGAGCGGTGCCGTAGCCCTTCGAGCGCCAGGCGTCTGCCGTCACCAGATCGTCGATATACATGAAGCGTCCGTGCATGAACCCGTGTGACAGGTGATACCCGGCCGCCGCGCGGCATTCGCCTTCGTCGAACAAGGCGACCACCCGATAGCCCTCGGCATGACCGTGCCGGTAGGTGGAGCGGAAGTCCTCGGGGCTCATCTCCGTGCGCAGTTCGTGCATGACCGGATAGACGTCGTCCAGGCGCGCATCGTCCGGGTCGAGCTCGAGGATCTCGAGTCCCATCAGTGCGGCACTAGAAGGGAGACTCGAGGGGGCGAGCGATGTCGAGGTAGAGGACCGCCACGAACAGCACCAGGAAGAAGGCGATCACAGCGGCCGCGATCGGGATCAGCTTGCGGACGTCGACCTTCTTTCCCGTGACCTTCTCCCACACCAGGACGGCCAGGTGCCCACCGTCGAGCGGCGGTAGCGGCAGCAGGTTCATCATCCCGACGAAGATCGTGAACGTGACGATCAAGCCGACGAACTGAAGGAACTGGCCCTCCGCGACACTCTCCCCCGCGATGCGGCCGGCGCCCACCAAACCCATCGCGCCGCCCGGGTCGCGTTCTCCTTCGGTAGTCAGCTCCCGCCACAGATCCCCGCCGAAGACCGAGCCAAAGATCTTCTCCATGCCCATGAACGACCGCGCCGTGATGTCTACGACTATCCCGCCCGAAGTGTTCGCCGCCTCGAACAGACCCTGGCGGTCGTATGCAGCTTCTGGCTGCACGCCGAGGAAAGACACGACCTCGCCGCCCGGCGGCGCCGTCGCGGGTTCGTCCACCTCGTCCGGGCCCCAGTATTCGACGATCTCCTGATCCTCGTTGCGCGCGATGCGACCCACCGGGGCGCTCAACTCGATGCGTTCCTCGTTACGAAGCACCGTTAGATCGATCGTCTCGCCCGGTTCGGTGGAGCGGATGGCGGCGCTGACCCGATCCCAGTCCGGCGTTTCCGTCCCGTTGATCTCGACGATGACGTCGCCCTGCCGCAGACCGGCGAGGGACGCGGGAGCGGTCTCACCCTCGATGCGCTCCTCGACGAGAGCGACCTCGTTCGTTCCTTGATCGGACGGGAAGCCGATCGTCATCATCGTGATCACGAGCAGCACGAAGGCAACCACCCAATGTGTGGCCGAACCTGCTACCAGGACGATGGCGCGCTGCCACGCCGGCTTGTTCGGGTACGAACGGGGGCGGTCCTCCTCGGGCACCTCCTCGTACGGGTTCATCCCGACGATCTTCACGAAGCCGCCAGCCGGGATGGCGGCGATGCCGTACTCGGTCTCGCCACGCTTGAACGACCACAACGGGGGGCCGAACCCGACAAAGAACTTCGTCGCCTTGAACCCGAAGGCCTTGGCGGCGATCAGGTGACCGGCTTCGTGGATCATGACCACGGTCAGGATCGCCACGATGAAATAGATGACTCCGAGGCTCACTGACGACCCCCCGTCAGAGTCGCGGAACGTTCCTCGGCGATGCGTTGGGCGTCGGCGCGACTGCGTCGATCCACCTCGAGGACAGCGTCGAGGTCGTCGGCCTCGATCGGGTCGTGATCGTCGAGAACGGACTCGACGACCCGTGGGATGTCGGTGAAGGACAACCGGCGATCCAGGAACGCGTGGACGGCAACCTCGTTGGCCGCGTTGAGAGCCGCCGGATACGACCGGCCGGCACGTCCCGCCTGATAGGCCAGTCCGACCGCGGGGAACTTGGCTCGGTCGAGCTCTTCGAACTCGAGCGAGTCGGCGGCGCTCAGATCCAGCGCGGCGAAGTTGCTGGCGCTCCCGCCGTCGGTCATAAGAGCCATCTGGATCGGGATCCGCATGTCGGCGGCGGCCGCATGCATGACCAGCGAGCCGTCGCGCAGCTCGACGATGCCGTGGACGATGCTCTGAGGGTGCACGAGGACAGAGATCTCGTCATAGTCGAAGCCGAATAGATGGTGCGCCTCGATCGCCTCCAACCCTTTGTTCATCAAAGTGGCCGAATCGATCGTTATCTTTGGTCCCATCGACCAGGTGGGATGGGCGAGCGCCTCTTCGGGCGTCACATCTGAGAGTTCGGCACGCGTGCGGAACGGTCCGCCCGACGCCGTCAGGACCATGCCGGTTACCTCGCGAGGCTCGCGGTCCCGCAGACACTGAGCGATGGCTGCGTGCTCCGAATCGACCGGTACCACGCGGCCCCCACCGCGCGACGCGGCTGCCTCGCAGACCTCTCCCCCCGCCACGAGGCTCTCCTTGTTGGCGAGAGCGAGGGTCTTGCCGGCTTCGAGAGCCGCTACCGATGCTCGCAGCCCGGCCGCGCCGACGATCGCGTTCAGGACGATGTCCGTGTCGTCGCCCGACGCGAGCTCCACGGACGCATCCTCGCCGAGGCCGGTGTGGTCGACCCCGAAACGCCTGCTCTGCTCGGCGAGACCGTCTGCGTCGGAACCCGCGGCAAGACCGACGACACGGAGCTCGTCGGGGTGCTCTGCGATCACTTCGAGGGCCTGGCGTCCGATCGACCCGGTCGAACCGAGGATCACGACGCGCCGGAGCCCGGCGCTGGTCATACGACGATTGTCACACGCTCGTGCGGGCCGCTCACACCACGACGAAGCGTAGATACAGGTAGACGCCGGGGGCGCAGAACACGATGGCGTCCAGCCGGTCGAGCAGGCCGCCGTGGCCGGGCAGAAGGCGGCCGGAGTCCTTGATGCCGATCTCTCGCTTGGCCATCGACTCGATCAGGTCGCCCACCGGGGCCAGCAGGCCGCTGATCGCACCGATCGCGAGCCCGTCGATCGGATCGAGGCTGTTGAGAAGGAACGCGAACAACAACCCGCCCGCGAGCGACGAGACGAAACCGCCGACCCATCCCTCCCACGACTTCGCCGGCGAGATCGACGGCGCCATCTTGTGCTTCCCGAAACGAGTCCCGGCGAAGTAGGCGCCGATGTCGTCCAGTGCCGTGATGAGCACGTAGGCGACCACCAGGAGGACTCCATCGGGCAGCTTCAACATCGCAGCTACCGAGGCACCGCCTCCGCCGATCCACGCGACGCCCAGCAAGGTCCAAGCAACGTCGCTGGCGGCCAGCTTCCCGCGCTGCGGGCGGAGGGCCAGGATGAATGCCCCGTACATCGTCACCGCCAACACGACCGGGATGAGAGCCGGTCGCTCGAGGAACGCGACCAACATGAGCGCGAACCCGCACAGGAGACCGAAGACGGTGTTGGGGCGGTGACCGGTCTGCAGCAAGCCGTCGTAGAGCTCGAACATCGCGATCAAGACGACCACCACGGCGAGAACGAAGAAAGCGGTGGCGCCGAGGATCGCGCAGACGACGATCAGGCCGAGCAGGATCAAGGCCGTGATGACGGCGTGTTTCAGCGACCGGCCCGCTTTGGGAAGCGGGTCCTCGGCTACCTCTGCCATCGCCTAAGACCTCTTAGTCCTCTTCGACCACTTAGGCCTAGACCTCGGAGAGCTCTGCTTCCTTGCGGGTGAGGTTCTGATCGACCTCGTTGACGTACTTGTCGGTCAGCTTCTGGAGCTGGTTCTCGGCCGCGCGCTCCTCGTCTTCGGATAGCGTGCCGTCCTTCTTCATGCGCTCCAGCTCCTGTTTCGCGTGGCGCCTCACGCCGCGGATCGCGACTCGACCGTCCTCGGCCCTGACGTGAGCGAGCTTGATCATCTCCTTACGCCGATCCTCGGTCAGCTGCGGGAACGCCAGCCGGATGACGTTGCCGTCGTTGTTGGGGGTGATGCCGAGGTCGGACGCCTGGATCGCCTTCTCGATAGCGGAGATCGAGTTCTTGTCGTAGGGGGAGATGACCATCAGACGCGGTTCGGGCACCGAGACGTTCGCGACCTGGATCAGCGGGGTCTGCGTGCCGTAGTAGTCGACCGTGATCTTGTTCAGCAACGCCGGTGTCGCCCGGCCGGACCGGATGGTGGCCAGCTCCTCGAGATTCACCGAGACGGCCTTCTTCATCTTGTCCTCTGCTTCGCGCATCACGTCGTCGCGAGTCTCGGCCACGTGTCCCCCTATCGTCGTGCGATCAACCGGTGGAGTCCGAATGGACCAGCGTTCCTACGTCTTCTCCCGAGAGGATCTTCATGACGTTCCCCGCCTTTAGGTTGAAGACCACGATCGGCAGCCCATTGTCCATACACAGCGATATGGCCGTCGAATCCATCACCTTGAGGCCGCGGTTCAGGACCTCGATGTAGGACACCGACGGGAACATCTTTGCCTCGGCGTTGACGAGCGGGTCAGAGTCGTAGACGCCGTCGACGCGGGTGCCCTTCAGGATGGCCTCGGCCCCGATCTCGAGCGCGCGCAGGGCCGCGGTCGTGTCGGTCGAGAAGTAGGGATTCCCGGTGCCGCCGGCGAAGATCACGACGCGCCCCTTCTCGAGGTGGCGCATCGCCCGCCGCCGGATATACGGCTCGGCCAGCTCCTGCATCCAGATCGCCGACTGCACGCGGGTCTGGACCCCCTCCTTCTCGAGGGCGTCCTGCATGGCCAGCGCGTTGATCACCGTCGACAGCATCCCCATGTAGTCGGCCGTCGTGCGGTCGGTGCCCTGCGCCGACGCGGAGAGGCCGCGGATGATGTTTCCTCCACCGATCACGAGCGCGAGCTCGGTACCGATATCGCGCGCTTCGGCCACCTGGCGCGCGATCGAGGCAACGATGCGGGGGTCGATCCCGAAGCCGTGCCCGGGGTCCGCGAACGCCTCTCCCGACAGCTTCAGGAGAACCCGTTTGAACTTGGGAGGCGGTCTCAGGTCGGGCGAATCGCTCACGTGTGCTCCCCTCAGGCCTGTGTGTTCTCGCCTACTCGGATGCGCATGAAGCGACCGATCGAGACGTTCTCACCCATCGAGGACTTGGCCTCGTCGAGGAGCTGACCGATCGACTTGGACTTGTCCTGGATCCACTCCTGGTCCAGCAGGACGTTCTCCTTGTAGAACGACTCGAGTTTGCCGGTGACGATCTTCTCGATCACCTGCTCGGGCTTCCCGGAGTCTTTCGCCTGCTTGGCGTAGATGGCCGACTCCTCGTCCAGCACGTTCTGCGGGACCTCCTCGCGCGTCTTCCACGACGGGTCGGCGAAGGAGATGTGCATCGCGATGTCTTTGGCCAGTCGCTCGAACTGCTCGGTCTTCGCCACGAAGTCGGTCTCGCAGTTCAACTCGATCAAGACGCCGAGCTTCGGCGGGTAACCCGGGGTCGGCTGGTGCATGTAGGCATAAACGATCCCCTCGCTCGCGGCGCGTCCGCTGCGCTTGGCCGCATCGGCCAGGCCCTTCTCGCGAAGGATGCGCTTCGCGGCCTCGAGGTCGCCGCCGGCATCGGTCAGGGCCTGCTTGCAGTCCATCATCCCGGCGCCGGTGGCCTCCCGTAACGCCTTGACGTCCTTCGCGCTGATCTCAGCCATCTCGTTACCTTTCCTTCGTTAGATCGTGCTCAAGCCTTGGTGGTCTCTTCTTCCTTTGGACTCGGGTGGGAGAGGTCGCCGGGCTCGTCGCCCTTCGCGTCGGCCTTGCCGTCGTCGGCCGCCGTAACGGGAGTCGCCGGGGCGTTCCCTTCGGCCTGCGACTCTCCGGTGACCTTCTGTGCCTGCTCGGCCGCTTCTTCGGCCTCGAGCTGCAGCTCCCACTCGGCCTTCGGTTCGGCCGCGGCTCCCGGCAGTACGTCGGCCGGCTTGGCGGCCGGAGCGGCCGCCGGAGCCTGCTGCTCGCCCTCGGGTCGCATCGACATCCCCTCGATCACCGCGTCGGCGATCACCCTGGTAAGGAGCTGACCGGAACGGATCGCGTCGTCGTTGCCCGGGATCGCGTAATCGACGTCGTCGGGGTCGCAGTTGGTGTCGAGCACCGCGACGATCGGGATCCCGAGCTTCTTTGCCTCGCGGACCGCGATCTCCTCCTTCTTCGTGTCGAGGATGTAGATCGCGTCGGGAGCCTTGTCCATGCCCTTCATGCCGCTGAGGTTGCGAGCAAGCTTGTCGTGCTCGCGGCGGAGTCGCAAAGCCTCCTTCTTGGCCAGAGCGTCGAGGGCTCCGGACTCTTCCATCTCCTCGAGCTCGCGCATGCGCTTGATCCGGTCGTGGATGGTGCGGAAGTTCGTGAGCATGCCGCCGAGCCAACGGAAGTTGACGTAAGGCATCCCACAGCGGGTGGCCTGCTCCTCCACGGCGTCCTGGACCTGCTTCTTGGTGGCTACGAAAAGGATCGTCCCCCCGCCGGCCACCGTGTCGCGCACGAAGGTATAGGCGCGCTCGATCCCGGCCATGGTCTGCTGGAGATCCAGGATGTAGATGCCGTTGCGCTCCGTGAAGATGAATCGCTTCATCTTCGGGTTCCAACGACGGGTTTGATGACCGAAATGGACCCCGGCCTCTAGCAGCTGTCGCAGGGTGACGACAGGCATAAGCAAACTCCTCCTTCTTCGGTTCGACCTCCGCCCATCCGCCTCGCGCCTGCGAGGACCGAGAAGATGATGAGCGTGTGAATTTGTGTTGCGGCGCAAGGCTAACAGGCCCGAGCGTGCGGGGGCCGGGCGCTGCGACCCGGTTCTAATCGGTCTGGGTGACCTCGGAGATCTTGCCCTTGAGACCCAGGACGGCCTTCGTGTGGATCTGGCAGACCCTGGACTCGGTAACGCCCAGGACCTCCCCGATCTGCGCCAGCGTGAGGCCGGCGAAGTAATAGAAGGTGATGACCTTCTTCTCCCGCTCGGGCAGACGGTTGATGGCCGTCACGAGGATCTCTTTCATCTCCTCGGACTCGAAGGCCTCCATCGGACCGGCGGTCTTCGTGTCCTCCAGCGTCTCCAGCAGCGACAGCTTGTCTCCCTTCTCGCCCTCCACGGACATGAGCTCGTCAAGAGCGATGAGGGACACGCTGGATAGCTGGGTGTAGATGTGGTTGAGGTCGTCTATCGAGATCCCCATCTCCTCGGCTATCTCCTGATCCGAGGGGGGCCGCTTGAGCTTGTTCTCGAGGGCGGCGTAGGCCTTCTCGACCTCACGGGCCTTGAACCTCACGGACCTCGGTACCCAGTCGATGGCGCGCAGCTCGTCGATGATGGCGCCTCGGATACGGCTGATCGCGTAGGTCTCGAACTTGATGTTGCGGGTCCGGTCGTACTTGTCGATCGCGTCGATCAGCCCGAAGATCCCGTAGGAGATCAGGTCGGCCTGCTCGATGTTCGCCGGCAGCCCCACGGCGACACGGCCGGCCACGTACTTGACCAACGGCGAGTAGTGAAGGATCAGCTGATCGCGGGCCTTCGAAGCGCCGGTCTCCTTGTACTCATCCCACGCCTCGGCGACGCTGTCGGCCTGCTCCTGGATCTCGTCGAGACCCTCGGGCTCAGGCTCTGGGATGGCTTTGCTCATAGACGGCCCTCAGACGCTCGGTAGAGACATGGGTGTAGATCTGCGTGGTCGCTAGGTTCTCATGGCCCAACAGTTCCTGCACCGTTCGCAGGTCGGCTCCACCGTCGAGCAGATGGGTCGCGAAGGAGTGCCTGAGGGCATGAGGTGACACCGGAGGAAGGCCCTCCGCCGCCGCGTATGTGGTCATGAGCTGACGAACACCCCGAACGCCCAACCTGTTCCCGCGGCTGTTGAGGAATAGAGCGAAGCGATCGGGACCGTCCGGTCTCTTGTCAAGGAAGACCGACCGGGCCGACCCGAGATAGAGGGTGAGGGCCCGGCGCCCGGCGTCCCCCAGGGGCACCTGGCGCTCCTTGCGGCCCTTGCCGGTGACCCGTACCCTGCCGCTCCGAAGGTCCAGATCGTCGAGATCGATCGCGCAGAGCTCGGCAACCCGCAATCCCGATCCATAGAGGAGCTCGAGGATCGCCCGATCGCGGAGCCCCTCGGGCCGATCCCCCGGAGGCGCCTCGCAGAGCCGGGCCGCGTGGGCCGGCTTCATCACCTTGGGCAGAGGACGATCCAGCTTGGGCACGGCCAGGTCGTCGGAGGGGTCGGCTTCGAGATGCCCGCGCACGACCGCCCACCCGAGGAACGATCGGATCGCGCTGGCCTTCCGCGCCACCGAGCGCCGCGCATAGCGCATCTCGGCCAAGTAGGCGACGTACCGTCGGAGGACCCGGCGATCGAGGCGATCGAGCCTCGTGACCTTGGCCCGGGCGAGCCAGCCGGCGAACTGATCCAGGTCCCGCCGATAGGCCTCGACCGTGTGGCCGGACAGGTCGCGCTCGGCCGCGAGAGAGCGCAGGTACGCACCCACGACCGCGTCGATCGAGCCTGTCTGCACGGTGACCCCCGATGGTTGGAAAAAGCCGCCCCTAGAAGGATGGGCCGGGGATGTTACTGCTGTCAACCAATGAGATTGACGTAATCACGGCTCGCGCCCGCCTGGCGAGCGCCTCCTAGGCGCACGTCATATCCTGCCGACACGACCGCAGCGAAGGCCCGATCGAGGAAAGGAACACGATGTCCCACACGGAACTCAAGACCAGGCTCGACGAGGCGACCACCGACCGGCGGCTCCTGGATCACCCCTTCTACAAGGCGTGGGCGGCCGGCACCCTGACGGTCGACGACCTGAGCTTCTATTCGACCCAGTACTGGCGACAGGTCGAGGCCTTCCCCGGCTACCTCGAAACCCTGGCGGCCCGTACCCCGGGGGACGGTCCTCGGACCGTGATCGAGGAGAACCTCCGCGACGAGGTCGACGGCGACCACCTTGGGCTGTGGCTCGAGTTCGCGGCCGGTGTCGGCGCTACGCGCGAGCGTGTGCTCGGCTCCGAGGCTCTTCCGGAGACGACCGAGTGCGTCACGGCGTTCGGTCGTGCGGCATCCGAGCGCTCGCTGCCGTTCGCGCTGGGGATGCTCTACGCCTACGAGTCGCAGACGCCGGGAGTGGCCGCGACCAAGATCGAGGGGCTACGCAACCACTACGGGATCGACGGCCCCGCGCTCGAGTACTTCGCGGTGCACGGCGAGCTGGATGTCGACCACTCCGACGACCTCGCGAAGGCGATCGCCGACCTCGCGACCGACGACGCTGCAAAGGCCGACGCCGAAGCCGGTGCGAAAGCCGGAGCCGACGCGATCTGGGGCTTGCTCACCGGCATCGCGCGCGAGCGGGGCATCGATTGCACCAACTAGCGCGCTAACAAGCTTTCTCACGAGTCGCGACGGCGGCGCGGGCGCGGGCCCCCGCCGTCGTGATCTCGTAACCGTTCCCTTTCCGGAGAACCAAACCGCGCACGTCCAACCGACTTAGCGCAAGCGCAACCGCACCCGCGCCGAGACCGAGCTCGCGACAGAGACGATCCGGCGTGGCGGGCGCGTCGTCGAGCAGCATCAGCACCAGCTCTTCGTCGGCGTCGAGCCGTACCTCGTGCGGCTCCAGCGACAGCCGAACCGGCCCATCCCAGACCGCCCCCGGAGCCAGCTCGTCGAAGATGTGGCCGACCTCGGTGACCAACACCGCCTCGTGCCGGCGGATGAGCTCGTTCGAGCCTGCCGACACGGTGTTGCGGAAACTGCCGGGCACGGCGAACACCGCCCGGTTCGCGTCGAGCGCGAAGCGAGCCGTGATCAGCGCGCCGCTCTTGATCCCACCCTCGACGACCACGGTGGCCACGGCCAGCCCGGCGATGATGCGATTGCGCTGGGGGAAGTGCGCGGCGCGCGCGTCCGTACCGGCCGGGAACTCGGTAACCAAGGTGCCGTCGCGGCCGATCCGCTGCTTCAGGCGCGCGTTGCGGCGTGGATACGTGACGTCGAGGCCGAAACCGAGAACGCCGATCGTGTAGCCCCCGGCCGCGAGCGCAGCTTCGTGTGCGGCCGCGTCGATCCCCATCGCGAGGCCCGACACGATGCCGTAGCCCGCCTCGACAAGGCCGGTGGCCAGGGTGCGCGTCGCGTCGAGCCCGGCAACGGTGGGACGCCGGGCCCCCACCACCGCTATCAGCGGCCTCGCCGGGATCGGCAGGCCCCGCACGTACAGCCGTCCGGGCCTCCTGACGGGACCGAGCTCGTCGAGGAGAACCGGCCACCCGGGGCCGCCGGGTCGCAGCTCCGTCGTCACGAGGCCGCCCGCAACCGCGTCGTCTCGAGCCTCAGTCCCAGCGCTTGAGCGACGTGGTGATCGCCCACGTCGCGTTCCTCCTCGAGGTCTGCGAGCGTACGAGCCACCCGCAACACGCGGTCGAGGCCCCGCCCGCTGAGCGAGTCGTTCTCGATCGCATGAGCCAGGATCGAGCGCGCGCTGGGGCCCAGCACGACGTGCTCTTCGAGCACGGACGCGTCGACCGAGGCATTCGTCGTCGACGCATCCGAATAGCGGGCCGCCTGCGCGTTTCGGGCGGTCGTGACACGCTCCCGGACATCGGCGGAGCTCTCCCCCGTCGGAGCGCCGAGGAGCTCTCGACTGCTGAGTCGCTCCATGGTCGCCTGCAGATCCATCCGATCAAGCAACGGACCCGACAACCTCGCCCCGTACGCGGTCAGTTGACCCTCGCCGCAGCGACACTCCTTGCGCAGGTCGCCGCGGTACCCGCACGGACACGGGTTCATCGCCGCGACGAGTGAGATGGCACACGGGAAGGTGATGACCCCGCCACTGCGCGCGATGCGAACGACGCGGTCCTCTAGCGGGGACCGCAGGCTCTCTAGAACGTCCCGCCGGTACAACGTGATCTCGTCGAGGAACAGTGTGCCGTGATGAGCGAGGCTGAGCTCGCCGGGCCGCGGCAACCCAACACCTCCACCCACAAGTCCCGCCAGCGACACGTTGTGATGAGGCGCACGGAACGGTCGATGCGTAAGGAGCGCGGTTCCGTCCGGAAGTTGGCCCGCGATCGAGTGGATCTTCGTAACCTCCATCGCCTCGTCAAACGACATCTGCGGAAGCAACCCCGGCATCCGCTGCGCGAGCATGGTCTTTCCCGAGCCCGGCGGCCCGATCAGCAGAAGGTTGTGCCCGCCGGCGGCAGCGATCTCGAGAGCGCGCTTCGCATATGCGTGCCCCCGCACCGCAAGAAGATCTGGCTGTGGCGGCAGAGCTGGCGACTCGAAGTCGGGGATAGCGGGCGGAGTCCAGCGCCCCTTGAAGAAATCGAGCGCCTCGCGCAGCGTGCGGACGCCGACGACTTCGATGCCCTCGACCAAAGCCGCCTCGGGCGCGTTCGTCACCGGGCACACGATCCCCCGCTTTCCGGCGTCGCGAGCGGCGATAGCCGCCGCCAGCACGCCGCGCACTCCTTGAACGTCGCCGTCGAGCGCAAGCTCGCCCACACAGAGCCATTCCCGGCCGGCCTGCGCATCGACGCGGATGCCGGTGTCGGCGCCGGCTACGCCGACCGCGAGCGCGAGATCGAAGTGGGTTCCCTCCTTGCGCAGATGTCCCGGCGACAAGTTGGCGGTCTTGCGTATGGTCGTCCACTTCTCCTCCGACGACAGCAGGGCGGACCGCACGCGCTGCTCGGCCTCGCGCACCGACGCATTCGGCAGCCCGACAACGCGGAAGCCCGGCACCCCCTTGCCGATGTCGACCTCGACGTGAACGAGATGAGCGTCGGCGCCGATGAAGGCAACCGAGTCTGTGATCGCAACCGTCATACAAGTGGGTCCCATCCGGTCCCGCGAGCGCTCCGCGAGGTTAAAGACGGGGTGAGACAGGAAAGGCTTAGCGGCCGGTGAAGCGGGGCTCTCGCTTCTCGAGGAAAGCTGTTACGGCCTCGCGCATGTCTTCTGTGCCGAAGGAGTGGGTTTGGGTCAGGGACTCGGCCTCGAGGTTCTCCTCGAGACTTCGCTCGGACGCGCGGTTGAGGTTCTCCTTCATCAACGTCACTGCGTGCGGCGGCATCGCGGCGATCCGCTGGGCCAGGTCCTTGACCACCGTGTCGACCTCGCCCGGCTCGCATAGCCGGTTCAGTAGCCCGAGCCGATCGGCCTCCTGCGCCGAGATCGTCTCGCCCAGGAACGCCAGCTCCTTGGCGCGGTGCAACGGCAACAAACGAGACAGGGCCCAGGTCCCGCCGAAGTCGACGACCAGACCCCGCTTGACGAAGAGCTCGGCGAAGCTCGCCTCGGTCGACGCCACGATCAGGTCGCAGCCGAACGCGATATTGCAACCCGCCCCCGCGGCGATCCCGGTCACCTTCGCGATCGTCGGCTTGGGACAGCGGACGAACGCGCGCACGATGCCGTCGATGACGCGCATCCGCTCCCTGAACTCGTTGGTGGACCCAACGAGGTTGGCCGGGTCCGACAGATCGGCGCCCGAGCAGAAGGCACCACCCGCACCGGTGACGACCACACAGCGAACCTCGGGGTCGGTCGCCGCGCGCTCGAACGCAGCGCGGATCTCGTTGAACATGACCCACGACATCGCGTTCTTCTTCTCGGGTCGGTTGAACGTGATGGTGGCGACGTGACCTTCTTGCTCCCAGATCAGGCTTTCGAACTCGGGCACGACCGCGATCCTCTCTAGAAGGCGTCCTCCAGGCGGGTAACCCTAGCCCCCTCCCGGTCCACGACGATGGAGACGACATCGAAGCGAAGCTCGCTGCCCCACCTGGGATTCTCGGCGAGCCACGCGGCCGCGAGTCGACGCAGGCGGGCCTGTTTGAGCGGCGTCACCGCCTCGGCCGGATCCCCGAAGAAGTCGGTGCGCCGCGTCTTCACCTCACACACCACCAGCGTCGATCCACGGGCGGCAACGAGATCGATCTCGCCGCCACGGCGGCGGTAGTTCCTCGCGAGGATGCAGTAGCCCTCGCGTTCATAGCTCCGCGCCGCGATGTCCTCGCCCGACCGGCCGAAAGGGATCCTTGCGTCCATGGCGCGGACGGTAGCGACGCGGTGTGACAGTTTCGTTCCGATGTCGTACGGGGGACCTATAGGCCCCCTGTTAGCAGAAAACGGTTAGTCGCGTTCTATGCCGGGCGGCTCCGGCAGGATGTCCCGCTCTGCGAGCTGCGCGAGCTCCTCGACGTTCAGATCCCTGAAAGTGACGACCTTTACCTGCGAGACGAACCGGGCCGGACGGTGCATGTCCCAGACCCAGGCGTCGCTCAGGGCGACCTCGAACCAAACCTTGGCCCCTAGATGGCGGGTCTCGACGTTCACCTCGTTGGCCAGATAGAACCGGCGTTCGGTCTCCACGACGAACTTGAACATCGGGAGGACGTCCCGGTACTCCTTGTAGAGCTGCAGCTCCATCTCGGCCTCGTATTTCTCGAGGTCCTCGACGCTCATCTAGGTCTCCTCCAGCTCCGAATCGGAAGGCTCTTCGTCGATCAAGTCTCGCGCCACGTGCGGCCGAATGACACCATCTTCATCTGGAAACCCGGTCACGCCGAAGAAGGATCGGCGGTGGATCTCGCAGGGCCCGTGCTGCTTCAGAGCGTTCCAATGATGGCGCGTCCCATAGCCGACATTCGTGGCGAATCCATACTGCTTGAACCGCTTGTGGTAGCGCCTCATAGCGGCATCCCGGTGGACCTTCGCCACGATCGAGGCCGCGGCCACGTTCTTGGATACTGCGTCGGCCTTCTTTACCGCCAGGCTCGGCCACTGCAGCCGCTTCAGACGAAAGGCGTCAACCAGGACGTAGTCGGGCTCGGTGCCCAACCCCTTCAGGGCGCGTCGCAGCGCCCTCATGTTGCACGGATTCAGTCCGTCCCGGTCGATCGAGTCGTGGCGCACGCGGACGATACAGACCGAGAGGGCGACCTCGTGGATCTGAGCGGCCAGCCGCTGCAACTGAAGCTTGGTGCAGGTCTTCGAATCCCTGAGCCCCGGGAGCTCGATGCCCTCGGGCAGGATCACCGCAGCGGCCACCAAGGGGCCGGCCAGAGCGCCTCGGCCCACCTCGTCACATCCCGCTACCCGCTCGAAGCCCGCCTCGTTTAGCCGGGTCTCCATCAGCCCTGAGGCATCGCTCACCATCGGGCGGACTCTACCGAAGGCCGGTCCGGCAGCAGGGCAGACCCCCGGCTAGCCCGCCAGGATGATCGGGCCGGCAACCCGGCTAGGCCGCGCTGGTGCTAGAGGAGCCGTCGCCGGCGCTGACCATGACCCGGTGAGGGAAGGGGATCTCGATCTCCGCGTGGTCGAAAGCGACCTTGACACGTTCCTTCAGATCGCGCGCTACGAGCCACTGCTTGCCCGGCTTGGTCTCGGCAAGCATGCGCCACACCACCTCGTACTCACCGAGCATCTCGATCCCCAGCACTTCGGGCTGTCCGTTCAGGCTGACCGAGACCCCACCGTCATCAGCCGCCTCCCGTGCGACCCGCTCGAGCACGTCGCGGACCTTGTCCGGGTCCTCCTTGTAGGCAACCCCGACGTCCACCACGGCTCGGGACCAGTCCTTCGAGCGGTTCGAGACAAGCGTGATCTCGCCGTTCGCGATGAAGTGCAGCGTGCCATCGACTCCACGCATGCCGGTGAGCCGCAGCGTGAACTGCTCGACCGTCCCGGCCGCGGTCTGATTCACCTCGATCACGTCGCCCACGCCGTACTGGTCCTCCAGCAGGATGAAGAAGCCGGTGACCACGTCCCGAACCAGGTTCTGGGCGCCGAAGCCCACCGCCAGGCCGATGACGCCGGCCCCGGCCAACAGCGGAGCGAGGTTGAAGCCGAGCTCGCCCACCACGTAAACGAAGGCGATCGACCAGATGACAACGATCCCGGCGGAAGAGGCGACCTTGGCAAGGGTTTGGGTCCGCTGGAGCGACCTGAGAGGTGACTCCTGATCCGAAACCTTCGCCTGCAGCCGGGTCACGGCTCGCCTCATCACTCGCGCGCAGAGCACGGCGCCGAGGAGGATGCCCGCCAGCCGCAACGCCGACACGACCCCTGCTTGGCTCAAGAACGATTCGATGGAAGACCATTCCATGGAAGATCGATCACCCTTTTTGGACGGCTAGACGATTGTGAAGTTGCGAACGACGTTCGCTCAGTGTTCCCACGCATATCGTGACTTGTGCTGTCGCGCAAACGGCGCGCGGCCGCGTCTGAGCTCCCGCGCTAGAGCGAAGAGAAGTCGTCCGGTGGCCAGATGATCACGAAGGCGCGCCCGATCACCTTGTCTTGATCGATCGGCCCCAACAGACGCGAATCCTCCGAGTTGGCCCTGTTGTCCCCCATCACGAAGACCCGGCCGGCCGGCACGCGGCAGCCGCCGTCGGCGCGCTCCATGTCCAGCCCTCTGCACGACGCCTGCGTGATGCTCGAGCTGATGGTGTCTTTCCCGCCCTTCACGTATGACTGGTCTACGGGTTCACCGTTCACAAAGAGCTCGCGCGGATTGCCCGAGTACCTGACCGTGTCGCCGGCGACCGCCACGATGCGTTTGATGTAGTCCTCTTCCCGGCCCGTTGGGAGACCGAGCAGCTCCCGGAGGAAGTTGCGGGCGTCCTGATGCCACGGCACGTCCTCCGTGACGCCGAAGACCGACTTCTCGAACACGACCACGTCACCCCGCTTCGGGTCGTCCAACGCGTAGCTCACTTTCTCAACCAGCACGCGGTCGCCAACCCGGAGTGTGGGGAGCATCGAGCGAGACGGGATGTAGAACGCCTGGACTAGGAAGGTCTTGATGATGATGGCGATGGCGAACGCGATCAGCACGAGCATCGGCAGCTCGGTTAGATGTTTCAGAAAGCCTTTGAAGCGGTTCTTCCGCTTCAGCCTCAAAGGCGGGTGGACAGTTGGTTCCGCAGACGCCTCGGGCCGGACGCCCTCGGACTTCTCGGGGGCTCCGTTCACGGGTTCGTCTAAGGGCGCGGGCGCCTGCCCGGCTCGCGATGTCTCCACACGCTCAGGTTAGAGGGTGTCGAAGTCGTTGGGCGGCCAGATCAACAGAAAGGCATGCCCCACGACCGCATCGGCTTCGATCGGACCGAAGTTGCGAGAGTCGTCCGAGTTGTTGCGGTTGTCGCCCATCACGAAGATCTTGCCCTCGGGGATCTCGGCCGGGCCGAAGGTGGAGGTCTGTTGACCTTCCATCAGATACGGCTCCTCGACCAGCTCGTCGTTCACGTAGACCCTGCCGTCTCGTCCTTCGATCGTGTCGCCGCCGACCGCCATCACTCGTTTGATGAAGTCCTGCTCCGTCCCCGTCGGGAAACCGAACAGGCCGCGGAACGAGTCGAGGATCCCGTCCCACCACGACTCGTCTTGGGGGGCCGCCGTCGGGATAACCAGGTCCTTCTCGAACACCACGACGTCACCGCGCTCGGGGCCGTTGAGGCGGTAGCTGAGCTTCTCGACCAGAACGCGATCGCCTTCGACGAGTGTGGGCTCCATCGAGGCCGAAGGGATGTAGAACGCCTGGAGCAGGAAGCTCTTGATCAGAAGCGCCACCACGAATGCAACGACTATGAGGACGGGCAGCTCCCGCAAGAAGGAACGGTGCTTCTGAGGCTCCGGCTCGGCGGCCTCGGTCGCTTTGTCCGCGGGAAGGGGCGGTGGCGGCGGTGCGGGCGGCGGCGGGGTGTGCACCCGCTCGTACCCCGTTGGCTCGGACACCTCAGTGCTCCCGAGCGGGATTCAGGTGGAGAGACACGTTACGCGTCGCGACGTTCTTTGACCTTGGCCTTCTTGCCAACCCGCGAACGAAGGTAGTAGAGCTTGGCCCTGCGCACGTCGCCCCGGGATGCGACCTCGATCTTCGCCAGCATCGGGGAATGGATCGGGAAGGTTCGTTCCACGCCCACCCCGAACGAGATCTTGCGGACGGTGAAGGTCTCGGACAGCTGGCTGCCCCGCCGGCGGATGACGATGCCCTCGAAGACCTGGACGCGCTCGCGCTCGCCCTCGACCACCCTTACATGCACCTTGACGGTGTCTCCCGCGCGGAAGTCGGGAAGGTCGTCGCGAAGGTACGGCCTCTCGACCAGATCCGTCGGGTTCATCTCGTCTCCTTTTTCTATTGCGTCGTAGCCCGGACGGGATTCGAACCCGTGATCTCCGCCCATGGACGGGGCCGGCGTTCCCGACGCCCTCCCCCACCATGGAAGGAGTCTGCGCCTCTCACACCGACTCCACCACAACTTGCTTCAGTAGCCCGGACGGGATTCGAACCCGTGGTCTCCGCCTTGAGAGGGCGGCGTCCTTGGCCAACTAGACTACCGGGCCATTGTTGGCGACAGCTGGGGCGCCTGGATTCGAACCAGGACTAGCGGTACCAGAAACCGCCGGGCTGCCAGGTTACCCCACGCCCCAAAGGCGTCCGAGAGGATACCAGCGGCCTCACGCAAACTTCCTCAGTCGAGCGAGTGTTTCGTCCCGTCCTAGAAGCTCCAGCGACTCGAACAACGGCGGGGACACCAACGTTCCCGTGACGGCGGCGCGGACCGGCTGGAACGCCTTCTTAGGCTTCAGGTCGCGCTCGGTGGCCATGGCTCGCATCGCTTCCTCGATCGCCGCGGTGGTCCACTTCTCGAGCGCCTCCAGCCGGTCGACCACCGCGCCGAGGTACTCGCCCTGGCCCTCCAGAGCCTTGGCGGCCTTCTCGTCGGGCTCAACCTTCTGGAACAAGAAGCGGATCATCGGCGGGGCCTCGGTCAGCCGCTTCATCCGCTCAGTGAGGAGCGGCGTCACTTTCTCGAGCACCGCGAATCCCTGGTCGGTTCCGGCGGGCAGGCCTTCGCGCTCGCAGAACGGAACCAAAGCGCGGGCGATCTCGTGCGGATCCGACTCCCGGATGTAGTGCCCGTTGATCCACTCCAACTTGGCGACGTCGAAGGCGGCCGGGTTCTTGCCGACGCGTTCCAAGGAGAACTTCTCTACGAGCTCGTCCACCGAGAAGATGTTCGTCCTGTCGTCGTAGGACCAGCCGAGCAGCGCGAGGTAGTTCACCATCGCCTGTGGAAGGAAACCCTCATCGCGATAAGCCCGGACCGATACGTCGCCCCAGCGCTTCGAGAGCGGTCGCCCCTTCTCGTCGACGAGCAGCGGCAGATGGGCGAAGACGGGAAGCTCGGTCACACCCAGCGCCTCGCGGATCAAGATCTGACGCGCCGTCGAAGCGACCAGATCGTTCCCGCGGATGATGTGCGTCATCCCCATCGCGATGTCGTCGACGGTCACCGCCAGCATGTACGTCGGTGAACCGTCCGAACGCTGGATGACGTAGTCGGGCGTCAAGCCCAGGTCCGTAGACATCTCGCCGAGCACTTCGTCCTGGAAGGTGATCGTGCGTCCCTGCGGCACCTTGAACCGGACCGAAGATGGGCGGCCCTCTCGCTCGAATGCCTCTATCTCCTCGGGTGAGAGGTTCCGACAGCGGCCGTTGTAGCCGGGCGAGCGTTTCTCCGCCTGCGCCTTGAGGCGTTCTTCCTCGAGCTCTTCCGCGGTGCAGTAGCACCGGTATGCGTGGCCGGAGGCCAGCAGCTTCTCGGCCGCCTCCGTGTACAGATGGAACCGCTCGCTCTGCCGGTAAGGGGCGTGCGGGCCACCGACCTCGGGCCCCTCATCCCACTCCAACCCCAACCAGCGCATGTCCTCCAGGACGGCGAGGTAGTTCTCATCGGTCGCCCTCTTGGCGTCGGTGTCGGAGATGCGCAGCACGAAAGCCCCTCCGTGGTGGCGAGCGAAGAGCCAGTTGAAGAGGGCCGCCCGAGCGTTTCCGACGTGGATCGAGCCGCTCGGAGACGGCTCGATCCTTGTCCTAACGTTGTTCGTCATGGCTCGCGACCCTATAGGCGAGGGCGCTCGGAATATCGGCCCCCATCGATGGTTCTCCTATCTAAAGAGACGAAAGGAACCAGGGATGGAGACGAACAGCAACGCAGGCTCCGCCGCGACCAGGCCGGCGATCGATCCTGGCACGGTGATAGGACACGTCCATCTGAAGGTGTCCGATCTAGACCGCGCAGAGGACTTCTACACGCGCGTGCTCGGCTTCGAGATCACGAACCGGTTCGGAGACAGCGCGCTGTTCCTGTCGGCAGGCGGTTATCACCACCACCTCGGGCTGAACACGTGGCACAGCAAGGGGGCCTCCCCCGGCGATCCCAGGCGGCCCGGGCTGTACCACTTCGCGATCCTCTACCCGGACCGGCGCGCTCTGGCCGTCGCCGTGAAGCGCGTCCTCGAAGAGGGATGGCAGATCGACGGAGTTGCCGACCACGGCGTCAGCGAAGCCGTCTACCTGCACGACCCCGACGGCAACGGGATCGAGCTATACCGGGACCGGCCGCGCGCCGAGTGGCAGATCGAGCCCGACGGATCGATAGCGATGGTGACCGACCCGCTCGACGTCCGGGCCTTGATCGAAGAGGCCGGTTAGCTCAGCCCAACAGGGCTAGCGTAGCGAGGGTCCGCCGACGAAACGTCCGACCACGCCCGTGGGATGCACCAGCGCCGCCGCCGCCGGCCCCGCGCACACGGAGATGCAGTTGTCGGTCAACGAGGTCCACGGAGTGCCGTCGAATCCGACCACGACGTCGATGAAGTCAAGAGCGTCGTAGCAGCGACGCGGTCCACATGCTCCGCGCGCCATCGGATCCTTGGGATCGTTGATGGTGCCTGAGTAGAACACCGGCTTCTCGTCGAAGACGTTGGCCGACATCGTCATGAACCCGTCCCACATCACCTCGTTGGGGTACTCGCGCTCGTCAACCGGGCCATCGACATCATCCGTCCCGTAGTAGACGATCCCGACCTTGCCCGGCGCACCGACGTCGAGCGTGGCCAAGGCAGTCTCGGTGATGCCCGGCATCCCGACCATCATCGGTTCCGCCCACTTCTTGCCGCCGTCGCGTGAGTAGGTGAGATACGGCAGCCGGTTCCTCGAGATGAACAGGTAATAGATGTTTCCCTTGTTGTCGACCGCGACGCTCGGGTCCGGTCCCCAGATCACCGGCTTCTTGGATACGCGTACCCGCTCCCAGGTAAGGCCTTCGTCCCGACTGATCGCGAGGAACGGACGCAGACAGTGCTCCTTCGGGAGATAGATCGCTCCGTCGCGGCCGACCACTCCGTGACCATGCAAGCCGCCGCAGTCCGGGTTCGGAACGCCTTGCTCCTCGGTCCCGTCGCCGGCGTGGAACACCGGCGACCCGGTCGCGTGCCAGGTGAGCCCGCCGTCGAGCGACTTGCCACAAGATGACGTTGCGACGTCGTTCCAGCAGTAGTAGATGAGGTTCGGGTACCCGACGGTCGAGCTCGAAACCGGCGGCCCACCGAACAAAGTCTGGTGGTCGTTGACCGGGCGGCCGCAGGCCAGCGGGTTCGTCGTCCAGCTCTTGCCTCGGTCATCCGAGAACGACATCAGCGAGCACGCCACGGTCAGATCGATCGTGTAGACGCGGCCGGTGTCCTCGTCAACCCAGACGTAGGGGTCGAGAGAGACCGCATGAACGTTGCGGCCGCCGAACTGTGGCGAGACGGGCTTCCACTTCTTGCCGCCGTCGGACGAGAGCATGACCTCGTTGCGAGTCCCGTTGGCCGCCGCGTAGAAGACGTCGTCCTTCTTGGTGATCCCCAAGGTGGGTTCGAGCGCGTCGACACCCACGTTGTAGAGATCCGCCTCGGGAGCGCGTGCCGTAACGGCGGGGTCCTTGATCGGCTTGCCCTCGGCATGGTGGGCGACGGCCCGGCCCCCGGAGGGATCCAGTGGCTTCGGCCCGGCGGTCGCGTCCCGTCCCACTGGAACCAGGGCAAGCGCGAGCATCAGCAGCAAGGTCGATGCCACAACGAACCGACCTGAAAGCACCTGAATCACGGCTATCCCGCCCCTTTTGTCCGATTATCAGCTCGGACAAGGGTTCGGCGAGGGACCCCCGGCCTCCTGCCTCGGATGGCACAAGAGTGTCAATCAGGGTGCCAAAGCCGGCACGATCGCGACACTCGGTTGCGACTGAGTCCGAACGTCCCGTCCCTAGTTGCGGACGAAGTCCAGCCAGTCGAGGTACTTCTCGTCCCTGCCCCGGCAGATGTCCGCGTAGCGGGCCTGCAACGTCTGCGTGATCGGGCCGGGCTCGTACTTGCGACCGTCGACCTCGCAGATCGGGATGATCTCGGTGGCGCTGCCGCACAGGAAGAGCTCCTCGGCCGTGTAGACGTCGGAGCGCGTGAGCGACGTCTCGTACAGCGGCATGCCCTGGTCCCGGGCGATCTGCATCACGGATTCGCGGGTGATCCCCGGCAGAGGCCCGTCGACCAGCGGCGGGGTCAGCAGCTCGCCGTTCTTCACCATGAAGAGGTTCTGGCCCGTGGCCTCTGCGACGCGACCGTGCGGGTTGAGCATCAGGGCTTCGTCGAAGCCGGCCTGGGTGGCCTCGAGCTTGGCCATCGAGGCATTGATGTAAGCCCCGGTCGCCTTTGCGCTGGGCGGGATGATGTTGGGGTCGCCGCGGCGCCAGGACGAGAACGTGACGCGCACGCCCTTGGTGACGGCCTCATCGCCGAGGTATGCGCCCCAGGCCCAGACCGCGATCGCAACATCGACGGGGTTCGCGGCCGGGTTCACGCCCATCTCCCCGCCGAAGCCCCGGTATGCGATCGGGCGGACGTAGCACTCGTCCAGACGGTTCGCCTCGATGACCTCGCATGTCGCCTTCATGAGCTCGTCGACCGAGTACGGCATCTCCATCTGGAAGATCCGGCCCGAGCGCTCCATCCGGTGCATGTGATCGCGCAGACGGAAAACGGCGGGGCCGCGTGACGTGTTGTAGCAGCGGAGACCCTCGAAGACGCCGGAGCCGTAGTGCATCGCGTGGGTCAGGATGTGGACGGTCGCGTCTTTCCAATCGACCAACCGGCCGTTCATCCAAACCTTGTCGACCGGCTCGATCCCCATCCCCTAGTACCTCCCGCGCTCGCTCAGATTGGGCCGGAGCTTACTAGTGCTCCGGCGGGGCACCTAGTCCAGCACTATCGCGCGGGCGTCGCGCAGCCGAGCTTCGTCCTTGATGGACGACAGCACCTCGTCCGGGATCGGCGAATCCACAGCCACGCACATGAGGGCCTCGCCCCCCTCGCTCTGCCGTGAGACCTGCATGTTCGCGATGTTGACCCCAGCCTCGCCGAGCAACGTTCCGACGATCCCGACGATGCCGGGACGGTCCTCGTAACGGAAGAAGACCATGATCCGAGCGAAGGCCATATCGAGGTCGTAGCCGTAGACCCGGACCAGTCGTTCGGTGTCCTTCTTGCCGACCAGTACGCCGGCCACCGAGACGGTTTCGCCCTGACCGGCGGCGCGCACTTCGACGAGGTTCACGTAATCGAGCGACTGCGAAGACTTCGATTCCTCGACCGAGATGCCGCGCTCCTTGGCCATCAGAGGCGCGTTCACGAACGTCACCGGTTCGTGCACGACGGCCGAGAACGCGCCCTTCAGTCCGGACAGTGTCACCGCGCGGGTGTCGTGCTCTGCGATCCCACCGTGGTACTCGAAGCGAAGGGATTCGATGCCCCCGCCGGCGAGCGCGACCGCGAGACGTCCCAGCCGTTCGCTCAGGCGCAGGTACGGCCTGATCGTCTCGGATATGTCGGCACCCACATCGACGTTGACCGCGTAGGGCACGAAGTCGCCGCGCAGCGCGAGCAGGACCTGCTCCGCTATGGCGAGCCCGGCCTTGTCCTGAGCCTCGGCGGTCGACGCGCCCAGATGTGGGGTCACCACGACGTTGGGCAGGTCGAACAGCGGGTGAGCGGTCACGGGCTCGTTCTCGAACACGTCGACTCCCGCGCCCCCGACCCGTCCGCTCTTCAGGGCCTCGACGAGAGCCACTTCATCGATCAGCCCGCCACGGGCCGTATTGACGATGCGCACGCCGGGCTTCACCTGCTCGAGCTCCTTCGCGCCCACCAACCCCACGGTCTCGGGGGTCCGGGGCATGTGGATGGTGATGAAGTCGGCCCTGGCGCACAGATCCGCCACCGAGTCCACGAGCGAAACACCCATCTGCTGGGCGCGCGCCGGGGCGACGTACGGGTCGTAGGCCACCAACCGCATCCCGAACGAGCTTGCTCGCTGGGCCACCAGGGTGCCGACCCGGCCGAGGCCGATGATCCCCAGCGTCTTGCCGTGAAGCTCGACGCCCTGCCAGCGCTCTCGCTCCCAAGAGCCCGACGCGAGCGCGGTGTGGGCCTGAGGGATGTTCCGCGCCTGAGCCAGCAGCAGCGCCATGGTGTGCTCGGCCGCCGAGAGGACGTTCGACTGTGGCGCGTTGACCACCAGCACCCCGTGGCGGGTGGCGGCGTCGACGTCGACGTTGTCGAGGCCGATCCCGGCCCGTCCGATCACCTTCAGGTTCTCGCCTCGCTCGATCACCGCGGCCGTGACCTTCGTCGCGGAGCGAACGACCAGCGCGTCGTAATCGGCGATCGCGTCGAGGAGCTGTTCGGCGGACAGGTCGGTGCGCACGTCGACCTCCAGGTGCTCGCGCAAACGCTCCACACCTGCACCCGACAGCTTCTCCGATATCAAGACCTTCATCGTGGCCGCATCGTACTAAGCGGGCTGCGACGGCCCCGTTTGCGAAGGCGGCTCGGCGGGCAACCCCAAGGCAGGCAACCACATCGAACGGAGGCGGAAATGCTGATACCCGGACTCATCCTGATCACCATCGGGCTCCTGGTGGCCATCTTCCTCAGTCCCGTGCTCGGAATCATCGTGCTGATACTCGGCGTTGCTGCGGCTGCCATGTCGTTCTCCGCCTGGGGCCCGGGCCCTGGTGCGGCGAGGCGGACCACGATCATCGAGCGCGACCGTCGTCCGGTAACGCGCGAGCGCGAAACGATCAGAGAAACCGAGATCTAAGAAGCGCTACAGCTCGAGCGTTCCTTCGGGGACGTCGAGCTCGAGGACCAGGCGGCCATCCTCGATACGAGCCTCCGCATAGCCCACACCCGCCGGCGGCGAGGGCAGCTCTACCGAAAGCGGATCGATGCCGGTCGGCGTCAGCGTGAGGGTGTTGCCCTCGAGCGATACGTCTTGGACCTCGGCGCTCACCCCGCCGGTGGTCAAGGTGACCGCGTCGCCGAGCTCCACGTCGACGTCGGCGCCGCTGCGGCGGAGCGCGACCTCGAGCGAGCCCGCCGAGACGACACCACTCCCCAGGCCCCCCGCAACGGTAACGGCGCCCTCACCGGCCATGAGGTTCGACAACGAGACCTCGACCCTGCGGAATCCGATCTCGACGTCTCGCAGCGCCAACCCCTGCCGCCGGATCGCATCGGCCGACACTTCGATGCGTTCGAACTCGCCCGAGAGAACCTGAGGAACGAAGAAGGTTCCTCCGATCGCGATCTCGAGTCCGCGCTCCCCTTCGAACGACGACGCGAGTCGAGACTGGATGCGATCCTCGGCGACCGTTCGAGCGCCCAGGTCCGCAAGCAGGACACCTCCGACGAGAACGGCACCGATGACCAGGAGCTTCAGAGCAGGGCCTCCACCACGTAGTCGATGCACTTCGTGAGCGCCTCGACGTCGTCCGGTTCGATCGCGGGGTACATGGCGATGCGCAACTGGTTGCGACCGAGTTTCCGGTACGGCTCGGTGTCCACGATCCCGTTGGCCCGTAGGACCTTGGCTATCGCAGAAGCGTCGACGCCGTCGGCGAAGTCGATCGTGCCGACGACGTGGCTGCGGTGTGCGGGATCCTTCACGAACGGCACAGCCACGGTCGACGACTCCGCCCACGAATAGAGGATGTCGGATGACCGATCGCAGCGAGCCGTGGACCACGACAGGCCTCCGTTATCCGTGATCCACTCGAGCTGCTCGAGCATCAGGAAGACCGTCGCCAGCGCCGGCGTGTTGTAGGTCTGCTCCTTGATCGAGTTGTCGAGCGCGATCTGCAGATCCAAGGACGGTGGGATGTATCGCTCCTCGGCGCCGATGCTCTGGATGCGCTCGATCGCCGCCGGCGAGCACAACGCGATCCACAGACCGCCGTCGGACGCGAACCCTTTCTGGGGCGCGAAGTAATAGATGTCGAACGCGGTCGGATCGACCCGCAACCCCGCGGCTGCGGAGGTCCCGTCGACCGCCACGAGGCCGGTCGGCGACGGTCGGGCCACGGGCATCGACACGCCGGTCGAGGTCTCGTTGTGCGTGAGCGCGTACAGATCGACGTCGTCGTGGACCTCCGGCTCGGGCCGCGTGCCCGGCTCGGACTCGATGATGCGGGGCTCGGTGAGGTGAGGTGCCAGCGCCACGGCTTGAGCGCATTTCGAGGAGAACTCGCCGAACACCAGGTGCTCGCTGCGTCGGGCGATCAAACCAAAGGCCATCGCGTCCCAGAAAACCGTCGACCCGCCGTTGCCGAGGAGCACCTCGTATCCGTCGGGCAACCCAAAGAGGTCCCGCAGCCCGGAGCGCAACCGTGCCACGGTGTCCTTCACCGTCGCCTGGCGGTGGCTGGTGCCCAGGTAGCCGCCGGCGGCCCGGCCGAGGGCGGCTACCGCCTCGGGCCGCACCTTGGACGGACCCGAGCCGAACCGGCCGTCCTGCGGCCGAAGCTCGGCGGGGATGACTATCTCTGGCTGCGCTCCCATGGAACTCCCTGTCGACGTTTTAGGGTGCGAATCATGCCGCACGAACGTCTTTCCCAGAGAGCGATGGCGATCACCGAGTCGTCGACCCTGGCTATCGACGCCAAAGCCAAGGCGCTCAAGGCGGCGGGCGAAAACGTGATCGGTTTCGGTGCCGGAGAGCCCGACTTCCCGACGCCGGAGCACATCGTCGAAGCGGCGGCCGAGGCCACACGCCACCCCCTGTATCACAAGTACACGCCCGCTCCCGGGCTGCCGGAGCTGCGGGCCGCGATCGCCACGAAGACCACGCGCGACTCGGGTTACGAAGTCCTTCCGACCCAGGTGCTCGTCTGCAACGGCGGCAAGCACGCGCTGTTCAATGCGTTCATGTCGGTCATCGACCCGGGCGACGAGGTGCTGGTCCCTGCCCCCTACTGGGTCAGCTATCCCGAGATGATCAAGCTGGCAGGTGGAACGGTCGTCGAGCTACCGACGACCGAGGAGACAGGCTTCCAGGTGACGGTCGAGCAGCTGGACGCGGCGGTAACGGAGCGCACGAAGATGCTGCTGTTCGTGTCGCCCTCGAACCCGACCGGAGCCGTCTATCCGCGCGACCAGGTCGAAGCGATCGGGCGGTGGGCCGCCGAGCGCGGCATCTGGGTGCTTACGGACGAGATCTACGAGCACCTCGTCTACGGCGACGCCCGGTTCAGCTCGATGCCCGTCGTCGTCCCCGAGATCACCGACCGCTGCATCGTCATCAACGGAGTGGCGAAAACCTACGCGATGACCGGCTGGCGCGTGGGCTGGATGATCGCGCCGGTGGACGTCACGTCGGTGGCTGCGTCGCTGCAGTCACACGCGACCTCTAACGTCTCGAACGTTGCGCAGGCCGCCGCGCTGGCCGCCGTCACCGGGGACCTGTCTGCCGTGTCCGAGATGCGCGAGGCCTTCGACCGGCGCCGCCGAACGATGCACAAGCTTCTGAACGACATCCCCGGTGTCGTGTCCTACGAGCCCCAGGGCGCGTTCTACTGCTTCCCGTCGTTCAAGGCCCTGCTCGGCAAGACGATCCGCGGCCGTCAGATCGACAGCGCTCACCAGCTCGCCGAGGTGATCCTGGACGAGGTCAAGGTGGCCCTCGTCCCCGGTGAGGGCTTCGGCGCGCCGGGCTACGCGCGTCTCAGCTATGCGCTGGGCGACGACGACATCGCCGAGGGGCTCACGCGCATCGGCGACCTGCTCAGCGAATAACGCTCTCCTCGGCCCTGCGCCGCGCCGTTTCGATCAATCCCCGGACGGCGTGCTCGTCGCCTCTGCGCAACAGTTCGATCGGATCCGGATCCCCGTTGACGATGGCCTCGAAGAAGTCCTTGCGGTCGTCATAGGTCGGAAGCGTTTCTTTTGCCCAAGCCCGGACCTCGTCGAGCAAGCGGCCCAGTTGGGCGTACTCGGGACCGAACGCCTCCCCCGCCTCTCTCCTCATCCGTTTCGCCAGCGCAGGGCTCGCGCCGGCGGTCGATATCGCGATCGAGATGAAGTCGTTGCGGACGATCGCAGGAAGGATGAAGTTGCAGAGGTCTGGGACGTCGACGACATTCACGAGCATCGACCGGGCCTCCGCGTCCTCGTAGACCTGCGTGTTGAGCTCCGTATCCGAGGTGGCGGCGATCGCCAGGAAACAACCATCGAGGTCCGAAGCCTCATAAGGCTTCTCCCGAAGTTCCACCTCGCCCGAGGCCGCCAGGTCCATGACCTGCGGGACGGCCTGCGTCGCGACCACTTTGACGTTCGCGCCGCAGGCCAGGAGACCTTCGATCTTCTCCAGACCGATCCTGCCGGCCCCCACCACCAACGCGCGCCGACCGGTGAGGTTCAGACAGGCGATGTAGAGCGTCGCGTCGAGCATCGCCCGACCTTAGTGCTAGCGCGAGGCGACGGCGCAGTTGGAGATCGGCCCGGCTGCGACCGAGTGGCGCGTCCCCCGCTCGTCGAGCAGCAGAGGGATCAAGGTCTTCAGCGGTTGAGCCATCGGAACCCAGCCCGCGCCGGTCTTGGGATCCACGTCGAACTTCAAGCCGAGGCCGACCAGAGTGTCGCCCACGGTCTTCATCTGATCCTTGCCGACGGCATAGCCACAGGGAGGTGGCTCCAGTACGTCTTCCTCGGCCGGCTCCTGGTTGTCGGCCCCACCGAAGTAGACGGCACCGGCCTGATTCCGTCCTTCGCGGACCGCGAGCTCGCGCGCCGCTGCGGTCGCGATGTCGATGTCGCCGCCGCGTTGCCGCATGAAGTCGAGCGCGATGTTCGACACGACCATGTGACTGTCGACACGGCGCAGGTTGACCTCGGCTTCGCTGGTGAGCTCCTGCGGACCATTGCGCGGATCCTCCGTCACGGCAGACTCGATCAGGATCCCCAACGAATGCCGGAGGCCCATCGCGTTGCGCGCGATGCCCTCGTCGCCGTCGCCGGCCGATTGATGGATGTCCTGGTCGGCCAACTCGTACTGGCCGTACTCGTCGGCGCGGTACCCGGCCTCCTCGGCCTTCGGCTCGACGTGCTCCTCGGCGAACGCCTTGGCCAGGTCGTGCACCTGGTCGTCCACGTTGAGATTGCGTGGCCAGAGATAGAGGAGCTCGTCGTCGTACACCGGCGGCAGCGAGGGCCCGTATTCGTGGAGATCGAGCACCATCTCCGGCTCCCATTCGGCCACCACCGTCGAGACGGCATAGGCCTCGGGCGACACTAGGTTGAGATGGTCTCGGTTGATGTCGATGCCTTTCGAGTTCTCGCGGGTGTTCGCCGCCGAGCCGTCGGGGTTCGCGGAAGGAACAAAGAGGATCCTTTGCTTCCGGAGCTGGTCCACCAAGCCGCCGTCGTTCGTGAACGCAAGATCCCGCAACAGCTTCAGGCAGGCCTCCCGGCCGGCCGGTTCGTTCCCATGCTGACTGCACACGAACAGGGTGGTGGGCTCCGCCGAACTCGCAAGCCGGTCGGGGCGCGGGTAGCCCAATCGCACCAGGTGGAGCGGACGGCCCCGCTGGGTCTCGCCGATAACGTCGACCTCAACGCGCTTCGACATCCGGTCCACCGCCGCCAGGAACTCGAGCTCCTGCTTGTGACTCGTCCAGCTCTCGCCGTTGCTCTCCTCGAAGGCAGTCTGAGGCGGTTGGTCTCGTCCCGGAACCGGCGACGCTCCGGCCCCGGACGCGAGGGCGCTCGCCACGAGGGCGAGCGCCGAGATCGCTAACGCAGGTCTGCGGATCATCTACTTCTTGGGCAGACCCGAGACTTTGAAGGCATCGAAGCCGTTGGTGAAGTCGTTCGTGTAAACGGTGTCGCCCTTCTCGGCCCACAGGATCGAGTACGTGCTCGCGTTCTCGCTGATCCCGTAGCCGACCTCGACGGGAGCCATCGGATCACGGACGTCCAGGACGCTCCAGCCACCTGTGAACCAGGTCACGCCGAGGTTCCGGGTGCCCGGCTGCCAGTCGAGCCCGTGCGACAGGCACCACGAGGGAGCCCATCCGACGTAGTTGCCGACCGTCCCGTCGCCGTCCCCACGGGGAGCGGCCATGCTGCCCTGCGGGATCGGAAGCGTGGGGTCGCTGATGTCGTAGAACCAGACGCGGCCGGTCGGGCTTTGGCCGCTGTGGCACTCGTGAGCAGCGAAGGCCTCGTCGTCGATCGCCAGAACGTTGCCGTCCGAGCTCACGACGCCGTAGTGCGAGTACTGGATGAGCGGGTTGAAGATGCGGCCGATCACGACCGGCGCCATCGGGTCGGACATGTCCCAGATCTGCGTCTCGCCGGTACCGACGGCTCCGGCGCAAACGCCGAGCTTCTTGTCCTTCGTCATGTGGAAGGACACGTCGTGGCAGTCCATCACATCGGCCGCCTCGCCCGCTACCACGGGCTTGCGTGGGTCCTTAACATCGACGATGACGCTTCCACGGCTTCCGCTGCCGGTCAGGTTGCCCCCGGCCATGTAGATGAGGCTGGTTCCGGGGACCGGCTTGTGCGTGTGAGCTGAGTTTGTGTTGACGGAGCCGATGATCTTCGGCTTGCGCGGGTTGCTGACGTCGATCGTCATCAGGCCGGTGCCGGCCGCCGGTACGCACTTGTTGACGGAGAACGACATCGTCACGAGACCCGGCTTGACGACCTCGACATCGTTGTCGTTACCCGGACAATGGAGGAAACCGACCTCCTTGGGCGTCTTGCCCGAGACGTCGATGATGTGGAGCCCGCCCTCCTTGGGCTTGGTGCCGCGGGAGGGGAACGCCGCAGCGCCGTCGAGCTCGGCCGCATATATGTACTTGCCGCTTCGCGCCAGCTCGGTGCCGCCGTCGTAGGAGATCGCGTCCAGGAGCTTGACGTTCTCGCTCGTTTCGACCTTGGGCGGCGCTTTCGCCGTTGCCAGCCCCGGCGCAAGGGCCGCACCCGCGACAAGCGCGGAGGCCATCAACATCCGTACCGTTCTCATCCTTCGTCCTCCTTGAGTGCAGCCGATGCCGTGAGATACGACGCCGGCACTCGTTCCCCTGTCCGCCTTAGTGCTGGTGCTTGGCCTCCTTGAGACCCTTGACCGTGAATACGTCGAGCCCGCGCGTGCGGTCGTTGGCCCAGATGCGGCCGTCGTACCAGTAGGCGGACCAATAGTTCGTGATCTCGTCGGTGCCCATGTAGTGCGCGATCTCCTGAGGTTGTGTCGGGTCCGAGAAGTCGATGACGTTCATCCCGCCCGAGTACCAGGAAGCCACCAGCGTGTAGGTGCCGGGGACGAAGTTGAAGAGGTGCGCGCTGCACCAGATGTTGCGATCGACGTTCGACGAGCCCGCCGGTTGGGGACCCCGCTGGGGGCCGAAATGACCCACGAGAGCCGGCGTCGGAAGGGAGATGTCGTAGATCCACAGCGAACCGGTGGGCCCTCCGACACAGTCGTTTCCGGCGACCGCCTCGTCACCGATCACCGCGTAGTTGCCGTCGTGCGTGAAGGCGAACGAGTGAGGGAACTGAGCCGGAACGGGGATGTGCGCGATCGTCGACGGAGCGAGCGGATCGGAGACGTCCCACAGCTGGGCCTCCCCGGCGCCGGCGCATCCGGCGATCTGCTTCTCCTTGGTGACGTAGAACTCGAGGTCGTGGCACCCGATGGGGCCATTGGGCTGGAACGTCGCGGCGATCTTCGGCTTGCTGGGATTGCTCACGTCGATGATCTGCTCGTGCCCGCCACCGTTCGCGAGACCGCCGGGTGAGGCGTAGATGATCGGCTTGCCCGGGTAGGTGGTGAGCGTGTGCGTGCCGCTCGGCGTCTCGACCGAGCCCAGGAGCGTCGGACGCTTGGGGTTGCTGACGTCGATCAGCTTCACGCCGGCGCCGGGCTTACCGCCACACATCGACGAGTGGTAGCCGAGGGCGATCAGGCCGGGCTTCACCACCGCGACATCGTTCTGCTCGCCGGGGCACGCGAAGAAACTGATCTTCTTCGGTGTGGCTGTCGACGCGTCGATGATGTGGACGCCGCCGTTCTCCCCCTGCTGCATCGCGTAGACGTACTTCCCGGAGAACGCGATGTCGGTGCCGCCGGCGAAGAAGTCCTTCTCCTTGTTCATGTACGAGAAGTGCGCGATCCGCGTCACGTTCTCGGACGCGTCTGCGGCCCTGTCGGCCGCGGCCAGGCTGCCGGTGATCGTTACGGCGCCGGCGGGCGCCGCCAGAAGGCTGCCCAGAAGCATCGTTGCCAGGGCAAGCGCGAGGCGTCGGTTCATCGGATGTATCCCCTCAGCTTTCGTCGTCGGTTGAGGGGAAGATTCGCCTCGTAGCCCTCGCCTCCTGCCGCCGCAGGTCTGCAGGCCCGTGCATCAAAGGGCGAAGCGAAGTGACGACCGTCGCGGTCCTGCCAGCGGAATGGGCTCTTCTGAGTTATGTGAGGTCCGGAAACCGCACCCTCAGCGACACAGAAACCCCCCGACCGGCGCTGTCGAGCGATATCGGCCAGCTCTACCGGGTCACATGGTGCGGCTACGGCCTCACTTGGAGGTTGAAGCTGACGGGCAGGCTGCCGCCCAGGTCCCCCACCGCCACCAGGAAGTAGAGAGCTTGACCGGCCGTGCCCTGGAAGGCGACGCGTGAATACACGCCGTTCGACTCCAGGTCGCATGCAAGCTCGGTCAGGGAATCGAGGCTCGAGCCGGTGAACACCGCGATCCCCGTGGTGAGGTCGTCCTCGGTCCCCGCCGTGTCGGCTTCGAGGCTCCCCGAGGAATCGGGCGTCAGCCGGTACCAGACGTTCCGCTCCGAGAAGGCGAAGCACGTCGACTCGGGCTCACCCTCTGATGTGGACGATGCGAGATCGACGGTGTCGCTGAAGGGAAGAGCCGTGACCACCGTCGCCGCGGCGAAGTCGTCGTTGGCCGGCGGCAACGGTGTGGGTTCCGGTTCCGGCTCGGGGTTCGGGTCGGGGATCTCGACCCACACCTTCGGCCCCCGGCTCCCGAAGCGACCCGCCTCTTCGCCGGTCCAGACCCGGTAACAGAAGCGACCGAAGAACCCCGCGAGCGTGGGATCCGTCGTACCGTCGAGCTTGCCGCGGGGAACCTCGTTCTGGAACGCGTCCCGGAACTGCTCGTCGATGAAGGCCGCGTCCCGGTCGCGGTGAGACGTCGGACAGGACCCCTCCTTGCGGTTCACGCGCACCCGGAAGAGTCCCTTGCTGCTGGGATTGCGCCACTTCAGCGCGACCTCGGGATGGGCACGAGATTCGGTCGGCGGCCTATAGGTGGCCTCGAGCTCGGTCGCCGGTTTGGGGATGGGCCACTTGAAGCAGGTGGCCGGCGAGCGGACCGAACCCGACCC
>DATFFR010000006.1:0-21744 GCA_035249925.1 Actinomycetota bacterium
TCTCGGCGAGGACGGAACTCGGTTGCGGCCCACTCGAAGAAGGGACATTGACGACGCACGAATTCCCGATCGGATCCCGGATCTCGCAGGGGTCCTGCGGCGCAGGCGCGTCGGAGAAATCGCGCGCGCCGCCGAAGATCATGAACTCTTCACGCACCGGGTCGTACGCGCTTCCTACGCTGTGCCGTCGCGGCGGTGAGGTCTCGGGCGACAGCTCGGTCCAATCCGTGCCGTTCCACGTCCAGGTGTCGCCGAACATCGTGGCGCTGCCGGTCCCGTCGCCGGTGATGCCGCCGAAGAGGATCAGCTCGCCGCGGGCGCGATCGAACCCCGCAGCGGCGAAGGCGCGCGAGGGCGGCGAATGCTCCGGCGTGGCCAGACGCCAGGTCTCCCCGTTCCAGATCCACGTCTCGTTGCTTGTGCTGTTGCCGCCCTCGGGCCTAGGCACCGCGCCCCAGCCGCCGAACACCACGATCTCCTGACGGACGGGGTCGTAGACCATCGACGAGCCGTAGCGCGGGGTAGGGGCGGGGTCGGGTTGCAACTCGGTCCAGCTCTCGTCCCGGAAGACCCAGGTTCCGACGGGGCCGTCGTTGCCGGCGCCTCCGAAGAGAAGGAGCTCGTGGCGCGCCTCGTCGTAGGCAAGCCCGGCATCCATCGCCGACGGCGGCCGCACGCGCTGGTCGAGGTCGGTCCATCGGGGATCCGCCTCGGCCCCCACGGACGGGGGCGCCCCCCACAGCATCGAGGCCACGAGGGCCACGATCAGTAGCAGGGACGAAGGACGACGCAACGAGTCTCCCCCTTGAGACGTAGACGGCCCGCGACGGCACAAGATCTCCTAGCCAGTTCGTCCCTTTTGTGCCGAGTCCTGCCCGGCCTCTCGAGGATCTAGATCCAGCGGCGGACGCGGCTCCGGTAGTCGTCGTAGGCGGCGCCGAACTTGGCTTCCAGGTAGGCCTCCTCGCGTCGGATCACGGCGCGATCGATGACCGCGATGACCACCGGGAAGGCCGCCAGCCCCCACAAGAGTCCCAGCCCCAACGCGACCCCGAGGTAGAGGAACGCCATCCCCAGGTACATGGGGTTGCGCGTGACACGGTAGGGCCCGTCCGTGACGAGGTTGGTGGCCGCGGTCCACGGAGCGATGCCCGTGCGCCTCTGAAGGAAGAGCCGTGAGGCCCCGATGTCCAGAGCGATCGAGGCAACGATCGCGACGGCGACCGCAGTCCACGCGAGCCGCGACGGCAGGTTCGGGGTGGGGGCGACGATCTCCGCGCCCCATCCGAGCAGCAGACCGGCGACATAGACGAGTGGGGGAGGGAAGGACACCGGCCCCCGTTCGGTTCCTTGCTCCGCCGTCAGCTCGCCGCTCATCGGCGCGGCTCCGTCGATTGGAGGGTCATGTTCCATTCCGAGTTGTAGCGGCCCACGTCGGCCTTGATGTCCTGCTTGTAGTGCTCCTTGACCGTCAGCACGTATTTCGTCGACAGCCACACGCGGGCGTCGACCGTGCCCTCGATCTCGCCCCTCATCTCGGTGTGGATGTGGATGCCGTACGTCTCGACCATCTCGCCGCCGATGTCGATCTGAACGTGCTCGAAGGTCTCGCCCGTGTAGGAGCCCGAGGTCTTGCCCGACCATTGTCCGCTCCACTTCTGTCCGACCTCGAGACGCCGCGGTCCGACCAGCATCGGGGGAGCGAAGTCGATCGTGTTGTCGTTGGTCACCGGCCCGAAGACCACCTTGTTGCGTTGCTTCGCGATGGCGGCGCCCTCGTCCAGCACCTCGAACCAGGTCCAGTTCTCGCGCTTGTCCGAGAAGTAATGGTGCGTCTGCCACCCGTTATCCGTCAGCGTGATGATCCGCTGCGTCTCCTCCGGCAACTCCCTGCGCGTTCCGGCGGCCGATTCCCAGCCCTCGGTGTCCCACGTGTAGACGCCCTCGCGCGGCGAGGTGCGTTCGTACTGGCTCTGAGATTCGCGCCCGGAAGCGGCTTGCCGGTTCTGCGCCGGCTGTTGTGCGGGTTGGTCCGATGCGGGTGCGGCGACCGCGACCTTGGAGGGCTGATTGGCGCCGCGTCCGGCGCCCTCGCGCGCCGGCTTGTCGTTGGACTTCTGAGTCTTCTTCGCGGCCTGCTTGGAGCGGGCCGAGCCAGGTGCTTTCGCACCGCCGCCGGCCTGCGATGACGCGTTGCGGAACTCGGCCAGGGCGCTCTCGACGGTCACCGGCGCGGACTTCTTCATCCAGCCGTACATCGCGACCCCGCCGAAGAGGGTCAGGGCCAGGAGGATCCCGACGACGCCCTTCCAGCCGAGCGCCTTGAAATTGAACGATTCCTGCCATGAAGGACCTGCATAGAGATCGAGCTCGTGCGTGCTTTTCGCCATATCGCCCTCGCCGCTTATCTATAACGCTGTTGTGCTTCTATTCATAACGCTGCTATGGCATGCTGTCAAACGTGAGCCCGAAGACCGCCTCTCCCGAGGTCCGCACCGCCCTGCTCGAGGCCGCCGCCAGGCTGCTCGTTGAGGAGGGCCCCGCCTCGCTCACCACCCGCCGCCTGGCGACGGAGGTGGGCACCTCGACGATGGCCGTCTACACGCACTTCGAGGGGATGGACAAGCTGCGCCGGGCGCTGGCGGAGGAAGGGTTCCGCCGGCTCGCCGAGCGGCTCGATCAGGTCGAGGGCTCCGACGACCCGGTTGCCGACGTGATGGTGATGGGCGTCGCCTACTTCACGAACGCGATGGCGAACCCGAACCTGTACCACTTCATGTTCACCGAGCACAGCAACGAAGACGAGATCGGGCTCGGCCTCGAGACCTTCCAACGATTGATCGACGGCGTCGCTCGCGCGGTCGAGGCCGGACGCTTCAAGGGCGAAGCCGAGGAGCTCGCGACGCAGCTGTGGGTGACGGCCCACGGCATCGTCACCCTCGAGATCGCCGGCGTGCTCGACGGCGAGGGCCTGCAACTGTTCGCGGAGATGGGTTCGAACCTGATGCGCAGCTTCGGTGACGACGAGGACTCGATCCTCAGATCGATCGCCGGCGCGGCGGAGCGCCTGCCGCCGGCCTTCTTCGGACCGGAGGGGAAGTAGGACCTCGCTCCCCACTTTGCGCGACATGAAGGTCGTTTTTCGACTCTCATGACGCGCAAAGCGCAGGGCTTGCTGATGTCGCCCGGCGCGGAGCTAGATCTTGCCGGTGAACTTGATGATGTCGATGCCCCGGTTGTAGTCGAGCGTGTAGGCGATCCGGTCGGTGATCCAGTAGACGGCGCTGGTCGAGCCGGCGTGCGGCAGGAACCAACCGATCTCCTTGATCTTGCCCTTCGAGCTGATGTCGAGGAACCGGGTTCCGTGCTCGAAGAACGCCGCGCCCACGAGGCCGCCGTTGCGGAAGCTCGGGTGCGCCTCGTGCCAGTGCGTCGAGCAGCTGACGCTCATCGGTGGGCTGCCGTCGACGTGGGTCCCGTTACGCATCCGGTACTCGTCGATCATCGTGAAGGTCTTGGTCTCTTTCCACCGCGTCGCGTCCCAGGTCATGAATGCGGCGGACGACTCGCTGCAGGTCCGGTTGATCACGGTCTCACCGGCCATCAGCAGGAAGTCGTCCTTGCCGTTGTTCGGCCACCGTGGCGTGTGGATGAAGCGACCGTCCTCGTTGCCGCCCACCGCAAGCAGTTTGGGCTTCCTCGGATCCTTGCGTGCGTCCAGCAGCATGATCGGCTGAGTCGCGGTCAGGACGATCCCCGGCGCGATCTCCTCGACGTCGTGAGCGTTGTTCGCAGGCTTCCCGTCGCCCCACTTCTCTTTCATCATCTTGGGCTTGGTGGGATCGCGAAGATCGATGATGGCGCCGTTCGAGTTGTAGACCCACTGGCACTCCAGCACGCAGCTGCTCGTGTGCGAGTTGCCGGCCGGGACCTCGCTGACGATCGTCGGGTTGGTCTTGTCCTCGACGTCGACCACGTACAGCACTCCCGCCGGGTTGTTCGGAACGATCAGGATGTTTCCGTTGCCGTCGAGGTCCTCGCGGCTCAGCAACCACTCCTGCGGCATGGGCAGGAACCCCTCGAGGGTCGGGTTCTCGGGGTCGTCCTTGACGTTCCAGATCATGATCTTGTTCTGGTCGTTGGCGTAGAACCAGCCGTCGATCAAACGGCCGCCGACGCCGTTGGTGGCCAGCGGGATGTGGCGGATCCACTCGACGTTGTCGGTGCTGAGGCCGCCGGGGGAGGGGCCCTCGAGCTCCTGGGGCACCGCCGCGAAGCTCTGGGGCGACATGAACGCGGCCGCGGCCGTAACCGTGGCCAGCAGCAGCGAGATCTTCTTCATCGAAATCCTCCTGGGGACCGCTCGTCCGAGGGCGGCCTCTGGCTCTCTAGGTTCGTGCCCGGAGGGTCTTTTCCTCCTGCAAGGAGGTCAACGACGCGGGGAGGCGGTCGTCCGGGGGTGGATCGGCCGTGTCTTCGGACCGGGGTCGGCCGAGCAGGGTCACCCGGAGGAGCCATGCGAGCAGCGCGGCCCACAGCAGGCGTTGACCGACCCCGGTCCAGCCGCTCTCGTGGAGCACCGGGCTGAGAGCGGCGAAGGACGCGGCCGCGACCGCCAGCACAACGGTCGGTCGGTCCGAACTGCCTGCCGGAACGAAGGTGTGGATCTGGGCGAGAGCAACGAGGGCCAATACCGCCACCGTTGAGGCCACGCTGTGAAGGTCCTCGCTCGGGGTGCCGGTTCGGAACAGCGCCGACGCGTAGGTCGCGGCGGCGGCAAGTCCCGCGAGCCCCACCGTGGCCGTCCGGAGGGCCGCGGCGAACCCGACGAGACCCGCGCCGAGCGCGACGAACGCGAGCGTCATCAACCAGCCCCACTCGCCGCTCGCGTACTCGCTCAGCCGATGCGTCGCCGGCGCCAGATCGGTGCGCAATAGATGGAGCGCGACCACGCAGAGGATCGAGGAGACGATCCCGGCGAGGGCGACGCTGCGGGCCGGGATCCTCGTCACGCGGGGCGGAACGCCTTGGTCCGAACGTGAAGCGCGGTGGCGAGGAACCACGTCAGCACGGCGAGACCCAAGACACGTTGGACCAGACCGGACGCTCCCGTGTCGGCGCTGAAGGGACTCGCCACGGCGGCCCCCGCGGCCGAGATGGCCAGTACGTAGGACATGGTTTGGAACCTGGCCCAGCGCGGATCGCTCTTGCACGCGAACGACATCAGCAGCATCCCGGTGATGATCAAGACGAACGCTGTCATCGTCGCGTAGCTGTGGATCACCTCCTCGATCGTGTCGGGAACCAGCGCCCGTTCGACCTCGAACACGCCCGCCGCCACCAAACAGACTCCGCCCCCAACGAGTAGCACGGTGACCGCATTCGTCACGGCGGAGCGAACGATCGCATAGGACAGCCGGAACCCGAGCGCCATCGCCGACAGTCCGAACGCATAGAAGGCGATCGTCATCATCAGCCCGTGCGAGCCGTTCGCGTACTCGCTCATGACGCGGCTTACGGGATGGACCTCACCGCGCACGATGTGAAGCAGCGTCACCGCGCCGACACAGACTGCCACCAGCACGATCGCAGCAAGGGAGGCTCCGGTCGGCCTGCGCTCCACCGGCCGACCGGTACCAGAGATTGCCATCGCTCAACACTGGACCCCGCCTACGGGCCGCGCAAGGAGGAAGGCGCGATCGCCCGAGAGTCGGAGCGGATCGATAGGTGCGTGGCCGGCGCCGGATCGGGTCGCGAAAGCCCGTGGTTCGCCGGCGCCGGCTTCGTGGATGATGGGGTGGTTATCGCCGACTGGGAGGGAGGCAACGGTGCCTGAGTTCACCAGCCACAAGGAAGGGACCTTTTCCTTTGCGGACCTTCAGACATCCGATCTGGAGGCCGCGACGAGGTTCTACACGGATCTGTTCGGGTGGGGGATCAACGACCAGCCGATGAGCGAGGACCCGACCGACATCTATCGGGAGTTCACGAAGGGCGGCAAGGACGTTTGCGGTGCATCGAAGCAGCGTCCCGAGCAGGCCGAGGCCGGCGTCCCCCCGATGTGGAACACGTACTTCACGGTTTCGGATGTCGACCTCACGGCCAAGGAGATCGAGGCCGCGGGTGGCACCGTCCACGCGCCGCCCTTCGACGTTTTCGACGTAGGTCGCATGGCGGTGGCGGCGGACCCCGCCGGCGCGTTCTTCTGTCTGTGGCAGCCGAAGACGAGCATCGGCTCGTACATCATGCAGGAGCCGAACACTTTGACGTGGACCGAGTGCGGCAGCACCGACACCGAGAAGTCGAAGGCCTTCTACACCCAGGTGTTCGGCTGGACGTCCGAGGATCAGGACATGGGGCCGGGCGGGACCTACACGGTGTTCTCGGCCCACGACGCGTTCGTTGCGGGTCTCATGAAGAGCCAGATGCCGATGTCGTACTGGTTGATCTACTTCGCGGTCGAGGACTGCAAGGCCATGACCGAGAAGGTACGCGCGGGCGGAGGCCAGGTCATGATGGATTCCGACCCGATCCCGGGCGTCGGCACGGTGTCGGTGGTGACCGATCCTCAAGGCGCGATGTTCGGGATGATCGAGGCCGCCCCACAAACCAACGCCTGACCGGCAGGGCGGCACACGCGGCCGCTGATGCTCGTACCGCTGCACGGGTTCTTCGACGCGGGCAGCAGGAGAATCGGACGGTTGCGCATAATCCCTCGCCATGCGGACGATCCGGGCGTTCGTCGCCCTTGCCTTGCTGCTCACTGCAACCCCCGCGATCGCCGGCCATCAGGCCTCCGAGGGCGAGCTCGCCACCAGATGGACGCGCCACGGCTTCAACGAGGCGTGGGAGCTGGCGACCTCCGACCTCGATGGTGACGGCCACACCGAGATCGTCTACGGGGGTCGCAAGCTCGCGATCGTGGACGAGCAGTCGTTGCGGCGAGGGCCTGCCGCGCGCACGATCGCGTGGAACCACGAGGACACCAACCAGCTGGACGGCGGTGACAACGTTTGGACGACCGGGATCGAGCTTGTCGGCGACGGCACCGCCTACGTAACGACCAGCGATACCGACGCTTACAAGATCGATCTGAACACCGGTGACAAGCAATGGCACGACCCTCGCACCGGAGCTTGGTTCAGCAACGGTCTAGCGGTCTTCGACGCGCCGGGTGATTCGATCCCCGATGTCTTCCCGACCGGCGGGACGCGCGCCCTCTCCGGTGCGGACGGATCGATCCTGTGGGAGGGGATCCTCCCGCGGCTCTCCAAGTTCGCGACCGGCGCACAGCTGGACGGTGACCCGGCCCGGGAGCTGATCGTCGCCGCGGATCCCTCTGGGGTTGCGATCGGTCAACCCACCCTGTTCGGGGTGGATGGGAACGGCTCGATCCTGTGGAGCTTCGTGCCGAATTCGATCGTCGAGTCGCTCACGGCGGGCGACGTCGACGGCGATGGGCTCAACGAAGCGATCGTCGGAACCGCAACCGGCTACATCTACGTGGTGGGGAGCGACGGCTCGCTCCTGTGGGCGGCCTTCCCCGGGCTCGGTGTCGTCGAAAACGTCGTGGCCACGAACAACGACGGCGATCCGGGCGACGAGGTCTTCGCCACGTACCACACGCCTCTGGCGGATGCCCCCGCGTTCTCGGTGCTCGGATACGACAACAGCGGCGCCCAGCTCTGGCGCCACATCGTGGACCAGCTGCCGTCCAGCCTTCGCGCCGCGGAGCTGGATGAGGATCCGGAGCCCGAGCTGCTGGTCGGCATGGGCACCCATCTGCAGCTGGACACGTCGGGGGCCGCGCTGGCCCTGGAGACCGGCGTCGACGATCTGGTGCGCGAGAAGTGGCGCGTGGAGACGGCGCAGCAGGTGATGAGCTTCGACGTCGCCCGGATCGGTGGAGAGCGCGCAGTCCTGGTCGGGTCGGCCGACGCCGTATTGCGCGGGGTCAAGCCCGGCACCGGCGAGCTCTCGTGGCAGTGGAGCGCCGGGGGCTACACCTTCTCGGTCGCGACGGGCGATGTGGATGGCGACGGTGTCGACGAGATCGCAAAGAGTGGTACCGACGGCGTCCTGGTGCTGAGCGATTCGACCGGACGCGAGCTCTGGAGCCGCCGGATCGCGAGCGGGAACAACGGCATCGTGCGCGGGCTCGACATGGGCGACGCGAACGGTGACGGTGAGGATGAGATCGCCGTCGCCGGAACCAGCTTCTCGTCCGAGGAGGCCGGGGTCGTCGAGCTGTACGAAGGAGACGGCACGAGGTTATGGACCAACTCGTTCTTCGGAGGCAGCGAGGAGGTCGAGATCGCGGATCTCGACCGGTCCGGCACCGCGGAGGTCGTAGCCTCGGAGCAGGAAGGGCTGGACGGCGAGTGCGCCCTCAATACTTATAGCTACGACGGGACGCCGGTGTGGCGGACGCCCGTCTCGAACTGCCTGGTGGTGACCCTCGACACCGGCAACATGGATGCCGACCCGGAGCTCGAGATCGCGTATGGGGACCGGACCCTGGCCTCGCAGCCGCACCTCGCCCTCCTGGAGCACGACGGCTCCATCACCTGGAACCTCGGCATCACCGACCAGGTGTTCTGGGTCGAGGCGATCGAGGGCGGGATGGTGCACGGCGGCTTCGGTCAGGGACAGTTGGGGGCGATCACGAGGCGCGACGCGCAAGGCGGCATCACGTGGCGCACGATGCTGCCGGACGATCCCCAGTTCCGAAGCGCGTCGCGGTTCGCGACGCTCATCCCGAACGACAGCGGTTTCGACATCGCCGCCACCGCGGACGACGGTGCCGTGTACCGGTTGGCGGGTGGCGACGGAGCGATCGCGTGGGGAACGCGGCTCGAGCCCAATGACATCCGGTTCCAAGACCGCCATCAGTCGGGGCCCGTCGTCTACATCCCCCCTCAAGGAGACCGCGACGCCCGCTTGGTCACGGGCCAGTACCGCACGGGGCGGAGGCGCGCTCAGAGCTTCGCGCTGACGCTCGACGGCGCGATCGTCGGATCCGCGCCGATGGAGGGGGAGGCGCAGGCGATCGCACCCGTTCGTTACGCGGACGGGGTGATCGGAGCGATCGTCGGTGCAGGCCTTGCGATCTACGCCTTCGATGCGTGCCCGGGCTGCTCCGGCGCCGAGGAGGCGACCCCGACGTCGCTCGCGCTCGCGGTCACCGGTCAACAGCCGCGTCTCGTGCTGGCGGCCACTCTCACGGAAACCGCCGCCGGGCAGCCGGTCGCCGATCAACCCGTCGAGTTCTATTCGGGAGACACCTTGCTCGGGACGGCCCGAAGCGGTGCCGACGGAGTGGCCGTGATCGAGGTTCCGCCGCGCTATGGAGGAGGAAAGCGAACATTCCGCGCGGTGTTCCACGGCTCGGACACCTACGTGTCCTCCGAGGCGACGGCGTCTTCGTAGGAGAGGTAACCGGCGGTGGAGCCGGGTCGCCCGTCGGTCAGTTGGTGAGCTTGTAGTCCGAGCCGACCTTTGTCGTGTCCATGTAGGGACCGATCACTCCGGTCGGATAGGTGCCTGAGTACACGAAGCTCTGGGCCTGCGGTGCCTTCAGCGTCGCTCCCTTGCCGAGCGCCTTGCTCAGCTTGCGGGGCACCGTCAGCGTGCCGCCGATGAGCTCGACCTCAACCGGGTCGCCGCCCTCGCACACGTCGCGGAAGTGCGCGTGGGCTTCCGTCATGTTGTTGGTCGCTCCGGGCCAGAACGCCTCAAAGAGCAGGCACTGAGTCCCGGGATCGCTCTCCGGATTGACGCGCAGCCGGTAGCCGAGTCCCTGCGTGGCCGGCGGCAGACCGATCGCTTCGAAGCTGATGATCAAGTTGGTCGCGGTGTTCGACAGGTGCACTTTCCGGAGATCGCTCACGTTGCCGACGCCGGCCTGGTTGAAGTCGCCGAACGATCCGTCGCCGGTCCCCTGATCGTTGACGAAGTTCGAGTCTCCTTGAGGGTCCTCGATGACGGTCTTGGGCTTGCCCGCGCTTGCGGGCAATGGTGCGGCAAAGAGCGTCGCCGTGAGGGCAAGCGCTGCTCCGAGCGACAGATGCTTCTTCATGGTTCCTCCCCACAGCTCCCCAGCTACGACCGCGGGTCGCTACCTAGACTGCTGAAGTCTTCGGCGCGGGATGGCCCAACCCTCCCGTTTTGCTCGGGTTGCCGCCCTTCCGGGGCGGGTATGACCTGGATGCACCTGGTCGCAGGGGGGGCGCAGGTGTCCTGGAGGGGGTTGTGATGCCGGTTCATTCAGCACCGCCGGAAGTCCTCGAGGTCGACCACGCCCTGACGTCGCTCGAGAAGGAGCTCCAGCTCCTCCTCAACATCACGCCGGTCAATGCCGCGGAGGCATGGACCGACTTCGAGCGCAACGGATTCGCCCAGTCCCCGATGCTGCGTTCCCGACCGCTCGAGTTCGAACCCGATCTCGTGCGCCGCCGGCTCTACGAGCTCCAGATCGAGCGCGTCGAGGACCCGGCGCTGGCCGAGCTGCTTCACGAGAAGCGCGACGAGATCGCCCGCCAGATCACATTGCTGCAGGACCGTGACACGTCGCGCTTCCTCTACGGCTCGTTGATGCTGTGGGGGGACGTCGACGAGCACCTCGTCAAGGACGCGCTCGAGCTCTTGAGCATCATCCCCAACGAGGGGACGGCCGATCAGCAGGTGGCGGCATCCGGTTTCGCGGAGGCCGCGCAGGAAGAGCTCGATCGCTATCGCGCTGCGTATCCCGGCTTCTCCAACGAGCTCGAGGTCCGGTCGGACGTCTCCGACCTGATGGTGACGCACGGCCGGCTGCTCGTACCGGCCAACGCGATCTTCCGCTCGCGGCGCGTCGAGCCGTTGATCCAGCACGAGGTCGGCACGCATGTCGTCACCTATGCGAACGGCAATGCCCAGCCGCTGAAGCTGTTCGCCGTCGGACTGCCCGGTTACGAGGAGACCCAGGAGGGCCTCGCGGTGCTGGCCGAGTACGCGCTCGACGGTCTGGATCCGCAGCGGTTGCGGCTGTTGGCGGCCCGCGTGGTGGCCGTCCACCGGATGCTCGAGGGAGCGGGGTTCGTCCAGGTCTTCGAGGAGCTGCACGAGTCGTATGGCTTCCATCCGAAGGTCGCGTGGGGCACGACCATCCGCGTTAACCGCAGCGGCGGCCTGACCAAAGACGTCATCTATCTGCGCGGGATCCGCCGCGTGCTCGAGTTCGTCGCCGAGCGCAAGGACATCTCCGCCTTGCTCGTCGGCAAGCTGTCGCTGGATCACGTCCCGCTCGTCGAGGAGCTGCTCGAGCGGGGGATCCTGCAACCGGCGTGGATCAAGCCTCGCTGGCTGGACATGGGCGACGCGCCGGAGCGGCTCGCCCGTGCCTACGAGGGCATGACCGTGCTCGACCTGATCAAGGGAGACCAAACATGAGGCTCGTTCTATTCGTGAACGACGTTGCTACCGAGGTCGACGAGTACACGACGACCCGGCTCGCGGTCGCGGCCAGTCGTCTCGAACACGAGGTCTTCTACGTCGGCGCCGGCGACGTCCGGTACCGCTCCGGCGACACCATCCGCGCACGGGCTCATGTAGCCCGCCACTCCGAGGGCGACGATCTGACCTCGTTCCTCGAGCGGGTGCAGGAGGAGGACTCCGAGCAGGTGATCGATCTCGCCGAGGCCGACGTGGTGTTCCTCCGCAACGACTCGATCGAGGACCTGCACGAACGGCCCTGGGCGTTCAACTCGGGATCGGACTTCGGGATGATGTTGGTCGCCAGGGGCGTGACCGTCCTGAACGATCCCGAGGGGCTCACGCGCGCGTCGAGCAAGCTCTACCTCGAGGAGTTCCCGGAACGGATCCGGCCGCGCTCGTTGGTCAGCCGCGACCTCGATGAGATCAAGGCCTTCGTCGAAGAGACCGGCCCCAGCGTGCTCAAGCCTCTGTACGGGGCCAAAGGTCGCAACGTGTTCATCATCGACGACGGCGAGGATCCCAACCTCGCGCAGATGATCGAAGCGGTGTTGGAGGACGGTTACGTGCTCGCGCAGGAACGGGTCGAGGGGGCCGAGGACGGCGACCTCCGTCTGTTCCTTCTGGACGGCGAGCCTCTTCGGTCGGCTGGTGCCTACGCTGCCTTTCGACGGATCCCCCGAGGTGGCGACCCCCGCGCCAACATCAGCGCCGGCGGCAAGCCGGTCGAGGCCGAGATCGGCAAGCGTGAGCTAGCGGTCGTCGACGCGATGAGCGAGCGGTTGCGGCGCGACGGGATGTTCTTCGTGGGGCTGGACATGATCGGGGACAAGGTCGTCGAGATCAACGCCGAGAGCCCGGGCGGGTTGCAGGCCGTCGAGCACTTCACCGGCGTCGACTTCGCCCCGATCGTTATCGAGGCCCTCGAGAGGAAAGTGGGGGCCTCGCCCGGCCGACTGCGTTCCATCGGCTAAAAACGCGGCTTTTCTGGGCCCTAAGTCCCTTGCGCGGGCCCGGCGGGCCGGACGAACCTAGAGGCCGGGAACTCGACACGCCCGCCCGGCGTCTGAGCCCGTGACCACCAGATCGAGCAGGTACCGGCGGCGCGCCGGGAAAGGTTGAACGTTGAACTCCACACTGCGGGGCCGCGGGCCCCGCACGATCGGCTCTCTCGCTGTCGTCCTCCTTGCGGGGGCCGCTCTGCTGGCACCCGCTGCCGGCGCGGCCTCGGTCCGAAGCCTCGCGGCGGGGGAGGCCGAGCTCGGCTACTGGACCGACACCGAGATCGTCATCGCCGACGGGGCCGGAACGCAGATCAGGACCTTCCCCGACCTTCCGAAGTTCGATCTGAACGGCGGCGTGTTCGCCGGCGAGATTCCCGGCAAGAGGAGGGGTGCCGCCCACGTCGATGCGTTCGACATCGCCACCGGCGAACGGCTGTATCGCATCCGCAACGGGCGGCTGCCCGTCGTATCGGCGGAGGGGCGCAAGGTCTTCTTCTTCCCTACCTTCCACCGCGACCAGTACGCGGAGTCGGTGTGGATGCGCACGGCGAAGGGCCGTGTGCGCCGGGTGATCCTGTTCAAGGCCGGTCCCGGGTTCCCCGGCGTTCCGCACGGGATGAGCGCCGGAGCGTTCCCGCTCGACATCGCGGTCGACGAGCAGGGTCGCACGTTGGCCGTGGTCGCAGGGCTCGAGCCCCTACGCGCGTTCGACGTCTGGGTCGTGGACGTCAAGACCAGGGAGGCGTTCCGCGTGACGCGGGGCCGGAACTCCCACAACCCTTCGCTGTCGCCGGACGGCTCGCAGCTGGCGGTGCGCGTCGAGAGTCCGGACCCGTGTCCCGACCCCCTCTACGGCGAGATCCTCGTCGGCAAGATCCGGCTCATCACTCTGTATACGGAGCACAGCGAGTTCCTCAGCGAATGGAGCTGTGACCTCTACTACGACACGCCGCGCTGGATCGACGACCAAACGCTGATCGCGGTCCGCGTGACGAAGGACGAGACCGAGGAGCTCGGCTACGACCTCGACATCGTGAAGTTCGATGTCCCCACCGGGACCATCACCGAGGTCGTCACGGAGGGCAACCCGTGCTGCATCACGGCGTCGCCGAGCCTGGGCAAGGTCGCCTACATGTTCAGCGACCGCGACGGGTTCGCCGTCGTCGACGTGGCGACGGGCGCGGTCACGGATCATCCAGGCAACGTCTACGTGCCCCACCTGTCGGGGCAGAACCGCCTCTGACTAGATGAAGGAGCACGTCATGTCCCGTAGATCAATGAGCCTGGTCGCGCTTGCCGCGCTGCTGGCTTCGGTCGCCATCACACCTCCAGCCTCGGGCGCGCGGACCTGCTTCGGCAAGTCTGCGACCATCGTCGGGAGCAACCGGAGCCAACGGGAAGCGGTCGAGCTGCACGGCACCCGTGGTGACGACGTCATCGTCGGCCTGGGCGGCTGGGACATCGTCGACGGCCGCGGCGGCAACGACCTGATCTGCACCGGAGGAGGCGACGACTACGTCGAGGCCGGTCGCGGTAACGACAAGATCGCCGGAGGAGACGGCATCGACACGTTGCACGGTGGACGCGGACACGACCGGATCCTGGGGGGCCGCGGCCCGGCCGACTCGCTGGTGGGTGCCGGCGGCAACGATCTGTTGTTCGGGGGACCGGGCACCGAGGACAGCCTGATCGGCGGCGCCGGCGACGACCGTCTCGACGGCGGGCCGGGGTACGACCTCGCCGAGTTCTTCGACGCCACCGGCGGGATCGAAGCCGACCTGACGACCGGCCTGGCGCTCGGACGCGGCCGCGACGAGCTGGTGTCGATCGAGGGGCTGAGCGGAACCCGCTTCGACGACATCCTGGTGGGCGACGAGCTCTCGAACATGCTCCAGGGAGATTTCGGCAACGACACGATCAGCGCGCTCGGCTCCGAGGGCGACGGGGGCGCCGACGTGTTGCGCAGCGGCGGGGGCTCGGACGTGCTAGACGGCGGCGACGGCCCGGACATCGTCAGCTACAACATCTCTCCGTATCCCGTGCGCGCCGACCTGGCGGCGGGAGACGCCACGACCGAGCTCGGGCAGGACACGCTCATCGGCATCGAACACCTCGTCGGATCCAAGTACGACGACACGCTCACCGGCAACGGCGCCGACAACGTGATCGTCGGCAACCGCGGCGACGACGTCATGGACGGTGGCGAGGGCATCGACGAGATCGCCTTCTTCGACTCGGCCGCGCCCGTGGTGGCGGACCTGGTCGAGGGCACCGCGCTTGCGGAGGGCTGGGGCTCGGACACCTTCACCTCCTTCGAGAACCTGTCCGGCTCGGCTTATGCCGACACCTTGACCGGCAGCGACGACGCCAATCTGATCTGGGGAGGCGGCCGCAACGACACGCTGCGAGGACTCGCCGGCGACGACACCCTGTTGGGCGCGACCGGCGTCGACGACGCGGACGGGGGAGACGGGACCGACGCATGCGAGGCCGAGACGCAGTCCGCATGCGAGAGCGTTCCGGCGCGTGCCGGCACGCCGGCCTCGTTCGGATGGGCTCCCTCTGGTCGCTGGAGCCCCTGGTAGCGGAAGTGTTCGGAAGCTAGAAGTCGAAGAACGGTTCGCGCGCGCCGGTCTCGGCCAGCGTCTTGAGGCGGGGCAGGATCTGGGCCCACGAGTACGCGATGAAGGGGAACGACTCCCCGGTCGTGGCCCAGCCATCGTGTGAGAACAGCACGCTCGTGTTGCCCTCCGCATCGGGGCCGACGTCGAACGAGATGTCGGTGCCGATCCACTCGGGAGGCCCGGCCAAACAACGCCACGCAACGCGCTCGCCGGGGACCTCCTCGGTGATCTCGAAGTCGAACGTGATCGGGGCATCGGGGAACGCGACCTTCATCGTCGAGCCGACCCCGTCGGGACCCTCGGTGTGATTGCTCCACCAACCGTTGACGCCTTCGGAGGTGGCCAGGGCCTCGTAGGCGGCCTTCGGCTCGGCGTCGACGGGCATGCGCAGCAGGATCGTTGCCATCCATTCATCCTTTCGTTTAAGTTGTGACTTAAATATAATCGGAACCCGGAGAACGTCAAGCGGAGGGAGCCCGGTGGACGCGTTGCAGGTGGTGGCCGAGCCTCGCCGGCGCGAGATCCTGCGGCTCGTTTGGGACCGTGAGCTCTCGGCGGGGGACATCGCCGCCCGCTTCGACGTCAGCTTCCCCGCGGTGTCCCAACATCTCGGGGTGTTGCGAGACGCCGGATTCGTCTCGATGCGGCGCGAGGGCCGGGGACGTCTCTATCGTGCCGATCACAAGGCCCTGGGACCATTGCGCCCGATGCTCGAGAAGATGTGGGGTGAATCGCTCGACCGCCTGGTCGGGCTGATCGAGGAGGGCAAGCGGTGACCGAGTCGGAGGATCTGGTCGTGGAACGACGCGTGTCGGTGCCGCCCGAGGAGGTCTTCACTTACTTCACCGACTCGCAGAAGTGGCTCGCGTGGCAGGGAACCGAAGCTGAGGTCGAGCTCGCGCCGGGCGGCATCTGGCGCGTCAACGTCACGGGCGACGGCTTCGCCTCGGGTCGCGTGGTCGAGGTCGTCGAGAACGAGCGGATCGTGTTCACGTGGGGCTGGGAGCAGGGCCCGCCGGTGCCGCCTGGATCTACGACCGTGGCGATCGAGCTCGTCCCCGACGGCGAGGGCACGGTGATCCGCCTGACTCACCGGGACCTGCCCCCGGACCAGATCGAGATCCATCGTTATGGATGGGAACACTTCGTCCCGCGTCTGGCCGCAGTGTCGGAGTCGAGGGAGCCGGGACGGAACACACTCGACTGACTGGAGGTTTCATGGGTATCGATGTATCGGCTTCGACCGAGATAGAGCGGGCACCGGCAGATGTCGCCGCTTTCGCGATGGAGGCCGAGAACGATACGCGTTGGATCGGCGGCATCTCGTCGGCACGCAGGCTTACGGATGGACCCACCGCGGTGGGGACGCGCGTCGAACGGGTCGCCTCGTTCATGGGGAAGCGCATCGACTACGTCATGGAGGTCGTCGAGCTCGAACCCGGCCGACGGATCGTGCTGCGCTCCATCAAGAGCCCGTTCCCGATGAGGGTTACCTACGCGTTCGAACCCGCAGGGGCCGGAACGCGCGCCAGCGTTCGCGTCGAGGGGGAGGCCGAGGGCTTCTACAAGCTGGCCGGTGGCCTCATGGCGCCTGCGGTCCGCAAGAACCTGAACGGCGACGTCAAACGCCTGAAGGGGATCATGGAGTCCTCGCCCACCACCCGAGTGGAGCCGCCTGGCACGGATTGAGTAGCGTGCCTCCGATATGGACCCGGCTGCGTTGCGAAGGATCGTGCGTTCAACGCCCGTTTTTTCCGAAAGCGGAGTGTGGGAACCGTGACGGTCGCTTCGACCTTGCGCACGGAGCGTGCCGACGGCGTCTTTTCCATCGTGCTCACGAGGGCCGAGGAGTACAACACCATCACCCTCGCCCTGCGCGACGAGCTGCGTGCCGCAATCGACGAGGCGGATGCCGATCCGGACACGCGCGTCATCTTGCTGCGCGCCGAGGGCCCGGCGTTCTGCGCCGGCTACGGGCTCGACTGGTCGACCGAATACCAGGCGAAGAACGAGAGCGCCGAGCGCGTCTGGGATTCGGTCAACGATTTCCGGCTGATGTCGAGCTTCGTCGACGTCTATCTGAAGCTCTGGTACGTATCGAAGCCGACGCTCGCCGCGGTCCAAGGCTGGTGCATCGCCGGCGGAACCGACATGGTGCTGTGCGCGGACATGATCGTTGCAGGCGAAGGGGCGACGTTCGGCTACCCGCCGTCCCGCGTATGGGGCGTGCCGACCACGCCGATGTGGGTCTATCGGATGGGCCTCGAGCGGGCGAAGCGCTATCTTCTGACCGGCGACGAGATCCCGGCCCCCGAGGCCGCTCGCATCGGGTTGATCCTGGAGGCCGTTCCCGACGACTCCTTGCAGGAGCGCGCGCTCGAGCTCGCCCGGCGGATGGCGCGGCTTCCGCTGACCCAGCTCGTGATGCTCAAGATGCTGTGCAACCAGACCGCCGAGAACATGGGCCTCGCCTCGACCCGAACGCTGGGCACCCTGTTCGACGGGATCGCACGCCATACACAGGAAGGTCTCGACTTCGTCGCCAGGGCCCAGGAGGTCGGCTTCCGCCAGGCCGTGCGCGAGCGTGATGACCCCTTCGGCGATTACGGCTCGCGCCCCTAGGCAACGACTCCTCCCGTTACCCGCGTTTGGTCTCACCAGTACCTACGGGTGAAGACGACCTAGGAGGAAGTCATGTTGCGGAAAACGTTTGCGATTCTCGCTCTCAGCAGTTTGATCATCGGCATAGGGGCCGTCGCCGCGTATGCCGGCCCGGATGATTGCTCCAGCGCGACGCCTACGGTGCGGGGCACGGCTGAAGATGACACGCTCCAGGGCACCGATGGTGACGACGTGATCTTCGGCCTCGGCGGTAACGACCAGATCGACGGGCTGGGCGGGAACGACACCATCTGTGGCGACGCCGGGATCGATCTCTTGATGGGTGGCGATGGCAACGACTTCATCGACGGCGGCGACGGCGACGACGCAGATTCCACGTTGGTGACCGTCAACGGCCAACCGCTCGACCCGAATGCGGTCGAAGGCGGACTCGAGGGTGGCGCCGGCAAAGACCACATCGTGGGCGGGGCCGGGGACGACGTGATCCGCGGCGGAGGTGGTGACGACAAGCTCGAGACCGGCACCGGTGACGATCACTACGTCACCGGAGGCGGCGGTGACGACGTCATCTCTGGTGGAGCCGGTGAGGATTACCTGATCGGCGGCGACGGCAACGACCGCATCAACTCGGGCGGCGCCGACGACACCCTGAACGGCGGAGGCGGCCACGATGTGATGGATGCCGGCACGCCTAATAGTGCCCTTTTTGGCGGCGAGTTCATGAGGGGCGGCGCGGGTAACGACACGATGACGGCGGGGGCGGGCGGCGACAGCATCTACGGGGCCGCGGGTAACGACACCATCGACGCCGCAGGCGGTGACGACAACTTCGTCGAGGCCGGAAAGGGTGACGACGACATCGTCGCCGGCTCGGGAGACGACTCACTTCGTGGGGGGGCCGGGCACGATCAGATCAGTGCCGGCGGCGGCGAGAACTTCGTCGCGGGGGGCGCCGGTAGAGACCGCATCACCTCTGGAGGCGCAGACGACTCATTGCACGGCAACGCCGGGCCCGACCTCTTGGTCGCGCGCGGTGGCGACGACTTCCTGGACGGCGGCAGTGGCCGCGACGTGGGCCGCGGGGGCGCCGGCCGGGACTCCTGTCAGAGGTTGGAGCGCAACAGCTCCTGCGAGAGCTAAGCCCCCGCGATCGAGAAGCGGGTCCGCCGCCCAGCCGCTGACCGTCTGTCGGCGGGCCCGTCTTCTCGCCCGGCCTTTCGTTCGAACTTCCCCGGGCTCTGTGGCGCCGTTCCCGGCGGTGGCGACAAAGCGGGCATTTTGCTAGCTTCGCTTCCGACTGCGGAATCCAACTGAAGCGAGGTGGCGAATTGACGCGGCGAATAGCTGTTGTCGTGCTGGGGGTCTTCATGGCGCTTGGAGTGGCGCCGGCCGCACAGGCCGAGGACGGGCCCTGCGGTCAGGCTCCGGGGCCGCACTGCCGGCCGATGGATTGCGAGATCGTCTGGACCGAGGCTCCGGCGCAGAGCCCCGACCTGCCGACGCTCATGGTCCCCGAGTACAAGTGCTACATGTAGAGGCGATTGGGTGAGAAGGCTCAACGCATCGCTGCTTGTCGGTTGCACCCTCGTGCTGATCGCGTTCCCGCTCGCGGGCACCGCACAGGCGTGTCCGGATCAGGAGAACCCGTGCGATCTGAGACCGTACTCCCCGAAGCAGATGGTCTGCGATCTGCTCAACAAGCCCTGCGAGTAGTAACCCAGGACAGGCGTTAGGTCGCGTACGGCATCACTGATCGCGGGTCCGGACGGCATCGCGGCCGGATAGGTTGCCGTGCGTGACCGACGCCTTTTTCCTCCAGGAGGATGACGACCGCTTTATCTCGACCGAGTGGACGATCGGGCCCTGGAGTAATGAGTCGCAACATGCCGGACCCCCCGCCGCGCTGCTCGGGCGCGCGATCGAGGCCGCCGTCCGGCGCGATGACGCCCAGGTTGCACGCATCACACTGGAGATCCTCAGGCCGGTCCCGGTGGCGCCCCTGCAGGTGCGCGCAGAGGTCGTTCGCCCCGGCCGCAGCGTGATCCTCACCTCCGCGTCGTTGTCGGACGAACGCGGCGTTGTGGTGCAAGCTCATGCCTGGTCGATCCGTCTCACCGAGCTCGGCCTGGACGAGGTGGTTCACGGCGACGACCCTCCCGCGGGTCCGGAGGACGGCGCGCCGGTCGAGCTGTTCCCCGTGGGGGAGCAGAGCTACCTCACGGCGATGGAGTGGCGCTTCGTGCGCGGCAGTTTCCTCGAGCCGGGTCCGGCAACCGCCTGGGCGCGGATGCGGTACCCGTTGGTCGAGGGAGAAGAGGTGACTCCGCTAAGTCGGGTGCTGATCCTGGCCGATTCCGGAAACGGCATCTCGGCCGCGATGGACTTCGACAAGTGGGTGTTCATCAACCCCGACCTGTCCGTCTATCTGCATCGGTTGCCGCGCGGCGAGTGGGTGTGCCTCGATGCACAAACGAGCATCGAGCCGACCGGGATAGGCCTGGCGACGTCGACACTGTCCGACGCCGGCGGCGTCATAGGCCGCGGTCTGCAATCCCTCTTCATAGGCCCCCGCGGCTAGCGGGCGGTCTTCGTCAGGCGGTACACCTGGAAGCCGCTATGTAGGTCGTTCACGAACACGAACCCGCCGGTGCGGTCGAACTTGGCCGACCACGCGTCGGCGCCCGCGTCGACGTGCCAACCGATCTCGCGCGCTCCGTTGCCTTGGGCGCCAACTCCGACGCCGGCCATGGTCTCGATATCGACCACTCGGACGCCGCCCGTGTGCCAGGCCGCGGCCACCTTCGTGCCGTCGGCCGAGATGTCGAAGACGTGTGAGGTACACAGCCCGGCATTGGTCGGCGCGCCCTGCGGCGTTACGACCTCGGCGGGCTGCCATTCCCCGACGAGCTCCATGTAAGGAGCGGTCTTCGGATCCCACGCATAGAAGTACAGCGCGCCGAGCGGGCACGGCGCCCCGGCACCACCGCTTGCTTCGTCGCTCACCACGACGTGCTTCTGGTCGGGCGTGAAGTGCGCCTCGTGGTTGTGCGAGCAGCCCGGACACTGGAGGATCTCGAGCTCTACCGGGTTCGCGGGATCGCTCGTGTCGAGCACCTGGATCGCCGACATCGACGCGACGACGGCGCGCGTTCCATCGTGGTTGAAGGCCATGTCGTGGGGGCCGTGGTAACCGGTTACCGCTGCGGTCGCCAGGTGCTTGGGCTTCGCCGGGTTCTTGATCGACCAGACCTCGTACTCGGGGGGCTGGGTCGGAAGCGCGACGAAGTCTCCATAGCTGACGTAGACGATCGGCTTGGTCGGATGCGCGGTCAGCGTATGTCCGCCGCGCTCGATGTGAGCGAAGCCCAGCGGTCTCGGTTTTCGAGGATCCGAGATGTCGATCGTGTAGAAGCCGAGCTCGTTGGCGGGCATGCACCGGTCCCCGGGGTGAACGGCGTCCTCGCCGACCAGCAGCGTGTTCCCATCGTGGGAGATCTGGAGGAATGCCTGGTTGCCGCTGCAGGGAAGCGACGCCACCATCTTCGGCCGGGCCGGATCGGTGACGTCGAACACGCGGATCGCTCCCGAGGGAGCGGTCACGTACGACGACGACGCGAAGACGTAGTCGCGGCCGCCTTTGCGCGTGACGACCATGTGCATGCCGTCCTGGTAGGGGGCCGAGGCGACCGGTTCCATCCCGGCGCCAACGCCTTCACGCGCCGGTGCCCCCAGTGCGTGCAGCGTTGAGCTCGCCACCAGAGCAAGCAACAGCGCGGCTACCCGAACGGTCCTCACGCCTTGTGTATTCGCCGTGAGGGGACCTCGCTCCCCTGGCCGGATGCGGTAATCGAGGGGAAACGGTCACGATGCCCCAGTCCGGAGCCCGGTAGCGGCGCTCTGGCTAGACGGTGACTATGCGGTCCTGCTGCGTGCCGGCGCCCTTGTTGCGCGTCAGGTAACGGGCCATGTCGGCAAGACCGTCGATGCCGGCCTTGGAGATGAAGTCATCGGCCCACTCGGGC
>DATFFR010000007.1:0-117105 GCA_035249925.1 Actinomycetota bacterium
CGAATCGGAGCTACGGGCCTATGAGGCGGTCCGTCTGATCGGTTGGGCCAACAGGCAAGCCGACGGAGATCAGGACCTGGCACGCGTCCTCGAAACCTTGACCCGGGAGCGCTTCGGAGGGCTGGACGTCACCTTCGGCCCCGACGACCACACCTCCGTGGATCCGACGACCGTCGGGCTCTGGGTCGTGCCCCGGCGCGGTGCGGCCCGGGAGGCCTCGCGACTCCCCGGAACCCTTCCGTGGGTACCGCTGGGCCGCGGTTTCTCGATCGACGGAGAGCGGACCCAGATCCAAGCGCGGGATTGGAAGTTCCTGTTCCGGGGGGCTCCACCCAAGAACCGGCCGGCCCCACGGATCCACCGCTCCCGTTTCGGGGTTACTTCCCCCAGGTCGGATCCGGTCCATTAGGGACGGCCCGGGACTTCTTTCGGGGCATATAGGTGCCGATAGTTAACCGGGGAACCAGGAACTTTTTAGGCGCCTCGGTTGTTCTTATGTCTGCGAGATAGCGACGAGGGTAAAGACACCCTCTTCCTATAATGGGTAGCAGGAGCCGACTGACGGCCAGCGGCTCCGTAAGTAGACAAGGAGGCCTGGCTTGTTCGAACGGTTCACAGACCGGGCCCGCCGGGTGGTCGTCCTCGCGCAAGAAGAGGCGAGGCTTCTCAACCACAACTACATCGGAACCGAGCACATCCTGCTCGGGCTGATCCATGAAGGCGAGGGCGTCGCCGCCAAGGCGCTCGAATCACTGGGGATCTCGCTAGAGAAGGTCCGCCAGCAAGTGGAAGAGATCATCGGAGCGGGTCAATCACCGCCATCGGGGCACATCCCCTTCACGCCCCGCGCCAAGAAGGTTCTCGAGCTCTCCTTGCGCGAGGCCCTTCAGCTGGGACACAACTACATCGGAACCGAGCACATCTTGCTCGGCCTCATCCGCGAGGGCGAGGGCGTCGCCGCGCAGGTGCTCGTCAAGCTCGGCGCGGACCTCAGCAGGGTCCGCCAGCAGGTCATCCAACTCCTCTCCGGATACAGCGGCACGAAGGAGGCTCCGGGCGGCGGTGGTGGGGAGACCCCGCAGGGTTCGCTCGTCCTCGACCAGTTCGGCCGCAACCTGACCCAGCTCGCTCGCGAGAACAAGCTCGACCCAGTCATCGGGCGCGAGAACGAGATCGAGCGGGTCATGCAGGTCTTGTCCCGCCGCACCAAGAACAACCCGGTGCTGATCGGCGAGCCCGGCGTCGGCAAGACCGCCGTGGTCGAGGGTCTGGCACAGCGCATCGTCAAGGGCGAGGTGCCCGAGACCATCACCGGCAAGCAGCTCTACACGTTGGATCTTGGTGCGTTGGTCGCCGGATCCCGGTACCGCGGTGACTTCGAAGAGCGTCTGAAGAAGGTCTTGAAGGAGATCAAGACGCGCGGCGACATCATCCTGTTCATCGACGAGCTGCACACACTCGTCGGCGCGGGTGCCGCAGAAGGCGCGATCGATGCCGCCAGCATCCTCAAGCCGATGCTTGCGCGCGGCGAGCTCCAGACGATCGGTGCTACGACGCTCGACGAGTACCGCAAGCACCTCGAGAAGGACGCGGCCCTAGAGCGACGCTTCCAGCCCATCAAGGTGCCCGAGCCGACCGTGGCTCACACGATCGACATCCTCAAGGGACTGCGCGACAGGTACGAAGCTCACCACCGAGTGCAGATCACCGATCAGGGACTGGTGGCCGCGGCCAATCTGGCCGACCGTTACATCTCCGATCGTTACCTTCCCGACAAGGCGATCGACTTGATCGACGAGGCAGGATCGCGTCTGCGCATACGCCGCATGTCGGCGCCGCCGGACTACCGCGAGCTGGAAGAGAAGATCGCGGACATCCGTCGCAAGAAGGAAGAGGCGATCGAGGCTCAGGACTTCGAGCGTGCAGCGGCGTTCCGCGACGACGAGAAGCGTCTGACGACCGAGCGCTCCGAGCGCGAGAGCGAGTGGCGCGAGGCCGAGGGCTCCGCCTTCGCCGAGGTCAACGAAGAGGAGATCGCCGAGGTCCTGTCGTCTTGGACCGGCATCCCCGTGACCTCGCTTACCGAGGAAGAGACGGCCAAGTTGCTGCGTATGGAAGACGAGCTCCACAAGCGCATCGTCGGCCAGCACGACGCGATCGGCGCCGTGTCCCGCTCGATCCGCCGTACCCGTGCCGGGTTGAAGGACCCGAAGCGACCGGCCGGTTCGTTCATCTTCCTCGGCCCCTCGGGTGTCGGGAAGACCGAGACCGCCAAGACGCTCGCCGAGTTCCTGTTCGGCGACGAGGACGCTCTGATCCAGCTCGACATGTCCGAGTACATGGAGAAGCACACCGTCAGCCGTCTCGTCGGTTCTCCCCCGGGCTACGTCGGCTACGAAGAGGGCGGCCAGCTCACCGAAGCGGTGCGGCGTCGTCCCTACTCGGTCGTTCTGTTGGACGAGATCGAGAAGGCACACCCCGATGTCTTCAACACCTTGCTGCAGATACTCGAGGACGGTCGCCTGACCGACGCTCAGGGCAAGACGGTCGACTTCAAGAACACGGTCATCATCATGACGTCGAACCTCGGAACGCAGAACCTGCGCAAGCCCGCCATGGGCTTCGGGGCAGGCGGCACCGAGATGAACTACGACAAGATGAAGGAACGCGTCCAGGAAGAGCTCAAGCGCAACTTCCGACCCGAGTTCCTGAACCGCATCGACGAGGTCATCGTGTTCCACGAGCTCGAGACCGCCGAGATCAAGTCGATCGTCGACCTGATGATCAAGCGGGTCGCAGAGCAGCTCGAGAGCCAGGACGTCGGTATCGAGCTAACCGATGAGGCCAAGACGTATCTCGCCAAGGTCGGATACGACCCCGCTCTCGGTGCTCGACCTTTGCGCCGTGCCATCCAGCGACTCTTGGAGGACCCGATCTCCGAGAAGATCCTCTGGAAGGAGTACGAGGCGGGCGAGGTCATCATCGTCGACGTCGGCATCACCGAGGACGGCGAAGAAGGGATCGTCTTCAAGAAGCCGGCCAAGACCCCGGATCACCCTCCGGTCGAGCTGGCCGGCGCCGGCGCCGCCGACGGGGAAGCAGCAGCCCCCGACGCGTAGCGCTTCACTTACAAGGCCAAGAGACCCGGCTCCGGCCGGGTCTCTTCGCGTCAGAGCCCGCTCCGCCGGGCGCCCAGCTGGGGCGGCGGCCCGACCCCTCCTCTCCGCTCGAAACCGTTTTGACTCGCTCCGAGAAGGGGCACGGCTCCGCCGCTCAAAAGGTTCGAGTTGTCAGATCGACGGGGCGCCCGGCTGCGCTCCAGCACTCACGCGGTGCGCCAGGTAGGCGCCGAGGCCGTGATTTCGGCCACGTTGTTCGTCGCTGTGGATGCGCTTGGGCAACGCCGGCGTGAGCCGGCGGCGGCAGTCTTCGGTGGGAGCGTGCGCGGCGCCGTCTTGTCCGGCTTCTTGATGAGGATGGGAGGTGGGGTTAGGGGAGCTTGGTGCGGAGGCCTTCGATTATTACGTCTATGCCGAATTCGTATTCGGCGTCGTGATCGCAGTTGGCGATCGTCGGCAGCATGTGGGTGAGGTTGGGGAAGCGTTCTGGATCGAGGTCCTCACCACCTAGTGATCCGGTCGCCTCGGCCGGGTTGGTCTCGCCAAAGAAGCTGCCGGTCTCAGCGAGCGTGTAGCCCGTGGCGAAGCCGGCAAGGGTGCGGAATGCGTGGAGGGCGGCGTGATCGTCGAAGCCGGCCGCCCGGAAGATGCCGAAGGCTTGCTCGACGGGGTCGAGAGCTGTGATCGTGTTGAACGGACGCATCGCTATCAGAGGGACCACGTTCGGGTGGGCGTGGGCCAGGCGGCGGTAGGAGCGGGCCATCTCTCTCACTTGGTCGTCCCACGGCGCGTCTGCAGGAGGCCGGTCGATCTCGTTGATGACCTGCTCGACGAGGCCGTCGAGGAGGGCAGCCTTGTTCGGGACGTGGTTGTAGAGCGACATTGCCTCGACGCCGAGCTCCTTGCCGAGCCGCCTCATGCTGAGGGCGTCGATGCCGTGCTCGTCGACCAGACGCAGGGCTGCGTCCAGCACCGCGGAGCGCGAGAGGGGCGCTCTGGGGGCGCCGTTCGTGGCGGTGGATGGGCCGCTAGTCATGGTGGGCCATTTCCGTCCTCCGGACGGGCGGTTGTTGCCTCGAGGCCGTTGACAGCTTACAACGTAAGGGTTTCCATCTACGCTGTAAGTGCGGGTCGTCCGGCCTCGTCCGCCAGGTCCGGGCGGCCCGCGCCCCCCTCCTCCTTACCCCGAACCCGGCGTGGTCATCGTGGATGGCTCCATGTACGAGGATGCCCGTTTCGAGCCTGGAGACGAGATGAGTGATCCGAACGGCCAGATCCTCGTGGCGAGCGACGTCCGGAAGGTCTATCGAACCGCGGCGGCGCCGGTAGAGGCCCTGAGGAACCTCTCGGTTTCGATCCGTCGCGGCGAGTTCGTCGCGGTGATGGGCCCGTCGGGGTCGGGCAAGACCACGTTTCTGAATTGCCTCTCGGGGCTGGACGAGATCGATGGCGGCACGGTTCTCGTCGACGGCAACGACATCCACAAGATGAGCGATCACAAGCGCAGCCGGTATCGGGCCGAGGAGATGGGATTCATCTTTCAAGCCTTCAACCTGATCCCGGTCTTCACTGCATCGGAGAACGTCGAGCTTCCGCTGTTGCTTGCCGGGATCGCTCCGAACGAGGCGCGCTCGCGCGCCGAGGAGACCTTGGAGCGGGTGGGTCTTGGAGAACGGAAGAACCATCGGCCGAACGAGTTGTCGGGCGGCGAGCAGCAACGCGTCACCATCGCGCGCGCTCTCGCAGGCCGCCCCGCCATCGTGTGGGCCGACGAACCGACCGGGAACCTGGACACCGAGACTGCGGCCTCCGTCATGACGTTGCTGCACGAGCTCAACGCGGAGGGGTTGACCGTCGTCCTGGTCACGCACGACGGCGCGATCGGCGAGACCGCCCAACGAATCATTCACATGCGCGACGGCGAGATCGAGCCGCCGCCCGGGCACTAGATGCTCCCGGTCGTTATCGGCGTTGTGCTTGCCGTCGTTGTCATCCAGGCCGTTCGTCGGCCGGTGCTCCGCCGTCTTGCGGTGCGGGATGCGACCCGCCGGCCCGCCGAGACGGTCCTCGTTATCGCGGGAAGCCTCCTGGGTACGGCGTTGATCACCGGCAGCCTGATCGTGGGGAACACGCTCGACTCCTCGATCAAAGCGACGGCGTTCACTCAGCTGGGCCCCGTCGACGAGGTGGTCACCCTTCCGGATGCCGAGGAGGCCGAGCACCTACGAAGCAGGCTCGAGGGGCTGAACGATCCCCGCATCGATGGCGTCATGACGGCGTTGGGGATCCAGGCTGCGGTTGCCGCCGGGGATCTGGCCGAGCCCGAGGCCCAGCTCATCGAGATGGACTTCTCGTCCGCCCGCAGATTCGGATCTCAGCCCGAGACGACGGGGATCTCCGGTGCGACGCCCGCACCGGGCGACGTCGCGATAACCGAGGATCTTGCGGGGCCTCTGGAACTGTCTGAGGGCGACCAGGTCACCGTCTATCTCTACGGTCACCAGCTGGAGCTGACCGTGGACAGGATCCTTCCAAGCTTCGGTCTGGCCGGGTTCTGGTTGGGATTCGAATCGGTCTCCCCGAACGCATTCGTGGCACCGGGGACGATCGCATCCTCGATCGGCGACAGGGTCCCTCGCGGCGCGGTCCCGCCCGTGACGAGCGTCCTTGTCTCGAATCGGGGTGGGGTGGAAGAGGGCGCGCGCTTGAGCGGCCACGTGACCGGGGTGATCGAAGGAGAGCTTGGATCCGAGGGACTCCGAGTGGACGAGGTGAAGCGGACTCGCCTCGACAACGCCGAAGCCATAGGAAAGGAGTTCGGCGAGCTGTTCCTGGCGATCGGCTCGTTCGCGATAGTCGCCGGGATCCTTCTGCTCGTGAATATCTTCGTGATGCTGGCGGAGGAGCGGAAGAGCGAGCTCGGGATGTTGCGTGCCGTCGGGATGCAGCGGTCGCATCTGGTGAGAGCGTTCGTCATCGAGGGTGCGATCTATTCCTTCGCGTCGGCGGTGCTGGGTGCTCTGACGGGGATAGGCGTCGGTTGGGCCATCGTCGCGCTCGCGGCTCCGATCTTCAGCAGCTTCGGTGACTTCTCGCTCGACCTGCGATTCGCGTTCGAGCCACAGAGCCTGATCACCGGATTCTGCGTAGGGGCTCTGATCTGCTTGGCGACGATCACCTTCACGAGTCTCAGGATCGCTCGCATCAACATCATCCGCGCGGTCAGGGATCTCCCCGAACCGCCGAAGGCCAGGAGCGGAACGCGCAGCATCGTGATGGGCTCGCTGGGCGCGGCGCTTTTCACTGCTTGGTGGGCGCTTTCGCTTGGGGACGAGGCGGCATGGCTCGGCGCCACGCTCGGCCTCCCTCTGGCCCTCTTCTCTCTGATCCCCGTGCTCGGCAGGTTCCTGGCCCGGCGGCTGACGATAATGGTGGTCTCGGCCGCAGCCCTGGCCTGGGGGATCCTGAACAACGTCGACGCCGGCGGCGAGATCTTCGTTTTTGTCGTCTCCGGCATCCTGCTGACTTTCTCGGCGGTCGTGCTTCTGACGCAGGCCCAGGAGACGCTGGGTGGCCTCTTGAGAGGTATCGCCGCCCGCAACCTGCCGCTGCGTCTCAGCGTGGCTTATCCGCTTGCTCGCAGGTTCCGCACGGGTCTGACCTTGGGGATGTTCGCTCTCGTTATCTTCACGATGACGTTCATCTCCGTTCTGTCGAACGTCTTCGGGGGCCAGGTGGATACCGCCGTTGCCAAGGAGGGCGGCTTCGACATCCTTGCGACTGCCAGTAACAGCAACCCGCCCGATCCCCGCGCGATCGAGGACCACGAGGGAGTGGAACGCGTGGCCATCCTCACGACCGGATTCCCCCTGTTCCTGGGCGGGCCCGCGCTGGAGCCGGAACCGTGGCCCGCGTCGGGGATCGACTCGGTGTTCGTCGCCGGAGGCCCGCCCTCGCTCGCCGAGAAGGGACCGAACGCGACCACATCGGAGGTATGGGAGCGACTCGTGTCAGATCCAACCACCGCGATCGTGCCGAGCTTCTTCCTGCAGGAGGGCGGAGGGCCGGCGGCCGAGCTGGTCGACATCGGCGACGAGATCACTGCGATCGATCCGATCACCGGCGAGGAAACCAAACGGACCGTGATCGGTCTGACCGAGAACGACTTCGCATTCTCCGGCGTCTTCATGAGCACCGGATCCCTGAGAGATGTGCTGGGCGTGCGCGCGTCCGCGTCCCGCTTCTACATCGAAGCCGACGAGGGAGCAGATCCCAACGAGGTAGCACTGTCGCTGCAAGGCTCCTTCATCGCGAACGGGATGGAGGCGGATGGATTCCGCCGTCTTGTCGAGGAGTCCCAGGCGATCACCCTGCAGTTCTTTCAGCTGATGCAGAGCTACCTGGCTCTGGGGCTCCTGGTCGGCATCGCCGGGCTGGGGGTGGTGATGGTGCGCGCCGTCCGCGAGCGACGCCGCGAGATCGGCGTGTTGCGTTCGCTCGGATTCGTCCCCGCGCAGGTCCGCTTGGCCTTCCTTCTCGAATCCGGATTCGTCGCGCTGGAGGGGATCGTTGTGGGCGCGGTATTGGCGTTGATCACGGCCTCTCGACTGATAGCCACCGGGGAGTTCGGCCAGGACCTGGGCCTGGTGATCCCGTGGGTCCAACTCTTGCTGTTGACGGGGTCGGCGCTGGTGGCGTCCCTGATAGCCACCGCCTGGCCGGCTCAGGACGCGTCACGAACGGCTCCGGCGGTCGCTCTGCGCTCGGTCTGACCCCCGGCCCGAAACCTGTCACACCTGCTCGCTACCGTCCCTTAGGTGAAGACTTCAACGATCTACTCGTGCGCGGGGTGCGGCCATTCCGCCGCGCGTTGGTTCGGCCGCTGTTCCCGATGCGGTTCATGGGACAGCGCCGGCGTCGAGACCGATCGCTCCGGCGCGGCATCCGACACCCTCGAGATCGCCGGGCTCGACAGTGCCGGCGGTCCGGCGCCCCGTTTCATCACCGACGTGCCGGAGCTCGATCGCGTGCTCGGTGGAGGCGTGGTGCCGGGCTCCGTCGTCCTCCTGTCCGGGGACCCGGGCGTCGGGAAATCCACGTTGGTCCTTCAGATGGTGGATGGGCTGCTCGCGTCCGGCGCGCCGGGCCTGCTGATCTCCGGCGAGGAATCCTTGGAGCAGATCTCGATCCGTGCGCGTCGTCTCGGCGTGGACGCGAAGGGACTTCGGGCGGCCGCCTCGGATTCGCTGCCGGCGATCCTTGCGACCGCGGCGCGCGAGCGACCGTCGGTGCTGGTCGTCGACTCGATCCAGACGTTGCGCGACCCTCAGCACGATCCTCCACCCGGCTCGGTCGTGCAGGTGCGCGAGTGCGCCGCCGCCCTGGCTCGCTTCGCCAAGGCCAGCGGTACGGCGGTCGTCATGATCGGACACGTGACGAAGGAAGGAACGGTGGCCGGGCCGCGGACCCTCGAACACCTCGTGGACGCGGTGCTTTCACTGGAAGGCGAGCGCAGCGGAACGTTCAGGCTGCTGCGCGCCCTCAAGAACCGCTTCGGGTCGTGCGACGAGGCCGGTGTATTCATCATGGAGGCCCGCGGTCTGCAGGGCGTCGAGGACCCTTCCGCCATGTTCCTTGCCGACCGCCTTGCGGGAGTGCCGGGATCGATCGTCTTTCCCGGCATCGAGGGCGCGCGCCCGGTGTTGATCGAGGTCCAGGCGCTTCTTGCATCGACGAATCTCGCTCAACCCAGGCGCGTTGCGATCGGATGTGACGCCCGACGCCTGGCTTTGTTGGTCGCGGTGACCACGCAACGGGTCGGACCGGTCGCCGACCGCGATGTCTTCGTTGCCGCCGCCGGCGGCCTGCAGATCCGCGAGCCGGCAGCCGACCTTGCGCTTTGCCTCGCGATGGTGTCTTCCTACGCCGACCGGGCGATCGGAGACGGCACTGTGGCGGTCGGCGAGGTTGGGTTGGCCGGAGAGATCCGTCGTGTGCCGGGCATCCAGCGCCGCGTTTCCGAAGCTCGCCGACTGGGGTTCACGCGCGCTCTCGTTCCTCGGGGGAGCACCGTCGACGTTGCCGGGATCGACGTCGACGAGGTGACCGACCTTGCCGAAGCATGTCGGCGCGCGGGGTGCCTCCCGGCCCCATAGCCGGTCGTTACGGCTCGGTGCGTAGGCGCGCCGTGCTACCCTTGGTTACAGACACAAGGCCTCTTCCGGAGGTTCTTTCGGTGTCTGTGCCGCCGCTTCTGGCGCGCTAGGTCGACTCGCAGGAGGGATTTTCGCGTGACTCGTTCGTTTCGTGTAGGCGACAAGGTCGTGTACCCCCATCACGGCGCGGCCGTCATCGAGAGCCTCGAGCAGAAGGATCTCTTCGGCGAGAAGAGGGACTACTTCATCCTGAAGCTTGCCTACGGCGAGCTGACCTTGATGGTGCCCACCGACTCGACCGAGGAGGTCGGGCTGCGCCAGGTGACCCCGGCGAAGGAAGTTCCCAAGGTGCTCAAGGTCCTCAAGAAGAACGAGCCCACCACCAACACGACCAACTGGTCGCGTCGCTTCAAGGCGAACGTCGAGAAGCTCCGCTCGGGTGACATCTACCAGGTTGCCGATGTCGTTCGCAGCCTTCACCAGCGCGACAAAGAGAAGGGTCTCGCTGCCGGCGAGAAGCGCATGCTGACAAAGGCCCGCCAGATCCTCGTCTCCGAGCTCACCTTCTCCAAGAACTGCGACGAGGAAGCGGCCGAGAAGATGCTCGACGAGGTTCTCGGATAGCAGGGACGCGCGGAACCCCTGCAGCCGTACTCGCTGCCGGCGGGACGGGTCGGCGGGTTGGTGGTGACCTTCCCAAGCAGTTCATCGATCTGGCCGGACGGCCGCTTATCCGGTGGAGCTATGACCTCTTGGCCGGCGCAGGTTGTGAACCGCTGGTCGTGGTCGTTCCCTCGCAGCACATCCAGCAGACCGAACGACTTCTGGCGGATCCGCGCGCTCGCGTCGTTGCCGGTGGGGACACGCGCCAGGCCTCCGTTCGCGCCGGGCTGAGTCTGGTGGAGTCCGAGACGGTCGTGGTGCACGACGCCGCCCGGCCCTTCGCGACGCGGGAGATCCTGGCCGCCGTCATCGCCGCCCTCGACGACCACGACGGGGCGGTTCCGGGCGTGCCGGTAACGGACACGATCAAGGTGGTCTCCGGCGGCCGGGTCGTGCAGACGCCGGAGCGATCGACCCTGTGGGCGATCCAAACACCCCAGGCTTTCGTTACCGAGGTTCTGAAGCGTGCCCACGAAAGCGCGTTGAGCGATGATTTCGAGGCGACCGACGATGCTCAGCTCGTGGAGCACTATGGCGGAGGAGTAGCGGTGGTTGCGGGGAGTGCCGAAAACATAAAGGTTACGGAGCCGGGCGACTTCGAGCGCGCCTCCGCCTCGGCGGACGGTCCGAAGCATTGAGAGTCGGGCTTGGATTCGACGCGCACGCCTTCGAGGAAGGGCGGCCGCTCGTGCTGGGTGGGATCTCTATCCCGGGTCACGCGGGGCTGGCCGGACACTCCGACGCAGACGTCCTGTCGCACGCAATAGGCGACGCACTGCTCGGTGCTTCGAACCTGGGGGATCTGGGCGGGATGTTTCCGGCGAGCGAACGCTGGAAGGACGCGTCCAGTCTCGACATCCTGCGTGAGATCGCGGTGGCGGTGACACGAGCGGGTTGCGAGATCGTAAATGTCGATGCCACGGTGATCGCGCAACAGCCGAAACTCAGCCCGCATGCGTCCCGCATGCGGTCGAACATCGGCGACGCACTCGGCATCGCAGGGGGAGCCGTGTCGGTCAAGGCCACGTCCACCGATCATCTGGGTTTCACCGGCAGGGGCGAGGGCATCGCAGCCCTGGCGGTGGCTCTGGTCCAACCCTTAGTCTGACCGCCATGTCGATACAGGTCTACGACTCGATGTCGCGTCGTCTTCAACCGTTCGAGACGCGCGACCCCGGGAAGGTTGGCATCTACTGCTGTGGGATGACGGTCTACAACTACGCGCATATCGGCAATATGAGGACGATCATCTGGTTCGACCAGATCCGTCGTTACCTCGCCTATCGCGGTTACGACGTCACCTTCGTCATGAACTACACCGACGTTGACGACAAGATCATCGATCGAGCCAAGATCGAGGGGCTGACCCCGGACGAGATCACGAAGAAGTACGAGACGGCGTTCGAGTCAGATCTGCAAGCGTTCGGCGGGTCCGAGCCGAATCACATCCCCCGTGCCACTCAACACATCCAGGACATGATCCAGGCGATCGAGGAGCTCGTGTCCAAGGGCGTGGCCTACGAGGCCGACGGCAACGTGTGGTTCGCGGTCGAGTCCTTCGACGGATACGGCAAGTTGTCGGGGCGGACCCTGGAGGACATGCGCGCGGGAGAGCGGGTGGAACCGCATCCCGGCAAGAAGCACCCCTTGGATTTCTCGCTCTGGAAGGCGGCGAAGGAGGGCGAGCCGGCATGGGACTCCCCGTGGGGACCGGGCCGCCCGGGCTGGCACATCGAGTGCTCGGTCATGTCCGACAAGTACCTAGGGATGGGCTTCGACATCCACGGCGGTGGAAGCGACCTGATCTTTCCGCATCACGAGAACGAGATCGCTCAGGCCGAAGCCATGACGGGGAAAGAGCCGTTCGCGAAGTACTGGCTGCATGCCGGGATGGTGCAGATGGACGCCGAGAAGATGTCGAAGTCCCTCGGCAACGTGGCGCTCGCGCGCGAGGTGCTCGAGCGCTACCCGGCCGAGGCGGTGCGCTACTGGATGCTGCAGGGCGCCTATCGCAGCCAGGTCGTGTTCTCGAAGGCCGCTCTGGACGACGCGGTCCAGGGCTACGAGCGGTGGCGCACCTTCGCCGACGCAGTTCGTCACCTGCTCGGGGATCTTCCAAAGGGACGTCACCATCAACCCGTCGACGGCGCGCAACCCGACGGAGCCGGCGGCCCCTTCGTCGAAGCATTCGTCACCGCCATGGACGACGACTTCAACTCTCCCGAGGGTTTCGCCGCGGTCCACGAGCTCGTGCGCGAAGCCAACAAAGCTCTGACGGCCGCTCAATCGGACGACGAGTCAGAACGAGCGCGCCTCGAGGAACTCGCCGGGACCTTCGCCGAGCTGACGGGAGTTCTCGGTTTCACCTTCGGCACCGACGAGCTGGTCGGGTCCGAGCTCGTGGAGAAGCTGGTCGAGTACCTGCTGGCCAGGCGCGAGCGCGCGCGGAACGAGAAGAACTTCGACGAAGCGGACGAGATCCGGGCGAAGCTGACCGAGTTCGGCGTGGCCATAGAAGACACGCCGGCCGGAGCGCGCTGGCGTTTGAGTGCCGGGTAAGACCGAGCCCCGCGACAAGGGCACCTCGGTCCTCTCGGGGCGCAAGCCCGTCGTCGAGCTGCTCCGGGCCCGCCGTCCGGCCGAGCGGATCCTCATGGCGGCCGGGATGGGGACGGCAGCCGTCCTCACCGAGATCCGCAAGCGCGCCGAGGAGGCGTCCATCCCGGTGAAGGTCGTACCCCGCACCGAGATCGACCGGCTCGCGGAGGGGGAGAACCATCAAGGAGTGGTGGCGGTCACGGGTCGCTTCCGCTACGCCGCGCTGGAGGATCTCTTCGGCGACACGAGCTGCCTCGTATTCCTCGACGGGGTCACCGACCCTCACAACCTGGGCTCGCTGATCCGCACCGCCGAGTGTTGCGGGTTCGACGGCGTCGTCATCCCCACCCATCGCTCGGTCGCCGTGACACCGACGGTCCGGCGAGTGGCGGCGGGAGCGGCCGAGGTGTTGCCGGTCGCACGTGTGACGAACCTCGGACGTGGCCTGGACCAGGCTCGTACCGCCGGGTTGTGGATCGTCGGACTGGACGGCGAGGCCTCCGACGACATCTGGTCGTCGCAGCTGCTCGAGGCGCCGGTTGGGATCGTGCTCGGGGCCGAGGGCCGAGGTCTCTCCAGATCGGTGCGGGACCACTGCGACGCCCTCGTCCGGATCCCCCAGTCGGGCCGCATCGGGTCCCTCAACGTGGGCGTGGCAGGGGCCGTAGCCATGTTCGAGGTGGCCCGCCGACGTAACAGTTCCGATACTCTGTGACCGGTTTCGGCGCGTCCGGCGGGGGGTCGGACGGTAGCCCAGCCCAGGGCAAGGGGACGCGGGTGGTTGCAGCGGCGCTAAAGGATCTCGAAGACGATGCCCTGGTCGAGCGCGCCCGGGACGGGGACGAGCTGGCCATCGAGACCCTGCTCCACCGTTACCGGCATTACGCCCGGGCCAAGGCCCGCTCCTATTTCCTGGCAGGGGCCGACAAGGAAGACATCGTCCAGGAGGGCATGATCGGGCTCTTCAAGGCGATCCGGGATTTCCAGGCCGACAGGAACACCGCCTTCCGGGTTTTCGCCGAGCTCTGCATCACCCGCCAGATCATCACCGCCATCAAGACCGCCACCCGCCAGAAACACATCCCCCTCAACTCCTACGTCTCGCTGAACAAGCCCGCGACGCGCGACGACGACCGTCCGCTCGAGGAAGCGCTCGTCCACCGCGCGATCGACCCCGCGGAGCTGGTCGTCTCGGCCGAGGAGATCAACAGCATCAAGACATCGATGGGCAAGCTGCTCTCCGATCTCGAGACCGAGGTCCTGCAGCTCTACATGGACGGCAAGTCGTACCAGCAGATAGCCGACATGCTCGGCCGCCACGTGAAGTCCATCGACAATGCGTTACAGAGGATCAAGCGCAAGCTAGAACAACACCTCGCAACGAGAGACGTAGAACCCGTCTAACAAGAGGCCAGTTCTCAGGCCTGGGGGCCGATCCAAAGGGTACGCTGGTTTCCAAGCTTTGGATTGAGGTCGCCGGGTTAGCTCAGTCTGGCAGAGCAAGGCATTTGTAATGCCTAGGCCGTCGGTTCGAATCCGACACCCGGCTCGATGGCAACGGAGCCAACGGTAGCGCCCGCGCACGACGACACGTCTCACGACACCGCGTGGGATACCGCGCTCGCGCAACTGGACGAGGTCGCCGAGCTCATGGGTCTCGCGCCCGGAGTGCATGCGATCCTGCGCGCGCCCAAGCGCTCTCTGAGCGTCTCCGTTCCGTTCAGGATGGACGACGGCTCGACGCGCGTCTACGAGGGCTATCGCGTCCATCACAACGTCACGCGCGGCCCGGCGAAGGGCGGCATCCGCTACCACCCGGCGGTCGGGTTGGACGAGGTCAAGGCCTTGGCCATGTGGATGACGTGGAAGTGCGCGATCGCGGGTATCCCGTTCGGCGGCGCAAAGGGCGGGGTCTCGGTCGACCCTAAGGAGCTATCGCGCTCCGAGCTCGAGCGGATGACGCGCCGCTACGCGTCCGAGATCCTTCCGTTCATCGGGCCCGAGAAGGACATCCCGGCCCCCGACATGAACACGAACGAAGAGATCATGAGTTGGATCATGGACACGTACTCCATGAACTCCGGCTACTCGGTACCCGGCGTAGTAACCGGCAAGCCGGTGTCGATCGGTGGCTCCAAGGGCCGGGGCGGGGCGACGTCGCGCGGCGTGATGTACATGATCTTCTCGACGCTCAAGACGCTCGGCATCGGGATCGACGAGGTCTCCGTCGCGATCCAGGGCTACGGGAAGGTCGGCGGCCATGCCGCGCAGCTCCTGCACGATGCAGGCTGCAGGGTGGTGGCGGTGTCGGACGCGGCGGGTGGCCTGTACCGGGACAAAGGCCTCGACCCCGAGGCGATCATCCGGCACAGCCAGGAGGCCGGAACGGTGGCCGGCTACGGCGGCGCCGACGCCATCTCCAACGCCGAGCTTCTCGAGATCGACTGCGACGTCCTGGTGCCGGCGGCCATCGAGGGTGTGATCACCGTCAAGAACGCCGACAAGGTCAAGGCGAACGTCGTGTGCGAGGCGGCCAACGGACCGATCACCTTCGAAGGGGACAAGATCCTGCACGACCGCGGCATCTTCGTGGTGCCCGACATCCTCGCGAACTCCGGCGGCGTAACGGTCTCGTACTTCGAGTGGGTGCAGGACATCCAGGCCTACTTCTGGGATGAGGAAGAAGTCAACGACAGACTCCGTCTGATCATGGAGAGAGCGTTCGCGGAGGTCTACGAGCTCGCTTCGTCCAAGTCGCTGTCGATGCGCCAGGCTGCGCATTGGATCGGCGTCGGACGGGTCGCCGAGGCCCATCTCACCCGGGGCCTCTTTCCATAGGTGCCCCGAGTCAAGGGCACTGAAATCCACCCGGGCCCACGCCGGGAGGCTTAGTCTGGCCGCATGGAAGAGCTCGACGAGCGTGAGCAAGCCGTACTCGATTTCGAACGTTCCTGGTGGAAGCACGCCGGCGTTAAGGAACAGGCGATCAAGGAACGCTTCGAGATGTCGGCGACCCGCTACTACCAACTGTTGAACGAGCTGCTCGAGAAACCTGCGGCGATGGCCTACGACCCGATCCTGGTGAAGAGACTGAAGAGGCTGCGCGTCTACCGCCAGCGTCAGAGGGTCGCCCGCCTCCTCGGCGCGGAATACTCGCCCACCAAGCGATAGGTCCCCCCGCGCGGTGGGACGACACTCCGCAGGAGAGCAAGGGCCCTTCTACCGGTCCGTCCTCGGGTGGTTCCTGCCCTGGCTGCTGATCGCCGCGGTCGTGGGAGTGGCGGTGTGGGTCCTCGTCAACATGGTCGGCGGGGACGAGACCAAGCCTACGGCCGTCGACAGCTCTCCCTCGGCCACACCGACACCCCGCGAGACCGAGACCGAGATCGCCATCGCCAGCCCATCGCCGACCCAGTCGGAGCCCGAGGACGAGGAGACTCCGACACCCAAGCCTGTGAAGCTGATCACCGAGGGCATCAACGTGCAGGTTCTGAACGGGACCTCGGATGCCGGTGCCGACGACGCCCTTGCGGATCGACTGACGGGCTTGGGGTTCACGATCGAGGCGATCGACGACTCCTCGGTCCAGTACCCGCGCACCACCGTGTTCTGGTCGTATCCCGAAGCGCAAGAGGCCGCGGAGGCGCTCGCCGCGCGGTTCGATTGGGTGGCGGAGCCCAAGCCGGGGAACCTCTCCGACACGGTTGCCCTACACGTAGTGGTCGGACAGGACGAGGTCTAGGGCTCCGCACGAACGGACCTAGGCAACTGAGCGCCGACTAGACCTTCTCTAGAGTCAGATCCAGGTCGAGGTCGAGCGTCCCGACGATCGGTGCCCTTCCACCTCCCGGGTCGACGCGGACGTCAAAGGTTCCCTCGGTCGACGAGCGCGCGGCCCGGAGGAAGCCACCGTCGATGTCCAGGTCGGCCGTGCTCGACGTGACGGCTTCCCCGGTGAGCTCCGCCTCGCCCTGGGGGAGCGTCGTGGTCCAGACCAAGGGCCCCTCGCCCATGTAACGCAGGTGCGCGATCTTGCCCTCCGCGTCGCGACGCAGTCCGTCGAGCTCACCCGTGCTGACCACCTGTTGGAACACCGCTCCCAACTCGACCTGGCGTTCGGCCCGCCAGGTGTCGCGCAGGGTCACGGGCTCCGGAGGCAGAGGCGGCCGGTAGGTGCCGATGAAAGCGAGCTCGTCCGGGTCCAGGGCCTCGGCTGCGACCCCGTCGACCTCGAGCACTTCCAGCACCTCGCCATTCGGTCCTATCTCCAGCGCGAAGGAGCGCTCCTTGGCGCCCGGAGACGGCAGCCCCTGTTCTTCGACGTCGAGTGGTTCCATGACGACGGATACGGTCGCGCTGCCGCCGTCGGAGGAACGAACGGTTTCGGTGACCTCGAAGGTGACGTCGTACTCGCCGCCTCCCTCGCCCCCGATGTTCCAACTGGCGGTTGCATGCGCCTTCATCCGGTAGCTGATGCTCTGCTCCGCCGGATACCGGTAACCCAGCTCGACCGTGTCGGGACGGCAGCCGGCCATCGTGACGAGAACGAGCACGGCGATAACGGCGAGTCTCCAGCGTTTCATCGAACGAGTCTAGTGACCCCGGGCCCCTGGAAGGCAATATCGAAGGTCTACGCTCCTCGCATGCGGGCTTCGATCGAGCACCTCAGACAGCACGCGCCGCGCGCGGGTCTATTCCTCGACTTCGACGGGACGCTGTCCGAGATAGTCGAGCATCCGGACGAGGCGCGTCCTTACGAGACGGTGACGGACCTTCTAGCGGAGTTGGGCTTGCGCTATCGCAACGTCTCCATCGTGTCGGGTCGATCCGCGGACCAGCTGCTCGCGTGGCTCGGACCCGATGTGGATATCTGGGGTATCCACGGCGCGCAGCGCGTGCGCGGTGGACGCGTCGAGCTCTCGCCGATCGCCGCTCCCTTCGAGGAGCTCATGCAGCGGGTGCTCGAAGAGGCGCGTGCGACCGTCGCCGCCACAGGTCTTGAAGGCGTTCTGGTCGAGGACAAGCAGGTGATGGTCGGTCTGCACTACAGAGCCGCGACCGATCGCGGCGCAGCAGAGACCACGTTGTCGCGGATCGCCGACGACCTCGCCCGCAGTCATGGTCTTCACGTAGTGGGCGGGCGGGCCGCGCTGGAGCTGCGACCACCGGTTGAGTTCTCGAAGGCCGGCGTGCTCGTGCAGGTGGCGGCAGAGAACGATCTGGAAGCGGCGCTGTTCGCGGGGGACGACCTGGTCGACCTACCGGGCTTCGACGCCCTCGACCGGCTCGAAGAGGCCGGTGTTGCCACGTTGCGCGTTGCCGTCGCCTCGGATGAGAGCCCCGCCGAGCTGATCGAGCGCGCCGATCTCACGGTGCGCGGGCCGGGTGGTTTGGTCGAGCTCCTTCGCCGGCTGCTCTAGTGCAACGTTGCGGACGGTACTTCCGCGCCGGAGCACCTCAGTGGCGTGGCGGCGTGGTGACGGGCGGGCGCCCTTGCTGGAGCTCGGAGAGGTCGTCGAGCTGCGCATCGATCCAATCGGCCGGTCTGCGGCTCTCGGCGATGCGACGCAGAGCCTCCGCTCGAGCCTTCCGTTCGGGCGGCGCCATCTCGAGTGCGGCCTCGAGGGCATTCGCCGTGGAGTCGACGTCGAGCGCGTCGGCGATCTCGATCGCCTGTTCCCCGAGCTCGTCGAAGGAGCCCGCACCGCGCGATAGGACGAGCACGCCGCCGACCTCGTTCAAAGCCGGCCCCTCCTTCGAGACGAGGTTCATCCCGTCCATGATCGGATTCACGAGTAGCACGTCGTAGATGCGGAGGCCGGCAAGGGTCCGATCGAAATCGTCCTGCAGGAACAGCTGGATCGAGCCGGGATGTCGTGCCTTAACTTCATCGACCACTCTCTCGATGTCCTTGCTGTAGCGGCGGTATTCGGGCATCGATTGGCGAGACGGGTACAGACACGCGATGAAGCGGGTGGTTGCGGCGAGATCGGGCCGGCGGTCGAGCACCCGTCCGAAGGCCTCGAACCCGCGGACGATGTTCTTGGAAGGTTCCGTCCGGTCCGCACGCACGATCAGATGGCCCTCGGACGGTCCGCCGTGCGTCCAGCCGCTGAGGAATCTGTCCTTCCACCGCTCGGCGTCTGGCTTGGCGGCCCGCTTGCGCAAGCCGCCGGCGTCGATCGGGATCGGATAGGTGCGGACCCAGCTCCTCCGGCCGTCATGGTCGACGGCGTAGGCGTCGTGATCGACCTTCGCCCCGATGCGTTCGCAGCATTCCATGAATCCGTTGGCCCAATCCGGGACGTGGAAGCCGACCAGGTCGGCTCCGAGCATGCCCTCGATGACGCGCTGGGGCAAAGGGCGGGGCAGCCGCTCCAGACCGTCCGGCCCGCAGAAGGACGAGTGTGTGAAGTGGAAGATCGTCTGATCCGGATGCATGCGCCGCAAGTACCTCGGCGCGGTCGCAAGGTGATAGTCCTGGAAGAGCACCACCGAGTCGGGGTCTGCGTGATCGGCCGCCGCCCGGGCGAACTCCTCGTTGACGGGTTCGTACGCCTCGTCCCAGGCCTCGATCTCGTCCCGTCCGAAATCGTGAACGTCGAGCTCATCCCAGAGACAGTGATTGGCGAACCACAGCATCCGGTTCGAGACCACGTCGTAGTACCTGGCATACGTCGAAGGGGGGATGTCCAGCATGTAGACCGGATAGCCGAGCAGATCCACGAGCGCATCGGCTTCGCCGGCTTCGATCGCGGCTCGGTCGTCGTCGGAGGTGGCGGCGGATATCCAGGTGGCGTGGTCGCCGAGCCTTCTGGCCACCGGATCCAATGCGCCGGCGAGCCCGCCTGCCCCTCGTCGCTTCTCGAAGCCCTCGGCGGACCTAAGGAAGGAGACCGGTCCGCGGTTAGAGACCAGAGCCACCTTCATCGCTTCGTTCATCTGTCCGTATCGTAGGGCCCGTGCGCGTACTTCTGGCTCCCGACAAGTTCAAGGGGACGTTGACCGCCCCCGCCGCTGCGCTGGCTCTCGCGGACGGACTGCGGCGTATCCATCCGCGCGCCGTGGTTACCTCGTGTCCGATCGCGGACGGCGGAAGCGGCACTCTCGAGGCGTTGCTGGACGCCAAGGGAGGAACCAAGTCGTTCGTGAACAGTTGCGATCCGTGGGGCAAGCCTTTCCGCATGCCGATCGCCTCGCTGGGTGACGGGACCGTCTGTGTCGAGACGGCAACGGCTTCGACCGGCGATCCGCTGCGTGCCGATTCGGAAGGCGTTGGTATGTGCATCCGTCGAGCGGTCGAGCTCGGCGGGAACGGCCGGGTGGTGGTCGCCGTTGGGGGGACCGCGTCAACCGATGGAGGGATCGGTCTCGCAAAGGCTCTTGGTTGGAGATTCCTCGACGGCTTCGGCGACCCGCTTCCGCCCGGGCCCGCGCAGCTCATCCACCTCCGCTACATCGAGTCGCCCACACAACCGCTGCAGGCGACGGTGACGGCACTTTGCGACGTCGACACCCCGTTGCTGGGGCCAAATGGCAGCGCGCGGCGCTTCGCGCCGCAGAAGGGAGCCGATCCCGATCAGGTCGAGACGCTGGAGCGAGGTCTAGAGAATCTCTCGATGATCGTGCGAGAGGTGCTGGGAACGAACATGAACGTCGCGCGCGCCGGTGCCGGCGGTGGGATCGCGGCCGGCCTCCTCGCGTTCGCGGGAGCGGAGCTGCGGTCGGGTTTCGAGTCCGTGGCCGAGGCGATGCAGCTCCGGCCGCTGATCGCCGCCGCCGACGTCGTGGTCACCGGCGAGGGAAGCTTCGACGAACAAAGCCTGGCCGGGAAAGCCCCCGCCGGCGTGGCCCGGATCGCCCACGAGGCCGGGGTGCCCTGCTTGGGCATCTTCGGACGGCTCGACGTTCCGGTGCCCCAGGCTCTCGGAACGGGGTTCAGCGACGTATTCGATCTGACCTCGGTCGCGGCCGGGCCCAAGGCCGATCCTGCCGAGACGCTTAGCCGCGGGGCCGAGCTGCTGTTCGGCCGTCAGCCTTTTTGACGGAGTAGGGAGATAAGTGCCTCGGCCAGCAACATACGCCGCGTTTTGGCGGCGAAAAGCCTGCGCTTCGCGGCGTCGGCTTGCTAGAAGCAAGCCGCTTACCTCGGGGGTCGTTGCAAGCGAGCTTGCCTCCCCCCTACGTGTCAGTACTCAGTCGCCCGAATAGCTCCACTATTCAGGCTCCCTGCGGCCTTGCGATGCTTGCTTTTCGCGTCGCCAAAACATCACCAACGTCACTGGCCGAGGCACCGCCGGAGGGATACTGACGTCATGTCATCGCCGCCGACCCCCCGGCTGCCAGCGGGCGAGCGTCTGCGCCGTGCAGGCGTCGGGGCCTGGTCGATCATCGGCATCCTGATACTGGCGGCGGCGTTCGTATGGGTTCTCTTCAAGATCCGGATCATCTTTCCGCCCCTGGTGCTGGCGCTACTGATCATCTACCTCCTCAATCCCCTCGTCACCCGCCTCGAGGAGCGAAACGTTTCGCGCACGATCGGAACGATCCTCGCTTACGTAGTCGTGCTGGGTGGCATCACGTTGCTGATCATCGGGGCGACGCCGTACGTTTCTCGCCAGATCGACACGTTCCGCGACGACTGGCCCGAGTTCAAGGTGGAGCTGGCCGATTCGATCGTCGGTGCGGGCGACGAGATCAACGACCGGTTCGGCATCGACCTCGACACGTCTCGTGTCACCTGTTTGCTCGACGCGGACGACACCGCCGAGATCGATGCGCCATCGCACGAGCGATGCGATGAAGTCACTCAGAGGTTCCGCGAGAGCATCACCGCGTCCGCCGATCGGATCACCGAGGTGGGCTCCAGTGTGCTGGAGGTCTTGTTCATCTTCATCCTCGGCCCTCTGCTCGCCTTGTATCTGTTGATCGACCTGCCTCAACTGCAGCGCGACCTGTTGAACCTCGTGCCCGAGTCGCACAAGGAGGAGATGGCCGATCTCGGCGCCAAGGTCGGCAAGACGATCGGTGGGTTCTTCCGCGGTCAGTTCCTCGTCGCTCTGATCGTCGGGATCATGTCCGCCATCGGTTTCGCGATCATCGATCTCAAGTTCTGGCTCGTCATCGGAGCCATCGCGGGTTTCACGAACCTGATACCCCTCGTCGGACCGTTCATCGGAGGTGGCCTGGGACTCCTGATCGGTTCGATCACCGGCGGCGCCGGGCTTGGGCTGAAGGCCGCCCTGGTCGCGCTGATAGTCCAGCAGATCGACAATCACATCATCAGCCCCAACGTCATGAAGCGGACCGTCCAGCTGCACCCGGTCTCGGTCATGCTGTCCATCCTCGCCGGGGGCACGCTGGCAGGATTCTGGGGAGTGCTCCTCGGGGTTCCGGCGGTGGCCGTTGGAAAGCTGTTGTTCAACCACCTATGGACGACGCGGGTTCTGGGGGTCGAGCCCTCACCGTTCGCGCCACTCCCGGGAACCGAGCCCCCCTCGGTGGTCCCAGAGGAACCCGACGTTGCATCCAGTCCCCCTCACGAGGGCTCGTCGTCACCACCCGCCGAGTCGGGCGAAGGCAACCCGGACGCCAAACGTGGTCGGTTCAGGAAACGGTCCCCATAGGCGGTAACTCGATCGCCGGCAGGCGGTACCTCTGCTCGACGGGGCCGCTGGGACCGCTCACGAACTGAAGCATCTCGGCAGGCCACTCCGGTTCGATCTTGATCCTGCCCAGATCCTCGGCCCTCTTGAGCAGCACCTGGATGACCTCGTAGGCCATCCGGCCCAGTGCCAACGTGTCGCGGTTGCGATGTACGCGCGAGCCGAGGTCCACCTGTCCTACCGCCTCCAACCCATGGCGCTCGATGAAGTCGATCAACAAGCCGATCTCGACTCCATAGCCTGCAAAGAACGGAAGGTCGAGCAGGTCATCGCGGAAGGCGGCGTATTCGCCCGATAGCGGCTGGACGAAGCTCACGAGCTCCGGGAACAGGAGATGGGCCAGCGGTCGAACGACGAGCTCCGTCACGCGTGCCCCGCCCGCCCGCAGGGTGCTCGTCTCGTCCTGTAGGGGCCGCTCGTAATAGGCCTTCGTCATCCGGATCCGCTCGTTCGCGAGGAGCGGCGCGACCAGAGCGGTTATGAAGGCCGTCCGAAAGTTCCTCACGTCCGAGTCCAACCAGACGATGATGTCGCCGCGCGCGATCTTCAGGCTCTTCCACAGTGAGCCGCCCTTCCCGGGGGCCTCGTTCACGTCGCCGATCTGGATCTCGGTCGCCCGATGAACGCTCGCCCCCGCCGCGCGCGCGACTTCCTCGGTCGAGTCGGAAGACCCTGAATCGACGACGATCAACTCGTCCACCAGGCCGGCTTCGACCAAGGTCGTTATGGCCGTACAGATGGCGCCGATGGTGTCGGCCTCGTTCAGCGCGGGGAGGCAGACGGTGATCGAGAGTGCGCGTTCGGACTTCAGCCGAAGGAGATCCGGCAACTCGGACGTTGCCGGATCTGGTCGGTGGGTGTTCACGCGCCCATACTCACATCGCAGCGAGCGCCGCTTCGACCTCGGCCGGATCCGGTACGTCCCTCCACCGTTCGACGACGTGGCCAGACGCCGTGATCAGGAAGACGGTTGGGATGGTTCGCACCGAGTAGCGGATCGCGATCTCCGGCCGTTGCGTCGCATCGACGGTGCGGATCTCCGTGGGTCCCTGGGCGTTGCCTGCGGCCCGTTCGACGACGGCCAGCGCCGCTTTGCACGGGCGACACGACGGCGTGGTGAACACCACAAAGGCGCAGCATCCGGCCATCAACTCGAGGCCGAGGTCATCGACCAAGATCCGCTCGGGCGCCGGCGTCCATCGGGACCGGTAGACGCGATAGGCGACCAGCACCAGCGCTCCGACGGCGATCAAGCCCAGCAGAACGGCGAGGCGGTTCACCTCTCTTTCGACTTCGCCCGCTGGACCAGCAGGTAGATCTCGCAGCCCAGTCAGAAGGCGGTGCTGGCGGCGAGCGCGGCGAGCACGGCGACGGCCAGGGCCGGCCCCCAGCCGAGAGCCCACCAGACCGTCGTGTCCCTCGTGGCCGAGTAGAGGCCGATCGTGCCGAGCGTGAGGAAGGCCGCTCCGAGCGATTGGGCGAACCGCGGCGGGGCCGCCGGCTCCATCTCGCCCGGAGGGATCGGGAGCGCCCGGTAGACGTAGGCGAGGGCGTTCCATGAGGGACCTCCCACCGAGGCCGCGATCAACACGACCGCCAGGACGGGGACGACCCAGGCGGCGTCGAGGAGGAAGGCCGCCCCTAGAAGGAGGGCCTGAAGCGCCTGGGAGAAGCGAGGAAGGCGGGAGTCGACCATCGCCGACGAGCGTACCGCCGTGGCCCGGCCTTCCCCGGGGGCCCGCACGGGCTGCCCCTGATGCTCAAGTGGCCCCCGATGTGGCCCGATGCTTAGGGGGTCAGGGGAACCGAGGCCAAGGGAGTGCAGGCGCTAGCCATGGCAAAGATCCATATAGCCGACGACGACGCCGACATCAGGCAACTGCTGACCTACATCCTGGCGGAGGAGGGGCACGAGGTCAGGGTCTCCAAGGACGGCCGCATGGCGGTCGAGGCCATGGTGATGGACCCTCCGGAGCTGCTGCTCCTCGATCTGATGATGCCCGAGATGGACGGTCACGCCGTCCTCAGGGACATGACGGACTATCAGGTGCTTGACTCGACCAAGGTGCTGGTACTGACGGCCAAGGGATCCGAGCACGACCGCCACCTGGCCTTCGACCTCGGAGCGGACCACTACCTGACCAAGCCGTTCGAGCCCGACGAGGTCATCCAGGCCGTGAACACCATGTTGGAGTTGTCCAAGGAAGAGCTTAAGGTTAAGAGGGAGCAGGAGCGGGACACGGCGCACCTGCTGTCACAGCTCGAATCGATACTCGACGAATAGCAGCGGCGCTCCCCGCAAGCCATACTGCGGGTGACGGCGACCGAGGGCGCTGAAGGGAGGCACGGCGATGGCTAGGATCCTCATAGCTGAGGACAACGCCGAGATCAGGACCCTGGTCAGCAGCATCCTCGTCGAGGAGGGTCACAAGGTAGGCGTGGCCCAGAACGGTCAGCAGGCACTGGACATGCTGGTGGACGATCCCCCCGACGTGCTGGTTCTCGACATCATGATGCCCCAGATGGACGGCTACACCGTATTGAAGGAGCTGAAGTCGGCCGGGGCCAAGGATCAGATGAAGATCCTGATCCTGACCGCGAAGACATCCGAGTCGGACTGGGTGCGCGGCTACAAGCTGGGTGCCGACGCATACCTCACCAAGCCCTTCGACACCGACGAGTTGATCAACGGCATCGAGGACCTACTCAGCTCGACCAAGGAGCAGCTGCGCGTGCGGCGCGAGGCCGAGCTGGACAAGGCCCAGCTCCTGTCGCGCCTCGAATCGATCTTCGACTCCAGCTGACCCCGCGGACCTAACGCGATCCTTCTGGTCGGCTATCCCATCGGATGCCGCGCTGCGGTTCCGACCCACCTGTAACCTCAGCGGAGATGAGGCGTCCAACCGATCACCGGGACGGAGCCCCGGCTGAGCGGATCCCCGATGAGCTCGTAGAGCGCTGCAAGAGCGGTGACGAGCGAGCGTGGGCCGAGCTGGTCGAGGCAACGCATCGGGATGTCTATTCGCTGTGTCTCCGCATCCTGGGGGACCCGCAAGACGCCGCCGAGGCGACGCAGGACGCATACCTCAAGGCGTGGCGCGGACTCCAGGGTTTCCGTGGGGAGGCAACGTTCCAGACATGGCTCTATCGGGTCGCCAGCAACGCCGCACTGTCCAAGCATCGGGGGAGACGGCGCCGGCAGCGACACGAGACGGGATTGAAGGACGAGGTCTTGACCGAGATCGCCGCGGCGGGATCGGTCGAGGTGACCGCAGGTGCCCGCATCGAGGTGCAGGCGTTGGAAGCGGCCCTGAGCCGGCTGCCGGAGCAGCACCGGACGGCGATAGTGCTCCGGGACGTTTACGGGTTGAGCATCGAGGAGATCGCCCGGCAGCTCGGGATCTCCGAGACGGCAGCGAAGGTGCGGGTCCACCGGGCCCGCAAGAAGCTTAAGGACACGGTTTTCGCAGGAGAAGAGCGATGAGATGTGAAGAGGTCAGGGAGATGATGCCGGCCTACAGCCGGGACGGAGACGTCGGACTGCCCGTGCGCCGGCATCTGTCTCGCTGCGAGGCTTGCACCAAAGAGCTCGCCCACTACCAGAGCCTCTTTCGAGGGCTCGGCGAGCTTCGCGGGCACACCTTCGACCCTCCGCCCGAGCTGTTCCATCAGCTGGCCACGATCCCTTATCAGAGATCTACGACCCACGACGTGCGTGTCCACGTGGCGCGTCACCGGAACCGCTATGCCGCCGGGCTGGCGGTAGCCGCGGTCGGTGCGGCGGGCGCGGCGCTCTGGAAGACGCGCAGAGGGCGGATCGCGACGGCCTGACGGCCCGCGGTGGGCGTCCTGGACATCCACGCTGCTCCTGCGACAGACCACTAGACTCGTCCGCTGTTAGGGCGGTAGCTCAGTCTGGTCAGAGCGCTGGTCTCCAAAACCAGTGGCCGGGGGTTCGAATCCCTCCCGCCCTGCGCTTCACCTTGCGCTGTAGTTTGAGCGCTGGTCTCCAGCAGCACCTATGGGCCGGGGGTTCGAATCCCTCCCGCCCTGCTCATCCGGCGCGCGCCGTGAGGCGAGGCGCAGTCGATCGACTGGGGGGATCTGATGAGAACGCGGAAGGCCTTTGTGGTTGCGTTGGCCGTCCTGCTGGTAGCGGGGATCGGTATCGGGATCTTGTTCGCTACCGACCAGGCCGATGACGTCGCCGAGGCTCTCGGTATCGACGAGCTGCTCGGACTCGACGACGAGTCTTCGTCGGAGCAGCCCGATACGCCGGACCCAACCGTGTCCGGCCCGATGATCGAGTACGTCGACTTCGCACACATCGTCTCGGAGCTGCGTGAGAATGATGTCGAGTGCGAAGACGACGAGGTTCGCGGTGACTCGGACCTCTCCGAGTTCGGCGTCTGCTTCGCGAACGGAGGCGAGTTTCAGATCAGCATCTACGTCCTAGCCGACCCGGGCGATGTCGATGCCAGCGTCGAGCAGCTCAAGAAGCAGTGGGATGGGGACGTCGTAGTGGGGCCGAACTGGTACATCACCACCGGCGACGCGGAGCTATCTGCACAGGTCCAAGAGGCGCTCGGCGGCGAGATCCACCCGTCGTGATGTCGCCGCGGTTCCGGCCCCCGGATCATGAGGCGGGGTAGAACTCCAACATGGATCCCTACCGGGTCATCGTGGCCGACGATCTCGAGGACGTCCGCACGATCATCCGCATGACCCTGGAGCGCGCCGGTGGCTTCGAGATCGTCGGCGAAGCAGAGGACGCGGAGAAGGCATCACTCCTCGCCCAAGAGCTGAACGTCGACGTAGTGACGTTGGACCTGCACATGCCGGGCATGGAGCACCTCGAGGGAGCGCGCCTGGTGAAGCAGCGCGCCCCCGGTGCTCGGGTCGTATTGGTGACCGGCACGTACCATCCGGCCTACGATCCCGATCTCGACATCCCGGAGATCGATCTGCACGTAGAAAAGAGTGAGGTGATGGCCAACTTGGCCGATCAGCTGCGCACGCTCTTGCGCGGCTGAGGTCGTAAGTACGAGGAGTCGGATCTGCCCTACGGAGGTTGCGCGAAGCCCATCCGCTGCACGGCGGGAGCATGGCAGGATGAGGCCCACCCTGCCTTAGGAGATCGGTGATGCTCGGACAGATCCGTGTGCTCGTTGCGGACGACCTTCAGGAGATCCGTACCTTGGTACGAACCAACCTGGAATTCGACGGCCGTTTCGAGGTCGTGGGCGAGGCTGCCAACGGACTCGAGGCGGTCGACCTGGTTCGCGAGCTGAACCCCGATGTCGTGATCCTGGACCTTGCTATGCCTGAGATGGACGGGCTTGCGGCCATCTCGAAGATCCGACAGACCTCGCCCGGTACGAAGATCCTCGTGCTCTCGGCGTTCGCGGACGATCACAACTCCGGGTTGGTCAGAGACCTCGGGGCCAACGGTTTCATCGCAAAGGACCGGCCGATGGAGGAGATCGTCGACGCCGTCGCCGAGGTCGCCGAGGTGCCCGCTCCCGAGTAGTCCCGGAGGATTCACCCTCCCGCGGTCGAACCCTTCCGCTATGGACGGGCGGATCAGATCCATCGTTGCGGCAGCTCTCAGCGCGGCCTTTTTCGCCGCGGCGCCCGCGGCTGCCGGTCCCCCCGCCCCATTCCAGGAGATCGTCGAGGTCTCGGAGATAGGCGGACTCGGCCGGATCGAGGTCCGGGGCAAGATCGGGGCGGCCCTCCAGCGCGATGAGGGCACGGTGGCCGTCCTGGATACGAGCCGCCCGACGTCTCCGAAGGTTGTGGGGCGTTACGACACCGCCCAGGATTCGCTCGACGGCGACCTGGCCTTCTCCGACGACGGCCGGTGGCTTTTCTACGCTCGTCAGACCAGCAACTTCGACGAAGAGGGCGTTCACGTTCTCGACGTATCGGATCCCGCGAACCCGACCCTGGCCTTCTATCTGCCGGCCGGCGGTGCGTACCGGGTCCAGTACATCAAGCAGGGCGATGCCCACTATCTGGTGTTGCTCGACGCGATCGATGGGTTGGTGGTCAGTCGCTTCATCCCCGAGACCGGAGCGCTGATCCCCGTTCACATCGACCCCCTTCCGGCGTTGAAGGTGGGTGGGCCCGCGTCGGCGGGATTGTTCTACGAGCCCAAGGACCCGAAGCTCGGCGTGCCGTTGCTCTACGTGACGACGGGTCGGACGGGTCTGCAGGTCTTCGACTACTCGGACCCGATCCAGCCGGTCCAGCTGGGAGCCTGGGCCGACATCGGCTTGGCCGAGGTCGAGGTCGACGCGACCAAGCAGAGCCGGATCGTCTACGCGGCAACCGAGTACTGGTTCGACAAAGCCATCCCTCCCGAGGTGCTTGCCCTCGACGCCACCGATCTCGGAAAGATCTCGGTTCACAAGCGCCTCTCGACGGGGGCTGCGCCCGCGGAAGAGACGTTCGTTCAAGGGATGGCGCTCAAGGGCCGCTCGCTGTACGTCGCGCAATCCGGCGAGGGGTTGCTCACGTTTGACACGCGCTCGGGCCGCCTTGGGCGTCGCATCCGGCAGGAGGGCACCCGCAACGAGCAATCAGGGGTCATGGGAGCTCCCTACGCGTACGACGTGGAGGTTGTCGGCGGCTCGCTGTATCTCGCGGACGCCGCGCTCGGCACCCTCGCTTCGATCAGGCGCTAGCCGTCCCAACTGTCCCACTCTCGTCCTGTCCGGCCCTGCTAGAACTCCCACATGAAGTGGCTCCGGCTCTGCGCGGTCGCCGTCCTGATCGGCTCGGCTTGCGTCGCGAGCCCGAAAGGAGACCCGCTCGAGGACGTGTCTCGGAATCTGCAGCGCTTGCGCAGCGGCATCCTCGAGTTGCGCGTGATCTCTCGTGAAGGCCCGGCCGATCCCGTGATCGGAGGCTTCGAGCTGAGCGGCAGTTTCCAAGCTACCGACGAGGGGCAGCTTCCCGTGGCCGACTTGCGGTACCGCAACTTGACGCCCCCGAACGAGGAAGGGCGCCTCGTCTCGACGGGTGGCGCCGCCTTCGTCCTGCGCCGCGGGCGGGCCTACGAGCTACCCGACAGGGAGACGCGATGGTTGCGGTTGACGGCGGGGGATCCTTTGTTCGAGGACGTCCAGCTCGAGCGCTGGGTCGAAGATCCCGCGTCTGAGGCCGGCGAGGGCCTCGACGGGGCCGCGATCGAACGGGCAACCGGGGCCGTCGACGTTGTGCAGGTGGTGCACGATCTATCCTCGCTGTCCGTCCGCTTCGGGCGCCCCGGTCTCATGGAGCCGCTGGAGGGCCCAGATGCTCGGAAGGTCGAGAGCGGCGTAGCGGAAGCCGTCGTCGAGGTGATCTCGGGGGCCGATGACCGTCTCTTGCGTCGCCTCCTCCTCGAGGTCGAGCTAGTCGAGGACGACGTTTCAATCGGTCTGATGTTGGGGGGTCTGGCCGGCAGGAGTCTGACGTTCGACTTGAGCATCTCAGAGCCCAACCTGCCCGTGCGGGTGGAGCCACCGGCCGATCCGTTGCCGTTCCTCGAACTTCCTCCAGCCGTCCGGCGCCGAGGCGGGTGGCTCTAGGCCGTGCTAATCTTGGCTCTTCATCCCCCCGCACCGGACCTTTTTCGAGCGCGTCTGAGGGCGGTGGAATCTTAGAAAGGGTTCGCCCGTGAACAGGCAGTACAAGCGGATGATGAAGAAGGAAGAGGAGCGCAAGAAGACCGCCCCTCGCCCCACCCCCAAAGCGGCCGGCGCCCCTCAGAAGCGGGAGCGGACCAAGCCACTCCAGTTCTTCAAGGAAGTGGTCGCCGAGCTGAAGAAGGTCGCGTGGCCGACGCGGGCCGAGGTCGTGGCTTATTCGACGGTCGTTCTCGTCGCGTCGATCGTCGTGGCCGCCATCATCTTTGCCATGGACTTCGTGTTCACAAAGGCAGTGCTCGCTCTCTACGGAGTAGAGGTATGACCGAGATCAGGACCGACGATGAGCTAAAGGACGCCGACGAGTCCGGGCAGCAGATCTCCCAGGACGGATCCGACACCGGCCAGCCGAACGAGACCGCGCCCGAGCCGGAAGCGGTCGACCCGGCGGACGTCGCGGCGTCGCAGCCGGACGAGGACGCGGAGCCCCAGGCCGGAGCTCCCTCGCACGACCTCATGGACGCGATCACGGGCACGCCCGTCGCCGACGCCGAGGACGATGCCGACGAAGACACCGACACGAGCGGCGACACCTCGGACGACACGTCCGGTGACGACGACGCCAAAGCTGCGGACGAGAGCCCCGAGACGGAACCGGCAATGAGTCCCGTGCAGGCAGCCGCGGAGACCGGCGGCGACGACATCCCGTCCGACGCCGAGGTTCCTCACGAAGAAGGGCCGCTGACCGCAGCTCCGGTGGCAGGAGGTACCGACACCGAAGCCGCTCTTCCCGAGACCAAGCAGGAGGAAGCGGAGGCCGCCGTGGACGAAGGCGGCGCGGACGAAGAGGACGTCGCGGAGCTGGACGAGGATCAGCCGGCCGAGTTCTATGAGGACGACCAGCGGATCCCGCCGAACGAGCGGCCGGGCGACTGGTACGTGATCCACACCTACGCGGGGTACGAGAACAAGGTCAAGGCGAACCTCAAGTCGCGCATCCAGTCGATGAACGTCGAGGACTCGGTGTTCGAAGTCGTCATCCCGATGGAAGACGTGATGGAGATCAAGCAGGGCAAGAAGCAGATCGTCCAGAAGAAGGTTTTCCCCGGCTACCTGCTGTGTCGCATGTACCTCGACGACGACTCCTGGTACGTCGTGCGCAACACGCCGGGTGTCACCGGCTTCGTCGGATCGGGCGCCAAGCCGACGCCGCTGTCGGACAAAGAGGTGGACCGGATCCTCCAGGTGAAAGCCGACCAGAAGAAGCTCAAGCCGCGCCTCGAGTTCGAGGAGCAGGAGAGCGTCCGGGTCACTTCGGGCCCGTTCGCGAACTTCACCGGTTCGATCTCCGAGATCAACGTCGACCAGAGCAAGCTCAAGGTGCTCGTCAATATCTTCGGGCGAGAGACCCCCGTCGAGCTGGGCTTCGACCAGGTCGCCAAGCTGTAGCACAGGAAAGGTAGGAACGTCGATGGGTGGCGCACGCCGCAAGAAGGTCGCACAGGTACTGAAGCTGCAGATCGCCGCGGGCCAGGCAACTCCGGCTCCTCCGGTAGGTCCTGCCCTCGGTCAGGCCGGCATCAACATCATGGAGTTCTGCAAGCAGTACAACGCGGCGACGCAGCAGAACACGGGGACGATCGTTCCGGTGGAGATCACCGTCTACGAGGACCGCTCGTTCTCCTTCGTGACCAAGACTCCGCCGGCCGCGGTTCTTCTTCGTCAGAAGGCCGGGATCGACAAGGGGTCGGCCGAGCCCCACAAGACCAAGGTCGCTACGGTGACGAGGGATCAGGTCCGCGAGATCGCGGAGACCAAGATGCCGGACCTCAACGCCAACGACATCGAAGCTGCCATGAAGATCGTGGAGGGAACCGCCCGCAGCATGGGCATCACCGTCAGGTAGGTACCTTGCTTAGGTAGTGGGAGGGGCGCCTCGAGCTCCCCGCGGACCACAGAGGAGGAATGACATGGGTAAGCCCGGCAAGCGTTTCAAGGAAGCGTACGAGAAGGTGGATCGCGACCATCTGTACTCGCCCCGCGAGGCGGTGAAGATCCTCAAGGAGTTCCCTTCGGCCAAGTTCGACGAGACGGTCGAGCTCAGCATCCGCCTCGGCGTCGACCCCCGTAAGGCCGACCAGATGGTGCGCGGGGCGGTCTCGCTGCCCAAGGGAACCGGAAAGACGATGCGCGTGGCCGTCTTCGCCAAGGGCGAGAACGCACGCGCCGCAGAAGAGGCCGGGGCCGATGTGGTCGGTGCCGAGGACCTGGGCGAGAAGATCTCGGGCGGCTGGCTCGAGTTCGACGCGGTGGTCGCTACACCCGACATGATGCCGACCGTTGGAAAGCTCGGGCGCGTGCTCGGCCCGCGTGGACTCATGCCGAATCCCAAGTCCGGGACGGTCACCGACGACGTTGCGCGCGCGGTGGGAGACATCAAGGGCGGCCGCATCGAGTACCGCACCGACAAGCACGGCAACCTGCACATGGTCGTCGGAAAGAAGTCGTTCGACCCGGGCGACCTGCTGGAGAACTACGCCGCGATCATCGACGAGGTGATCCGGGCCAAGCCGGCCGCATCCAAGGGTCGCTACCTGAAGAGCATCGCCATCTCGACCACGATGGGCCCCGGTATCCGGATCGATCCCCAGAAATCCAAGGATCTCGTGGACGAGGAGCTCGAAGCGGCCGCGTCGACGAGCTAAGAAGGGCCACGGACCGCGGGGGGAACATGTTCGAGGGCGACGCCGACAGGATCGTGGCGGCGCTCGCCGATCCCGATCGGCTGCGCGTCGCGGCGGCACTCGTCCTGGGTGCAAACACCGTCGCCGAGCTCGGCGACCAGACCGGGTTAGAGGGACGGGCTCTCGAGAAGGCGATCAGCAGGCTGACCGCGGCGGGCCTTGTGACGAAGCATCGCGACGGCTACCGCTTCGCCTCCGAGGAGATCCTCGAGGCTGCTCGCGCGGCCGGCGAACGCCGCTCGGCCGAACAGGATCTCGGACTAGCCCCAAGCGCATCCAGTGTGCTGCGCACCTTCATCCGCGGCGGCCGACTCATCACCATCCCTGCCGTGCGTTCGAAACGGTTGGTCGTCCTCGATCACCTTGCCCAGGAGTTCGAGCCGGGGATGCGGTACTCGGAAGCCCTGGTCAACGAGGTCCTCAGGCAGTACCACGACGATGTGGCCTCGCTGAGGCGTCACCTGGTGGACGAGGGCTTCATGGAACGCGAGGGCGGCAAGTACTGGCGAGCCGGAGGCACCTTCCCCGTTCGGTAGGGGAAAGGCGTTCCGGACGGTTTGTTAACCTGTCGGCTGCACGAAGCCCCAGACCGCCGGCGGGACACAGTCCCTTAAGCCCACGAGGACCGGCGCAGGCGAAAGATCGACGCAGCTTTACGCGCGGTCGCTCCTGACTGGGGTGGCCGCTTTTTTTGATGCCCGAGAAAGGAATGTGATGGCCAGACCTGAGAAGACGCAGGCGGTCGAGGAGATCTCCGGCAGGTTCCAGGAGGCCAGCGCGGCGCTCCTGACGGAGTACCGCGGTCTCTCGGTAAGCGACATCGCCGAGCTGCGGGGCGCGCTCCGTGAGGCCGACGCCGAATACAAGGTCCTGAAGAACACGCTCACCCGCATCGCCGTGAAGGACGTCGGGCTGGAGGACCTGATCGGTTTGCTCGAGGGGCCCACGGCCATCGCCTTCTGCAAGGGCGACGCCGTGGCCGCCGCCAAGGCGCTCGACGAGGCCGCAAAGAAGTACCCCGTCCTCGTGATCAAGGGCGGTGTTCTGCGCGGCAAGGTCATCGATGCCACACAGGCGAAGGCGCTCGCAAGCCTTGAGCCGCGCGAGATTCAGCTCGCCAAGATCGTCATGATGTTCAACGCCCCGCTGCAGCAGACCGTCAACGTCTTTGCAGCCTCCCTGCGAGATCTCGGATCCATGCTGGGCCAGGTCTTGGCCAAGAAGGAGTCGGGCGAGCTGCCGGGCGGTACGGGCGAAGCAGCTCCGCCCGCAGAAGCTGCTGCTCCGGAACCGGAGGCAGAAGCACCGGCAGACGAAGCCGCGTCGGCCGAGCCGACCGAGGGCGACGAACCGGCGGACCGCGGCCAGGCCGGGACGGCCGAGGCGGTCGCCGAGACCGAAACCGAAACGGCAGGCGAAGTGGCCGAAGCCGTCGAGGCATCCAACGAGACAGACGACCAAGACTCATCGACCAGTGACACCGCCGAGGGCGGCGACGAGAAGGAGGAGTAGGGATGGCCATCACCCAGGACGACGTTCTAGAGGCGGTAGCCGGTTGGACGGTGCTCGAGCTTTCCGAGTTCGTGAAGGCATTCGAGGAGAAGTTCGGCGTGTCGGCGGCAGCCCCCGTCGCGGTCGCAGCTCCAGGCGCGGGCGGCGGTGCCGGCGGTGACGCGGGCGCAGCTGCGGAGGAGAAGGATGAGTTCGACGTCGTCCTTTCCGGCGCAGGGGACAAGAAGATCCAGGTCATCAAGGAGGTCCGTGCTCTGACCAGCCTCGGCCTAAAGGAAGCCAAGGATCTCGTCGACTCGGCCCCCAAGCCGGTCCTCGAGAAGGTCACCAAGGAGCAGGCCGAAGAGGCCAAGGCCAAGCTGGAGGGCGCCGGCGCGGCCGTAGAGCTGAAGTAGTCCAAAGGAAGACAGCAAAGGGCGGTCCTCCGGGCCGCCCTTTTCCTTTAATACGAGGGCAGCGTCCCTACGGCTCAACCTGAAAAGCCTGCCGCCGCCGGAGACGAGCTCCGGCGTTGGCCCAAGAGCAACCGAGGAGCCGGGCGCCCGTCTCGCTGCTCGGTCTCACCACCCTGGAGCGGCGGAGCCGTGCCCTTCCTCGGAGCGAGTCAAAACGCCCTCGAGCGGAGAGGGAGGGTCGGGCCGCCGCCCCAACCCGGCGCCCGGCGGACGGCGACCCCTGAAGGGGCAGCTGTTGAGGATCGATGGATGAGTAGCATCCACGGCGGGCGACTGCGAAGGGAGCGGGCAATGGAGGGGAGTACCGCGCGGGCGGTGGTGATCGCGGCGGTGTTGGGTGGACTGGTCGGATTGTTGTTCGGGTGGCAGGGGCACCACGCGGCATCCGGGACCAGGGCCGACACCGAGATCGTGAGTGCTCCGGGCTATACGGACCCGGAGGGGGAGTACCTCTACCTGGACACCAATGGGGACGGGAACTCCGATCGTGAGGCGGCCGGGCTGGCCGCCGCGGAGTGGTGGGACGGACAGACCTGGCACGGCCCGCTCGACGATCGGGAGCAGGAATGCCTGGAGGCGAGTCTCGATCCTCAGGATGCCCGGCGGGTCCAGGCGGGCTTGGTGGACGTTCCACCTTTCGGTGGGGGCTCGGGTAGGACCTATGTGATCTGGCTGAGGTGTCCCGGCGCCTCCTAGGCTTGAAATCGGGGGCCGCGGGGGATAACGTGCCCACCACATCTGAATAGTCACCCCACGGAGAAAGTTCGTGGTTGACGGCGTATGGGCGCTGCCCTATACTGCCTCTCTGCTGTGTCCAGCCCCCGATCGTTCGATCGCTTTGTCGCGCGGCTAAGAACCGCCCATCGCGAGCCGGTCGAGGCAAGGGCCAGAGAGGGAATAGGGGCCCCTTTCTGACCCGGTTCTCGTGACCCCACGAAGGCAACTATCAGGAGGCACGTTTGTCGTCTAACGCCCTGCGCGAACGCCGGTCTTTTGCAAAGCTCCAGGAAGTACACCCCCTCCCGAATCTCATCTCCGTCCAGAAGGAATCCTTCGATTGGTTCCTCGAGGTCGGTCTCGGCGAGACCCTGAACGACATCTCTCCGATCGAGGACTTCACCGGGAACCTCGCCCTCCAGTTCCTCAGCCACCGGTTCGAGGACCCCAAGTTCGACGAGGACGAGTGCAAGGAGAAGGACATGACCTTCTCCAAGCCGCTCTTCGTGACCGCCGCCTTCATCAACAAGGAGACCGGCGAGATCAAGGAGCAGACCGTCTTCATGGGCGACTTCCCGATGATGACGGCCACGGGAACGTTCATCATCAACGGCACCGAGCGTGTCGTCGTCTCCCAGCTCGTCCGCTCGCCGGGCGTCTACTTCGACCGTTCGATCGACAAGGCGTCGGATAAGGACATCTTCGCCTGCAAGATCATCCCGGCCCGTGGGGCGTGGCTCGAGTTCGAGACCGACAAGAAGGACATGGTCGGCGTGCGTGTCGATCGCAAGCGGCGTCAGAACGTAACGGTGCTGCTCAAGGCACTCGGATACGGCGGCGACGACGACATCCTGAAGCTGTTCGACGGCGCCGAGTCGATCGCGCTGACCCTCGAGAAGGACGCGATCCAGACCGAGGAAGACGCGCTGATGGACATCTACCGGAAGCTGCGTCCGGGCGAGCCACCCACAGTGGAGAGCGCGAGAGCTCTGCTCGACAACCTCTTCTTCAACCCCAAGCGCTACGACCTGGCCCGGGTGGGTCGCTACAAGGTCAACAAGAAGCTGGGCTTCAAGTCCGACGAGAAGACGATCCAGGAGTACGGATCGGTCCTCCGCAAGGACGACATCCTGGCCACGATCCGTTACCTGGTCGAGCTCCACGCGGGCAACGGTGACTACGAGACCGACGACATCGACCACTTCGGGAACCGCCGCATCCGTCCGGTGGGCGAGCTGATCCAGAACCAGATCCGGGTGGGCCTGTCCCGCATGGAACGGGCTGTTCGCGAGCGGATGACGACCCAGGACGTCGAGGCGATCACGCCCCAGACCCTCATCAACATCCGCCCGGTGGTCGCTTCGATCAAGGAGTTCTTCGGCTCGAGCCAGCTCAGCCAGTTCATGGACCAGACCAACCCGCTGACCGGGTTGACGCACAAGCGTCGCCTGTCCGCGCTCGGCCCCGGTGGTCTGTCCCGGGAACGGGCTGGGTTCGAGGTTCGAGACGTGCACTCCAGCCACTACGGCCGCATGTGCCCGATCGAGACGCCGGAGGGCCCGAACATCGGCCTGATCGGTTCGCTCTCGACCTACGCTCGTCTCAACCGGTACGGCTTCATAGAGACTCCCTACCGGATCGTCAAGAACGGCAAGGTCTCCAACAAGATCGAGTACCTGACCGCAGACGAGGAGGGCCGGGCGATCATCGCCCAGGCCAACGCCGTCCTGAACGACGACGGTAGCTTCGGCGAGCCCAAGGTGCTCGTCCGTGGCCGCCACAACGAGGTCGAGTACGTCGACCCGTCCGAGGTCGACTACATGGACGTGTCGCCGAAGCAGATCGTCTCGGTCTCCGCGGCTTGTATCCCCTTCCTCGAGCACGACGACGCGAACCGAGCTCTGATGGGCGCCAACATGCAGAGGCAGGCCGTGCCTCTCCTGCGGCCGCAGGCTCCCATCGTAGGTACCGGTCTCGAGCACCGGACCGCGGTCGACGCGGGAGACATGATCGTCAACGAATCCAACGGAACCGTCGAAGAGGTCAGCGCGGAGCGCATCGTGGTGGCACCCACCGGATCGGGCGCCGGCGAGCGCCGCGTCTACAAGCTCGACAAGTTCCGTCGCAGCAACCAATCGACGTGCATCAACCAGCGTCCTGTGGTCCGTGAGGGCCAGAAGGTCAAGAAGGGCGACATCCTCGCGGACGGTCCTTCGACCGACATGGGCGACCTGGCACTGGGCGCGAACCTGCTGGTGGCCTTCATGTCCTGGGAGGGCTACAACTTCGAGGACGCCATCATCCTGTCCGAGCGCCTGGTCAAGGACGACATCCTGACCTCGATCCACATCGAGGAGCACGAGGTCGACGCTCGCGACACCAAGCTGGGGGCCGAGGAGATCACCCGAGACATCCCCAACGTTTCCGAGGACGTCCTGGCCGACCTCGACGAGCGGGGCATCATCCGCATCGGCGCCGATGTCGGTCCCGGCGACGTCCTTGTGGGAAAGGTCACGCCCAAGGGTGAGACCGAGCTCACCCCGGAGGAGCGGCTGCTTCGCGCGATCTTCGGTGAGAAGGCCCGTGAGGTGCGGGACACCTCGCTCAAGATGCCGCACGGAGAGAACGGCAAGGTCATCGGCGTGCGCGAGTTCTCCCGGGACAATGGCGACGAGCTGCCCCCCGGCGTCAACGAGCTCGTTCGGGTGTTCGTCGCTCAGAAGCGCAAGATCTCCGAGGGCGACAAGCTCGCCGGACGCCACGGCAACAAGGGCGTCATCTCGAAGATCCTGCCGGAGCAGGACATGCCGTTCCTCGCCGACGGCACTCCCGTGGACATCATCTTGAACCCGCTCGGCGTCCCCTCCCGGATGAACCTGGGCCAGGTCCTCGAGACGCACCTCGGCTGGGTCGCCAAACAGCGTTGGGAAGAGGACGGAAGCGACGTGCAGGAGCCCGGGAAGTGGCAGTTCGAGACCCCGACCTTCGTGGAGACGCCGGTGTTCGACGGCGCCCAGGAGGACGAGTTGCTCGAGGCCATGAAGATGGCCGCCGCCAAGAAGCGCGAGTACCCCCTGGTCAACGAGATCGGCAAAGCGCAGCTGTACGACGGCCGCAGCGGTGATCCCTACGACGGGCTCATCACCGTGGGCTACAAGTACATCCTGAAGCTCAGTCACCTGGTCGACGACAAGATCCACGCTCGGTCGACCGGTCCCTACTCGATGATCACGCAGCAACCGCTGGGCGGTAAGGCCCAGTTCGGCGGCCAGCGTTTCGGCGAGATGGAGGTCTGGGCGCTCGAGGCGTACGGCGCGGCCTACTGCCTGCAGGAGCTGTTGACCATCAAGTCCGACGACGTGCTCGGACGCGTGAAGGTCTACGAGGCCGTGGTGAAGGGCGAGAACATCCCCGAACCGGGCATCCCCGAGTCCTTCAAGGTGTTGATCAAGGAGATGCAGTCCCTGTGCCTGAACGTCGAGGTCCTCTCGGCGGAAGGCGAAGAGATCGAGATGAAGGAGATCGACGAAGACATCTTCCGCACCGCGGAGGAGCTCGGCATCGATCTGTCCCGTCGTGAACCCAGCTCTGTCGAGGAGGTTTAACTAGATGCTTGACGTGAACTATTTCGACGAGCTGCGGATCGGTCTCGCAACCGGGGACCAGATCCGGGCATGGTCGAACGGCGAGGTCAAGAAGCCCGAGACCATCAACTATCGGACGCTGAAGCCGGAGAAGGACGGGCTCTTCTGCGAGAAGATCTTCGGCCCGACCAAGGACTGGGAGTGCTACTGCGGTAAGTACAAGCGCGTCCGGTTCAAGGGCATCATCTGCGAGCGCTGCGGCGTCGAGGTCACCCGCGCGAAGGTGCGTCGCGAACGCATGGGTCACATCGAGCTGGCCGCTCCCGTCACGCACATCTGGTACTTCAAGGGCGTCCCGTCGCGGCTTGGTTACCTGCTCGACATCGCTCCCAAAGAGCTCGAGAAGGTCATCTACTTCGCGGCCTCGATCGTCACCGAGGTCAACGAGGACAAGCGTCACAAGGACCTGCCTCGTCTCGAGGAAGAGGTCGAGAAGGAGATCTCCAAGATCGAGACCGACCGCGACAAGCGCCTCGAGGAGATCCTGAAGGAGACCGAGGGCCGTCTCGCGGAGATGGAAGAGCGCAAGGCTCGTTCCTCGGAGAAGAACGCCGCCAAGAATCAGTCGGAGCGCCAGCAGAAAGAGGTACGCGACCGCGCCGATCGCAACATCGGTCTGGTGCAGGCGACGCTCGACAAGTTCCGCGACCTCAGGCCCAAGGAGATCGTCGAGGACGAGGTCCTCTGGCGCGAGCTCAAGGACCGCTACGGCGACTACTTCAAGGGGGGCATGGGGGCCGAGTCGATCAAGGACCTCCTGGCCTCGCTCGACCTCGACACCGAGGCCGAGGAGCTTCGCGAATTGATCAAGACCGGTAAGGGCCAGAAGCGTCAGCGCGCGATCAAGCGCCTGAAGGTCGTCGCTCCCTTCACCGACACCACGAAGAAGAACAGCCCGATGGGCATGGTGCTCGACTGCGTGCCGGTCATCCCACCGGACCTTCGCCCGATGGTGCAGCTGGACGGCGGCCGATTCGCGACCTCCGACCTCAACGACCTGTACCGCCGTGTGATCAACCGGAACAACCGGCTCAAGAGGCTTCTCGATCTCGGCGCCCCCGAGATCATCGTCAACAACGAGAAGCGCATGCTGCAGGAGGCCGTCGATGCTCTGTTCGACAACGGCCGCCGCGGGCGTCCCGTCACCGGCCCGGGCAACCGGCCGTTGAAGTCGCTCTCCGACATGCTGAAGGGCAAGCAGGGCCGCTTCCGTCAGAACCTGCTCGGAAAGCGCGTCGACTACTCGGGCCGTTCGGTGATCGTTTCCGGTCCGACGCTGAAGCTGCACCAGTGCGGTCTGCCCAAGCAGATGGCGCTCGAGCTCTTCAAGCCGTTCGTCATGAAGCGTCTGGTGGACCTGGGCCACGCCCAGAACATCAAGAGCGCCAAGCGGATGGTCGAGCGCAGCCGGGCCCACGTTTGGGACGTGCTCGAGGAGATCATCCACGAGCACCCGGTGCTGCTGAACCGCGCTCCGACCCTTCACCGTCTCGGCATCCAGGCTTTCGAGCCCGTGCTGGTCGAAGGCAAGGCCATCCAGATCCACCCGCTCGTCTGCGTTGCGTTCAACGCCGACTTCGACGGTGACCAGATGGCCGTGCACGTCCCGCTGTCGTCCGAGGCGCAGGCCGAGGCTCGGTTGTTGATGCTTTCTGCCCACAACGTGCTCTCGCCGGCTCACGGTGACCCGATCGTCGCGCCCACCCAGGACATCATCCTGGGCGTCTACTACCTGACGGTCGACCGCGACGGCGAGGACGGCGAAGGCAAGATCTTCTCGTCGCCCGAAGAGGTCTTCAAGGCCTACGACGCGCGCGTGATCGGCATCCACGCCCCGGTCAAGGTCCGTGGCTTGAAGCGGTTCGAAGACGAGACCGAAGAGGAGTTCGAGGCGAACCCCAAGCGCATCCGTGAGACCACGGTGGGTCGGGTCATCTTCAACGAGGCTTTTCCCGAGGACTTCCCGTACCAGAACTCCGTGTTCCGCAAGAAAGAGCTGTCGACGCTGATCGACCGCATTGCGCGTACCTACGACAAGAAGGAGCTGTCGGAGACGCTGGATGCTCTGAAGAACACCGGGTTCCGTTACGCCACCAAGGCCGGCGTGACCGTTGGTCTCGAAGACGTGACCACGCCCGCGAAGAAGGCAGAGATCATCGCCACGCACGAGAAGCAGGCGGAGAAGATCGAGAACCAGTACCGCAAGGGGATCATCACCGACGACGAGCGTCGCCAGGAGCTCATCGAGGTCTGGACCGAGGCGTCCGAGCAGGTCAAGGACGAGATGGAGAAGTCCTTCGAGGCCGACGTTCTCAACCCGATCTGGATGATGGCTCACTCGGGAGCTCGAGGAAACATCATGCAGATCCGCCAGATCGCGGGTATGCGTGGACTCGTCGCCAACCCGCGCGGCGAGATCATCCCGCGGCCGATCCGCTCGAACTTCCGTGAGGGTCTGACCGTGCTCGAGTACTTCATCTCGACGCACGGCGCCAGGAAGGGCCTGGCCGACACCGCTCTGCGTACGGCCGACTCGGGCTACCTGACCCGCCGGCTCGTCGACGTCAGCCAGGAAGTCATCGTCCGCCAGGAGGACTGCGGTACCGACCGCGGCATCTCTCTGGACGTTCAGGCCGAGCGCAGCCACCTGAAGCAGAAGCTGATCGCCAGGGTCCTCCTCGAGGACGCCGAGGTCGACGGCAAGGTCGTCGCCGAGGCCGGCACCGAGGTCTCAGCCGAGATGGCCAACGAGATCGCCGAGGCTGGGGTGGCCAAGGTGATCGTTCGTTCGGTGCTTACCTGTGAGGCTAAGTACGGCGTCTGCCAGAAGTGCTACGGCGTTTCACTGGCGACCGGTCGACTGGTCGAGTTGGGCGAAGCGGTGGGCATCGTCGCCGCTCAGTCCATCGGCGAGCCGGGTACCCAGCTGACGATGCGTACCTTCCACACCGGTGGTGTTCGTTTCCGAGGCGGTTCCGACATCACGAGCGGTCTGCCGAGGGTGGTCGAGCTGTTCGAGGCCCGCACGCCGAAGGTCAAGACCGAGATCGCTCGCGCGACCGGTCGTATCCAGATGCACGAGGACGAGCGCACCCGCTCGATCGAGCTCATCCCGGACGACGGCAGCGAGTCGGTCACGTACAAGATCGGTCGCTACGACGACGTCCTGGTCAAGGATGGCCAAGCCGTCGAAGTTGGAGCTTCCCTGACCGAGGGTTCGAGGGACCCCGACGAGGTGCTCGAGGTCATGGGCACCCGGGAGGTTCAGCTGTACCTCGTCAACGAGGTCCAGCGCGTCTACCGCAACCAGGGTGTGCCTATCCACGACAAGCACATCGAGCTGATCGTTCGCCAGATGCTTCGCAAGGTGAACGTCATCGAGCCGGGCGACACCGACTTCCTGCCGGGGCAGCTCGTCGACGCCAAGACGTTCGCCGACGCCAACGAGACCGTGGTTTCCGGCGGAAGCGAGGCGGCGACGGCGCGGCCGATCCTGATGGGTATCACCAAGGCCTCGCTCGCGACCGAGTCGTGGCTGTCGGCGGCCTCCTTCCAGGAGACCACCAGGGTGCTCACCGAGGCGGCCATCAACGGCAAGTCCGACCCGCTTCTGGGCCTGAAGGAGAACGTCATCATCGGCAAGCTGATCCCGGCCGGTACGGGGATGAGCCGCTACCGTTCGATCCGGGTCGTCACGACCGGCGAGGGTGCGATGTCCGACGACGAGGCCCGGGCCATGTTCGGCCTGCCGCCGCGGGAGGAGACCGACGAGGACATGGCTTCGTTCATCGGCCTGTCCGCGGTTCCCTCCGACGAGGAGGAGGACGGCTCCGGTGACGGCGAGGTATCCGTGGCCGAGGAGGCCACCTCCGCAGCCGAATAAACGGCTCCGAGAGTCGTGAAAGGCCCCCGGTCGACCGGGGGCCTTTCTCTCTCGCCTATCCGACTAGAGACCGGGTGGGCGCTCGGAGTACTTGGCCTGGTCGACCCGGACCCCGTGCCGGGGCTTCCGCTGGGCTTCGGTCCCGATCACGATCCGATTGTCCGAGGCGACGTAGAGGACCTCGAGGTTCTCGCCCCGGTCCCGGTACTCGCCGAGGAGCTTCACCAGCTCGCCGGGTTGGTTCTGGGCGGGGATCAGGTCGACGGCGTGGACGTCCACCACCTGGCATCCCGTGGACTCCACCGCTCTGACGGCGTCCTCGACGACGCTGTCGTCCTCGATCGCTACGTGGAGGTAGCCCCAGCCCTCGCCGGGGCGGAGGTCGCCGCAGATCCCTTCCAGGTTTATCCCGGCCGCCGCCAGGGCCTCACAAACCGCCGTGCCCGTGCCGGGCCGGTCGGGAAGAACGATCCTCAGATCCGTGGCCACTGTCCACCTCCGGGAAGAGCGGTTCCGGAGGCTATGTTGTAGCCCTTCGGCGCCGGCGGCAAGTTGGATGGTTTGACCGGGGCCACCTGCACGTTTATCCTTGCCCGTCGCGCCCCTCAGGGGGCGCCATCCGCGCCGTCCAAGAGGCGCGGAACCCTAGCAACAACCCGAGCTCGGTGAGCTTCGGTAGGCCCGGTGGCCCCGGGAACCGTCGAAGTCGGGGTGCATCGCTGAGCGACGAGTCGCCTGGAGGACAAACCGGCCCACGCCGGCCCCTATCTCCGGGCCAGACCGTAAAAAGCGCCGGAATGGCGCGCATAGAGGTGAGGTGCGTCTGCCGCGAGGCAGGCGCAAGCGAGCCGGGCGATAGCCCGGCTATGAGAACGAAGGAGCATTGTCAGTGCCGACCATCCAGCAGTTGGTCCGCCAGGGACGAGAGTCCAAGCGTGAGAAGTCGAAGTCGCCCGCCCTGAAGGGCTCGCCCCAGCGGCGCGGTGTCTGCACCCGCGTCTACACGACGACTCCCAAGAAGCCGAACTCCGCTCTGCGCAAGGTCGCTCGCGTTCGCCTCACCTCGGGTATCGAAGTCACCGCCTACATCCCCGGCATCGGTCACAACCTCCAGGAGCACTCCATCGTGCTCGTCCGCGGGGGCCGTGTGAAAGATCTCCCCGGCGTCCGCTACAAGATCATCCGCGCCGCGCTGGACACCGCCGGCGTACGCGACCGGGTCCAGTCCCGCTCGAAGTACGGCGCCAAGAAGGGCGGAGGAGCGTGATGCGCACCACCTCCCGGCACTTGGCACGTCCTGCGGGCTGCAAAGCTCGTCCAGGCTGCGTTCTCACTCCGTCACGCACTTTTCAAGTGCGCTCCTCCGCTGCGGCCTTGCCTGGCCGGCTTGTCGCGGCGCAGGAGCGCACCGGCACCGGGGAGGTGGAGCGCTGCCATGCCTAGAAAAGGACCCGCACCGCGGCGCGAGCTTCTTCCCGACCCGATCTATCAGTCGCTTCTCGTCACCCAGATCCAGAACCGGCTGATGACGCGCGGCAAGCGCACCCTGGCCGAGGCGATCGTTTACGACGCGTTGAAGAAGGTCGCCGACAAGACCGGCAAAGACCCGCTGCCGATGCTCAAGAAGGCGGTCGACAACATCAAGCCGTTGCTCGAGGTGAAATCCCGACGCGTGGGTGGTGCGACCTATCAGGTGCCGGTCGAGGTCGACTCCCGTCGCGGGACGACGCTTGCGATCCGCTGGCTGGTGACTTTCTCGCGCAAGCGCAGGGAGCGCAGCATGGCCGACCGCCTTGCCGGCGAGATCCTGGACGCATCGGGCGGTGCCGGTTCCGCAGTGAAGCGGCGCGAAGACATGCACAAGATGGCCGAGGCGAACAAGGCGTTCGCCCACTATCGCTGGTAACGAGGAGACAACAGACTCAGATGGCTGAAGCAGCGCAGAAGCAACAGGACAAGGGCCCTCAGCTCCGCGAGGTCAAGGGGACCGGTACTCAGATCCGTGAGTACCCGTTGAGCCATACCCGCAACATCGGGATCATGGCCCACATCGACGCGGGCAAGACCACGACGACCGAGCGGATCCTGTACTACACCGGCAAGACCTACAAGATCGGCGAGGTCCACGAGGGCGCCGCCGTCATGGACTGGATGGTCCAGGAGCAGGAGCGCGGCATCACGATCACCTCCGCCGCGACTACCGCTCACTGGAAGGGTTACTGGATCAACATCATCGACACGCCCGGCCACGTCGACTTCACGGTCGAGGTCGAGCGTTCGCTGCGCGTTCTCGACGGGGCGGTAGCAGTGTTCGACGCCGTAGCAGGCGTCGAGCCGCAGTCCGAGACCGTATGGCGACAGGCCGACCGCTACAACGTGCCGCGCATCTGCTTCGTCAACAAGATGGACCGTACCGGCGCCGACTTCTACCGGACCGTCTCGATGATCGAGGACAGGCTCAACGGAACACCCGTTGTGATCCAGCTGCCGATCGGATCCGAGGACCAGTTCCACGGTGTCGTCGACCTGGTCACCATGGTGGCGCACTACTGGCCGGACGAAGGTCACGGTGAGGAGTGGGAGGACCGCCCGATCGCCGACGACATGAAGGACGATGCCGACAAGTACCGCCACGACATGATCGAGGCGCTTGCCGATCACGACGAGCAGCTGATGGAGCTGTACGTGGCCGAGGAAGAGCCGACGGTCGATCAGCTGCGCAAGGCGCTCCGGCGTGCGACCGTGGCCGGCGAGATCACGCCGGTGCTGTGCGGGACCGCGTTCAAGAACAAGGGCGTGCAGCCGCTGCTCGACGCCGTCACCTGGTACCTGCCCAGCCCGCTCGACCTTCCGCCGATGGTCGCCACTCGACCGGATAGCGGCGAGTCGGTGGAGCGGCCCGCAGACGACATGGCTCCGTTCTCGGCTCTGGCCTTCAAGATCATGAGCGACCCCTACGTAGGGCGCCTCACTTACCTCCGTGTCTACTCGGGCACCCTGAAGAGCGGAGAGAGCATCCTCAACGCGCTGCGCGACCGAAAGGAACGCATCGGGCGGATCCTGCAGATGCACGCCAACCACCGTGAGGACAAGGACGCGGTGTTCGCAGGCGACATCGTGGCGGTCGTGGGTCTCAAGCACACGCTGACGGGCGACACGTTGTGCGATCCCAAGGACGCGGTCCTGCTCGAAGAGATGGTGTTTCCGACGCCGGTCATCGACGTGGCGATCGAGCCCAAGTCCAAGCCGGACTCGGACAAGCTCGGCAATGCGCTCCAACGGCTCGCCGAAGAGGACCCCACTTTCCGTGTTCATACCGACGAGGAAACCGGTCAGACGATCATCTCCGGGATGGGTGAGCTGCATCTCGACGTGCTGGTCGACCGGCTCATCCGGGAGTTCAAGGTCGGCGCCAACGTCGGTAAACCCCAGGTTGCGTACCGCGAGACGATCAAGAATCCGGTGGAGAAGGTTCAGGTCAAGTACCAGAAGCAGACCGGCGGTAAGGGTCAGTACGCAGACTGCGTGATCGCGATGGAGCCCACCGGCCCCGGTGGCGGTTACGAGTTCGTCAACAAGATCACGGGTGGACGCATCCCGCAGGAATACATACCGGCCGTCGACCAGGGGGTGCAGGAGGCCATGGCCTCCGGCGTCATGGCCGGTTATCCGGTGGTGGACGTGCGCGTGACGCTCCTGGACGGCTCGTACCACGACGTCGACTCGTCCGAGATGGCGTTCAAGATCTGCGGCTCGATGGTCTTCAAGGAGGCTGCCAAGAAGGCGAAGCCCACCTTGCTCGAGCCCGTGTTCGACATCGAGGTCGTCACCCCGGAGGAGTTCATGGGCGACGTGATCGGCGACATCTCGAGTCGCCGGGGGCGGGTCGAGGCCATGGACCAGCGCGGCTCGGACCGCATCGTCAAGGCCCAGGTCCCGCTGTCGGAGATGTTCGGGTACGTCACCGAGCTCCGCAGTCGCACGCAGGGACGCGCCAGCTCGTCCATGCAGTTCAACTCGTATCAGGAAGTTCCGCAGTCCATCGCTGAAGAAGTCGTAGCTCAGGTCCGTGGCGAACCGGCAGGCAAGTAGGAGGAGAGAAGGCCATGTCTAAGCAGAAGTTCGAGCGCACGAAGCCTCACGTAAACATCGGCACCATGGGTCACATCGACCACGGCAAGACGACCCTCACTGCCGCCATCACGAAGGTGCTGTCGGAGAGCAACCCGAACGTCTCCTTCACCGCGTTCGACCAGATCGACAAGGCGCCGGAGGAGAAGGAGCGAGGCATCACGATCGCCATCGCCCACGTCGAGTACGAGACCGACAACCGCCACTATGCCCACGTCGACATGCCCGGTCACGCCGACTACATCAAGAACATGATCACGGGTGCCGCCCAGATCGACGGCGCCATCCTGGTCGTCTCCGCTGCCGACGGGCCCATGCCCCAGACGCGTGAGCACGTGCTGCTCGCCCGCCAGGTGAACGTGCCCTACATCGTCGTTGCTCTGAACAAGGCCGACATGGTGGACGACGAGGAGCTGCTGGACCTAGTCGAGCTCGAGGTACGCGAGCTCCTGACCGAGTACGAGTACCCGGGCGACGACACCCCCGTCACGCGCGTGTCGGCGCTCAAGGCACTCGAGGGCGACGCCGACGCGGCGCAGGGGATCCTCGACCTGATGAAGACGGTCGACGAGTACATCCCCGAGCCGGAGCGCGACACCGACAAGCCATTCCTGATGCCGATCGAGGATGTCTTCACGATCACCGGCCGCGGCACCGTGGTGACGGGCCGCGTCGAGCAGGGCGAGCTGAAGGTCGGCGAGGAGATCGAGATCGTCGGCATCGAGGAGAAGACCAGCAAGACCGTCGTCACCGGCATCGAGATGTTCCGCAAGATGCTCGACGAGGCGCAGGCCGGCGACAACGCCGGCATCCTCCTGCGAGGCACGAAGAAGGACGAGGTCCAGCGCGGCCAGGTCCTGGCGAAGCCCGGATCCGTCACGCCGCACACCAAGTTCAACTCGCAGGTGTACATCCTCAGCAAGGACGAGGGCGGACGGCATACGCCGTTCTTCAACAACTACCGGCCGCAGTTCTACTTCCGCACCACGGACGTCACCGGCTCCATCAAGTTGCCCGAGGGCACCGAGATGGTCATGCCGGGCGACAACACCGAGATGGAGGTCCAGCTGATCCAGCCCATCGCCATGGACGAGGGGCTTCGTTTCGCCATCCGGGAGGGTGGTCGCACCGTGGGCGCCGGCCGCGTCGTCAAGATCATCGAGTAGTCGAAGCACCTAGAGAAAGCACATAGCGGATATGGCGAACAACGGCATGAAGATCAGGATCAGGCTGAAGGCGTATGACCACGAGGTCATCGACCAGTCGGCGAAGAAGATCGTCGAGACGGTGACGCGCACCGGCGCGAGCGTCAACGGCCCGATCCCTCTTCCGACGGAGCGCTCGGTTTACACCGTCATCCGTTCGCCGCACAAGGACAAGGACTCGCGCGAGCACTTCGAGATGCGCACGCACAAGAGGTTGCTCGACATCGTCAACCCCACGCCCAAGACGGTCGATTCGCTGCAGCGACTGGACCTGCCGGCCGGCGTGGACATCGAGCTCAAGCTCTAAGAGAGGCAATTACCTAGATGGCAACGACAGAGACGAAGGGGATCCTCGGTCGCAAGATCGGGATGACTCAGGTCTTCGACGATGCGGGACGGGCGGTGCCCGTGACGGTCGTCGAGGCCGGGCCCTGTCGCGTCGCCCAGATCAAGCGGCCTGAGACCGACGGTTACTCCGCCATCCAGCTCGCCTTCGGTACCGCCAAGCGGACGAACAAGCCGATGGCCGGGCACCTGGCCAAGGCGAACATCGATGCCGCGAGGCACCTCGTCGAGCTGCGTCTGGACGACATGGCCGGTTACGAGCTCGGCACCGAGATCAAGGCGGACGTGTTCGAGGCCGGCGAGAGCGTCGACGTGATCGGCGTCACCAAGGGCAAGGGCTTCGCAGGCGGCATGAAGCGACACAACTTCAAGGGCCAGTCGGCGACACACGGAACGCAACGGAAGCATCGTTCGCCCGGTTCGATCGGGGCCTGCGCGACCCCGGCGCGCGTGTTCAAGGGCACGCGCATGGCGGGTCACCTCGGTCACCGGCGCGTTACGACGCTGAACCTCAAGGTGATCAAGGCCGACCCCGAGCGCAATCTCCTGCTTATCCGCGGTGCCGTACCCGGCCCGCGCGGCTCGCTGGTGATGGTGCGCTCGGCGGTGCGTTTGCGGCAGCGCACGGACAGGAAGGCCGGCTGATGGCCAAACTCACGGCGAAAGTCATCGACGGCGCGGGCAAGAGCACCGGCACTCGCGATCTTCCCGAGGAGATCTTCGGTGCTCCCGTGAACGTCCCGCTCATGCACCAGGTGGTCACGGCACAACTGGCAGAGGCTCGCTCCGGTACCGCGTCGACCAAGACGCGCTCCGAGGTCCGGGGCGGCGGCAAGAAGCCATGGCGTCAGAAGGGCACCGGCCGCGCCCGTCACGGTTCGTCGCGAAGCCCGATCTGGGCCGGCGGGGGCGTGGTCTTCGGACCCCATCCGCGCAGCTACGCGGTCAAGGTAAACAAGAAGATGCGGGCAGCGGCGCTTCGCAGCGCCCTGTCCGACAAGGCGAGCGGGGGAGCGGTCTGGGTCCTGGACGGCTTCACCGAGAGCAAGACCAAGGCGGCCGCCTCGGCATTGAAGGCAGCCGGCATCGAGGGCCGCGTGCTCGTGGTGCTCGATCCCGAGGACGAGGGTTCGCATGCCGTCGACCGGGCGTTCCGCAACCTCGACAAGGCGGGGTTCTCGCTCGTGGGTTCGATCGGGACCTACGACGTCCTGGTCGCCGAAGCGGTGATCTTCACAAGCGGGGCGTTCGATCGCTTCACCTCTCGCGCCAAGGAAGGGGCTGACGCGTCATGAGTACCAAAGGCGATCCGCGCGACGTGATCCTGGCTCCGGTCGTAAGCGAGAAGTCCTACTCCTTGCTGGATCAGAACGCGTACACCTTCCAGGTTCACCCGGATGCGAACAAGACCGAGATCCGCCAAGCGGTCGAGGCCATCTGGGGGGTCAAGGTCGTGAACGTGAACACGGCTAATCGCAAGGGCAAGACCAAGCGGTTCCGGTACACCCAGGGCAGGCGCCCCGACACGAAGCGAGCGGTGGTCAAGCTCGCCGAGGGCGACAAGATCGAGATCTTCGAGCAGCAGGCTTAGGGAGCAGATAGATATGCCAATCCGTAAAGCGAAGCCGACATCGCCGGGCCGCCGGTTCCAGTCGACCGCGGACTACTCCGAGTTGACCCGGACCGAGCCCGAGAAGCGGCTCGTACAACCCAACCCCAAGAAGGCGGGCCGGAACAACAACGGACGGGTCACGACGCGGCACCAGGGCGGCGGCAACAAGACGCGCTACCGGGTGATCGACTTCAAGCGCAACAAGGACGGCGTGCCGGCCAAGGTCGCTCACATCGAGTACGACCCGAACCGCAACGCCCGGATCGCGCTCCTCCATTACAAGGACGGTGAGAAGCGATACATCCTCATGCCCAACCGGGTGAAGGTGGGCGACGTGATCCAGTCGGGTCCCGGCGCCGATATCCGTCCGGGCAACGCTCTTCCGCTTCGGAACATCCCGGTCGGTACGGTGGTTCACAACGTCGAGCTCAAGCCCGGCGCCGGCGGCAAGATGGCGCGCTCCGCGGGCTCGTCCGTACAGCTGATCGCCAAGGAAGGACGGCGCGCTACCCTGCGTCTCCCCTCGGGTGAGATGCGCATGGTCCAGCTGGACTGCCGTGCGACCGTCGGCGAGGTCGGCAACGCCGAGGCCGAGCTGATATCGGTCGGCAAGGCGGGCCGCGCCCGCTGGAAGAACAAGCGTCCGTCCGTGCGCGGCGTGGCGATGAACCCGGTCGACCACCCCCTGGGTGGTGGAGAGGGTAAGTCCTCCGGTGGCCGTCACCCGGTCTCGCCCTGGGGCCAGCCCGAGGGACGCACCCGCAAGAAGAAGGCGTCGGACCAGATGATCGTCCGCCGCCGTCGCAGCAAGAAGAGAGGCCGCTAGAAGTGGATCCACGTTTGCTTACGTCCTTGAACCCCCCGCCCACCCCGGAGGCGATTTAGTTGCCGCGCAGTCTTAAGAAGGGCCCGTTCGTCGACGACCACCTGCTGATCAAGGTGTCGGAGATGAACAAGAAGAACGAGAAGCGCGTGATCAAGACCTGGTCGCGCCGCTCGACTGTGATCCCCGAGATGGTCGGGCACACGATCGCAGTCCACGATGGGCGCAAGCACGTCCCGGTCTACGTCACCGAGTCGATGGTCGGCCACAAGCTGGGTGAGTTCGCTCCAACACGTGCGTTCCGCACCCACGGTGGCTCGGCCGAACGAACGACAAGGGCGAAGTGATGGCACGACGTATAGCTCCAGACGCTCAAGAAGCGATCGCCACGGCGCGATTCATCCGGATGTCGCCGACCAAGGCGCGGCAGGTCGTTGATCTGATCCGTGGCCGGCACGTCGACGACGCTCGGAGGGTGCTGAGGTTCACGCCCCGAGGGGCTTCGCCGGTCGTGGGCAAGGTGCTCGAGTCGGCGATCGCCAACGCCGAGCACAACCGCAGCCTTCCCGGCGACGAGCTGGTGGTTGCCCGTGCCTGGGTCGACGAGGGGCCCACCCTCAAGCGGTTCCGGCCGCGGGCGCAGGGCCGCGCGACTCGCATCCGCAAGCGGACCTGTCACGTGTCGATCGTGGTTGGGCGTCAGGAAGAGATCCTGCTTCCCGAGCGGCCTGCGACCAAGCGGACGGCTGGCCGCAAGGACACCGCAGGCGAGGCAACCGAGGCGACCCCGGAGAAGACCTCGAAGAAGACGACCGCCAAGAGGACAACGGCCAAGAAGGCGACGGCGAAAAAGACCACGGCCAAGAAGACCGCTGCGAAGAAGACCACGGTCAAGAAGACGACTGCGAAGAAGACCACAGCTAAGAAAACGACGGCCAAGAAGACCACTAAGAAGAAGACCGAGGGGAAGGACGAGTAATGGGCCAGAAGGTTCACCCTTACGGCTTCCGCCTCGGTATCCACACCGACTGGAAGTCGCGATGGTTCACCGAGAAGCAGTACCGCGACTACCTGGAGGCGGATCTCCGTATCCGGGAGTACCTCCTGGGGCAGCTCCCGCATGCCGGGATCAGCCGCATCGACATCGAGCGCACCCGTGAGCGGGTCCGGATCGACGCGCACACCGCGCGCCCGGGCATCGTGATCGGCCGCCGCGGCTCCGAGGCCGAGCGCCTGCGCTCGAAGCTCGAGGAGATGGAGAGCAAGATCTACGGCAAGCCGACCGACGTTCGCCTGAACATCATCGAGGTCAAGCAGCCGGAGCTGGACGCTCAGCTGATCGCGCAGGGCGTTGCCGAGCAGCTCGCCAGTCGCGTGTCTTTCCGTCGCGCCATGAAGAAGGCGGTCGGGACCGCGATGCGGCATGGCGCCAAGGGCGTCCGAGTTCAGTGCGGCGGCCGCCTCGGTGGCGCCGAGATGAGCCGTACCGAGTGGTACATCGAAGGTCAGATGCCGCTGCACACGCTGCGCGCTGACATCGATTACGGGTTCTCCGAGGCCAAGACGACGTTCGGGCGTATCGGCGTGAAGGTCTGGATCTACAAGGGTCCGTTCCAGGACATCTACGCATCGGCCAGGGATTCTGCCCGGCTCCGTCGCGAGGCCGCCCTGGCGGCCGGCGAGACGGTCGGCCGCGGCGCCGACGATCGGGCCCGCAAGGCTCGCTCGACCAAGGCCGGGGCTACCTCGACCGCCGGCAAGGCGGCATCGCCGTCGCCCGGTCAGAAGGAAGCAGCCGCTGCGGCCGGAGCCGAGGCAGGCTCTGTCGCCACCGGCGAGGCCGTCGCAGACGCCAAGAAGGGCGACGAGCGGGAGAAGGGCACGGCTAAGACCGAGGATGCCTCCGCCACGGCCGCCGAACAGACCGGCACAACCAGCCCGACCGAGGACACGACCGCTCCCGGCGGTCCGACTCCCGAAGGCGGTGACAAGCGGTGACCCCCTCCGCAACACAAGTAGGCACCGTGCCGGCTGCAAAGCAGCGCCATGCGGCGTTCTCAGTCGCGAACGCACCCTCCAGGTGCGCCCGCTCCCTGCGGCCTTGCCTGGCGCGCTTTTCGCTCGGCACGGGCCGACAGCGTCACGGAGGAGGCCACTGATGCTTCAGCCGAAGAAGGTCAAGCACCGCAAGCAGCAGCGCGGCCGCATGCGTGGCAAGGCCAAGGGCGGGACGACGGTGAACTTCGGGGACTACGGCCTGATGGCCGTCGAGCCGGGGTGGATCTCGAACCGGCAGATCGAGGCCGCCCGTATCGCCATGACCAGGCACATCCGTCGAGGCGGAAAGGTCTGGATCAACGTCTTCCCCGACAAGCCCTACACGAAGAAGCCGGCCGAGACCCGTCAGGGCTCCGGTAAGGGAAACCCCGAGGGGTGGGTCGCCGTCGTGAAGCCGGGTCGCGTCATGTTCGAGATCGCCGGTATCCCCGAGCCTCTCGCCCGTGAAGCCATCCGGCTGGCGGCGCACAAGCTGCCGATCAAGTGCCGCTTCGTATCGCGCGAGCAACCGCTGGAGGTGCAGTAAGCCATGGCGCGTCTCAAGGGGGCCGAGCTGAGAGAGCTGACGGTCGACGAGCTGCAGACGAAGTTGGGCGAGGTCAAAGAGGAGCTGTTCAACCTGCGTTTCCAGAACGCGACGGGCCAGCTCGACAACTACAAGCGGCTGGGCGAGTTGCGTAGAGACGTCGCCCGGCTCAAAACGGTCCTGCGCGAGCGGGAGCTAAGTGGAGACAGGGAACTGACATGAGCATGAACGAGACCGAGCAGGTGCGGGCCAAGCGCAAGGGCGAGATCGGGCGCGTGATCTCCGATGCGATGGACAAGACCGTCGTGGTCGAGGTCCGCGATGCCGCCTCGCACTCGACCTACAAGAAGATCGTGCGCCGGCACAAGCACCTGAAGGCACACGACGAGGCCAACGAGGCTCATGTCGGCGACACCGTTCGCGTGATGGAGACGCGGCCGCTGTCCAAGACGAAGCGCTGGAGAGTCGTCGAGATAGTCGAGAAAGCCAAATGATTCAACAGGAAACGCGCTGCAGGGTGGCAGACAACACCGGGGCCAGAGAGGTTCTGGTCATCAAGGTGCTGGGCGGATCGCGCCGTCGCTACGCCGGCGTGGGTGATCTCGTCGTGTGCACCGTGAAGGATGCGATCCCCGGCGGCGCGGTGAAGAAGTCGGACGTGGTGAAGGCCGTCGTGGTGCGCACCGCCAAGGAGCGCAGACGTGGCGACGGCTCCTACATCAAGTTCGACGACAACGCGGTGGTCATCGTCGACGGCCAGATGCAGCCGCGAGGCACGCGCATCTTCGGACCCGTCGCACGCGAGCTACGAGACAAGCGGTTCATGAAGATCATCTCGCTTGCTCCGGAGGTGTTGTAGGTGCCGGTACTCATCAAGAAGGGCGACACGGTCAAGATCATCAGTGGCAAGGACAAGGGCGCGGACGGACGCGTGCTCGAGGTTCTTCCCAAGAAACGACGCGTGATCGTCGAGGGTGTCAACCGCGTCACCCGGCACGAGAAGATCAAGATGTCGCGCCGCGGTTCGCAGGAGGGCGGCATCGAGCACAAGGAAGCGGCGATCGCCATCTCGAACGTGGCCCTCGTGTGCCCGACCGACGGCGCCGCCCGCGCCGGCTACCGGATGGAAGAAGGCGGCGGCAAGGTGCGCATCTGTAAGAAGTGCGGAACGGAGATCTAGATATGGCAACAGCAACCACGACATATACGCCGAGGCTGAAGGAGCGTTTTCGCTCCGAGCTGCACGCGCAGCTGAAGGACGAGCTCGGTCTGGCGAACGTCATGCAGGTGCCGCGGCCCGTCAAGGTCGTTGTCAACATGGGCGTAGGCGACGCGGCCAAGGACGCGAAGCTGATGGACGGGGCCGTGAAGGACCTGACCAACGTCACGGGCCAGCGGCCGTCGGTCCGTCGCGCTCGCAAGTCGATCGCCACGTTCAAGATCCGCGAGGGGATGCCGGTCGGCGCCAGCGTGACGATCAGGGGCGACCGGATGTGGGACTTCATCGACCGTCTTACGTCGATCGTTCTGCCCCGCATCAGGGACTTCCGCGGCCTGAGCCCCAATTCGTTCGACGGCAGGGGCAACTACAACTTCGGGCTCACGGAGCAGTTGGTCTTTCCCGAGATCGACTACGACGACATCGACCAGACCCGGGGGATGGACATCACGATCGTCACCACCGCAAACAACGATGAAGAAGGGAAAGCGCTTCTGGCGGCGCTTGGATTCCCCTTCAGGCAGCAAGGAGCGAGGACAGATGGCTAAGAAGGCACTGGTCAACAAGGCGAAGGCGAAGCCGAAGTTCAAGGTGCGTCAGTACACGCGCTGCGCGCGCTGTGGACGTCCTCGCGCCGTCTTCAAGCGCTTCGGGCTGTGCCGGCTCTGCTTCCGCGAGATGGCGCACAACGGCGAGATCCCCGGCATCACCAAGGCGAGCTGGTAGGGAGGTGGAGAGCTAACTATGACGATGACGGATCCCATATCGGACATGCTGGCGCGCATCCGCAACGCCTCCACCGCGATGCACGATGACGTATTGATCCCGGCCTCCAAGATCAAGGAGAACATCGCGCGCATCCTGTTGGACGAGGGCTACGTAAACGGCCTGGAGGTCGTCACGGAGGGCGTTCACCCGATGATCAAGATCGACCTCCGCTACTCGGACGAGCGCGAGCGAGCGATCTCCGGGATCCGCAGGATCTCGAAGCCCGGCCGTCGCGTCTACCGCGGAGCGCAGGAGTTGCCTCGCGTCCTCGGCGGGCTCGGGGTGGCCATCATCTCGACGTCGCAAGGCGTCATGACCGACAAGCAAGCGCGCCGCGCCCGGGTGGGCGGCGAAGTGCTGGCGTACGTTTGGTAGAGACAGAAAGCTAAGAGGAGCAGATGAAGGTGACCCACCTAACGACACACGCTGTCCTCCACCGGCTGCAACGCGGCCCCTCGCGGCGTTCTCAGTCGCGAACGCACCTTCCAGGTGCGCCCGCTCCCTGCGGCCTTGCGAGTGGCGCGTTTCGCTCGGTGGGCGAACAGCAGCGCCGTCAGGAGGATCACTGATGTCACGAGTAGGCCAGGCCCCGGTTCCGGTGCCCTCCGCGGTAACGGTGAGCGTCGTAGGGCGCACCGTCACGGTGAACGGCCCCAAGGGCGAGCTTCAGCGCGCGCTTCCCGAGGGCATCGCCGTAGAGAGCGCCGAAGGGGAGCTTCGGGTGTCGCGGGAGAGCGACGAGCGGGACGTCCGCGCCCTGCACGGTCTGGTGCGCAGCCTGCTGGCCAACATGGTCCAGGGTGTGACCGAAGGCTATGAGAAGCGCCTCGAGATCCACGGGGTCGGCTACCGGGCTACCAAGCAGGGCAACGACCTGGAATTTGCGGTCGGCTTCTCCCACACGGTGAAGAAGGTGGCCCCCAAGGGGATCGAGTTCGAGGTGCCCACCCCGACCAGGATCACGGTGCGGGGCATCGACAAGGAGCTCGTCGGTCAGACGGCCGCCGAGATCAGAGCGATCAAGAAGCCCGAGCCGTACAAGGCCAAGGGCATCCGGTACGAGGGTGAGTACATCCGCCGTAAGGGCGGCAAGGCAGCAAAGGCAGGTGCGTGATGGCTAAGAGTGACAGGTTCCGGTCTCTCGACCGGCGTCATCGCCGGGTGCGCAAGAAGGTCACCGGCACGGCCGAGCGACCGCGCCTGGCTGTCTATCGGTCTAACCGTCATATCTACGCGCAGGTGATCGACGACCTCGCAGGGCGCACCCTTGTCTCGTCCTCGACCACTGCGACCGGAGCCGACGGCGCACCCAAGGAGAAAGCCAAGAACGTCGGTCTGGACGTCGCCTCGAAAGCCAAGGCCGCCGGGATAACCCAGGTCACGTTCGATCGAGGCGGGTTCCGCTATCACGGACGCGTCCAGGCGGTAGCCGAGGGAGCGCGCGAGGGCGGGCTGGAGTTGTGATGTCTGACGGAGAGGTGTGTAGCTGATGGCACGAGGTGGAGGACCCGGAAGAGGCCGAGACGACGATCGGTCCCAGTACGAGGAGCGCGTCGTTTCGATCAACCGCGTCGCCAAGGTGGTCAAGGGAGGCCGCAGGTTCTCCTTCACCGCTCTGGTCGTCGTGGGAGACGCCGCGGGTCAGGTCGGGGTCGGCTATGGGAAGGCCCGCGAGGTCCCGGCCGCCATCCAGAAAGGCGTCGAGGAGGCCAAGCGCAACTTCTTCAAGGTCCCCTTGATCCAGCAGACCATCCCGCACGAGATCATCGGCGAGGACTCCGGCGGAGTCGTTCTCCTCAAGCCGGCCTCGCCCGGTACCGGGGTCATCGCAGGGGGGCCGGTGCGCGCCGTCCTCGAGTGTTCCGGGATCCGCGACATCCTGTCGAAGTCGCTCGGTTCGGACAACCCGATCAACATCGTTCACGCCACGGTCAAGGCGCTGAAGGCATTGCAGACCGCCGACAAGGTGGCGAAGCGGCGAGGCAAGACGCCCGAGGAGGTTGCCCCAAGGCACCTGCTCGCCGGCGCTCACAACGAGTAACCGAGAAGGACTGATTAGATATGGCGAAGCTGAAGCTCACCCAGGTCAGGTCCGCGAACCAGCGCGGCGCCAAGCAACAGGGGACGATCCGCGCCCTGGGTCTGAAGCGGCTTGGCCACACGGTGGTGCACGAGGACAAGCCCGAGATCAGAGGGATGATCCGCGCGGTCCAGCACCTGTTGAAGGTGGAGGAAGTCTGATGAAACCTCATGACTTGAAGCCGGCCCCCGGCTCCCACAAGAGGAGCAAGAGGGTGGGCCGCGGCGAGGGCTCCGGAAAGGGAAAGACCGCCGGGCGCGGGACCAAGGGGACGAAGGCGCGCGGCGAGGTGCACGTCTTCTTCGAGGGTGGCCAGATGCCGCTGGCGCGGCGACTGCCAAAGCTCAAGGGATTCACGCCGCCTGCCCGCACCGTCTACGGGGCGGTCAACGTCGCCGAGTTGGACCAGCTCGACGGTTCCGAGTTTGGTCCCGACGAGCTGCGCGCCGCCGGTCTGGTCCACAAGCGCGACAAGCTGATCAAGATCCTCGGCACCGGTGACATCGGCCGGGCGGTTACGGTTCGGGCTCACGCGGTCAGCGAGGCCGCACGCTCCAAGATCGAGGGGGCCGGCGGAACCATCGACCTGATCGAGATCCCGACCCGCAAGAAGAGGAAGCCGGGACGCAAGTGAACCTGCTCAAGGCGTTCGCGAACGCGTTCAGGGTCCCGGATCTTCGCAAGAAGATCCTCTTCACCCTGTTGATCATCGCTATCTACAGGTTCGGCGCCCACGTCCCGACGCCGGGGATCGACATCCAGCGGGCGCAGGAGTTCGCTCGGGGTGCGCAGGGAGGCGTATTCCAGTTCATCAACCTCTTCTCCGGCGGGGCGCTTACACAGCTCGCCGTCTTCGCGCTGGGGATCATGCCGTACATCACCTCGTCGATCATCATGCAGCTCCTCACCGTGGTCATCCCGAAGCTCGAGGCTTGGTCAAAGGAAGGGGAGCAGGGCACCAAGAAGATCACCCAGTGGACGCGCTATCTGACCGTGGTGCTGGCGATCCTCCAATCCACCGGTTTGGCGTTCCTGTTCCACCGCGGGCAGATCCAGAACGCGCAGGGCCAACCGGTCGACCTGATCCCGAACTTCACCCCGTTCAACGTGATGATCGTGGTGATCTCGCTGACGGCGGGCACGGCGCTGATCATGTGGCTGGGCGAGCTGATCACCCAGCGGGGGATCGGGAACGGCATGTCGATCCTGATCTTCGCTTCGATCATCTCGACGCTTCCGTCCGAGGGGAAAGCGATCTACGACCAGAAGGGCCTGGGGGTCTTCCTCGGCATCTGCTTCCTGGCCCTGGTGGTGATCGTTGCCATCGTGATCATGGAGCAAGGCCAACGAAGGATCCCCGTCCAATACGCGAAACGCGTGGTGGGGCGGCGGATGTACGGCGGGAGCTCGACCTATATCCCGTTGAAGGTGAACCAGGCCGGGATCATCCCGATCATCTTCGCCTCCAGCGTGCTCTATATCCCGAGCCTCCTGCAGAACGTGATCCACAACCAGGGCGTGCAGAACTTCATAAACAACAACCTGGTGAACCCGAGCAGCGTCACTTACATGGCTCTTTACGGCCTGATGGTCGTTTTCTTCGCGTACTTCTACACGGCGATCTCGTTCAATCCGACCGACGTTGCCGACAACATGAAGAAGTACGGAGGTTTCATCCCGGGCATCCGGCCGGGACGGCAAACGGCCGATTATCTGGACCGCATCCTGACCCGGATCACGCTGCCGGGCGCGTTGTTCATCGCCGTGATCGCGCTGCTTCCGTCGGTCGCGTTGGCCGCCGGCAACATCCAGGCCCTGCCCTTCGGTGGCACCTCGATCCTGATCACCGTCGGCGTCACGCTCGAGACGATGAAGCAGATCGAATCCCAGCTGATGATGCGCCACTACGAGGGCTTCCTGAAGTGACAGCCACGGGGCGCGGCTAGACGTGCGACTCGTGATCTTCGGCCCCCAGGGGGCCGGCAAGGGGACGCAGTCGGCGCGGATCTCGGAGAAGTACGGGATCCCGTCGATCTCCACCGGTGAGATCTTCCGGTGGGCCATCAAGGGTAAGACCGCTCTCGGGCTCAAGGTGCTCGAGTACGTCGACGGCGGGAGCCTGGTCCCGGACGAGCTGACGATCGAGGTCGTCACCGATCGGCTGAGCGCCGCGGACTGCGGCGACGGCTTCCTGCTCGACGGGTTCCCCCGGAACGTGGGCCAGGCCCGAGCGCTCGACGCACTCCTGGCCGACGGCGGTACTTCGCTGGACGCGGCCATCGTGCTGGAGGTTCCCGAGGAAACGTCTTTGCGGCGCATCCTCGGCCGCAGGGTCTGCTCGACCTGTGGTCGGAACTACCACCTCGACGCACCGCCCGAGAACGACTGGACCTGCGACGCGTGCGGTGGAGAGGTGATCGAGCGAACCGATGACCACGAAACCGAGACCGTGACCAATCGTCTCCGGCTCTACCACCAGCAAACCGAGCCTCTCAAGAAGTACTACGACGACCAGGGACTGCTGCGCGAGATCGACGGCTTGGGCACGCCCGACGAGGTCTTCTCGCGCATCGTCTCGTCGATCTAGGCCGGCAGGGCGCGTGATCTACAAGAAGTCGCCGGAGGAGATCACCTCGATGAGGCGCGGGGGCGACATCCTGGTGCGCACTTTCGAGCGCGTCGAGGCCGCCCTCAAGCCCGGAGTGACCACACGGGCGCTGGATGCGCTGGCCGAAGAGTCCATCACCTCGGCCGGAGCCACCCCCTCGTTCAAGGGTTACCGGGGGTTCACCGGCTCGATCTGCACGTCCCCCAACGAGGTCATCGTCCACGGCATCCCCGGGCCGACCGTGATCAACGACGGCGACATCCTCACGATCGACGTGGGGGTGCACTTCGAGGGCTTCCACGTGGATTCGGCCTGGACCTTCCCGGTCGGGGACGTCTCGGACGAAGCCGCCGAGTTGCTCAAGGTCACGGAAGCCTCCCTCGAGGCAGCGATCGCTCAGTGCCGGCCCGGCAATCGGTTGGGCGACGTGGGGCACGCGGTGGAGCAAACGGCAGAGCAAGCAGGGTTCTCGATAGTCCGCGAGTACGTCGGCCACGGCGTCGGCCGGTCTCTCCACGAGGATCCCCAGATCCCGAATTACGGGCCGCCGGGCCGCCGCGAGATCCTAGCCCCCGGGATGACGCTCGCGATCGAGCCCATGGTGAACGCCGGAGGCGCGGCGACCAAGGCCCTGGCGGACGGCTGGACCGTCGTGACCGCCGACGGTTCTCTCTCGGCCCACTTCGAGCACACCGTGGCCATCACCGCCGACGGCCACGAGGTCCTGACCCGGCGGGGCCCCCGCTGATGACGCTCCGGATCGGTTTGCGCCCTGGCGACCTGGGCAAATGCGCCCGAACCGGGTCGACCGAGGGGGCCGCGCCTGGTATCCTCATGCGTCGGCCCTTCCCCCGGTTCCGCGCGCCCCTGATAGGGGCGCTTGTCTTGGGTGGGCCACGTCCAGTCGGTCGAGTCGAGGGTGTTGCGCGTGGCGAAGGCAAAGAACAAGGACAAGACCTCTTCCTCAGGCAAGGAAGAGGGCATCCAGGTCGAGGGGACCGTAGTCGAGCCCCTTCCCAACGCCATGTTCAAGGTCGAGCTGGACAACGGGCATCAGGTCCTGGCTCACATCTCCGGAAAGATGCGGATGCACTACATCCGGATCCTGCCCGGCGACCGGGTGCTCGTCGAGCTGTCGCCCTACGACCTGACCCGCGGTCGTGTGGTCTACCGCTACAAGTAGGAGTCGGAAATTGAAGGTGCGCCCAAGCGTCAAGAAGATCTGTGACAAGTGCAAGATCATCCGCCGGCACGGGCGCGTGATGGTGATCTGCAGCAATCCTCGCCACAAGCAGCGCCAGGGTTAGGGACTAGGAGGATAGGTGAACCGACCTCTCACGCATCGGAGTGCTGGACGGCGAAGCCGCGGCGGCTCGCGGCGTTCTCAGTCGCGCACGTACCTTCCAGGTACGCACGCTCCCTGCGGCCTTGCGATCCTTGCGTTTCACTCGTCCAGCCTCACCTCACGTGAAAGGACGGTCCACTAGTGGCACGTATCGCCGGAGTCGACCTGCCTCGAGAGAAGCGTCTCGACATCGCGCTGACCTACATCTATGGGATCGGTCGCACGAAGTCGATGGAGACCTGCATCTCGTCGCGCGTCAGCCCCTCCACGCGCGTCCGCGACCTCACCGACGACGAGGTCGTCCGTATCCGCGAGTGGATCGGTGCCAACTACCGTGTCGAGGGAGACCTCCGCCGCGAGGTGAACCAGCACATCAAGCGCAAGGTCGAGATCGGCAGTTACCAGGGGCTCCGGCATCGCCGCGGTCTCCCGGTTCACGGCCAGCGCACCCACACGAACGCTCGCACCCGCAAGGGACCGAAGAAGACGGTGGCGGGCAAGAAGAAAGCCACCGGCAAGAAGTAGAGGAAGGGACCTAGTTGGCATCTCCGAAGAAGAAGACCAAGACCCGCCGCAGGGAAAAGAAGAACGTCGTCCACGGCGTGGCTCATATCAAGTCCACGTTCAACAACACGATCATCTCGATCACCGACATGGAGGGCAACGTCCTGTCCTGGGCCTCCGCGGGCAACGTGGGCTTCAAGGGCTCGCGTAAGTCGACGCCGTTCGCGGCACAGCTGGCGGCCGAGGCCGCGTCCCGCAAGGCGCAGGAGCACGGCGTGCGCCGGGTCGACGTCGAGGTCAAGGGCCCGGGCTCCGGCCGCGAGACCGCCATCCGTTCCCTGCAGGCCTCCGGTCTCGAGATCATCGGTATCAAGGACGTGACCCCGGTGCCGCACAACGGCTGCCGTCCTCGTAAGAGGAGACGCGTCTAATGGCTAGGTACACCGGACCGGTATGCCGGTTGTGCCGGCGCGAGAAGACGAAGCTGTTCCTGAAGGGGACGCGCTGTGAGTCTCCGAAGTGCCCGATCGAGAAGGGTCGGCCGCCTCCCGGAGAGCACGGCCGCGGACGCGTGCGCGAGTCCGAGTACCTCCTGCAGCTCCGCGAGAAGCAGAAGGCCAAGCGTTTCTACGGGATCCTCGAGAAGCAGTTCCGCAGCTACTACACGGAGGCTGCTCGCTCCAAGGGCATCACCGGCGAGGAGCTCCTGAGGATCTGCGAGACCCGCCTCGACAACGTTGTCTACCGGGGTGGTTTCGCCATGAATCGCCCGATGGCTCGCCAGCTGGTTTCCCACGGTCACTTCGAGGTGAACGGCCGCAAGGTGAACATCCCATCGTTCCGCGTCAAGCCGGGCGACGTGGTCACCGTGCGCGGGCGATCCCAGAAGATCGGCCGCATCATCGAGAACACCTCCTATGCGGAGGGCAGGGAGATCCCGGACTGGCTGGGGTCGAACTTGAAACAGATGTCAGTTGAGGTGCGCGCTCTGCCGGAACGGACCCAGATGGACGTTCCCGTTCAAGAGCAGCTCATCGTCGAGTACTACTCGAAGTAGTAACAGCCCCGCACAGGGGAGAGGAGAGGAGCTTTATGGATCTGCTTATCGTTCAGCGTCCACAGATCTCGGATGAGGAGATCTCGGACGTTCGTCGCAAGTTCACTATCGAGCCGCTCGAGCCCGGCTTCGGTTACACGCTCGGCAACTCGCTGCGTCGCACGCTCCTCTCTTCGATCCCGGGCGCGGCCGTGACGCAGGTGAAGATCGACGGCGTTCTCCACGAGTTCTCGACGGTAGAGGGCGTGACCGAGGACGTGACCGACATCGTCCTCAATCTCAAGAGCCTGGTCATCCGCAGCGAGAACGAGGAGCCGACGAACGTGCATCTGCGCGTGTCCGGCCCCGCCGACGTCACCGCCGGTGACATCGAGCTGCCGGCCGGCGTCGAGCTCTTGAACCCCGACCACCACATCGCAACTCTCAACAAGAACGCGACGCTCTCCATGGAGCTTCGGGTCGAGCAGGGTCGTGGCTACGTGGCGGCGGCAACCGCGCCCAAGGAGGCGATCGGCAGCATCCCGATCGACGCGATCTTCTCCCCGGTCAGGCGCGTGACCTACCAGGTCGAGCCGACGCGGGTCGAGCAGATGACCAACTACGACCGCTTGATCCTCGATGTCGAGACCGACGGATCGATCTCGCCGGCCGACGCACTTTCGGCCGCGGGCTCCACGCTCGTCAATCTCTTCAACCTCTTCGCCGACGTCGGTGCGGGGCCGGGTCTCGACCTGGGTCCGGAGCCCGGCGAGGACGAGGTCTCCGGCGTCCTGGCCAAGCCGATCGAGGACATGGACCTCACCGTTCGGTCCTACAACTGCCTGAAGCGCGAGGGCGTCACGACCCTCGGCGAGCTGGTCCAGAAGTCCGAGGACGACCTGCTCGAGATCCGCAACTTCGGACAGAAGTCCATCGACGAGGTCAAGGCCAAGCTCGAGGAGATGGGCTTGAGCCTCCGCACCAAAGAGTTCTAGGAAAGCAGAGGACTATGGCGCTCCTCCTCGCAACACAAGGGTGTTTCTGCGGGCTGCGAACCGACGCAATCCTGCGTTCTCAGTCGCGCACGCACCTTCCAGGTGCGCACGCTCCCTGCGGCCTTGTCTTGCGTGGTTCTCGCGCCGCAGAACCCAGCCAGCGTCACGAGGAGGAGCGCTAGCATGCCGCAGCCGAAGAAGGGCCCCAGACTCGGGTCGGGACCGTCGCACCAGCGCCAGATGCTGTCGAACCTGGCCCTGTCGCTGTTCGACCACGAGCGCATCAAGACCACCGAGGCGAAGGCAAAGATGCTGCGTCCGTTTGCGGAGCGGCTCATCACCAAGGCCAAGAAGGGCGGCATCCACGACCGCCGTCAGGTGCTGTCTGTGATCGAGGACCGCGAGATCGTGCACAAGCTCTTCAGCGACATCGGTCCCCGCTTCGAAGACCGCAACGGTGGCTACACGCGCATCCTCAAGCTGGGTCCTCGCAACGGTGACTCGGCTCCCATGGCTCTGATCGAGCTGGTCGACGAGGGCCGCGCCACGGTGGTGACCGACGACGGGGATGCCGGCGGCAAGAAGCGCAGGCTCCGAGCACCGCGTCGCAAGCGTGGTGCCGACGACCTTCCGCAGGACAAGCCGGCTCGTTCGCAGGCGGCGCAGGCCTCGGCGGAAGGCACCCCGACCGGTCCGGACGTGTCGCCGCCCGACGAGGTGCTCGACGAGGAGGCCGCGGCGGAAACGGCAGCCGACGAAACGGCGGCCGAGGCGGCGACCGACGCCGCCGAACAGGCCGACGAGGGCAATCTGCCGCACGATGCCTCCGCCGGGGGCGTCCCGGAGGGGAACAAGACCGACAATAAGTAGTCCGATGCGGCCCTCCGGTCCTCGACCGTGAACCTCCGGCTCGACCTCGCGTACGACGGACGCCCTTTCCACGGCTTCGCGCGTCAGCCCGACGTGCGCACGGTCCAGGGCGACCTCGAAGAGGCCCTTGGGCGCGTGGTGGGGGGCGAGGTGAAGACCTTCGCAGCCGGGCGCACCGACGCCGGCGTCCACGCCCTAGGGCAGGTCGTCAGCGTGCCCGACCTTCCCGACGACCTCGATCTCGTCCGTATCCGTGACGCACTCAACGGGATGCTCGCTCCGGCCGTCTGTACCTGGTCCGCTACTTCCGCGGCCGACGATTTCCACGCACGCTTCAGCGCGCGCTCGCGCACCTATATCTACGGCATCCTGCAGGCTCCTGTGCCCGATCCGTTCCTGGCTCCGACCACGCTGTTCCACCCCGGGGCGTTGGACGTGGCGGCCATGAACGAGGCCGCCGGCCATCTCGTCGGCCCCCACGATTTCAGCTCGTTCGGGCGGGTTCCCGAGCCGGACGCGTCGGCCGAGCGTCTTTTGTACGAGCTCCGCTGCGCCCGCGACGGCGACCTGGTGCGGGTCCGAGCCCGCGCCAATGCCTTCATCCAACAGATGGTCCGGTCGCTCGTGGGCACTCTGATCCAGGTGGGGGAGGGCCGAACCGCGCCCGATTCGGTGCCCGCCGTGCTGGCCGCCGGGGACCGGGCCGCCGCCGGCCCCGTGGCCCCTCCCCACGGCCTCTGCCTCGTGGCGGTGGAGTACGACGACGCCTGGAAGGCCCCCTTCGAAGGCGCCTCCCAGGGCTGACGACCTATGCGTTATCCTGCTCTTTCTCTGGTAACGGCCCCCCGGGGGCCCAGATCGAGGTAGGGAATGAACACCCACTCAACGAAGCCTGATGAGATAACGCGCGACTGGTGGCTGGTCGACGCCGACGGCGTCGTCCTGGGCCGTCTCGCGTCCGAGGTCGCGAAGCGCCTGCGGGGCAAGCACAAGCCACAGTTCACCCCGCACCTCGATACCGGCGACCACGTGATCGTGGTGAACGCCTCCAAGGTCGTGCTCACCGGAAACAAACTGACCCAGAAGGAGTGGCACCGCCATTCCGGCTACCCGGGTGGCTTGCGCTCCGTGCCTTACTCCAAGGTGATGGCCACGCGCCCGGAGATGGCGATCGAGAAGGCCGTCAAGGGCATGCTCCCCAGCAACCGCCTGGGCCGCGCCATGCTGAAGAAGCTGAAGGTCTACGCAGGCCCGGACCATCCCCACGGCCCGCAGGATCCGCAGGAGCTGGATCTCAGAGACGTCGCCGCCCCTCACAACCCCGACCAGGCCCACACCGTCGAGGAGGTTCTCTAAGCCATGGCAGACCTTCTGACCCGGGCCACCGGCCGCCGTAAAGAGGCGGTATGTCGCGCCCGGATCTTCACCGGCTCCGGCAAGTGGGAGATCAACGGCCGACCGCTGGAGGATTACTTTCCCAGTGCGACCCACCGCATGATCATCTCCGAGCCACTGCGTCTCACCGAGACGGAGGGCCGCTACGACATCATCTGCAAGATAGAGGGCGGCGGCACCAACGGCCAAGCCGGCGCGCTGCGCCACGCGATCTCGAAGGCCCTCGCCGAGATGGACCCCGACCTACGCCCCGCGCTCAAGAAGGCGGGCTTCCTCACCCGCGACGCCCGCGAGAAGGAGCGCCGCAAGTACGGCCTCAAGAAGGCCCGCAAGGCCCCGCAGTACTCCAAGCGCTAAAGAAAAAGCAAGGGCCCCGGTTTGCCGGGGCCCTTTCCTTTATGCCTCAAGTACCAGTTCTGCTACGTCGACCCCGCTCCGGCGGGCGCCCAGTTTGGGGCGGGCCCGACCCTCGCCATTCCGCTCGAAACCGGCTCTTGCCCCTCCCTGTCTCCTTGCACGACCTCATCCGAAGGGGTATCAGCGGCCTCGAACTCGCGATCGCGGGAGGTTCTTCCGTGGTTGCGCTGGAGCGGAGGCGGCGGCGCCTCCCTGCAATTCACTTCAGCGGACGCACCGGTGGTGGTCCCGTAGAGGGGCTTGAGGCGCACGCCGACAAGCTGGAGTCGATCCAGCCGGCGTGCGCCGAACGAGCAGGCACCGCCGGCCAGGCGGCGCCGTCGCGTCCCCGTAGTAGGGGCCGGCGCCGGTGCGTACTCGCGGGAGACGAAGGTCCCTGCCGCCGCCGGAGCGGCCGGTGGCGGACGGTCAGGCCAGGAGTTTGCGGAGCTTCCAGACCTGTTCGCTCGGCCATTTGCGCGCCCACTCCAGGTCTACGAAGTCGTAGGTCGTTGTGGCGCTCTCGCCCGGGCGTAGCTCTATCAGGTCTTCGACGATGAAGCCGTTGGAGCGGAACAAGCGGATCCAGTCGCCGTAGCCGAGGTGGAACTCGATGCCTTCGCTATCCGACCATTCGAAGCGGTGCATGCCGAAGTACCGACGCAGCAGGGTCGGGTCGGCCGCGCCCTCCTCGAGTAGCTCCTTGACGCAGAGCATCAGGATGGTGCCGTTGGCCAGGAACATCAGCTCGCCTCCCGGTCGAAGCAGGCGAGCGGCCTCCGGGATCCAGCGGTAGGGGTCGCACCAGATGGCCGCGCCGTACTCGCTGATCACGAAGTCGAACGACGCGTCCGAGAGGGGCACCAGCTCGGCGTCGCCGTGGATCAGGGGGAAGGGCAGGTCGTGCTCGTTCTGGAGCGTTCGCGCGGTAGCGAGCTGTTTGGCGGAGTTGTCGAGGCCGACGACTCGGGCGCCTCGGCGGGCCATCCAGGCAGAGATGTAGGCGGTGCCGCAGCCGAGCTCGAGGACGTCCTTGTCGGTTAGATCGGGCAACAGAGAGACGTCGCTCTCGGGGATGTTCCAGATGCCCCACACGGGGTCGCCGGCCCATCGCTCGCGGCCCGTGACCGCGAACCCCTCGGCCAAGTCGTCCCACACCGCGCGGTTCTCGGCCACGTGGTCTGCGTGAGTCAATCCTCGCTGGGCTTCTTCGCGCTCAGGATGCAGAATTCGTTGCCCTCCGGATCGGCCAGAACGACCCAACTCGGTTGGCCCTGGCCGATGTCGACCTTGCGCGCCCCTAGCGCGAGGACACGCTCGACCTCGGCGTCTTGGTCGTCCGGGCGCAGGTCGAAATGCAGGCGGTTCTTCACGTTCTTCTGGTCGTTGTTCTGGAGGAACAGGAGATTCGTGCCCGAGCCATTCGTGGAGCTCAGCTCGATCTCCCGCTCGGGAGAGTCGTTCTCCGGATCCTTGTCGGAGTCGTAGATGATCTCGTAGTCCAGGACCTCGGCCCAGAATCTTGCGATCCGTTCGGGATCGTGGGCATCGATGCACACTTGTTCGAGCGCGACCGTCATGACTTCGAATCCTTGAGCATCCGGCGTAGAACCATCTGTAATACGCCGCCGTTGCGGTAGTAGTCGAGCTCTACGCCGGAGTCGATGCGGCACTCGACCGAGAACTCCTTCGTTGAGCCGTCCTCGCCGGTGGCGGTGACCTTCAGTTCTGCGTGGGGCTCGAGACCGTCTGAGATGCCGGTGATCTCGTAGGTCTCCTCCCCGGTCAGTCCAAGCGACTCGGCGTTCTCGTTGTTTATGAACTGCAAGGGAAGCACGCCCATGCCGACGAGGTTGCTGCGGTGGATGCGCTCGAAGCTCTCCGCGATCGCCGCCTTTACACCCAGCAGGTTGGGGCCCTTGGCCGCCCAGTCGCGCGAGCTGCCTGACCCATACTCCTTGCCGGCGATGACGATCAGCGGCGTGTCGTCTTCGGCGTACTTGGTCGCCGCGTCGTAGATCCGCATCTCCTCGCCGTCGGGCAGGTGGCGCGTCCAGGCCCCCTCCTTGCCGCCGGCGAGCTTGTTGCGGAAGCGGATGCTGGCGAATGTTCCGCGCACCATGACCTCGTGGTTGCCGCGACGGGATCCGTAGCTGTTGAACTGCTCGGGCTTTACGCCGTTGGATTGCAGATACTCACCCGCGGCGGACGCCGGTGGGATCGCGCCGGCGGGGGAGATGTGGTCGGTGGTCACCGAATCCCCGACGACGGCAAGCACGCGGGCGCCGGTGATGTCCGCCGGATCTGCCGGGTCCTCGCTGAGGTCCTGGAAGAACGGTGGCTCCTTCACGTACGTCGATTCGGCGTCCCACTCGTATAGAGCTCCGCTCGGAGAAGGCAGCTTGCGCCAGTTCTCCTCGCCCTCGAAGACCTTGGCGTATTCCTTGGCGAACATGTCAGAGGTCACGGATCTCAGCGCTTGAGTGATCTCCTCCGGCGACGGCCACAGGTCTTTCAGGTAAACGGGGTTGCCGTCGGTGTCCTCGCCGAGCGGGTCTTTGGACAGGTCGATATCGATCGAGCCGGCGAGCGCGTAGGCGACAACCAGCGGGGGAGATCCGAGGTAACTGGCCTTCACCTGCGGATGGATACGGCCCTCGAAGTTCCGATTTCCCGAGAGGACCGACGCGACCGCCAGGTCGTTCTCGTCGATCGCATCTGCCACCGGTTGCGGCAGCGGACCCGAGTTCCCGATACAGGTCGTGCAGCCGTAGCCGACGGTGTGGAAGCCGAGCTTCTCCAGGTCCTCGTCGACTCCGGCCGCTTCGAGGTACTCCGTCACCACGCGGGAGCCGGGGGCGAGGCTGGTCTTCACCCAGGGCTTGCTGGTCAGGCCCCGCTCGGCCGCCTTCCTCGCAAGCAGACCGGCGGCGAGCATGACCGTGGGGTTGGAGGTGTTCGTGCAGCTCGTGATCGCTGCGATCACAACCGAACCGTGCCTCAGGTTCACGTCGTGCAACTCCTCGACCCGATGCGAGTCATCTTCGGGGGTGGGGGCATCGCCGTTCGCGAGCCACGCGCTGTCGCCACCTTCGTCCATGAACCGGCCGATCTGGATGGGCACTCCCTCGTTGCTCCCGGCCTCGTCCTCATAGATGTCGGTGAAGCTCTTCCACACCTCGGAAAGGGCGACGCGATCCTGAGGCCGGCGGGGACCGGCCAGGCTCGGGACGACGGTGGAGAGGTCCAGCTCCAGCTTCTCCGTGAACTCGGGATCCGGAGTCTCGTCGGTGCGCCACATGCCCTGGGCCTCGGCATAGGCGCGCACCAGCGCCATCAGCTCTTCGTCCCGACCCGTCAGCTTCATATAAGTGAGCGTCTGCTCGTCGATCGGGAAGAGCGACGCCGTGGCTCCGAACTCGGGCGACATGTTCGACAACGTGGCTCGGTCTGACACGGTCAGGTTGGACAGGCCGTCCCCGTAGAACTCGACGAACTTGCCCACCACGCCGTGCTGCCTCAGCATCTCGGTGACGGTCAGCACGAGGTCGGTGGCGGTTACGCCGGTCTGGAGGGATCCGGAGAAGCGGAATCCGACCACCTTCGGCGTCACCAAGGGTATCGGCTGCCCAAGCAACGCGGCCTCGGCCTCGATCCCGCCGACCCCCCATCCGAGGACGCTTAGTCCGTTGATCATCGGTGTGTGCGAGTCGGTCCCCACGAGGGTGTCGGGGATCGCGACGTCGCCGTCCGGTCCCTCGACGGTCCTCACGACCTTGCCCAGATACTCGAGGTTGACCTGGTGGACGATCCCCATCCCCGGAGGGACCACGCTGAACCCGTTGAAGGCTTGCTGCGCCCACTTGAGAAGCGAGTAGCGCTCGGCGTTCCGCTCGTACTCCCGTTCGACGTTGAACTTGAAGGCCCAGCGGGAGGCGAAGGCGTCGACCTGCACCGAGTGATCGACGACGAGGTCGACGGGAACGAGCGGGTCGACCTTGGCGGGGTCTCCACCGGCCCTCTCGATCGCGGAGCGCATGGCAGCCAGGTCCACGACCGAGGGCACGCCGGTGAAGTCCTGCAGGATCACCCGGGCCGGCGCGAACGAGAACTCGCGGTCCTCGAGCGGCTTCTGCCCCCACATCGCCAGCAGCTCGACGTCGTCCTCCGAGGCGAACTCGGTGCCGGCGTGCCGCACAAGGTTCTCGAGGAACACCTTGACCGTCATCGGGATCTTGCCGAGGTCCGAGCCGTACTTCTCCTCGAGGATGCCCAATCGGAAGTAAGACAAGGAACCGTTGGGTGTGTCGAGCTTGGAAAGTGCGTTCAGCGGGTCCGGAAAGGTCGTTTTGGCCATGCCGCCATCCTAGTCGGCGCATCTCAAGCAGCCTCACCTCGGCCAGAGTGCTGGAGGTCAGGTGAGGGCCGGGTGAGTACGCGCACAGAGCACTGCTTCGGAAAGGCTTCGGCCCGTCCGGAGCCTTTTCGGAGTAGCGCGACGCCAAGGGGCGATCAGTCTGCCCCGGTCATGTCAAACCTTCTAGAGGTTACTGGTCCTGGAGCTCGGGGCACTCCTCGGCGAACTGCTCGATAACCGACGGCGGGGCCCCCTGCAGCTGCGAGCAATCGAAGCCGGCTCCTGGAGCCGTTCCGCCGCCCGCCCCGGCACCGCCCATCATGCCCGGCATCATCGCTCCTCCGATCGCCTGGAAGATCTCTTGAGCTGAGACCTCGACCGCGTCGTCCGGGACTTCGACGTTGCCGTCGAACTCGTCCAGCTCCAGAAGGATCGCTACACGTTCGCCGACCTCAGCGCCCTCTTCGAACTTCGCCAGCTGCGCGAGATCGAATGCCAGCTGCGTGACCGTGTCGTCCTCGACCCACACGTCGAAAGCGATCGTTTCGTTCGGCACTTCGGTTTCCGGCGGCAACTGCCCGAACGGGAACGCTGCCGCAGCCGGGTTCTGCTGGAGGGCGTTCGTGAAACTCGAATACATCTCCCGCAGTGGCAGCTCGACCGAGAGGCGATCGCCGGCGTCGTCGGTGCCCTCGCTGTTCACGGTGGCGTGGTCTCGCAGGGCATTCGTCATGTCCTCGATGAGCTGCTGCTGACTCGCCTTCGCCTCGTCGCTCTCCTGGACGGGTGCCCCGAACTGCTCCGCCAGCTCGTCGGCGCCGGTAACCGCGACCCACTCTCCGTCGAGTAGCGGCTTCACGAACCCCATGCCGGCGGCGGCAGCCTCGGTTTCCGCCTTGTCCAGCTCACCGGTATCGGCTCCGAATGTCTCGGCGAGGCCCTCGGCGTCGACCTGGACGTAGAGGACCTTGTCGACGACCTTGAGCGTCACGTCGTCCTCGCCTGCGACGGTGACCACCATCTCGAACTGAGCATCCGGACCTTCGCCCTTGGCGATCACAGACAGGCGCGAGTCGAGGAGCTTCTGCGCGTCCTCCTCTGCCATCGGGTCCCCCCCGCCCATGGAGTCCAGCTGCGAGATCGACTCGGTGGTGGCGTCGAACGACATCACCATGGACAGCCCCTCGCTCTGGCTGAGGTTCTCGAAGGCCGAGATCAGGGCGTCCTTGGGATTGGCCTCGGGGTCGGGACCGGACGAGTCGTCGGCACAAGCTCCGAGCACGAGTCCGGCGGCCAGCAACAGAGCGGCGAGTCGCTTCATGGTTCCTCCTATCGCACGTCTTCTACGGCCGCCGAGAGCTCCTTGCGTATCCCCGTATAGAAGGGGATCTCGACCTTCGTGAAGCGACGAGCCTCGGTCGCTCGCAGCCGCCGGATCAGCTCGACGATCCTTTCGGGCCCGTCGGCCTCGAAACACAACAGCCATTCAAAGTCACCCAGCCCGAACGCGCTAGTGGTATTGGCAAGTACATCGGCGAACTCGCGCCCCGCCTCGCCGTGCTCCCGCAGGAGAGCCCCGCGCTCCTTCGGGTCGAGGAGGTACCACTCCGGGGTGCGTACGAAGGGGTAGACCGTCATGTACTTCTTGGGTGGCTCTCCCTTCACGAAGGCCGGTTGATGGTCCTTCGCGAACTCGGCCGGGAGCGCGACACCCATCCAGGTATCCACGGCGATCAAGGACCGGCCCAGGTCCGTGCGACGCAGCTCGACCAACAGGTCCTGGATCCGATCTGACGAGTTGGAGGTGAACCAGAACATCACGTCTGCCCGAGCGGTGAAACCGGTCGTGGAATAGACGCCCCGGACCTCGACGGAGTCCCGCGCCTTGGCGAAGAGCTCTTCCACCTCGGAAGCGAGGCGGGCGGTATCGGCGCCGGGGTCGCGACCCGAGGCCTTGAACATCGCGTACCCGGCGAACGTGAGTGGTTGCGACACACCTGTTCCTTTCCTCTGCCCCCTCGGCGAGCCTACCGCCGCAACGCCTCTACGATCCCCCTGACGGCGGCCTCCGCCTGTGCGATGCAATCCGGGATGCCCGATCCGCGGTAGCTCGCCCCGGCGAGCCTTACCGGGTGGCGTGCGAGTGCCGCCTCTATGCGGGCGATGCGTTCGAGGTGTCCGACGGCATAGACCGGCATGCCTTGATCCCAGCGGGTCACCTTGGAGGCGATCGCTCCGCCCTCGAAGCCCAACATCGCCCTGAGCTCCTCGATCACCACGCCGACGAGGTCGCGGTCGGAAAGATCAAGGGCCGGATCGCGTATGCCCCGGCCCACGAAGCAACGGATCGTCAACCGGCCGTCGGAGGCTGCCGCCTCGGGCCACTTCTTGGAGAACCATGTGCAGCCCGAGATGGAGGTGGCCTCCGAGCGGGGGACCAGGACGCCGCTGCCCGACGGCGGCAGCCGCACGGCGCCGGCGGGGAAGATCAGGTTGACGACCGCCGACGACGCGGCGCGGATACCCGAGAGCTCCGCGGCGGCATCTTCCGAGAGGGGTCGTAGCAACGACGCGGCCTCATGCGCCGGCGCGGTCACGATCGCGGCGTCGGCGCCCAGCACGTCGCCGTCGAGATCGATCGTCAAGCTCTGTCCGGCGTGGTGGATGGACCCGACCCGGACCTCGCGCCGTACATCAACGTCCGATATCGCGCCTTCGAGTGCTTCGACGATCCGGTGCATGCCGTCGCGAGGGGCGAGGAAACGGGGCGGCTCGTGGGCCGATGCCGCGCGCCGAGCCAGCCCGCGGATAACGCTGCGATCAGCGCGTGCGGCTGCGTCCACCGGAGGTACGGCTGCGGCCAGGCTCATCTCGTCCGGATCGCCGGCGCGGGTTCCCGCAAGCAATGGGTCGACCAGACGATCGAGCGCCTCCCGTCCCAGGCGCGCCCGGGTGAAAGATCCAACCGAGACGTCGGGTCCCGACAGGGGCCGGCGGTTGAAGATCTCGCTCGCGGCGCGGAGCCTGCCGGCGATGGACAGCGGTTTGGCGCGCAGCGCGATGCCCGGAGAGGTTGGGAAGCCGAGCACCGTGCCGGCGGGGAGCGGCGTCAGTCCTCCGGAGCCGAACACCCAGCCGCCGAAGTCGGATGGTTCAACGAGTTCGGCGGCTATCCCGATGTCGCGGCATAGGCGCAAGGGGACGTCGTCGCGCGGGAGGAACGCGTCGGCGCTCAGCTCGACGCGGGCTCCGTCCAACGCCACCGTGTCGACCTTTCCGCCGAGATCCGGCCGCGCCTCTAGGAGCGTTACCGAGAAACCCTCCTGCTGTGAGGCGCGGAACGCCGCCGTCAGTCCGGTGATCCCTCCACCGACAACCACGAGGTGTGCCAACTCAGAACGATCCGAGGGCCCGTCGGGCTACCGCGGCCAGGGCGTCCAAGAAGACTGGGTCGTCGTTCGGTGAGCGCGTTCTGGTGAGGGAGATCCCGCGGGCGGCCGCTGCCGCGGCGGCCTCGATGTCGAGGTCGTAGAGAACCTCGAGGTGGTCGGCCACGAAGCCGCAGGGACAGACGACGAGGGCGCGCGTGCCGGCGGCGGCCTCGGTTTCGACGATCTCGAGGACATCCGGGCCGAGCCAGGGATCGGCGGTCCTCCCGGCGCTTTGCCAGCCGGTGCGCCATCGGGCTATACCGGCGCGCTCCGCAACGGCTTCGGCGGTCTCGGTCAGCTGGTGGGGATAAGGATCGCCTTCCTGCAGGATCCGTGACGGAAGGCTGTGTGCCGAGAAAACGACGAGCACGTCGTCGGCGACGTCCGGAGGAAGCGATGCAAGGGACCGCTTGACCTCCTCGGCCAGAAACTCGATGTAGCCGGGCTCGACGTGCCAACTCTTGACCATGCGCAGTGTGCCCGCCCATCCGATCTCGGTTGCCGCCGATCGCGTCCGGCGTTCGTAATCGCCGATGCTCATCGTCGAGTAGTGCGGCGCAAGCACCAGGCCGACCAGCTCGTCGACGCCGTCGGAGGCGATCTGCCCCAATGCGTCCGTGATGAAGGGGGCCGAGTGCTTCAGTCCCAGATAAGCCCGGGGACCTCGCAGACGCTCCTCCAGGCCCTTGACCTGTGCCTCGGTCACATCGAGCAGGGGCGACCTTCCTCCGATCGCTTGGTAACGGGCGGTCAACCGCTCGAGAAGCTCTGGGGTCGGCGGTCGTCCGTGGCGGATATCGGTGTAGTAGCGCTCGACGTCATCGAGGTCGGCCGGCGTTCCGTACGCCATCACCAACACGGCCTGCCTCGTCATCGGGGACCGTCGTCCTGCCTCGGTTCCCACGAGTGGACCAGGTCGACGAGGCGCGCGAGGACATCCGGGTCGGTTTCGGGTAACACCCCGTGGCCGAGATTGAAGATGTGCCCACGTCCCCCGCCTCTTTCGAGCACATCGCGTGCGCGTGACGCGACGACCTCCCAGGGCGCGAGACAGAGCGCGGGGTCGAGGTTGCCCTGAACCGGCATCTCGGGCGGGATCCGCGTTCGCGCGGCGTCGAGTGGCACGCGCCAGTCGACCCCCATCACGTCGGCACCGGTACGGCTCATGTTGCCGAGGAGCTCACCCGTGCCAACGCCGAAGTGGATCGTGGGGACTCCGAGAGGCCGCAGCCCTTCGAAGATCTGCTTCACCCACGGCATCACTCGGGCCTTGTACGTCTGTGGATCCAGGTGACCGACCCAGCTGTCGAATAGCTGTAGGGCCTGCGCTCCCGCATCCACCTGCGCTCGCAGGTAGGACAACACGCTGGTCGCCAGTACGTCCATGAGGGCGTTCCACGTCTCGGCATCTCCCTGCATCAACGCCTTCGTGCGAGCGTGCGTCCTCGACGGGCCTCCCTCTATCAGATAGCTCGCAAGTGTGAAGGGCGCGCCGGCGAAGCCGATCAGCGGAACCTTCAGCTCCTCGCGCAATGTCGCGATCGTTTCCAGGACGAAACCGACGTCGTCCGTGGGGACGAGCTGCTCGATGCGATCGACGTCGCTGCGCGTCCTGACCGGTTTCTCGATCACCGGGCCGACCCCCGGCTGGATCTCGAGCGCTACTCCCATCCCCTGCAACGGAACGACGATGTCGGAGAACAGGATCGCGGCGTCGACCCCCAGCCGTCGGACCGGTTGCAGCGTGACCTCCGCGGCCAACTCGGGATCCCTGCACAGCTCGAGGATCGAGTGGCGATCCTTCAGAGCGCGGTATTCGGGCAAGCTGCGGCCGGCCTGGCGCATGAACCAGACCGGGATCGCCTCGACCTCTTCGCCCCGACACGCGCGCAGGAAGCGATCGTTCATCGCAGGAGCTTTTCGATGATGTCGAGGTACTGCATCAGGTGGCGCGCTCCGAGGAAGTCGGTGCGGACGCGCTCCCTGGCTGCTCTGCCCATCGACTCCGCCGTCTCGGGATCCTCCAGCAGCCTGAGGACTGCCGCGCCGTATGCCTTTAGATCGCGAGCGTCGTCCAGCAACAGGCCGCTCTTACCGTCTTCGATCTGGTCCTGGATCCCCCCGATGCGGCTGGCGACTACGGGGCGCGCCTTCCACATGCCCTCCGCCACGGTCAGCCCGAAGCCCTCCGCGAGGCTCTTTTGCACGATGACATCCGCCCTTCGCTGCAGCGCGTTCACGAGAGCGGCGTTCTCCTCGCCGTCCTCCATCGGCAGACACGCGAGATGCACTCGCTCCCTGACTTCCTCGGAGACCCGCTCGCGCGCGTCGATCACCTCTTGCAGCACCTCGGCCCCCTCAGGATCGTCTGCTACCTCCTCCACGGCCGGTCCTGCGAGTACGAGGCGCGCGTCGCTCGCGGGTGCAACGTGTTCGACGAACCCGGCCATAACGCCGAGAGGATCCTTCAGACGGTCCCACCGCGACACCTGGACGACCAGGCGCGCGTCGGCAGGGACCGGCCCCCCCACGACGTCGGCCGGCGTATCGACCCGGTCTTCGCTGCCGTCGACCCGGACGAAGGTCGGAGCCTCGCCTCCGACACCGTCCCGAACTACGCCGGCCGCCGCGAGTATCGCGGTCACCTGCGCGGGTGCCATGTCCTGGTTCTTGGGTGAGAACGCATCGATCGAAGGCGGCACGATCTGGATCTTTTCGTCGGGCAGGTCGTCCCAGACGAACGCCTCCCTCGAGAAGATGAAGCTGTCGGACGTCTCGAGGAACGGTTTCAGGAAGCTCCACGCCGCTCGGGCTTTGTCGTTCGGCGTGTCGAGCCCGACGTGACACCTCCAGAGCACGACGGCGCCGGCCTCCTTCAAGGGTGTGGAGAGACCCGCCGTCTGCGGATCGTGCAACAGCACCACGTCGCCCTCTTCGACCAACTCGACCATCTCGGTCGCGTTCGGTTCGAGCGCCTGTTCGTAGACGGCGCGTTCGGCGGCTCCTAGGTCGCCACCGTCGCCCTCGGCTCCGTGCAGGTTGTTGTGGATCCGCTTGGTAACGCGGAAGAACTCCGGGTTCCCGCTGATGACCACCCAGCGCGTGTCGACCCCGCCGCCTTCGGCGTACGCGAGCAGGGAGCGGAGCATCTCGGCGACCCCGCCGCCTTTCGCGGTGGAGTTGACGTTCCAGATGGTCCGGCCCCGGAACAATTGCCGGCCGCTTGCGATCGCGGCCTTGAACTCCTCCCAGTCGGGACCCAGCACACCCTCGAACCTTTCGGGCGCTAGAGGCGCGAGGTCGACCTCGTGCAGGTGTGTCATGGGGGCGTTTCTACCCGAGGGGAGACGCCGGTGCGACCTGCGAAGATGCCCGGCATGGCCAAGCTGTTCGGTACCGATGGGATCAGAGGTGTGGCGAACCGCGACCTCACGCCGGACCTGATCCTGGCCATCGGCCGTGCCGCAGGGGTCGTGGCCGCCGAAGGCGGAGTCGCGGTCGTGGGGCGGGATACGCGGCTCTCCGGCCCGATGCTCGAGGCGGCGCTGGTGGCAGGTCTCTGTTCGGCCGGTGTCGAGGTTCGCCTCGCCGGCATCATCCCCACCCCGGCCGTGGCGTTCCTCACGACCGTCGAGAAGGCCGATACAGGTGCGGTCATCTCGGCCTCCCACAACCCCGTCCCCGATAACGGCATCAAGTTCTTCTCCGCGGAGGGGTACAAGATCGACGCCACCACCGAGGAGGCCATCGAAGCGGCTCTCGCCACCGCGCCTGCGGATCTTCCCCAGGGGGATCGCATCGGGACTTCTCTCGAGCTCGGCGATGCGGCCGACCATTACATCGACCATCTGCTGGGTTCGATCGATCAACCGTTGCAAGGCGTGCGCGTCGTTCTGGACTGCGCGTTCGGCGCGGCCTACGAGGTGGGTCCGCGTGCGTTCAAAGAAGCCGGGGCGGACGTCACGGTGTTGAACGCGGAGCCCGACGGCGCCCGTATCAACGTGAATTGCGGCTCTACCGATCTTAGTCACCTGGCGCGTGAGGTTCTTGCGCACGGCGCCGACATGGGCTTCGCCTTCGACGGGGATGCCGACCGCGTGCTCGCGATCGACGAAGAGGGTGGCGAGGTGGATGGGGATCGCATCCTCGCGCTTTCGGCGCTCCGTATGAAAGAGAGTGGCAAGCTCCGCAACAACCTGCTGGTAGCCACAGTGATGGCCAACCTCGGATTCAGACGAGCGCTTGCCGATCACGGCATCGATGTGGTCAGTGCCGCGGTCGGAGATAAGCACGTCGTCGCCGGGATGATCGACCACGACGCCGCTCTGGGCGGTGAGCAGTCCGGCCACGTGATCTTCTCGGACCACTCGACCACCGGCGACGGCATCCTGACGGCACTCCAGGTGGCGTCGGCCGTGGCCGGTTCGGACTCCACCCTCGCGCGACTCGCCCATGTCTTCGAGCCCTTCCCCCAGGTCCTGATCAACGTCCCGGTTGCCTCGCGCGACGCCCTCGAGGGGGCCGAAGGACTCTGGGAACGGGTCCGGGCGGCCGAGGCCGCGCTGGGCGACGACGGCCGGGTTCTGCTGCGAGCGTCGGGCACGGAGCAGGTGGTCAGGGTCATGGTCGAGGCCGCCGATGCCGACGTCGCGCGGCGCACCGCCGCCGAGTTGGCCGACGAGGTCCGTCGGGCCATTGCGTAGGCAGGGTCCGCCTGGAGGCGGGTCAAGGCCCTCTGCTCTGGGTATCCTGGGAGGCGAGAGGAGCGGTACGAGTCCGGATCTAGCGCCAGGGCTCCCCGGTGGAGGCGGGGAGTCGACGAGGTAGGGGATCTCGGAGGGCGGCAGCAAGAGCGCCTCCCACTCGGCGGGTGACCCTCGGCCGGCCACGGTCGTGACGGTGCCGACAAACCCCGGGAGCGATCCCGGGTCACAAACCGGCATCGAGGTGGCCCTCTCGGACCATGCCGCAGCGGCGCGCCGCGAGCGCGCCCACATAGGAACGAGAGAGGTGATGCCCGTGTGCGGGATCGTTGGATATGTAGGTGACTCGGCGGCTCTGCCCGTCCTCCTGGAAGGTATGGAGCGTCTCGAGTACCGCGGTTACGACTCGGCGGGGGTTGCCGTCGTGGACGGTGGCATGACCGTTGTCAGGAAGGCGGGGAGGCTCGGTCAGCTCGAAGCCGACCTCGAGGGCCGCGAGCTGCCGGGATCGTTGGGGATCGGCCACACGAGGTGGGCGACGCACGGAGCTCCGACGGACGAGAACGCCCATCCTCACCGGGACTGTTCCGGAAAGATCGCGGTGGTTCACAACGGGATCATCGAGAACCACGACGTCCTGAAAGCTGAGCTGCTGGAGCAGGGTCACACCTTCGAGTCCCAGACGGACACCGAGGTAGCGGCCCATCTGATCGAATCGATCATCGCGGAGCGCGGCTGTTCGCTGCGCGAGGCCGTGCTCGCAGCCGTGAACGTTCTCGAGGGTGCCTTCGCGCTCGTCTGCATCAGGGTCGACGAACCCGATCGCATCGTTGTGGCCCGTCAGGAGCCTCCGATCATCGTCGGCGCCGCCGACGGCGTCGGGCTCGTCGCCTCCGACATCCCGGCCCTGCTCGGCCACACGCGCGACGTGATCCCCCTCGACAATCAACAGGTCGCCGAGGTGATGCGCGGCTCCGTGCGCGTGTTCGCGTTCGACGGCGAGGAGGTCACGCCGGAGACGGTGCACGTGGAATGGGATCTCGAGGCCGCGGAGAAGGGCGGCTACGACGACTTCATGTTGAAGGAGATCTTCGAGCAGCCCGAGGTCGTGAGGAACACGATCAGAGGCCGCTTGGATTCCGACGGCACGGTTCGCCTGGATGAGGTCCACTGGAGCGCGGAGGCACTCAAGCGCATCTCTAAGATCGTCGTGGTGGCGTGCGGGACCTCTTTCCATGCCGGGATGGCCGCCAAGCACTCGATCGAGCACTACACGCGCATCCCGGTCGAGCTCGACCTCGCCTCCGAGTTCCGCTACCGAGACCCGGTCCTGGACGAGACCTGTCTGGTGATCGGGATCGCGCAGTCGGGCGAGACCGCCGACACCCTCGCGGCGATCCGGTTCGCGAAGGAGATGGGGGCCAGGATCGTCGCCATCACGAACGTCGTCGGTTCTTCCATCACCAGAGACGCGGATGCCGTCCTCTTCACGCACGCCGGTCCGGAGATCGGTGTCGCGGCGACGAAGACGTTCCTCGCTCAGCTGGTGGCGCTCAATCTCTTCGCCCTCTACCTGGCACAGCAGCGCGAGAGCATGCCGGCGGGCAAGGTCGCGGAGACTCTTGCCGCGATGAACCGTTTGCCGGAGCAGGTCGAAGAGGTTCTCGCGATCCAAGGCGAGGTCCAACGCGCCGCCAAGCGCTACGTCGACGCCACCGACTTCATCTTCATCGGCCGCGGGGTGGGCTGCGCGGTGGCTCTGGAGGGAGCCTTGAAGCTGAAGGAGATCTCGTACATCCACGCCGAGGGCTATCCGGCCGGAGAGTTGAAGCACGGCGCCATCGCGTTGCTCGAGGAAGGCTTGCCGGTCGTGGCGGTCCTCACCGGCAAGACGCTGTACGAGAAGATGCTGGCGAACGTCGAGGAGGTGCGGGCGCGCGGCGCCGACACGATCCTCATCGCTCCGCAGGGAGACGACCGGGCCCGGTCGCTGGCGAACGAGCTCTTCGAGGTGCCGGTGACCAAGCCCCTGCTCAGCCCCATCCTGGATACCGTGCCCCTGCAGCTGCTGGCTTACTTCATCGCCAAGGAGCGCGGGCTCTCACCGGACAAGCCGCGGAACCTGGCCAAGAGCGTCACCGTCGAGTGAGGCTAAGAGTGCACCTTGTCGGAACCTCCGCGCAGGAGCACTAGTGCGCCCCGTCGTAACCCCGGAGGAGATGCGGCAAGCCGATGAGGCCGTGATCTCGGCCGGGACCTCCGCCGCGGTGCTGATGGAGCGCGCCGGACGCGCGGTGGCGCGCGCCGTCCTCCGCCGACTGGGAGGGCGCTACGGAAAGCGCGTCACGGTCGTGTGCGGCAAGGGCAACAACGGGGGCGACGGCTTTGTCGTTGCCAGGGTGCTGGCCCGCGAAGGAGTTCGGGTTACGTGCTGCACGACGTTCGATCACGCCGGGGCGAAAGGCGCGGCACTTCACCATCTGCACTTGCTGGAGGCGGCGGGGGTTCGAGCCGTTCCCTACGAGCACCGACATGTCCACGCGGACGTGATCGTCGACGCTCTCTTCGGTACCGGTTTCTACGGGGAGCTCGAAGGACCGGCGCGCGCCGCGGTGGCAGACCTGGCGCATGCGGTCGAAGCCTGGTGGCCGCGGCCCCAACTAGTCTCCGTAGACGTTCCGTCGGCAGGGGCCGTGCGGGCGGATCTGACGGTGGCGCTGGGGGCCGAGAAGCTCCAAACCTTCTTCGCCGATGCGACATCCGCCGTGGAGGTGGCCGACATCGGCATCCCGGTAGAAGAGGCGCGCGTGTGGGTGCTGGAGGAACGCGACGCGCGCGTGGGCCTCCCGCAGTCCTCTCCGGGCGATCACAAGACCTCGCATGGAACGGTCGTATGTCTTGCGGGATCGAACCGGACGACCGGGGCCGCTCTGTTGACGGCGCGGGGAGCCGCGCGTATGGGGGCCGGATATGTGACCCTCGCCGCCACCGACAGGGTGATAGCGGCAGCCGATGCGACGATTCCCGAGATCCTGAAGGTCACCGCGTCCGAGGGGTCTGTGCTTGGGCCCGACGCGCTGGAGCGAGCGTCGAGGGCCCTCGAGCGAGCCGACGCGGTGGCCATCGGCCCGGGCCTCGGCACGGGAGACGATCAGCGGAAGCTGGTTCGGCGCGCGCTGGAAGAGCTCGAGCTTCCGGTCGTTCTGGATGCCGACGCCCTGAACGTCATGGCCGACGAGACGGAGCTTTTCGCCGCTCGGGAATGGCCGCTCGTGCTCACGCCCCATGCGGGCGAGATGGCGCGCTTGCTCGACGTGGACGTCGCGGACGTTTTGGCCGACCGGGCCGATGCTGCACTGCGGGCGGCGGAACGATTCGGGTGCACCGTTGTTCTCAAGGGGCACCGCACCCTCGTCGCGGCGCCCTCCGGGGGGATGACGGTTCTGACAGACGGACGGTTGAAGAGTCCGCGCAAGAACCGAGGTCCCGCGGGCGCGATCGCGATCCCCGTCGGCGGGCCGGAGCTCGCCACCGCAGGCACGGGAGACGTTCTCACCGGTGCGATCGCCGCCCTGCTAGCTCACCACGAGGGTCCACAGTCCGGCGCCGCGGTGGCGTGCTACGTACACGGTGTCGCCGGCGCGATCGCGGCCCGTCGAAGGGGGCCGACCGGGGTGGTCGCGTGGGACGTGGCGGAGGCTCTGCCGGAGTCCGTCGCCGCGATCCGCGCCCCATACCCTGACTGAGATGTCACTGACGGCGGAAGAGATAGAGGCGCGGGGACACCCGGTCTGGGTCGAGGTGGACCTCGAGGCGATACGGACGAACGTCCGAACTCTCAGGAGCCGGGCCGCAGGAGCGGAGCTCATGGGTGTCGTCAAGGGGTACGCCTACGGCCACGGCAACCCTCAATGTGCCCGGGCGATGCTCCAAGCCGGTGCCACTCGGCTGGGAGTGGCCCGAGTGGCAGAGGGCCTTCATCTGCGCGACGCGGGCATCGAGGCGCCGATCCACGTGTTCACCGAGCCCCCTCCAGGGGCCGCACCCACGATGGTCGATCGCGGCCTGACCCCGACCGTCTACACGGAGGCATTTGCACGCGCTCTTTCCGACGCGGCCCGATCGAAGAACCAACGCATGCCCGTGCACGTCAAGCTCGACACCGGGATGCATCGTGTAGGTGTGCCGCCGGCCGACGTCGCGACGGCGACCCACACCCTTGCGCGCCTGCCCGGCCTCGAGATCGAGGGGGCCTGGAGCCATCTGGCTGTGGCCGACGTGAAGAACCACCCCTTCACCCGCAACCAGCTCGATCTCTTCACCCGGCTCGTCGAAGAGATCGAGGCCTCGGGGGTCGACCTCCGCTATAAGCACCTGGCCAACTCTGCCGCCACGATGAGTGCCCCCGACACCCATTTCGATCTGGTTCGTTGTGGAGTGGCGGCCTACGGGTTGTGGCCGAGCAACGACCTGCTGGGGACGGTCGAGCTCCAACCGGCACTGGCCCTGAAGGCGCGGGTCAACATGACGAAGATCGTCGAGGCCGGCGACGGGATCTCCTACGGGCTTCGCTACTCGGTCCCGGAGCGCAGCCGCGTCGTGACCATCACCGCGGGATACGCCGACGGATACGACCGCAGGCTGTCGGGTCGCGCCGACGTGCTGATCGGCGGGGTGAGGTACCGGGTCTCGGGAGCCGTCTGCATGGACCAGTTCATGGTCGATGTCGGCTCCGACGAGGTCGAGGTCGGCAGCGTCGCGACGCTGATCGGTCCCGATGGGGGCGATAGCGTCTCGGCCGAGGAGCTCGCGATCCATATCGGGACGATCAACTACGAGGTGACGACGCGGATCCCCTCGCGCGTCCCTCGTATCTTCTTGAACGAGGAGGCTGCTTCATGAGGAAGGGCGGTTTCCTGGCGCTCGCCGGAGCCGCGGCCGGCGTGGGCGCCGGGCTCGTTGCGCAGCGATCCGTCGTCAACCGGCGCCGCCGCAACGATCCCGAGGCGGGCGAACCCTTCGGCAAGCGCCGAGGCGAGCGCGACCGGGTCGTGCGACTGACAGACGGGGCGGGGATCTACGTGGAGGAAGCCGGCCCATCGTCGCCGCGCGGGGCCTTGTTCATCCATGGATCCGCCCTGCGCACGGACGTCTGGCATTACCAGCTACCGGGCATCGGAGGACACCGTTTGGTTTTCTGCGACCTTCGTGGCCACGGTCGCTCGTATCCAAAAGGTGAGTTGGACTTCACGATCGAGAACCTCGCCGGCGATGTCGAGGCGGTGCTGGATGACGCCGAGCTGGATGAAGCGGTGATCGTTGGTCACTCGATCGGCGGGATGATCGCGCTTCAGTTCGCCGCCGCGCACCAGGAGTGGCTCGGCTCCCGGATCAAGGGCCTGGTTCTTCTGAACACGACCTACCGCCCGGCTTACGACACCAGCATCGGAGGAGCGGTGGTGTCGAAGCTCGAGCGCGTCATCCGCCATCCGCTGGACGCGTTGGGTGGTCAGCACGATCGCATCGAGCGTCTGCGCAAGATCGTGCGGCCCACGGATTCGGTCTTCCTCGCCGTGGCCTTCGCGGCCTTTGGCCCTCACGCGTCGGCCAAGCAGATCGATTTCACCTACGACATGACCGCCGATACGTCGTCGGACGTCTTGTTCGACCTGGTCAAGTCGTATCGGGATTACGACGTGACCGACGCGCTGACGGACGTCACGGTGCCCGTTCTGGTGATGACCGGGACCCACGACCGGCTCACCATCCCGAAAGCATCCGAGTATCTGGCGCAGAACCTTCCCAAGGCCGAGTTGCAGGTATTCGAGCGCTCCGGGCACATGACGATGCTCGAGCGTCACGAGGAGTTCAACGCCATGCTTGACCGGTTCCTGACCGACGTGTTGGGAGATCCGTCGTCCCGATGAGGAGGCAGCCCGGCAAGCTCCTGGTCTGAACCTCCGCCGCGGGCCGCTGGGGTTCTGTACTGTCGTCACATGCAAGTTTCGGGGCCGGGGATCGATATCGACGCGATCCGGAGCCAAGCCCTCAGCTGCACCCGCTGCCGGTTGAGCGAGTCCCGGACCCAGGTGGTCTGGGCCGCCGGCAACCTCGATTCGGACTGCCTCTTCATCGGAGAGGGCCCGGGCTTCCACGAGGACCAACAGGGGGTCCCGTTCGTCGGGGCAGCCGGCCAGCTCCTGGACCGACTCCTCGGCGAGGTAGGTCTCGATCGGTCCACGATCGCGATCGTCAACGTCGTCAAATGCCGACCTCCGGGCAATCGCGACCCGCTCCCCGATGAGATCGAGTCGTGCCGGCCGTACCTGGAAGCCCAGATGGAGTACATGCGGCCCGACGTGATCGTGACGCTCGGGAACTTCGCTACCAGGTTCATCCTCCAGCAACCGATCGGGATCACTAAGGCGCGCGGACAGCTCTTCCGCTACCGGGGCGCCGTGGTCGTTCCCACCTTCCATCCTGCCGCCGCTCTGCGCGGGGGTCGTTTCGGCGGGATGAGTCCGATCGATGCGATCCGTCAGGATCTCCACACCATGCGCAGGGTCTTGGAGGAGGCTCGGACCCGCCGCACGTCTGCGTCCGCCCCCGAGCAGGCGGGGCAAGAATCCGAGCAACTCGGACTCTTCGGATGATGGGCAGTCGGTGAGTCAGCGCGCCCTCGTTTGCAATACCTACTCGGCCGAGGAGACGCGCATCGTCGGCGCGTCTCTGGCGCCCGTGCTCCTGCCGGGAGATGTGATCAGCCTGTCCGGCGATCTCGGCGCAGGCAAAACCGTGTTCGTCCAAGGCGTGGCGATCGCGCTCGGGGTCGAGGCCCGCGTTACGAGTCCGACGTTCACGATCGTGCACGAATACGAAGGGCGCTATCCGATCCTGCACCTCGACGTGTACCGTCTCAACTCCTTCCAGGAGGTGATCGACCTCGGCTTCGAGGAGTACCTCGCTCCGGAGGCCATCGTGCTCATCGAGTGGGGAGAGGCGATAGCGCCGATGCTGCCGCGGCGTCATCTCGAGGTGGATCTTCGCCGCGCCCAGAACTCCGATGAGTCGTCGGACGAAGAGAGATGTCTGATCTTCCGCCCCCACGGCACCGAATGGATCCGTAAGGTCCAGGCGATGCGGACCACGGCCGAGACGCTGTTGAACGCGGCCTCGACCGAGGAGACCGGACCCCGCTTCGTTGTTACGGCGGACCCCTTCGCACGCGACGATGGGGACCCGGGAGCCGAGGTGGAGGAAGCCTGATGCTGGTATTGGGGATCGAGACGTCGACGCCGCAGGCCAGCGTCGCCATCGGCTCCGAGCAGGGCGTCGTTGCCAGTGCGATGGTCTCGCGCGGCGCCAACTACAACGAGTTCCTGCTTCCGGCGATCCGGTTCTGCCTCGAGGAAGCTCGCCTGGGATATCGCAACCTGGGAGCGGTGGCCGTCAGCCTCGGCCCCGGTCTGTTCTCCGGGATGCGGGTGGGAGTAGCGACGGCAAAGGCGATCGCCCAGACGCTGTCGCTCCCTATGGTCGGGATGGCAAGCCTCGACCTCGTCGCGTACGAGGTCCGCTACGCGCCCAAGACGATCTGCGCGGTCCTCGACGCCCGCCGCAACGAGGTGTTCCACGCTTTCTATCGATCGTCGCCCGGCGGGATCCAGCGCATGACGCAGTACCGGGTCGAGAAGCCGGGCCAGCTCGCGATCGGGATCGCGTCCCGCCCGGAAGAGGTCCTGCTGGTCGGGAACGGCGCGCTGCTCTACCGGGACCTGTTCGAGGAGCTGGGTAGCGTGTGTGAGGTCGGGACGATGAGCCACGCGTTCCCGAACGCACGTGCGCTGGTCGAGCTGAGCCTGCCGCGGTTGTTCCGCGAGGATTTCGACTCTCCCTACGACCTCAAGCCGCTGTACCTGCGCCAGAGCGCGCGCCGGATCCAGTGGGAGCGGCTGAGGGACGCGAGGTCGGCGTGATGGCTCAAGCGAGACAGCCCGATCACCTCCCGGGGCCCGTCCCCGAGATAGAGCTCACGAAGATGCGTCGTCGCCATCTGCGCAAGGTGCTATCGATCGAGTCGCGCGTCTACCCGCGCCCATGGAGCCCTTCGTTGTTCCTGTCCGAGCTGGCGCAGCGGACCACGCGCACATATCTGGTGGCGCGCCATCGCGGCGAGGTCGTCGGTTACTCCGGGATGATGTTCCTCGGCCGCGAGGCACATGTCACGAACATCGCGGTAGACCCCGACTTCCATGGGCGGAAGGTCGGCACACGCTTGCTCCTAACGATCATCACAGAGGCCATCGCGCGCGGCGCACAAGTGGTTTCTCTGGAGGTGCGAGTCTCGAATCACGTAGCGCAGGCCATGTACGTCAAGTTCGGTTTCTCCGTCGTTGGGACCCGTAAGGGCTACTACATCGAAACCAACGAGGACGCCTTCATCATGGAGGCGCCCGACGTGGCCTCCACCGGCTACCGCTTGCTCCTGCAGACGATCCGAGAAGAGCTCGAGCAAGCGGACCGCTATGAGTGACGTTCCGCGCGACCCGATGGGGCGCCCGCTGACCGGGGCCGAGGCCGGCACGCCCGACTTCGAGTCGATCCTCACCGGGCCGGCGACGGCGGTGAAAGACCTGCCGATCGAGGAGTGGGACGACAGCACGCTGGTGTTGGGGATCGAAACGTCGTGCGACGAGACCTCTGCCTCGGTCGTCAAGGGGGGCCGCGAGATCCTCTCGAACGTGATCGTCTCTCAGGGGGAGCTGCACGGAGAGTACGGCGGCATCGTGCCCGAGGTCGCCGCGCGTGCCCACGTCGAGGCCCTCACGCCGGTCATCGGCGAGGCGCTGCTTCGCGCCGACGCCACTTTCTGGGACCTGGATGCAGTGGCGGCGACGCTCGGCCCGGGTCTCATCGGATCGCTGCTGGTAGGGGTCGCCGAGGCGAAGTCGATCGCGGCCGTGCTCGAGGTTCCCTTCGTGGGCGTCAACCATCTCGAGGCTCACCTGTACTCGAACCTGCTCGTCGATCCGAATACCAAGTTCCCGGCGCTGGCTTTGATCATCTCGGGCGGGCACACGCTGATCGTCGACGCCGCCGGGCACGGCGAGTACGACATCCTGGGCAGCACGATCGACGACGCGGCAGGGGAGGCCTTCGACAAGGTGGCGCGGTTCCTGGGCCTCGACTACCCAGGCGGTCCCGAGATCGACCGGCTCTCGCTACTTGGGAACCCAGAGGCGGTCCGCTTTCCCAGGGCCATGTCCACCGATCCCGGCTTCGACGTGTCCTACTCGGGCCTGAAGACGGCGGTCATCAACCACGTCCGCAAGCTCGAAGCCGCCGGCACCGACGTGGTCGTCGAAGACATCGCGGCCTCGTTCCAAGCCGCCGTAGTGGACATCCAGGTCGCCAAGACGATGGCCGCGGCCGACCACATCGGCTCAGAGAGGGTCTTCCTCTGCGGCGGCGTCGCCGCGAACTCGGGTCTAAGGGAGGGCCTCGCGGCCGAGTGCGCCAAACGGGGGCTCCAGATGACCGTCCCGCCCATGGAGCTGTGCACCGACAACGCGGCGATGGTCGCCGCCTGCGCCACGTTCATGATCCGCCGCGGCCGCACGACCAGCCTGGACGCCGCCCCGGATCCCAACATGCCCCTCGTCTAGCCGTCGTGGTGCGCCTCGGGCCCCGGTTTGCCGGGAGCGTCCACCGCGGCTATCCTTAGCACTCGCACCGTTGGAGTGCTAATCGCAGGACAACCCCGCAGGAGGTAAGGAATGGCCACTGCCACGAAGACGATCAAGCCTCTCGAGGACCGCATCCTGGTCCGTCCCGACGAGGGCGACGAGACCCTGCCGTCCGGGCTCGTGATCCCCGACACCGCCAAGGAGAAGCCCCAGGAGGGCACCGTCCTGGCGGTGGGTCCCGGCAAGCGCAGCGACACCGGCGACCTGATCCCGGTCGACGTCAAGGAGGGCGACAAGGTCCTCTACTCGAAGTACGGCGGCACCGACATCAAGGTCGAGGGCGAGGATCTCCTCATCCTGTCGGCACGCGACGTCCTCGCGATCGTCGGTTAGTCCACCCATCCAGGAAACGACGATCTACGTCCGCGTCCAAGGAAGAGCGCGGACCGAGAGGAGAAGCTGAATGTCGAAGCTAATCAGATTCGATGAGGAGGCCCGCCGTGGCCTCGAGGCGGGCGTCAACCGCCTCGCCAACGCGGTTCGAGTAACGCTCGGCCCCCGCGGCCGTAACGTGGTGCTCGACAAGAAGTGGGGCGCCCCCACGATCACGAACGACGGCGTCACGATCGCCAAGGAGATCGAGCTCGAGGACCCGTGGGAGAACATGGGCGCGCAGCTCGTCAAGGAGGTCGCCACCAAGACCAACGACGTCGCCGGTGACGGCACTACCACCGCGACCGTGCTTGCGCAGGCCATGATCAAGTCCGGCCTGCAGAACGTGGCGGCCGGCGCGAACCCGATGTCGATCAAGCGCGGCATCGAGAAGGCCGTCGAGGCCGCGGTCGACTCCATCAAGAGCCAGTCCCGTGACGTCGAGGGCCGGGACGAGATCGCGCACGTTGCTTCGATCTCCGCGAACAACGACCCCGAGATCGGCGAGATGGTCGCCGAGGCGATGGACAAGGTCGGCAAGGACGGCGTCATCACCGTCGAAGAGAGCAACACCTTCGGGATGGAGCTCGAGCTCGTCGAGGGTATGCAGTTCGACAAGGGCTACATCTCGCCCTACTTCATCACCGACCAGGACCGCATGGAGGCCGTCCTCGAGGACGCCTACATCCTGATCGCGCAGCAGAAGATCTCGACGGTGCGCGACATGCTTCCGGTGCTCGAGAAGGTCATGCAGTCCGGCAAGCCGCTCGTTATCATCGCCGAGGACGTCGAGGGCGAGGCTCTCGCGACGCTGGTCGTCAACAAGATCCGCGGCACCTTCACCTCGATCGCCGTCAAGGCCCCGGGCTTCGGCGACCGCCGCAAGGCCATGCTGCAGGACATCGCGATCCTGACCGGCGGCCAGGTCATCTCCGAGGAGATCGGCCTCAAGCTCGAGACCGTCGGACTCGAGATGCTGGGTCGCGCCCGCAAGATCGTCGTCACCAAGGACAACACGACCGTCGTCGAGGGCGAGGGCAACGCCGACGACATCAAGGGCCGGATCGAGCAGATCAAGGCCGAGATCGACCGCACCGACTCCGATTGGGACCGCGAGAAGCTGCAGGAGCGCCTCGCCAAGCTTTCGGGCGGCGTCGCGGTGCTGAAGGTAGGCGCCGCAACCGAGGTCGAGCTCAAGGAGAAGAAGCACCGCATCGAGGACTCCGTCTCCGCGACCCGCGCTGCGGTCGAGGAGGGCATCGTCCCCGGCGGTGGCGCGACGCTGGTTCGCTCGCGTGAGGCCGTCGAAGCCCTCGACCTTCAGGGTGACGAGCTGGCAGGGGCGCGCTCCGTCATAGAGGCGCTGGACGCGCCGCTGCGCTGGATCGCCCAGAACGCAGGGCTCGAGGGTGGCGTCGTCGTCGACCGGGTGCGCAACGAGAAGCCCGGTCACGGGCTGAACGCGGCGACCGGCGAGTACGTCGATCTGCTGTCGGCCGGGATCATCGACCCGGTTCGTGTCACGCGCTCGGCTCTTCAGAACGCGGCGTCGATCGCAGGCCTTTTCCTCACCACCGAGGCGACGATCGTCGACAAGCCCGAGGAGAACGACCCCGCTGCAGCCATGGGTGGTCACGACCACGGCATGGGTGGCATGGGCGGCATGGGCGGCATGATGTAGGCAATGAGATGCGCCGAAGGCGCACCTCATTGCCCTGAGTGAGATGCCGCGTATGCGGCATCTCATCTCTACAGAAGCAAGAGAATGAGAGGCCCGGTCTTTGGACCGGGCCTCTCTCTTACGTGTGGTTCGGGCGCGGGCCCGGGTGCTGGCTGATCGCGTCTATCAGGCCCGAGTAGTCGTCCTTGAAGAAGTTGGCCGAAGCTCCCGCCGCGAGCAGAAAGTCGACGCGATCAGCGTGGGCCAGCGCCGTATATCCGTAGACGACCGTGTCGGGCCACTCCTTCTTGATCTCCTTCGTGGCGTCGATGCCGTTCATCTCGGGCATCTCGAGGTCCATGACGACGATGTCCGGGCGGTGCTCTCGCACCTGCGCGATCGCTTGACGCCCGTTCTCTGCCTCTCCGACGACCTCGCAGTTCAACAACTGCAACCGAAGCCGGAGCATGTGACGGACGCCTTCGTGATCGTCGGCGAGCACAACGCGTGCGGGCATAGAAAGGTCCTGACACCGGTTGGGTACCTTGGTCGAGCTTGATTCTTTCAGGGAGGTCGTCGGTTGGAAAGTCGCCTGTCGCCGGGTCTCGTGCTGCGCCCTGCGCGGGTCTCAGACGCCGCGGCGATCACGCGACTCATGGCCGCGGCCGACGCGGCCGAGGGCGGGGAAGCGTGGGTCACGGAAACGGACATAGTGGAGGATCTCAACGATCCGGACCTCAACCTAGAGACCGATACGTGGGTTGTAGAAGATGGCACCGCGATGGTCGGCTACGGCGAGCTTTGGAACGCGCGCGAGGAGGCCGCCGACGCCATGGAGGCGCAGGCGTGGACGGCGCCGACCCACGTGGGGAGAGGGATCGGCTCGACCCTCATCGAGCTGTCCGAGGCCGCCGCCGTCACCGCGGCCCGAAGGTTCGACAAGCGTCCCGTTCTGCTCCGCAACTTCATCTGGGCCCAGAACCAGCCCGCCCGAGAGATGCTCGAGGCGCGTGATTACGCGGTGGTCCGGCACTTCTTCCATATGGGGATAGACGTCGCCGAGCTGCCTCCACCGCCGGCCGCTCCAGACGGCCTGGAGCTGCGCTCGCTCGATCCCGCGACCGATCCCCGGCCCCTTTTCGAGCTGATAGTCCAGGCCTTCCGGAACCACTGGAACTGGAGCCCGATGACGTTCGAGAACTTCTGGCGGCGCATCGCGGAGCGCGACGACTTCGACCCGTACCTCACGCCGGTCGTTCTGGATCAGGGCCGTTTGATAGGGGCCTCGATCAACGCGACGAAGCTTGGCCAGGGATGGGTGCAGGATCTTGCCGTCCATGAGTCCGCCCGCCGGCGCGGCACGGGCGAGCTGCTGCTACGCCATTCGTTCGCACGCTTCGCAGAGAAGGGCTGGACGAAGGTGGGACTCGGTCTCGATTCCGGCAACGCGACGGGAGCTCTGCGGCTCTACGAGCGCGTGGGCATGCACATCACGCGCCGTTTCGATGCGTTCGAGAAAGAGATCGTGGCCTAGGTGCCCTAACGCTGCGGGGGGCTCTCCTACGGGAGGTAGTCGAGCGGGTCGACCGGCGACCCGTTGACGCGCACCTCGAAGTGCAGGTGGTCGCCGGTACACGACCCCGTGCAGCCGACGCGTCCGATGATCTTGCCTTGAGCGATCTGCTGCCCCTCGGAGACGTCGTACGAGGAGAGGTGCGCGTAGAGAGTCTGTACGCCGCCGTGGTCGATGATCACGGTGTTGCCGTAACCGGAGTAGGACGACGCCAGGATGACTGTGCCGGAGTTGGACGCCACGATCGGCTGACCGGTGGTCCCGTCGATGTCCAGGCCGGTGTGCATGCGACCCCAGCGCGGTCCGTAGTACGAGTTGATCGCGCCGTTCAGCGGCCAGATGTAACCCTGACTGGACTTTCCGAGGATCGCTACCGAGTGCAGGGTGGTCTTCTCGAGGATCGTCGCCTCGATCCCTTGGATGGCGTCCTCGAGCGAGCCCTCGTGCGCGTGTTCCTCGCCGAGCTTCGCCTCGATCGCCGCGAGCTTGGCGGCCAACTTCGTGTGTTGTTCGTTCAAGCTCGCGAGCACGGCCGCGTGCCGGTCGTGAGCACCCTCGAGTCGTTGCTTCTCGTCGAACAGGACCTGGTGGGCGGCCTCGACCTCGACCTGGAGGCGCCCGAACTGGATCAGGGCCCCCGTGTTCTCCTGGGCGGCGACGCCCAGCATCTCGACCCGGTTGTCAAGTTCCGTAAGCGACCGTGCGTTCAGCAGGGCATCCAGCGTCTCGGTCGCCCCGCTCTTGTAGAGGGAGACTGCCTGCTGGGTCGCGACCCTTTCGAGCTTGTCTATCTCGGCCTGCAGCGAGTCGATGCGAGCCTGAGCGGTGCGGACGTCGGACTCGATCTCGGCGATCTCGCGGTCGAGCTTGGCCAGCTCCTTGCGGAGGCGCACCATGTTGTCGTTGATGGCATCGGCCTCTTCCTCGAGGGTGTTGGCCTGCGCCTCGTGGGCATCGATCTGCTCCTGGAGCTCCTCGAGGGCCTCCTTCTTCTCCTGGAGCTCCTCGCGGGGGCCGGCGATGCTCCCGGCGGTGGGGACGAGAAGGGTCGCCAGAAGGGTCAGCGCGATCCACGCGCGTTTCCCTGGCTTCAACATGCTCGTCTGCAACTCCCCTGTCGGTTGCCGGTCGTGTAGGCCCGCGAAGACCCGGTGCTGCCCATGCTGCCCATGGCGCCACCCCTCGACCGGGTCGGTCCCTGCCTACCGGGCGGGTGGCCGTGGCGCATCCTGCCATAGGGGGGCAGGCCGGGCAACCTCTATCGATTCGAGCCCCGGGGCGTGAATCCTGCGGCGCAGGCGCCTTTTTCGGCCCGCGATCCAACGAGAACGCGAAATCTTCCTGCCGGAACGCGAAGATTCTTCGCCTCAGCCACTTGTGCCGGGTGGGGGTCCTCCCCTAGATTCCGTCCTGCACCTGTTGAGTTGTAAACCGGCTCCGGCCGGGACGAAGGCTCGGCAGGTGCATTCTTCTGCCCCCTTTTCCCGCCCCTAAGCGACGCTTATAGTCGGTGAACGCAGGCGAGCGCAGGGGGGACCATGAGCCAGAGCCAGATCGACCTCGACGACCTCGAATCGCTGATCAAGCAGCTGCCGGGGGTCCTCGGATGCGTGATCCTCCGCAGCAGCGACGGCAGCCCTTCGGAGATCCAGGCCTTCACCCAGGTAGGTACCGATCGCGACGTCGTGCAATCCCAGATCCTGAGTGCCATCTCCGACCTGGACCTCGGCTCGCCGGTGAGCCAGGTCTTCGTCTTCGAGCTCGAGGCGGAGTCCTATTTCGGCGACCTCGAGTCGTTGGAGCGGGCCGCCGAGTTCGCCGAGCAGGAGGCTCTGTCGAGGGGGCCTCTCAGTGCCGCCGGAGAATCCGACGACGCCGACGCCAAAGAGAAGCCGGTCGCCCCGATCGCCGCCGCCGCTCGCCCCGCCCTGCGCCGGGTGGCGCTTACCTCGAGTAGCTGGAAGTCGCAGGCAGAGGTCGCCCTGGGCGCTCCCGGCAGCGAGGTGGTCGGTCAGTCGAGCTCGGAGAAGACCCCGCACGGGCTCAAGGTGCTTGCGGAGGCGACGCTCGAAGCCGTGCGAACGCTCGTCCCGGAGGTCGAGTTCAAGCTGCGGGCGGCCGCCCTGGTTACCGTCAGCTCCCAGGAGGCCGTATTGGTGGTGGTGCAGGAGGAGAGCAAATTCGACGTCCTGGGCGCGGCGCTCACCCGCGGCGGGCCCGTGACCGAGACCTGCGTCAGAGCCACGCTCGACGCCGTCAACCGGCGTCTGTTGAACCGAGGCGTCTGACCCCCCGCCAAGTGGCGCCCCACCACCGGATTTGTTAGGGTGAGAGTGTTATAGGAGTGCGCTGGGAGTGCGCGCCGCCTACGGTGCCTCTCTCGCCTCCTCCCTCGCAGTGAGCCCGTCTAGCGATTGGAGTCGGCTTGTGACCACCTTGAAAGACGTCCCCGGGATACCCCCTCACGGCGGAGCCCTGGAGCTTCGCATGGCCGCCACCGACGAGGCCGCAGCACTGGCCGAGGAGGCCGCCTCGCTGCCCACGATCGAGGCCGGCTCCCGCCGGGTCCTATCGGACCTCGAGCTGCTGGCCGTCGGTGCCGTTTCCCCGAACCGGGGCTTCATGACTCAGGCCGACTACACCTCGGTCGTCAACGAGATGCGTCTGGCCAATGGGCTCCCGTGGAGCCTTCCGATCACGCTGGCGCCGACGGAGGCCGAGCTGGCCAACCTGCAGCCCGGCACCAGGGCGGCGATCGTCCATGAGGGCACGCCGGTCGCCATCATCGACATCGAGGACATCTACTCCTACGACGCCAAGGACGAGGCCGAGAAGTGCTTCAAGACCACCGAGGACAAGCACCCCGGCGTCGCGCATATCTACTCCCAGGGCCCCAAGTACGTGGGCGGCGAGGTCACCGTTCTGGAGAACGTGTTCGCGCACGAGTTCTCCGAGTACCGGCGGACACCCGTCCAGGTTCGAGACGAGATCGCGAAGCGTGGGTGGAAGACCGTCGTCGCGTTCCAGACGCGTAACCCCATCCACCGCGCTCACGAGTACCTCACCAAGGTTGCTCTCGAAGGTGTCGACGGTTTGCTGATCCACCCTCTCGTCGGAGGGACCAAGGGCGACGACATCCCGGCCGACGTTCGTATGAAGTGTTACGAGGTCCTGATGGAGAACTACTACCCGCACGATCGCGTGCTGCTGTCGGTGTTCCCGGCCGCGATGCGTTACGGGGGGCCGCGCGAGGCGATCTGGCACTCGCTCCTCCGCAAGAACTACGGCGTCACCCACTTCATCGTCGGCCGCGACCACGCCGGTGTCGGCGACTACTACGGCACCTACGAGGCACAGGAGATGTTCGACCGCTTCGACGAGCAGGAGCTGGGCGTCCGGCCCCTGAAGTTCGAGCACACGTTCTTCTGCAAGGAGTGCGAGGGCATGGCGTCGGCCAAGACGTGCCCCCACGACAAGTCGCACCACGTGCACCTCTCGGGCACCCAGGTCCGCTCGATGCTTGCGGAGGGCACGGAGCCGCCGCACGAGTTCTCCCGTCCCGAGGTCGCCCGCATCCTCATCGAGGCCGAGCGCGCGAAGGCTCAGGCTTAGCTCATGGGTCTGCTCGACAAGATCAAGAAGAAGGCCGAGGAGGCGGCGACCTCCGCCAGCGAGGCGGCGGCCGGTAAGCGGCACGGTGTTGTCGCACGTGGCAAACAGCGCGTCATGGTGATCGGTCTCGACTGCGCGCCTCCGGAGCACGTCTTCGACGAGTACGCCGGTGACATCCCGAACCTCACCAAGCTGAAGGAGAACGGGATGTTCGGCCCGCTCGAGTCGATCGTGCCGCCGATCACGGTCCCGGCATGGGCCTGCATGATGACGTCGAAGGACCCGGGCACGCTGGGTATCTACGGCTTCCGCAACCGCAAGGATCACACCTACGACGGTCTCGAGTTCGCAACGTCGTTCAAGGTGAAAGAGCCGGCGGTCTGGGACATCCTGTCGGACAACGGCAAGGACTGCATCGTCATGTCCGTGCCGCCGATGTACCCGCCGAAGCCCATCAACGGGATCCAGATCGGCTGCTTCCTCACCCCGAACAACCAGGCCGAATACACGTACCCGAAGGAGTTGAAGCAGGAGCTCGAGAGCAATGTCGGCGAGTTCATCTTCGACATCCGCAACTTCAGGACGGACGACACGCAGTACATCCTGGACGAGGCCTACAAGATGACCGAGATGAAGTTCAAGACGGCCGACTACCTGCTCAACAACAAGCCGTGGGACTTCTTCATGATGGTCGAGATGGGGCCCGACCGCCTCAACCACGGCATCTGGAGCTTCATCGATCCGAACCATCCCCGCTACGAGCCCGACAACCCCTACAAGGAGTCGCTGCGCGAGTACTACCGCTTCCTGGACGGGAAGATCGGCGACATCCTCAAGCACGCGGACGAGGACACCACCGTTCTCGTCGTATCGGACCACGGCGCCAAAGCCATGGTCGGTGGCGTGTGCTTCAACGAGTGGCTCCAGTCCGAGGATTACCTCGCGTTCTCCAACGAGCCCGAAGGGATCACCCCGATCAACAAGATGGAGATCGACTGGTCCAAGACCCGGGCGTGGGGTGACGGCGGCTACTACGGCCGGCTCTTCCTGAACGTCGAGGGGCGCGAGCCCGAGGGCATCATCCCGGCGGCCGACTACGAGAAGGTCCGCGACGAGCTCATCGCCAAGATCGAGGCGATGGTCGACCACGAGGGCAACCCGATGGGCAACAAGGCCCTCAAGCCCGAGGAGATCTACAAGAACCAGAAGGGCGTCGCGCCGGACCTCATCGTCATCTTCGGTGAGCTCCGCTGGCGCAGCGTCGGCTCGCTCGGACACGGTTCGATGTACACGTTCGAGAACGACACGGGTCCCGACGAGGCCAACCACGCCGAGCACGGCATCTTCATCATGAACAACGCCCCCGGCCAGGCCACCGGCGAGAAGCAGGGTCTGCATCTCTGGGACGTCCACAGCACGATCCTGGACGTCTTCGGTCTAGATCCGGCTCCAGGCGCCCTAGGCACCTCAGCCCTCAAGAAGTAACGCTCACTCACCAAGAGAAGGAGACACACGATGAAGCAGGCGAACAGAGAGCGCGGCGCGGTCCTGTGGTTCACCGGACTGTCGGGCTCGGGCAAGACGACTATCGCTCATGAGGTCGAGGAGAAGCTCCTCGAGGCCGGCGTTCCGGTCGAGATCCTCGACGGCGACGTCGTGCGCGAGAACCTCTCGAAGGGACTCGGGTTCTCCAAGGAGGACCGGGACACCAACATCCGCCGCATCGCGTTCGTGGCGCACCTGCTGCAGCGCAACGGCGTCTTCGTGATCACCGCGGCGATCTCCCCCTACAAGGCCGTTCGCGACGAGGCTCGCGCCATGATCAAGGACTTCGTCGAGATCTACGCCGATGCCTCGTTGGAGGTCTGCGAGGCCCGCGACACCAAGGGTCTGTACGCGAAGGCCCGCGCCGGCGAGATCAAGGGCTTCACCGGCATCGACGACCCCTACGAGGCACCCGAGAATCCCGAGGTCGTCTGCGACACCGACGCCGAAGACGTCTCGGAGTCGGCCCAGAAGGTCATCGACAAGCTCATCGAGCTCAAGTACCTCGAGGCTTAAAACCGCTATCAGGTCGGGTGTGCCGGGGCGCGTTTGGCTCCGGCGCCGGACCGGACCTCACCGTACCGCTCGAAACCGTTTTGACTCGCTCCGGGTGGGGCACCGGCTCCGGCGCCTCGTTGCGCCGACCGAACCCGGTCCCTCCCTCGTTGCGCGGCGGCTGCGGGTTTCTCCCTCGGTTGTCCTGGGACCGGCGTCTGGCGGTGGGGTGGCTGGGAGTTGGCCCTTCGCTACGGGTTGGGGGTTTTGGGGTTGTCGATTGGCCTTTGGGCCCACACCTCGTTAAGGGTGAAGACCAATGATTGATCTGCATGCGCATACGACGGTTTCGGATGGCGGCGATTCGCCTTCGGAACTTGTTGCCAAGGCTGCCGCCGCGGGACTGACGGCTATCGCCGTTACGGATCATGACAACGATGCGGGGTGTGCGGAGGCGATCGCGGCCGGTCGGGAGCATGGCATCGAGGTCGTTCCGGGGGTCGAGATCTCTTGTGATGTCGAGGACTTTGCCGAGCGCGGGTGGACGCCCGGCGCGCGGCCCACGATGCATCTGCTCGGGTACTTCATCCCACAGGCCGAGAATCCGATGTCTGCCGCTCTGGCCGAGCTCCAGTTCGCGCGCGCCAACCGAAACCGGTTGATGGTCGAGAGATTGAACGAGCTCGGGATCGACGTGACGTTCGAGGAGGTCGAGAACGAGGCCGGTGGGCCCGGCTCCCAGATCGGCCGGCCCCACTTCGCGGCCGTGCTGGTCAGACATGGTGCCGTGCCGGACTATCAGACCGCGTTCGACGAGTACCTCGCCAAGGGAGCGAAGGCGTATCTGACGCGCAAACTGTACCGACCGGCCGAAGCGGTCGAGCTGATGGTGCGATCGGGGGTCGTGCCGGTGTTAGCTCACCCCTTCACGCTCAACCTTCCGTTCGAGGATCTCGAGCTGTTCGTAGCGGAGCTGGCCGGGGTCGGTCTCGCAGGGATCGAGGGCTATCACGGGGACATGCCCGAGCCCGAGCAGGAGCCGTTCCGAGCACTCGGACGTGCTCATCGGCTGATCGTGTCCGGCGGCAGCGACTACCACGGTGACATGCGGCCCGACCGGGGTATGCCGGGTGGCAAGCATGGTGTCCACGTGCCTGAAGAAGCGCTCGAGCAGCTACGTTCTAAAGCCCAAGAGCTCCAGCACGAAGGGAACCGAACCTAGATGTTCATCACCCGGGCCACGCGTCACGACAAAGGTGACCTCGAGGAATTCTTCAAGTCCGAGGATTGGGACGATCCCGTTCTCGACAAGGGAGTTGCATTCATCGCGCGCGACGGCGCCGTCGTGGGCAACGTGAGGCTCATCGAGGTCGCTCCCCAAACGGTCATAGTCGAAGACGTTCTGGTGAGGTCCGATCGCAGAGGGCAGGGGTTGGGAGAGCGACTGATGCAAGCCGCGATGGCGGGAAGGGGCGGCACGCTGTATCTGTGTTGCCACCCGGAGCGCTTGCGCTTCTACAAGGACCTCGGATTCACCGAGTTGCCGTTCGACGATCAACCCGAGGACGTCCGCGCTTACTTCCAACAGCACGGCGATGCCCCGCCACAATTACCGCCGGATCACGTGCACCACTTCATGACGGCGCGCTAAGCGCAGTTCGGCCAGCGGCTCGCCATTCCCGCGGCAAGCATCCGCGCCGCGGTGCGTGCCTGCGCAACCGGGTCGTAGATCGACCCGTAGCCGTAGGCGGCCCACGTCGACTCGTCGAACTGGAAGAGGCCGTGGTAGCCCGCCGGATTGACCGCGCCCGGGTCCAGCCCGGACTCGCACGTTGCGACCGAAGTGAGATAAGCCTCATCGACGCCAAACTCGGCCGCGGCCGCGTAGATGATCTCGCCGACAGGTCCCGACGGCGGGGGAACCGGAGCCGTCGGCTCGGGCTCTTCCGTGGGCGACGGCGTTGGCGTGGGCCGGCTCTGGAACAGGTTGCCCTTGAACCTCAGCAGTCCCTGGGTGGACTCGCTGGTCGTGACGCCCTTCAGCTCGCCTTGCAGGGTCGTCTCGTCGGGAGAGAGGCTCGCTCGGACGAGATCCAAGCCGAGGTTTGCCCCCGGGACGCCCAGCACGGCGGCGGCGAGGCCCACGGCCCCGATACGGCGTCTGATCCGCCTGCGGCGCGCCTTTCGGCGCGCGGTACGACTGAAATGAAGCTCTGACAAAGCTCCTCTACCTCCAAAGGTTGCCCGCGATAACTGCACTTCTATGCCCGCTCGCGCTGCCCATAAACATCTGCAAGCAATTGTGAAGTGGTTCACAAGCGCTCAACCTGCTTGCTTAGGCAAGGCAACGTGGGGAAATCTGCCTCCTCACCCGCCCCGGATGGCTCTGGGGTGGGGAGCGCCGGGGCAGCATATCCTGTTCCGATGAAGAAGGCGCTGATCACCGGCGTGACCGGTCAGGACGGGTCCTACCTGGCCGAGCTCCTGCTCTCCAAGGGGTACGAGGTCCACGGGCTGATCCGGCGGGCGTCGTCTTTCAACACAGAGCGGCTCGAGGACATCTACCGGGACCCGCACGAGTCGGGCGTCCACTTCTTCATGCACTACGGAGACCTGTCGGACTCGGGCTCGCTGGTCAACCTGATCCGGGACCTCGAGCCCGACGAGATCTACCACCTGGGCGCCCAGACGCACGTGAAGGTCTCGTTCGAGATCCCCGAGTACACCGCCGACGCGACGGGGATGGGCACCGTGCGGATGCTCGAGGCGATCCGAGCCTCCGGGGTCGATACCAGGTTCTACCAGGCATCGTCTTCGGAGATGTTCGGGTCGGCGCCGCCTCCTCAGAACGAGCAGACGCAGTTCCACCCCCGCAGCCCCTACGGGGTGGCGAAGGTCTTCGCGTACTGGGCGACCGTGAACTACCGCGAGGCGTACGAGATGTTCGCCGCCAACGGCATCCTGATGAACCACGAGAGCCCCCGGCGCGGCGAGACCTTCGTCACCCGCAAGATCACCCGGGCGGTGGCCCGGATCAAGGCGGGGATGCAGGACAAGCTCTTCCTCGGCAACCTCGATGCCAAGCGGGACTGGGGCTACGCACCCGAGTACGTCGAGGCGATGTGGCTGATGCTGCAACACAACGAACCGCTCGATCTGGTGATCGCCACGGGCGAGACCCACACCGTCCGGGAGTTCGCCGCACTGGCGTTCGAACGCGCGGGGCTCGACTGGGAGCGGTATGTCGAGATCGACCCGAACTACTTCCGTCCGGCCGAGGTCGACGACCTGCAGGGGGATCCCTCTAAGGCCAGAGAGATCCTCGGGTGGGAGGCCAAGGTCCGCTTCGAAGAGCTTGTGCGGATCATGGTCGATGCGGACATCCAGCTGCTCGAGGACCAGCTTTCCGGTCGCTTGGTGAGACAGGACAGGTACTACCGCTGAGTTCGCTCTCGGCGGTGATAGAACGAGACAAGAGCAGGGATTCGCCTTCTTCCCCGAGGCGCTGAGGCACAAGGAGGTTCGGTGGAGATCGAGATCGGCATCGGTAAGTCGGGGCGGAGGGCCTATGGGTTCGACGACATCGCGATCGTTCCCTCCCGGCGGACCCGGGACCCCGACGACGTGGACATCTCCTGGGAGGTCGACGCCTTCCGCTTCGAGCTCCCCCTGATGGCTTCCGCTATGGACGGCGTCGTGTCGCCTCGTTCGGCGATCGAGATCGGCCGTCTGGGGGGCATCGCAGTGTTGAATCTCGAGGGCCTGCAGACGCGCTACGAGGACCCTGAGAGCGTGCTGGCCGAGATCGCCGAGCTTCCGGATGAGAAGGCCACCCTGCGCATGCAGGAGCTCTACCAAGAGGACGTCAAGGAAGAGTTGATCTACAAGCGGATCCGCGAGATCAAGGACGCCGGCATGACGGCTTCTGCATCGCTGACCCCGCAGAAGGTCGAGCGCTTCCACAAGATCGCTCTCGAGGCCGAGCTCGACATCCTCGTGATCCAGGGCACCGTGGTATCCGCCGAGCACGTGTCGACGAGAACCGAACCTCTCAACCTGAAGCGCTTCATCTCCACCTACGACATCCCGGTGATCGTCGGCGGCTGCGCTTCGTACTCCACGGCGCTTCACCTCATGCGAACCGGAGCCATGGGGGTGCTCGTCGGAGTGGGCCCGGGCGCGGCCTGCACGACGCGGGGCGTTCTCGGACTCGGCGTGCCTCAGGCAACGGCGATCGCGGATGCGGCCGGAGCACGCATCAGGCACCTCGACGAGACGGGCCGCTATTGCCACGTCATCGCCGACGGCGGGATGCGCACCGGCGGCGATATCGCAAAGGCGATCGCGTGCGGCGCGGACGCGGTGATGATCGGTTCGCCTCTGGCTGCCGCGAAGGAGGCCCCGGGTCGCGGCTACCACTGGGGCATGGCGACGTTCCATCCCACGCTGCCGCGGGGGGCCCGGGTCAAGACGTCGACGCTGGGCACCCTCGAGGAGGTCCTGGTCGGGCCGGCGCACGAGAACGACGGACGCATGAACCTCTTCGGCGCACTCCGTACGAGCCTCGCAACGTGCGGCTACGCCAACATCAAGGAGTTCCAGAAGGCCGAGGTGATGGTGGCCCCCGCCCTCAAGACCGAGGGCAAGGCGCTGCAGGCCGCCCAGAGGCTGGGCATGGGCGCCTAGCGCCCAACCAGATCGAAGTTCCAGAAGGCTCGGGCGCCCCCGGGCCTTCTTTCTTTCCGGGCGACCGACCGGGGATGAAGTCGCTACAGGCAGAAATGGTGCATATCGGTGCAGTCTGCTTTAGAATCTTAAGTGATGGGATATCAATGCCTCCTATTCTGTGGTGGAGTGAGGTATCGGCCTAAGAAAGTGTTTGACACGACCGTCGGGCCAACCTATACTTTCGTTTGTAAGAAGTTAGATTCACCGAAAGATTGGAGGCTGTTATGCAGTTCAGCCTTGTTATCCTCGTTGCGGCGATCGTTGCCCTCAACGCTTTCGCCCTGTGGTTCGGCTCGGACAGCAGGGACGGCGATGACTGGCGCAACCACCGTGCGGTCTAGGAGGAGGAGCTCGTGAGCGTCTGGGTTCTCTACCAACTGGATAACTCGCTTTCTTCGATCCGCCAGCTGACCAAAGGGACCCCCCCGTCCCCGTCAGAGCGGGACGTTTCCCCCCGTCCCGCAGGCATCGACCGACAGAGCCGGGTGGCCTGAGATGGCCCCCGGCTCTGTTCGCGTCAGCCTGGACGAGATCGACCGTCACATCCTTCGTCTGCTCCGGCAGGACGGACGCATGCCTCACGCCGCGATCGCCAAGGCGGTCGGCCTGTCCGGGCCGGCGGTGCACGAGCGGGTGCGCAAGTTGGAGCAGAGCGGCGTGATCGCCGGGTACTCCGCCGTACTCGATCCCGAACTTCTCGACCGCCCGCACGTGGCGTTCGTCATGGTGACCCTGTCGGAGGGCAACGAGTTCGCGTCCGACGATCCGATCGTTGCCCGTATCTGCGACGAACCCGACGTGCTCGAGTTCCATCGCATCGCGGGTGAGGACTGCTATCTGATCAAGATCCGGACCGCGACCAACAAGGACATGGAGAAGCTGCTCCGTCGCATCCGATCGATCCGCGGCGTGGCGCGCAGCCGAACCACGATCGTGCTGTCCACCGAGCTGGAGCGCCCCACGATCGAGGTACCGGCTGCAGAGGAACCCGAGCCGGAGCCGTTGCGCTCGTCCTGAGCCGCTTCGCCTGAAGTCTGAGGCGCGCTCTGTACGATGCGCGCATGTCGGAGCCGAGGACGGTCTCACAGCTCGTCGCGTTGGGCGAACGAGTGCTCGACGACTCGACGCACATCTTCGAAGACCACGTCAACATCGACCAGGCGCGTGAGCTCCTGGCTTCGGTCCTGCGGATCTCGCCGGACGACCTGGACGAGGATCTCGAGCCCCCGAAGGTCGCGAGGGACCGTTACCTGGCGCTGATCGCGCGGCGCGCCGCCGGGGAGCCTCAACCTTTCCTGACCGGCTGGATCGAGTTCTATGGTCTTCATCTCAAAGTGTGGCCGGGGGCCTTCGTTCCGCGGCCCTCCTCCGAGCTGACCGTAGACAGAGCGCTGTTCCGCCTGCGGCGAAAGCGGGCTCCCGTCGTTGTCGACGTGGCCGCCGGGACGGGGCCGATCGCTCTGGCGGTCGGGACCGAGCTGCCGTCCGCCGAGGTCTGGGCCCTCGACATCGACCCGACCGCGCTCGATCACGGACGTCGCAACGCTCGCCGTTTGGGCATCGGCAACGTGCGCTTCCGCACAAGCGACATGTACGGGGCCCTGCCGGCCGGGCTGGACGGGAGGGTCGATCTGATCACCGCGCACGTTCCGTACGTGCCTGCACACGAGCTCGAGGACCTGCCGACCGAGGTGAGGGATCACGAGCCGATGCACACGCTGACCGACGAACAAGATGGGTTGTACCTCCTGCGGCGCGCGGTGCAGGAGTCCATCCGGCTCCTGAAACCGGGTGGTTGGCTACTGCTCGAGCTGTCCGATGATTTCGCGCCCAAGGCGAGCCGGCTGGTGCGCTCGGCGGGCTTGCGCGACGAGGGCGTTGCATCCGACGACGACGGGCTCAGCGTGGTCGTCGAGGCCCGGAAGCCCGGGCCCGCCGGGAAACCCCGCTAGCCGCTGGTGCCTCGACCGGCAAGACACGCCGCGTTTTGGCGGCGAAAAGGCGGCGTCTCGCGGCGTTCTCAGTCGCCCGAATAGCTCCACTATTCGGGCTCCCTGCGGCCTTGCGATACTTGCTTTTCGCGCGCCAAAACATCACCAGCCTCACCGGCCGAGGCACGGCCTCGCGGTAGGGTGGCTTATGCCGCCCGAACAACCCTCCGCGTCGCCCGTCGACGGGCGCGCAACGGGCGCGGCCCCCTCTTTCTCCAGCACCCAGGAAGCACCCGTGTTCGTCGTCGACTATGGCGCTCAGTACGCCCAGTTGATCGCCCGACGGATCCGCGAGTGTCACGTCTACTCGGAGATCGTCCCGCACGACATCCCGGTCGAGGACCTCAAGGCGCGACGACCCGCGGGCATCGTGCTTTCGGGAGGGCCGAAATCGGTCCACTCGCCGGGGGCGCCTACGGCCGACCCCAGACTGTTCGAGCTCGGCGTACCCGTCCTGGGCATCTGCTACGGCCAACAACTCATGGCGCAGACCCTCGGGGGGGAGGTCGCCCGGACGGGCATCGCCGAGTTCGGCAAGAGCGTGCTCAACGTGGAGGTTCCCGGCTCGACCCTGTTCTCCGAGCTCCCGCCCGAACAAAGCGTCTGGATGAGCCACAACGATGCCGTCGTGAAGGCCCCAGACGGGTTCCGCGTGACCGCCTCGACGGCGGCCAGCCCGGTGGCCGCGTTCGAGGATCCCGAACGCCGGCTGTTCGGGGTCCAGTTCCACCCCGAGGTTGCGCACACGCCAAAGGGCACGGAGCTGCTGAAGAACTTCCTCTACGCCGGCTGCGACCTGCTGCCGACGTGGACGATGACGTCGATCATCGAGACCGCCCTCGAATCCATCCGTGCCTTCGTGGGAGACGAGCGGATCGCGTGCGGGCTCTCGGGTGGCGTCGACTCGTCGGTCGCCGCCGCTCTCGTGCATCGGGCGGTGGGCGACCAGCTGACGTGCGTGTTCGTCGACCATGGTCTGTTGCGGCAGGGCGAGGCAGAGCAGGTCGAGGACACCTTCCGGCGTCATCTCAAGATCGATCTGATCCACGTCAAGGCGGCCGACCGGTTCCTCGAGAAGCTTGCCGGCGTCACCGATCCCGAGCAGAAGCGCAAGATCATCGGCGAGACCTTCATAAGGGTGTTCGAGGAGGTTGCACGGGACGAGCTCGGCGACGCCAGGTTCCTGGTCCAGGGGACCTTGTATCCGGACGTGATCGAGTCCGGTACCAAGGATGCGGCGAAGATCAAGAGCCACCACAACGTCGGCGGCTTGCCCGAGGACATGAAGTTCACGCTCGTGGAGCCGTTGCGCAACCTCTTCAAGGACGAGGTCAGACGCGTGGGCGAGGAGCTGGGGCTGCCCGAGGAGATCGTCTGGCGCCAGCCCTTCCCCGGGCCCGGTCTGGCTGTTCGCATCATCGGCGACATCACGGCCGAGCGACTCGAGATGTTGCGTGCAGCCGACGCCATCGTTCTCGAGGAGATGAAGCGGGCCGACCTCTTGCGTGAGATCTGGCAGTCCTTCGCCGTCCTTCCCGCGGTGCGATCGGTCGGAGTGATGGGGGACGAGCGCACGTACGGACATCCCATCGTGCTGCGAGCTGTGACGAGTGAGGACGCCATGACCGCCGACTGGGCGCGACTCCCGTACGACCTTCTGGAGAGGATCTCGAGCCGGGTGGTGAACGAGGTGCCCGGCGTGAACCGCGTCGTCTACGACATCACCTCGAAGCCCCCCGGCACCATCGAGTGGGAGTAGCCGCCGAACCTTCCGGGAACCGGAGCGACTACCTAAACATCCTCTCCGGCACGTCGCAGAACATCGTCGGGATCGTGGTCGCGGCGGCGGCAACCTTCGTCGTCAACATCCTGATGTCGAACGCGCTGGGTCCCGGCGCGTTCGGTGTCGTGACCGTGGCCACCCAGGCCGCGTTCGTCGTGTCGTTCGCGACCCGAGCCGGGATGGACATGGCGGTCCTGCGCGACGTTGCGGTCGAGGTGGGGGAGCAACGGTTCGGACGGATCCGCGTTCCGGTGGCCCGGGCAACGATGATCGGCGCACTGGTCAGCGCGGTGGTCGCGGTACTGGTGATCCTTGCGGCCGACCAGGTCCGCCAGCTGTTTTCGCTGCAGGGCCGCGACGGGCGACTCGCGATCCAGATGGCGGCACTCGGTCTTCCGTTCCTGGCCCTCGCCAACGTCTGGTTGTCGGCCACGCGCGGCTTGAAGATCATGCGTTACACCCTCTATGTCTTCTGGGCCGGGCAGCCGATCGTCTGGATCGTCCTGATGCTGGCGGGATGGCTCGTCGCGCAAACGAGCTGGATGAGCGCGCTGGCCTACTCGCTGTCGTGGGTGGTCGCGGCTGCCGCGGCGGGCTATTTCTGGAAGCGCGAGAGCGCAGGCTGGGACGCGCAGCCGATGGAGTCGGGGGAGATGAGCCGGCTCTTCCGCTACGCCGGACCGAGGGCCCCCGCGGCGCTCTTCTCTCAGCTGCTGTTCTGGACCGACCTCTTCGTCCTCACGCGCTACGCGACCGACACCGAGGTAGGCGTCTACTCGGCCGCGCTCCGAGCCGGTCAGGTGATCGTGCTCTTCTTGACCTCGGTCAGCCTGATGTTCAGCCCGTTCGTGGCGGACCTGCACAACCGCGGCGAGACCGAACGTCTCGACAAGCTGTTCAAGACGCTGACCCGCTGGACGATCGTGGCCACGATGCCGGCGTTCCTTCTGTTGTTGATCGCTCCCGAAGAGGCGCTGCGTATCTTCGGCGCGCGTTTCTCGGAGGGCGAAGCCGCTCTCCTGATCCTGATCGCCGGCCAGTTCGTCAACATCGCGACCGGCAGTGTGGGCTTCGTTCTGATCATGGTCGGCCGTACGGGTTGGGATCTCCTCGTCTACGCGGGATCGCTGGCTCTCAACCTCGGCCTCGCCTTCTGGCTGTGCCCGCGCTACGGCATGGAGGGGGCCGCCATCGCCAACGCCGTGACGTTCGCCCTGTCGAAGTGGGCCCGCCTCGCGTTGGTCAGACGGTTCGTTCACATCCAGCCGTACGACCGTCTCTACGGGCGCCTGATCGTTCCGTCGGTGGCGGCGCTCGGCGCGATGTGGCTGACCCATCGGGCGATCGGAGGTGGCTGGCTCCTTGACCTGGCCGGGACGGCCGTCGCGGGCTTCGTCGTCTACGGCATCCTGTATCTGCTGGTGGGACTGACGGCCGCGGAGCGGAAAGGGGCGAGCTCCCTGCTCGCATCCCTGCGATCCCGAGCGGCCGGCTAGGACCGAAGTCGTTCCCCGGGCAACCTTGACCCGGCGTCGCTCGTCGTCAGGATGTGAAGGGTCACCCGTGAAGAGGCAGGGCATGAGAAGACCGGCCGCGCTCTTGTTGGTTCTGGTGTTGGTCGCCGGATGCGACGCCTCGACGCCGCGCGACCGGGCCGCGCCGGAGACGTCCGAGCCGCCGCCGCCCTCGGACGAACCTCCTTCGCCCACGCCCGGGCCGCCCGCGGTGACCATGTTGCCGGGTGGGTGTGCTCCGTGGAGGGGAGCGCCGGGCCTGCCGCAGCTGACGTTCCTCAAGGACGGAAAGTTGCTGGCGTACGAGCCGGCGACCGGAACCGTTCGGTGCCTGGAGAAGCGCCGGGCCTTCGGCCTGGCGTGGGGGCCGCGCGGAGACCGGGTGCTTCTGGCCGGCCGTGCGAACGGCGCGTTCGGCGCTTCGTTCGAAAGTCTCGTCCCGGGCGACAACCGGGAGTTGGCGTGGTCGCGTCCGACCGGCACGTCGGTGGTGTACGTGACGCATGACTATGCCCGCCTCTTGAAACAGGAGGTGGCGACCGACAGGGTCACCGATATCTCGTTCCTCGAGGCGCATTTCGACGTCGCTTACCACCCGGCCGGCACCCACATCGCCGTGGCGGGCCGGAACGAGCGGGGAGACGTCGGGCTGTACCTGGCCACGAACGAAGGTACGGAGGTCCAGAGGGTCGTTCGCGGCGAGAACGCCGAGTACATCGACGGGCTCGAGTTCTCTCACGATGGACGCAAGCTCTATTTCAGGGGCCATCACGCCGACCACCTCGACCTTCACACCGTCAGGATCTTCACGGGGGAGGAGACCGGGGACGCGACGCGGGACCTGCTCGATGGGCGGCTCGAAACGATCTATTCAGGGGATAGGGCGCCGTACTTCACCGTGTCGCCGTTCGCGCGGAAAACGCATCTGATGTTCTCGTCCAGGTGCCGTACCGAGGATGGCACTCCGGCGGGCGTCATCGTCGGGGACAGCCAGAGCTCCCTGGACCAGGCTCTGGGCGGGCTGCAGCCGGTGGGGTGGTTGCCCGACGATTCGGTCGCGTTCCTGGCGTTCGGATCGCACCGGTGCGACGAGGTAGGCGAGGGCGATCTCTACTCGTGGAGGGACGGGGCCGTGACTCTGGTGGTCGAGGACGTGGATGCCGCGGCGGTCCGGGTCCGGCTGCCGGCGGCTCCCGACCCGCCGGCCCGGGGTCAGGGGGTGGTGGCTTGATAGCCACCTCCAGGCGGCCGGTCGGTCGCCCCGCCAAGGTCCCATAGACGACTCGTTGCTCCCGCCGGGCGGGTCTCACCCAGGCTCGATAATCGGAGGGTGGAGCCCGATTATCTGAACGATCTCAACCCCGTGCAGCGTGAGGCCGTCGAGCATCCCGGCGGGCCCGTGCTGGTCGTCGCGGGGGCTGGGTCGGGCAAGACCCGGGTCCTCACCTACCGGATCGCCCACTTGATCCGTAACAACGGCATCTCGCCCTTCGAGATCATCGCCATCACCTTCACGAACAAGGCCGCCGACGAGATGAAGCGGCGGGTCGAGGAGTTGGTCGGCAGCGTTGCCCGGAAGATGTGGGTCTCGACTTTCCACTCGGCGTGCGTCCGGATCTTGCGGCGGGAGGCGCATCACCTCGGCCTTCGATCGTCGTTCTCGATCTACGACGCCTCGGACTCCGAGCGGCTGATCAAGGCCTGTCTCAAGGACCTGAACTACGACCCCAAGAAGGTACCGCCGCGCGCCGTCGCGATCGCGATCTCCGACGCCAAGAACAAGCTGATGTCGCCGGGCCTGTACACGGACTTCACCAGCAACCCGTGGGAGCGTACCGTCGCGGAGATCTACATGGAGTATCAGAGCCGTCTGCGGTTGGCCTCTGCGATGGACTTCGACGATCTCCTATCGGGGGTGGTCGAGGTGTTCGACAAGGAACCCGAGGTGCTGGCGCATTATCAGACGCGGTTCAAGCACGTGCTCGTCGACGAGTTCCAAGACACGAACCACGCGCAGGCACGCATCTCGACCCTGCTAGCGGGGAAGCACCGCAACATCTTCGTCGTCGGCGACGCCGACCAGGGCATCTATGCGTTCCGCGGGGCGACGATCAAGAACCTGCTCGACTTCGAACGGGACTGGCCGGAGGCGCGCGTCATCACGCTAGAGCAGAACTACCGTTCGACGCAGACGATCCTCAGCGCCGCGAATGCAGTGATCGAGAACAACATCATGCGCAAGCCGAAGTCTCTGTGGACCGAGTCGCTATCGGGCGATCTGATCACGCGCTATCACGCACAGAACGAACACGACGAGGCCGCATGGGTCGCCGGCGAGGTCGGGCGTCTTGTCGATCTAGGTCATCCGCTGCAGGACATCGCCGTCTTCTACCGGACCAACGCGCAATCCCGTGTGCTCGAGGAGATCTTCGCCAAGGAGACGATCCCGTATCGCGTCGTCGGTGGCGTGAGGTTCTACGAGCGCAAGGAGGTGAAGGACCTGCTGGCTTGGCTGCGTGCCGCGGTCAATCCTCTCGACACGGTTAACGTCGCGCGCGCCGCTCAGGCACCGCGGCGGGGGATCGGAGACACTTCGCTCGGCCGTCTGATGGAGTTCGCGCGCCGGCAAGACATCGGCCTCGGCGAGGCCTTCGCACAAGCGGAGGACGCCGAGGGCCTGTCTAAGAAGGCGCTGGGAGGCATCCTCGAGGCCTCCCGTCTCTTCGAGCGCATCCGGGATGCGGCCGAGGCGGGCACGCCCGTCGCCGAGATCGTCGAGATGGCGTGGGAGCTCACCGGATACATGGACGAGCTCAAGTCCGAGCGCTCGTTCGAGTCGTTGTCCCGGCAGGAGAACCTGCGCGAGCTGGCCGGCGTGGGGGCCGAGTACGACGAGCGCGCCGAGGAACCGACCCTGGTCGGCTTCCTCGAGGAGATCGCGCTCATCACGGACACCGACCGGGTGGAGGGCGAGGAGACGGGCGTCACCTTCATGACGCTGCACAATGCAAAGGGTCTGGAGTTCCCCGTCGTGTTCATCGTCGGACTCGAGGAAGGGGTGTTCCCTCATATCCGCTCGCTGGGGGATGCCGACCAGCTCGAGGAGGAGCGGCGGCTCTGCTACGTCGGCATAACCCGGGCGCGCGAGCGTCTCTATCTTCTCAACGCCTGGTCGCGCAGCCTGTGGGGTGGGCTCAACTACAACCCTGCCTCCCGCTTCCTCTCGGAGATCCCCGGCGAGCTCGTGGCGCGCGCCGACAAGGTGCAGGCGGGAGGCAAGGGCGCGGGCCGAGCGACTTCATCGGGGCCGGAGGTGGACCCGGAGACGTTCAAGGTCGGACAGGAGGTCGAGCACAAGAAGTGGGGGCGCGGCACCATCCTCGAGATCGCACGCTCGGGGGTCGGCGGCGTCGAAGCCACGATCCACTTCCCGCAGGTCGGCGGCGAGAAGCGGCTGGATCTATCGCTCGCCCCGTTGAAACCCGCCTAGCACCCCTCCGCCCGGAGCCCTGGGGCTAGCAGCGCCGGAGCGAGTCGCGGCCCGGACCGCCGCGGCAGAGGTCGCTGCCCCGGCCCCCGTCGAGGAGGTCGTCGGCGAAGCCGCCGAAGAGCCGGTCGACCGAGAGCCCGCCGAACAGCCGGTCGATCCCGTCGCCGCCCTCGATCACATCGCGGTCGGCACCGCCCCTCAGCACGGCCCCGACGAGAGCTCCATCCGTGTCGCCGTTGGAGACCGACGTCATCACATCGCGCCCGTCCTGGCCCCTGGCCACGATCTGCAGGTCCGCCGCGCCCCCGGCCAGGCGCAGGACGATCTGGTCGTCTCCGCCGGCGCCTTCGAGGACCACCCGCGCGTTGCCGACACCGGTGGCTCCGATGAGCTCGATGGTGTCGTTGCCGGGTCCGGCGTCCACGTGGATCGTGCGATGGTCGACGCTCTCGACGTTCAGGAGCACCCTGATCGTGTCGGGACCGCGGCCACCCTCGATCGCCATGTCGCCGCCGTCGCTTGTGGGCGCGGCTTCGATCGTGTCGGCTCCGCGCTTGGTGGCGATGTCGCAGTCCCCGATCACGATGGTGTCCGCTCCGTCCGTGCCGCTCACGTCCCCGCCGCTGCTGGGGCACGCACCGGGGTAGGGCTCCCCTGCGATCAGGTACGAGGCGTAGTCGTTCTCGTAGTTCACGTCGTAGTCGGCCGTCTCGGCCCATGCGCTGGTCCAGATCTCGTATTCGCTCGACCGGGAGACTGTCACCGTGGCGGTGCGGGTCTCGCCGGCCGGGATCGATCCGAAGTCGCATCGCACCTCGCGGAAACCCCAATAGTAGGCGGGCACCTTCTCGTCCGACTGCGGGGCCAGGGGTTGCGGCTCGATGCCTCCGTCCGCGTAGGTGCAGGCGTCGCTCGGCGAGAGAGCCTGGAACTCGAGCCCGTACGGGAGCTGGGTCGTTGCGACCACACTGGTGGCCGCAGATGGGCCTGCGTTGGCGACCGTCATCGTGACGTCGAAGGTCGAGCCGACCTCGGGCTTCTCGGGGGCCGAGAGGGACACCGAGATGTCCGTCGGGTTCGTCTTGTCCGGCCCGAGTTGCAGCTCGCCGTAGTTGTTCTCGTAGACCGGGTCGTGATTCGAGCTCGAGACCCACGCGCTGTTCCAGACCTCGCGGGCCTTCGTGCGCGTCACCCTCAGCGTGACCGTTTCGGACGTGTCGGCAGCCATCGAGCCGAGCTCACAGTAGAGGCCGTTGGCATAGATCGGGTAGTACGCGTCGCCCTCTCTGCCGGCGGGCGCGGCCGTCGGCCCGTCTGCGTACGGGTAACTCTCGAAGTTGTTGTAGCTGCACCGGTCTGCCGGTTCCGCGGCGACGAATTCCAGACCGTCGGGGAGGTAATCGTTGACCCACACGTCTCCCGCCGCTGAGGGGCCGGAGTTCGTGACGGTCATCACCATGTCGAACGTGGTGCCCACCAGCGGAAGCTCTGCCGGTCCCTCCAGCGTGAGACCGAGGTCCGACGTAACCGACGGGTCGGCGGGGATCGAATGGAACGCGTAGTCGTTCTCGTAGTTCTCGTCGAAGCCCGAGCCGGTCACGTAGGCACTGTTGTAGATCTCCCATGGGCTCGAGCGCTCCACGGTTATCAACACGGCCAGGGTCTGTCCGGAGGCGAGCGAACCCAGATCGCAGCCGACCTCGGCGTAGCCTCCGTAGCTGGGATCCGCGAAGGTCTGGCGACATGCGCTTGGGATGCTCACGATGCTGGTTCCGTTCATCGACGATACGAGCGTTACCGCGTCCGCCGTCGACGGTCCGTTGTTGGTGACCCGGACGTCGTAGTCGAACGTGGCGCCGATCGCCGGCTCCCCGGGCCCGCTGATCGTTACTCCGAGGTCGGCAGGGTTGGAGCGGTCGGGCTCGATGTAGAAATCGCGGTAGTTGTTCTCGTAGTTGGACTCCTGGGTGGAGGAGCTCAGATACGCGCTGTTGTAGGTCTCGCGCGCGCCGACCCGTTCGAGCTCGAGAAGGATCGTGGTCCGTTCGCCGGGTTCCATCGTGCCCAGGGAGCAGTCGACGCCTCCGTAGAACCCGGGACGGGCCGCCCCTTCCGGAGCGGGCGCCGGGGCCGGCTCGACCGTGCCCGGGGGTGGCGGGGAATCGTCGCCCGAACCTTGCTCCGAGCAGGTGTCGTCCGGGCTTGAGGGCACCGCTCCGTGAAGAACCAGCTCGGGCGAGGCGTAATCGGAAAGGAACACGTCGGCCGCGGCGGCGGAACCGGAATTGCTCACTACGAGCTCGAGCGTGAAGAGATCGCCGACGAGCGGGGTCTCGGCAGGGCCGGTCAGGCTGAGCTCGAGATCAGGGACCGCGGAGGTCTGGGCCGCGGCGGGAACCGTCCCAAGGACGAGGACGAGAAAAGCCGCGATGGCAGAGCCCAGACGGGTCATGGCTACAAGCATCCGCGGGCGAGCGACGCAAGTAAAGAGAGTTCCATGTCCACTACGACGCGCGGGAGCTTGCAAAGGTTCCCGGGCCGAGGGCGATCTCTACGCTTCGGTGATCTCGATACCCTCGATGAAGACCGGAACGAGTGGTTTGACCGCTTCCGCGCCGTCTGCCGCTCCCGTGTTCGTGGGCTGGCAACCGATCGCCTCGAGCGTGGGGATGCCGCCGCTTCCGGCCGGGTTGCACCCGATCTCCTCTTCGGTCGCGTCGGTCTCTCCCTCGACGACCTCGCCGAAGATCGAGTAGAAGGGCTGATAGCCGGCCGGTCTGTTCTTCTGGATCACGATGAAGAACTGGCTGCCGCCGGTTCCGGGTCCCGCGTTCGCCATGCCCACCACGCCGTAGACGTACTCGTTGGACTTCTCGGGTAGCTCGTCGGGGATCTCGTAGCCCGGACCGTCGGGGGGGACCCCGTTCTGCCCGTTCGGGTCTCCGGTCTGGAGCACCGAGTTCGACTCGACCCGGTGCCAGATCAATCCGTCGTAGTAGCCCTCGCGCGCCAGGAAGACGAAGTTGTTGACGCTCTTGGGCGCCCTGTCCTCCAACAGGTCGATGACTATCTCCCCGCAGGAGGTCTGGATGACGGCTCCATAGTCGACGCCGTTCTCCGTCACCTGCTGGGGTTTCTTGTAGTTGGTCTTGGGGTCGGGAGGGGGTGGTGCCTCGGCGCCGCACGCGGCCTCCGCCGTCGCCGCGTCCTGCTCCTGTTCCTGTTCCTCCTGCGCTGCCGGGGGGCTGGGTTCGTCCTGCTCATCGTTCGAGAAGAAGATGGCGCCGCCGACCAGGAGGACCAACAAGGTCAAGACCCCGATCAACCGGATGTTTCTCCGACGCGAGAGCGCGGCCTGCTGCGCTGCGAGCATCTCGTCACGGTGTTGCTTCTTGCGTGCTCGTTTGTCGGGAGCCGTCACCAGGTGTTCCTCCATCTCGCTCGGCGCAGGGCCGGGGCTTGCCCCGGATCGTGTCGTTCGCTCAAGCGTCCGAGATGATAGGTGACGGCACGTTTCAACGACTCAACCCCCCTCGGGATGACCTGGTCGGCGATGCCGAGATCCAGCAGGTCGTGCGCCGTGAGCTTCAGCAACCGGGCGGCCTCCGGCGCCCTCGACGCGTCCTTCCACAGGATCTCGGCCGCCGCCTCGGGACCGATCACCGAGAAGATGGAGTCCTCCGTGGCGAGGAGAACGTCGGCGGTAGCGAACGCCAATGCTCCACCGCTGCCCCCTTCGCCTGTGATGACGGACAGGATGGGCACCGGCGCCTTCAGCATCTTCTCCGTCAATCGTGCGATGAGATGCGCTATCCCCTCCGCCTCTGACTCCGCCGATGGATCCGCGCCGGTCATCTCCACGAAGGTCACGATCGGGATGCCGAGTCGCGTCGCGATATCGACGCAGCGGATGGCCTTCCGATATCCGCTCGGCCACACCGGCCCCCCACCCGTCTGTATCAGAAGGACTCGCCTCCCGGCTACCCGCGCTAGCCAGGTGGGCAGATCGCCGGCCTCCGCGCCGGCGCGGTCGCCGTTCAGTTCCACGTGGTGGTCGATCAACGGGTGGGATAGGCCTCCGTCGCGAGATGGTTCCCACAGGTCGTGGTCGACGCCGGTGGAAACCCGGGCTCGTTGTACGGCGCGCCAGGGATCGCCGTCGGCCGGACGCAACGCGCTGTCGGGGGACTCCGCGCGCACCGGCTCGTCGGGGGCCAGACACTCGAGGACCTCGGCGATCGCGACTTGGGCTCCGTCCGCCGGAAGGACGTCGTCCACCATGCCGTTGTCGAATGCGAAAGAAGCCGTGTGCGAACGGGGATCGAGGGGGCGCCCCGTTACACGTTCGGCGACCCGCGGCCCGGCGAACCCGATAGTGGCATCGACCTGCGCAAACGTGATGTCGGCCAGCGAGGCAAGGCTTGCAAGCACTCCGCCGGTTGTGGGGTGACCGAGGAACGCGATGAAGGGTTGATGTGCTTCCTCGAGGGTCAACCTGGCCGCTACGACCTTCGGCATCTGGATGAGGGAGCGCATGCCCTCCTGCATCCGGGCTCCGCCGGTTGCCGTGCGAAGCACGAAGGGGACCTTGCGTTCCGCCGCGCGTTCCAAGGATCGCGCTAGGCGCTCCCCGGCGACCTCTCCCATGCTTCCGCCGAGGAACGCGAACTGGAACACCGCGAGCTCCACCTCGAACCCACCGATGGTCGCTTTGCCTGCAAGCACCGCTTCGTCGGCGCCGGCGTGCGCGGCGGCTCGTTGCAGGGTCTCGCGATAATCCGGATAGCCGAGCGGATCACGAGAGGACAGGTCGTCGGCAACCGGCTGGAACGAGCCCGGGTCGGCGATCCCATGGTCGGTGGCGTGCGACGTGTCCAAGCGGATGTCCCCTCTGAGTGACCTGCTAGGGTCGAAAGGTACCGGCAACAACCACTCACTGCATCGAGGAGCTACTACTCCATGGCTTCAGGACGGCCGCGCATCCTGGTCGCGAAACCGGGTCTGGACGGTCACGACCGCGGGATCAAGGTCGTCGCGCGGGCGTTGCGCGACGCCGGCATGGAGGTCATCTACACGGGTCTGCATCAGACGCCCGAGCAGATCGCCGCAGCGGCGGTTCAGGAGGACGTCGATGCCGTCGGTCTGTCCTGTCTGTCGGGTGCACACATGACGCTGTACCCGCGTGTAGTCGAGCTCTTGAAGGAGCAAGGCGCCGGGGAGATCGTGGTCTTCGGCGGCGGGATCATCCCCGAGTCCGACATCGAGCCGTTGAAGCAGGCCGGCATCAAGGAGATCTTCACTCCGGGAGCACCCACCAAGGAGATCATCGACTGGGTCAACCAGAACGTGGGCTCGGCAACGGGCGCCGGATAGGAGCTGCGACTTGGATCTGTTCGAATA
>DATFFR010000008.1:0-4164 GCA_035249925.1 Actinomycetota bacterium
CGCAGCCGACCGGGAATCCCTGGTCGCCTCCTGCCCGACTGAACCGTGAACCGCAGCCGCGGGTCGTGAGGGAGGGCGGTTGCTCCTCTGAAGCACCGCCTCATCCTTGAGGGCATGAAGGAGCCGGAGGCGGTTCAGACAACCCCCTGCTAGTTCCACACCGATCGACGTTGCGCTTCGCCTGATCCGGCGGATACATAGAGCACGACACCGTGCCGCGCCTGAGGAGTTCCACGACTTAGCGGCATGTACCGTCTCAGCCTTCTACGCCGTCTCTCCAGTACCACCGACCCACCTCGAGTCACGGGGCTGACCTGCTCGTTCAGCAAAGCTGCAGGTCACAGCCTTGCTGAGGGCGTGCTTTGCAAGCAGGGTGTCGGCGGTTCGAGTCCGCTCGTCTCCACCGAGAGTTGGCTGGTCAGCGGCCGTTCCTTGGTCGCGCCACTGATTCTGGATCTTTGTCGGTGCCGACATGTACCCAAGTTGAGGAGCGGCGGGACTGTCGCGCCCTCACCGTTTGAACGCCATAGGGTTGTCGACATGACGCGACGCGGGGCGTCCTTCGATCGAGTCGGCCTGTTGAAGCCTCTTCGCCACCGGGACTTCCGTCTCCTGTGGGGAGGTACCACCGTCTCGATGGTCGGCGACGGCTTCTTCGTGATCGCCCTCGCTTGGCAGGTCTACGACCTCTCTCCGAACCCCGCAGCGTTGGCCGCTGTCGGTGTCGCCTGGTCGCTTCCGCAGGTACTTCTCCTGATGCCGGGAGGGGTTCTCGCAGACCGGATGGATCGGCGGTCCCTGATGATCGCAGGAGACCTCCTACGCGCCTTGGCGGTGGGAGCGATGGCAACCCTGTCACTCGCGGGGATCATCACGGTCGAGGTGATCGTGGGTCTGTCCGCCCTGTTCGGCATCGGAGACGCCTTGTTCATCCCCTCGTTCACATCGATCGTTCCATCGCTGGTGCCGGAGGAACACCTGGTGCACGCGAACTCACTCGCAGAGTTCATCAACCCGGTGGCGCACACGCTCCTCGGACCCTTCCTGGGCGGCATCATCATCGGGGTCGCGGGCGTCGGGTGGGCGTTCGCGGCGGATGCGGCCAGCTTCGTCTTCTCCGCCCTGATGATCGGACTGATCGCGCACCGACACGTCAGGACGGAGAAGCAGAGCTCTCCGATGGAGGATCTGCGCGAGGGACTCGCCTTCGTGCGGCGCAATCGGTGGTTCTGGGTGAGCCTCGTCTCCACCGGTGCTGCGATCCTGTGCACGGTCGGGGCGTGGGATGCATTGGTCACGTTCTTGATCAAGGAGGAGCTGGGCGCAAGTGCCTTCGCGTTGGGACTCGTCTTCGCCGCGGGCGGCGTTGGAGCGTTGGTCGCAGCGGTCGTGATGGGCCAAAGGGGCCGTCTGCCAAGGAAGCCATTGACCGCGTACTACGTCGCCTTTGCGATCTCATGCCTGCTGATGCTGGGGTTCGGTCTGGTCTTCGACGTGTGGCAGGCGCTGGTCATCTCAGCCCTCGTTCAGGCTGCATCGGCCACGTCGAACATCCTCTGGTTCACGATGGAGTACCGCCTCGTCCCCAAGGAGATGCTCGGTCGCGTCGGTTCGCTCGACTGGATGATCGTGCTGGCCGGCCTGCCGTTGTCCTACGCCTTGGTGGGTCCGCTCGCGGACCTGATCGGCGTGCGCGAGACCCTGATGGCCACCGGTGCCCTCGGAGCGTTGATGATGCTCGTCCCGATCTTCATACCCGGTGCCCTAACGCCTGAACGCGACGGGTCGCTACATGAAACTCCAGCGACCGAGTCTGCACCTTCGGCCACTGCCGTCTGATCTCGTTCCTGGCGACGTGTCGGCCTAGCTCGGTAGTTGGATGATGTCGTACACCTCGCGTCCGTGCGGGGACAACTCGATGATCCCTTCGACGTCGAGTGATTCCGCGTCAAGCTCGCAGATCGCAGCCAGACCCTCGTCCCGGTAATCGCCCCGGTAGGGGAGGATCGAGAGCGGTTCCGAAGGATGCCGGTTTCGGCTCGTACCGACGTACAGCTTGCCTCCTGCCAGGCACAGACCGCGTGTGTATCCAGGGAGAGGGGAGGAGATGCGATTCTTGGTCGTGACTACCCTGCGGCGAGGTGACTCGCAGACCGCGAACTCACCGGAGCCGAGGTCGCAGATCGAGTGAGGGTGGTACAAGGGGCCGAGAACGACCGTGCCGTCAGAAGTCGATTGGACGAACCCATCGCGGGCATCCTGCCAGGCGTTCGGCCCCGGACGCGGGCCGAAGCCAGAGACGAGCAGTCGGCCGTCGATCACGGCAACGTCGTTGAGATGGTGAAGATCAGCCCGCTTGGCTTCCGGGTCGGGCTTCCATACGACTTGCTCCGTTTTCACCCTGCCCTCCCCGTCGAGGTCGAGTCGAAGCAGCTCGTCGGTCCCCGTCGAGACGGCGTACAGACCACTGTCATCTGCGCAGATGGAGTGAACATCCCGACCGACGGTGAAGACATATCGCCACTCTTCCAGTAGCGAGTCATGATCGAGAGCACGCAGTTCCGAGTGCTCAGGCTGATCTGGGGTTGGCCGACCACGGTCGAACACCGAGTAGACCGTCGAGGGTGAGACCGAGAGCCCAAAGGTTCCGAAGGCCGGGTCAACGATTCGGGCCGGTGCGATCTGGTGCCGCGCTGTATCCAGCACGAGCAGAGATCCCGGAGCCTCATCCGTCCGACTACACAGCGAGACGAGCAAGCGCACGGCCGAACGCTAACGTCCTGTTCTTGCGTCCGCACTGGCGACCTGACATGGTCGCGGGCTGCGCGACTCCAACTTCGGCTCCGCAGAGTCGCGCCACCTTGTAGCGAGTCAGGAAGTCGCGGGTTCGAGTCTCCCAGCCTGATTCCGTTCCCGGCTACGGAATCAGAACAGATCAGCGCCCGAAGACCTCGACCTGATACCGAAGCCGAGCTCGCGGACGGTCGCTTCCGTGAAGAACGGATCGCATCGGCGTCGAGCCAGTGGATCGCTGAGGCGATGGTGGCGAGCTCGAAGGTTGCATCCCGAAACGGCAGCCGCTTTGCGCCTGCACGCACGTAGTGCTCGCCATGCCAGTGGTGCGGTCTCGCAACATGGCCTCGGATTTAGTCCATACCGACGACGATGTCGGCAAACCACGTGAGTGGTTGCGTCGATAGGCCGGTCCCACACCCAATGTCGAGCGCTCGGCGAGGTTTCGGCAGCCGCTCGGCGAGGAGTCGCACGACGTGATGGTGCAGAGACGGACGGGCTCGTGCGTAGCGTGCCGCGACCGCCTCGCCGACGAATGGGATTGATGACAGGTGCGTCCACAGGCGGTTCACGTTCAGAACCGTTGGCCCAAAGATGTGGCTTCACGGATCCAGGTTAGGACACCCTCTGTCGCGCCTCCTCCATGGAGCTCGATCGTGTACCGGATGTACCGTCCCAGTGTTCTATCCGGTCTCTCGGCTCCATCGACCGCCATGGCTACAGCAGTCTGACCTAGGTATCTCGCAAAGGTGCAGGTCACGGCATCGCGGCGAGCCTGCTTTGCAAGCAGGGGGTCGGCGGTTCGAGTCCGCTCGTCTCCACGATCAGAAGCCCTGTTCAGTGAGGCCCGCGTAGCGCTCCGAACGCCGATCGGCCCCGACGTGCGCGGGCTCAGGCGACGAGGCCCATCCTCGCGGTCTCCTTGATGAGCGCCACGAGCGCCTTCTCGTCGAGGTCCGCGAGCTTCTTGAACATCACGCAGGCTTGCCGATGCCGGCCTTCCCGAGCCGGCCGACGTACCGCTCGCCGACGTAGCCCTTCGCGTCGGAGGCGAAGCAGTACAGCGAGATGTACGAGGCGTTGCTGGCGATCGAGAGCTTGCAGGCGTCGCCCTCGCGGCCGCTCGCATAGCGGTAGTGGAACGGCCCGTAGCCGAGCATGCCGCCCATGATGACCGGCTCGAGCTCCAGCGCGTGCGTGCGGATCAGCGCATCGAGTGCCGCGATGTCGGACCGGCGCTTGTCGTCCACCGCGGCGATGTACTCGGCCGGGGTCTTCACGTTCAGCTGTCCCTTCATCTTCATCGCGTCCTCCGAGTCTCAGCGCACCAGACTGGCAGCGGCCCGTCGACCCTTCCATCGATGGACTGTC
>DATFFR010000009.1:0-10595 GCA_035249925.1 Actinomycetota bacterium
ACCTGGAACCACGACATGATCTTCCTCGTGGCCGACGAGGATGATTGGCCGAAGAAGCTCTACGAGGAGATGGGCTTCGACCCCGTCGGTCGTACCTATCAATTCCTCTTGACTACTTGAACGTTCCCTCGTAGTGGGCGAGGACGTCGGGATGCCCGGCCCAGTTGCAGGCTACGAGCGTCACCTTCTGGCCCTTCTTCAGCGGGGCGATGATCTCTTCCTCGGGGGGCGCCATCTCGGCACCGACCTGAGCGCTGTCTCCACGCAGGAACACCTCTTCTGTCATGAACAAGTAGATGTCGTGATCCCCGGTGAAGCCCTCCATGTAGAAGCGCAGGTTGCCCTTACCGGGAGCGGTGAACTCGACCGCGGTCCAGTGGACGTCCTGCTCGCCGGCGCTGCAGCCGGGCTTCGTGAATCCGGCCTCGTTCCAGCGCTCGTCCTTCGGGAAGGGAGCGAGCGAGGCGCCGAACGACTCGTGGACCTTTACGGGCTTCTTGCCGGCCACGGCGGGAGCGGCTCCGATGGAGGCCACGAGGCCAACCGCAGCGACGACCGCTATGAGCTTGCGCATGACGTCTCTCTCCTCGTTAGAAGTTCCTGAGGAGGGGATTCGCCGGGGGTGGAAAGGTTCCTGCCGCCCGCCCTTTCCGGCGGCGCACCGCAGATGTCCAGACGGGCCTAGGCGCCCCGGGGGTCCCACCGGGTCTTGGGGGCTATGGGCCCGAGCAGGATGCGGTCCTTGTAGCGCTGGATCGTCTCCAGCAGATGGGCCACCACCTCGTCGGTCAGCAGGTGGGGCTGGAGGCCGAGCTCGAGCAGCTTGGTGTGGGCCGCGTTGTAGTAGTGCTCCTCGGCCTCGATGCGTGGGTCCTCGACGCGATCGATCGTGACGTTGATGCCCATGTGCGAGGCCACCCGATGGACCTTCTCGGCCAGCTCCCGGACGGACCATTGCTCCGTGAACTGATTGAAGACCCGATATTCCCCCGCCGCGGCGGGGTTCTCGACGGCGAGGCGCACGCACTGGATCGTGTCGATGATGTTGAGGAAGCCGCGCGTCTGGCCGCCCTTGCCGTAGACGGTAAGGGGGTATCCGACGACGGCCTGGACGCAGAACCGGTTGAGCGCCGTACCGAGCACCTCGTCGTAGTCGAACCTGGTACAGAGCCGCTCGTCGAGATCCGTCTCGTCGGTGCGGATGCCGTAGACGACTCCCTGGTTCAGATCGGTCGAGCGCAGCCCCCAGATCCGGCAACCGAAATGGATGTTGTGCGAATCGTGCACCTTGGAGAGGTGGTACATCGATCCCGGCAGCTTCGGGTACGGGAGCGTGTCGCTACGGCCGTTGTGATCGATCGTGATGAAGCCCTCTTCGATATCGATGTTGGGCGTGCCGTACTCGCCCATGGTTCCCAACTTGACGAGGTGAGCCTCGGGCGCGATGTCGCGCATCGCGAACAGCACGTTGAGGGTGCCCTCGACGTTGTTGCGCTGCGTCTCGACCGCGTGTTTGCGATCGATCATCGAGTACGGAGCGCTGGGTTGCTCGCCGTAGTGGACGATCGCGTCGGGACGCACCTCCGCCACGACCCGGTCGGTGAACGCCGGGTCCGCCAGGTCGCCGATATAGGTCGAGACGTCCCTACCGGTGACCTCGCGCCATGCGGTGACGCGCTCCGGCAGCGACTGGATCGGCGTCAGCGAATCCGCGCCGAGCTCCGTTGCCATCCCGCGTCTCAGGAAGTTGTCCACGACCGCGACCTCGTGGCCTCCCGACGAGAAGTGCATCGCGGTCGGCCACCCGAGGTAGCCGTCGCCTCCGAGGATGAGGATCTTCACGGGCGGCAGGATATCCGGCCGTTCCATCCCCCTCGGGCGCTCGTGGGACCATCGCGACATGACATCGGTGAGCACGTCGATCGTGGAGTCGCCCCTCGACGTGGCGGCGGCCGTCGCAGAGGTCGCCTCGGACGAGTGCGGGGGCATCGGAGTGTTCGTCGGAACCGTGAGAAGGAGCCCGGCCGGCGATGGAACGGCTCCCGTCGAGGCCCTCGAGTACGAGGTGCATCCGAGCCTGGCGGAAGAACGGCTCCGGCAGGTCGCCGAGCGCGCCGCCGAGCGGTGGGACATCCACGCCGTCGTGGTGCGGCATCGCAGCGGTCGCTGCGCGACCGGCGAGCCGACGGTTGTGATCGCCTGCGCCGCGCCCCATCGGGCCGACGCACTGGACGCGTGCCGGTGGATCATCGACGAGATCAAGCGGGACGTCCCGATCTGGAAGAAGGAGATCTACGCGGACGGATCCTCGTGGGTCGGGGTCGGTTCGTGAGCGAGATGCCGGAGTGGAACGAGGACGACGAGCTCGATACTCGCAAACCGGTCGGGCTGCGCGTGGTGGCCGCGATCGTGATCGTGGGTCTCGTCGTCTACTTCACGAACCTCTTCTTCGAATTGGTGGTCGGGAGCTGATGGCGCACACGGCAACGGTCATCACGGTCAGCGACGCGGTTTCCGAGGGGCGTCGCGACGACGGGTCCGGCGACGCGGCCCAAGAGCTGCTGACGGCGGCCGGCTTCGTCGTCTCCGGTCGGGTCGTGGTCCCAGACGAGCGCGGCCAGATCGCGTCCGCCCTTGCCGACGCGGCACGAGCATCTCGTCTCGTGGTGACGACGGGAGGCACCGGTCTCGGCCCCCGGGACGTCACGCCCGAAGCGACCCTCGCCGTCATCGAGCGCGAAGCGCCGGGTCTCGCGGAGCTGATGCGGGCCGAGGGGCTCCGCCACACGCCGCACGCGGCGTTGTCGCGCGGCATCGCCGGGGCGGCCGGCAACGCGCTGATCCTCAACCTGCCGGGAAGCCCTGCCGGGGTGCGGGAGAGCCTGGACGCCGTGCTTCCGCTCCTAGGCCACGCGCTGGACACTCTGGCAGGGCACACCGCCCACGGCTGACCCTTTACTCTCGCCCCGTGGAACCCGACGTCGAGGCAACCCTCGAAGCCCTCCTGGACGAGCGGCGCACGTTCGAGCCTCCCGAGGACTTCGTCGAGAAGGCGCTTGCTAACGATCCGTCGATCTATGCACAGGCGGAACGCGACCCGGACGGCTGGTGGGCCGAGCAGGCGGAACGCCTCGACTGGTTCACGCGCTGGGACCAGGTTCTCGAATGGAAGCCCCCTCACCACAAGTGGTTCCTCGGGGGGAAGCTGAACGCGTCGCACAACTGCCTGGACCGCCATCTCGAATCGCGTGGAGATCGCGTCGCGTATCACTGGATCGGCGAACCCGGCGAGAAGGAGACGGTCACCTACCGGCAGCTGCACAACGAAGTCTGCCGGCTGGCCAACGTGCTCAAGGATCTGGGCATCCGCAGGGGCGACCGGGTCGCGATCTATCTGCCCATGATCCCGCAGCTACCGGCGGCCATGCTCGCCTGCGCGCGCATCGGCGCTCCCCACTCGGTCGTCTTCGGCGGATTCTCGGCCGAATCGCTGCGCGACCGCATCAACGACGCCGAGGCCAAGGTGCTGATCACGGCAGATGGAGGCTACCGGCGCGGTGACGTCGTTCCGCTCAAGGCGAACGCCGACGAGGCACTGGCTCAAACGTCGTCGATCACCAACGTGCTCGTGGTGCAACGAACCAAAGAGGACGTTCCCATGCAAGAGGGCCGGGACCTCGTCTACTCCGAGCTGGTCGACGCGGCATCACCCGAGTGTGAAGCCGAGCCGCTAGACGCCGAGGACATGCTGTACATCCTCTACACCTCGGGCACGACCGGGAAACCGAAGGGCATCGTGCACACGACGGGCGGATACCTGACGGCGGTCTCCTCGACCCACCGGTTGATCTTCGACATCAAGCCCGAGACCGACGTGTACTGGTGCGCCGCCGACATCGGCTGGGTGACCGGGCACTCGTACATCGTGTACGGCCCCCTCGCCAACGGCTGCACGTCGGTCTTGTACGAGGGCGCTCCCGACTTCCCGGACAAGGACCGGTGGTGGTCGATCGTCGAGGAGTACGGCGTGACGATCCTCTACACCGCGCCGACCGCGATCCGGACGTTCATGAAGTGGGGCGCCGACTATCCCGGCAAGCACGACCTGTCGTCGCTGCGGCTGTTGGGCTCGGTCGGAGAACCGATCAACCCGGAAGCTTGGGTCTGGTATCAGGAGTTCATCGGCGGAGGTCGGACGCCCGTGGTCGACACGTGGTGGCAGACGGAGACGGGAGCCATCGCGATCACGCCGCTGCCCGGCATCACCACCCTCAAGCCGGGCTCCGCTACCAAACCGTTCCCCGGAGTCTTCGCCGACGTCGTTGACGCGCAAGGCAAGTCGGTCGGCCCCGGAGGGGGCGGCTACCTCGTGCTCAAGCGCCCGTTGCCGGGGATGATGCGAACGATCTACGGCGACGACGAGCGCTACCGCGACACGTATTTCTCGAAGTACGGCGACGACACCTACTTCCCCGGCGACGGCGCCAAGTTGGACGAAGACGGCTACTACTGGCTGCTCGGCCGGGTCGACGACGTGATGAACGTCGCCGGCCACCGGCTCTCGACGTACGAGGTCGAGAGCGCCCTCGTCGACCACCAGGCGGTGGCCGAGGCGGCCGTCGTCGGCCGGCGCCACCCCCAGCAGGGTGAGACCATCGTCGCCTACGTAACCCCGAAGGCGGGGACGGTCGGAGACGACGACCTGATGCGTGAGCTGAGGGAGCACGTCGCCAAGGTCATCGGCAAGATCGCACGCCCCCACTCGATCGTGTTCACCGACGACCTGCCCAAGACCCGCTCGGGAAAGATCATGCGGCGGCTCCTGCGCGACGTGGCCGAGGGGCGTGAGCTGGGCGACGTCACCACCCTGCAGAACGCTCCGGTCCTCGACGAGATCCGAGAGAAAGCTGCCTCGGCGGCGGGCGACGAGGCCTGATAACGCCGGATCCCACCTCTCCTCTGTAGGGTGAAGCCACACGAACCGTAGAAAAGCGACCATCTAGAGGGCGATTGCCCGGAAGGAGGCTCGATGGCGGTAGCCGGCCGTGATCTTCACGACCATCGGCATGACGAGCTCGACGATCATCACGTCGCGGGAGAAGCCTCGCTGGGACGACGGCTGGCGGCCGAGTTCGTCGGGACTACTCTTTTCGTTGCAGTCGGAACGGGGGCCGCGACCGTTCTGGCGTTGGGCCCGCTACAACGCATCGCAGATCTCGCCGACATCCTTCAGCAGGCTCCGGGCCAGGATCGGGTCTTCGGAGCCTTGCTCGGAAACACCCTCGGCGACGTGCTCCCCGTAGCACTCGCATTCGCATTTGCCTTGACGGTCCTCGTTTACGCGTTCGGCGGGGTGTCCGGAGCGCACTTCAACCCGGCCGTCACTTTCGCGCTGGCGATATCCCGTCGCTTCAGATGGGGTGATCTTCCTCTCTATTGGATCGCCCAGATCGCAGGCGGGATCCTCGGAGCGTTCATCGTCGCCGGGATCTACGGACAGGATGGGGCGACGTTCGGAGGAACGGACATCCTCTTCGGTGCAACAGTGGTGCACGTCGAATGGCAGAAGGCTTTGCTTGCAGAGGCCGCGATCGCATTCGTTCTGATGACCGCGATCATGGCCGTTGCCATCGATCACCGAGCTCCGAAGGGGTGGTCGGGCTTGATAATCGGTCTCGCGTTGGCGGCGGGCATCCTGCTTACGGCAACGGCGACCGATGGTTCCGCGAACTTCGCCCGCACTCTGGGCCCGTTCCTCGCCTCTCTTGCTTTTGGCGCAAGCGATCTCCCCTGGAACGATCTCGCCATCTACGCGGCCGGACCGATAATCGGCGCAGCGGCGGCAGCGATCGTGTACGAGACCGTGACCGGCCTGGAGTCGGCGGCGCCGGCCCCCGAGCCGGGTGCCGCGACCCACGATGAGCTCCTGCACTCGCACCCCGGTGCAGCGGGGACGGTGACCACCCAGGTCGGCCCATCGGCCGGCGATCAAGGGTCGTCCGTCCCGCCGGGGCTGGCACCCACCGGCGACGACCCCACCCCTCCTTCGGGCGGGCCGAAGATCTGACGCGCTAGCCGAACCAACGGAGGCCCCGGAACGCGTTCCGGGGCCTCCGCGCGTCCGTCGCGTCCATGCGTGTTCGGGGCGTCGGTCGTGGGGTGCTAGAACGCCGGGCAATGGAATCCGGGGCGATGCGACGTACGGTGCTGGCGGCGCTGCCTCCCGCCGCGGCGATCTTTGTCTTCGGAGTTATCTACGGAAGCCTGGCGCGTCCGGAGCTCGGGGTGACGGCGACGGTGCTGAGCTCGCTGTTGATCTTCTCGGGCTCGGTTCAGTTCACCCTGGTCGCGCTCGTCACGTCGGGGGCCGGGGCGGGAGCCCTGGTGCTCAACGCCACGACGCTGAACCTCAGGAACCTGGTGCTCGGAGCGGTGATGCGGACGAGAGTCGATCGCAGCTCGCCCGCCCGGGCCGGGATCGGTTGGTTCCTTACCGACGAGGCGGCGGGCCTTGCCCTTGCCTCCGAAGAAGACTCCGCGCGCGTTCTGGTCGTCGCCGGCGGACTCTTCTACGTGTCGTGGCAGATCGGAACCGCGCTGGGTCTGCTCGGTGCGTCGGTCGAAGCGTTGCAGGAGGCGGCCTCCGCCGTGTTCCCGGTTCTCTTCGTCGGCCTGTCGGCTGCCGTGTGTCCATCCTGGTCGGTCGGCCTGCGCGCGGCCGTTGCCGCGGTCCTGGTTGCAGGCGCATCCTGGTGGTGGCCCGGCTCCCAGGGCTTCGCCGCCGTCATCGCGGCCGTCTTGGTATCGCTCCCGGACGATGCGCGATGAGCGTCTGGTTGATCGTCGGGATCGCCGCTCTCACATATGGGAGCCGCGCTCTCGCCTTGGTGTTCATGCGCGAGCCACGCGAAGGACCACGAAAGCTGCTCGATCGCATGCCGGCTCCACTGTTCGCGGGCCTCGCGGCGACCTCGCTATTCCAGGACGGGACCTTGGTCGACGAGCGCACGCTCGTCGCGACGGCCGGGGCCCTGGTGCTGACCCCCACCCGATCGCTGCTTGCCGTCCTTCTCGGAGGCTTCGCCGGCTACGTGTTGGCCCTCCTGGTCCTGTAACGCGTCAGCGGTGAGTCATCCCTGCTGCTCCAGCTGGACCAGGAGCGCCTTGCTGAAGGCCTCGAGGTCGTCCGGCTTGCGCGAGGTGATGATGTTTCCGTCCTCTACGACTTCCTGATCCACCCACTTCGCGCCGGCGTTGACCAGGTCGGTCTGGATCGAGGGCCAGGACGTCACGGTCTTGCCCTTGATGATGTCGGCCTCGGCGAGCATCCATCCGGCGTGACAGATCGCGGCCACGGGCTTCTCGTCACCCGCGATGGCGCGCGTAAACTCGACCATCTTGGGATCGGTGCGGATCTTGTCCGGCGAATAACCGCCGGGGATGACGAGGCCGTCGAAGTCCTCGGCCGACACATCGCCGATCGCCTTCTCGATCGTCACCTTCTCTTGGCCACTCTTGCCGGTGACCTTCTTGCCCTGCTCGAGACCGATGATCACCGCTTGGTGACCGGCCTCCCGGACCCTCTCGTAAGGAACTTTGAATTCGGAATCCTCGAACATCTCGTCCATGATGAAAGCGACCTTCATCGAGCGGACACCTCCCTGCGATAGACGCCGCGGTCGATGTGATTACCTACCCGGATGGCCGACGCGACAACCATCTCGTTCCCCGTCGAGCTGCCGACGGTGAAGCGCGGAGAGCACTGGATCGCGCGTGCGGGAACCAAGGAGCTCAAGCTCTCGAACCTCACCAAGGTGTACTGGCCGGAGAACGGATACACGAAAGGCGATCTGCTCACCTACTACTTCAACATCTCTCCGACGATGCTTCCCCACATCCGCGAACGGCCCCTGACCTTGAAACGCATGCCGGACGGCGTCGTCGGGCCCTACTTCTACGAGAAGAATGCACCTTCGTACCGGCCCGACTGGATGACGACGATTCCCGTGTTCTCCGCGGGCGAGCAGAAAACCATCAACTTCCTCTCCGCGTGCGACGTGGCCGAGATGCTTTGGGTCGCGAACCTCGGCTGCATCGAGTTCCATCCGTTGCACGCGCGGGGGCCGAACCAGAAACACCCCGACTACGCGTTCTTCGATCTGGATCCCTTCCAGCCCGCCGGATACGAGGAGGTCAAACACGTCGCGTCGCTGGTCAAGCTGTTGCTCGACAAGCTCGGCCTGCGTTCGTACCCCAAGACGTCCGGTGCCACGGGCATGCAGATCATGGTGCCCCTCGACGGGACGACGAGTTACGACATGGTGCGCGGCTTCGTGGGGACGATCAGCGACATGGTCCACGAGGCCGATCCCGACACCACCACGCTCGAATGGGAGGTGCGCAAGCGGACGGGCAAGGTCTTCCTCGACGTCAACATGAACCGAGAGGGAGCCAACATCGCGGCCGCATATTCCGTGCGTCCGGAGTGGGGTGCCACCGTCTCGGCCCCCTTCTCGTGGGACGAGCTCGACGAGATCGAGCCCTCGCGCTTCACGATGGAGACGATGTTCGAGCGGGTGGCGGAGGCCGGCGACCCCTTTCTCGACGTCGCCGAGGGCCCGGGCCAGAACATCGATGCAGCGATAGAGGAGATCGGGGCCGGACCGCGTAAGGCCAGAGACATCAGAGTTCGCTGAACGGAAAAGTCAGAGGAGAAGGTAGGGGCTGAGGCTAGAGGGGGCCGGCGCGGGGTTGGCCGCGCGCTCCCGCACCAACCAACTCCTCGGGCCCTTCGTCTTCCCGATCCTGTTGTCGCTCTTGCTCCAGCTCGGCTGCGTGATCTCTTCGTTCCCGTTCGTCTTCGGTGTCGCAGAGCCAGCCGACCGCGCAGTCCACATCGAACGGGTCGATGTGATGGGCCCAGGTGTCGGGATCGACCGACATCGCGGAGCGCGCCTCGGCGAGCTCGACCTCGTTGATCGACTGGTAGGTAGGAGCGCGCTCGACGATAGAGCCGTCCTCGCGACAGAAGGTCGCAACCTTGCCGTCGAAGGTCATCGAGTAGCGCCCTTCGTGCAGCAAACGATGGTGGCGCCGGCACAGAAGGACTAGGTTCTCGGGCTTGGTCTCGCCGCCGTCCCGGACCCAGTGCTCGACATGGTGACAATCGACGTAGACGCGCGCGGTGCAGCCGGGGAACTGGCAGTGGCAGTCGCGCGCCACGATGGCCCGGCGCAACCCGGGCGACACGGTGCGGCGCTTGCGGGACAGGTTGAGCTCGATCTTGTCCCGCTCCAGCACCACCCGGAACGAGCAGTCGCAGGCAAGACGAGCCACCGAGTCGCCGGAGAGACCGACCCCGCTCTCGGTCTCGGCCGTCCCGGCGAGCTCACCCGCCAGCGCGGCCTCGTCGACGTGAATCACTATCTCGTGGCGGTCGGAGCCGGGGCGCGATGCGAGGCCGGTGGCGAGGAAGCTCTCGCACGTCGCGACGAAGGCGTCGGCCTGTCGCTGGGGCCATGCGTCGCCGTGGTCGGCGAGACGGGCCTCGGAGACCTCTTGGTCTGAGAAGATCTTCTGCTCCTCCCGCAGCTGTTCGGCGGCGGCTTTGATCGCCTCGGCGACGATGGCGCCGTCCTCGGCGCCGAGCTGGGCTCGGAGCCGGAAGCCGCCTTCGTCGGTGAAGTAATAGGTGAGCGCCCGGTCGCGATGAGCCTGCTCGGTGGCATCGGCGGCGCCGGCCTTGGCCCGCACCAGAGCACCGGCGACCTGCTGCATCTGCGCCGCGAGCCCCTCCTTGGCCATGTCGAGCAGCGCCTGCTCGGTGTCCTCGGTCGCGATCTTCGAGATGGTCTCGGCCTTGTCGAACGAGATCTCGCCGGCCGCGAACGCGGCCTTGATCTTGGGCAGTCCCTGGAGGCGCGCGGCGGCCTTAACCCGGACCCGGGCGCTCGACGGCTTGACGCCTGCGGCCCACGCGAACCAGTTGACGTGGCTGTCGCCTCCGGTGAGATCGTCGCCCCAGGTCGCGATCAGCTCCATGCGGCGTGCCTCGGCCGCCGCGATGTAAGAGGACAGCTCTTGGAACTCGGCCTGGGCCTCCCGCCAGGACTCGTCCGGTTCGGGCCCGGGGTGCTCGGAGCGCTCGTAGAAACTCCGGCTGTCGAGGTAGGCGTGGCGCTCGTTGCCGAAGCGGTGGCGGTTGCCGTGGTTGTCTGTGAAATACCGGGACTCGAACATATGTTCGATAGTATCCGAGGGTTACGACAACGTCAAGCGAAATGCCCGAAATCTATGTGTTTTTTCATGACCCCCCTCAGGCCGTATCGGATCGGGGCGAGCCAGGCCCGAGAGCCGCACCCCGGGCTGCCGGACCGATCAACCCAACGTCTCGGGACCCGATGGAGCATCCCAGGGTCCCGGACGCGCCCGCCAGCGGGGAGCCCAGACCAACAACACCGCGACGATGAGCGGCGAGAGGCCCAGTGGATACAGCCAGAGCCCCTCCGGTGAGAAGGGCGAGTGCGAGAAGGCCCCGTAAGGAAAGAAGCAGACCAGCAAGCCGAACAGCACCAAGGTTGCGATCGACACCCACC
>DATFFR010000010.1:0-8040 GCA_035249925.1 Actinomycetota bacterium
GAGGACAAGCTGATCGTGCTGTGGACCCACCACACCATCAGCTCGACCCGCAACACCGGGACCCTGTCGGCCCCCGAGGAGCACGGCGCGCCCGAGGGTGCGCCACACAGCGATGCGAAGACCGGCGACGAGCTGAAGGACCTGCTGCTCCACCACCCGAACGTGATCCTGCAGGCTTCCGGCCACACGCATCAGAACAAGGTGTGGGCCCACGAAGACACCGAGCTTGGCACCGGCTACTGGGAGATCAATACCTCTGCGATCGCCGACTCGCCGCACCAGAGTCGCACGATCGAGATCGCCGACAACGGCGACGGGACGTTGTCGATCTTCGGGATCGTGTTCGATGCGGCCGTCGGTCCGGACGCGCGCGACATCCACTGGACCGAGGACGACCCGACCGACGAGGCCGCGCTGGCCGCCGAACACGGCCACACCCACGATCACGCGAACGTGAACGAGGACTGGCTCGCGTCGTTCGGCCGCGAGGTCGGCTTCTACGATCCGCAAGCCGACCTGACGAAGGTGGGCGCCCCAGAGGATCGCAACGTCGAGCTTCTCATCCCGGCGCCGTTCGCCCTTCCGAGCGACGAGGCCACCACCAGCGCGCTCACCTACACCGGCGATACGTCCGGTCGACTCGGACGAACCGCGACGGTGGCGGCTCTGCTGACGACCAACGGAGGAGTTCCACTCGAGGGCCTCACGGTTACCTTCCAACGTGGCGACCAGATCGTCACGGCGGTTACCGGGGCCGACGGCCTCGCGGCGGGCGGGTTGAAGGTCGAGGGTCCCAAAGGCAGCGCCGTACCGTTGACCGTGAGCTTCGCCGGCTCCGGTCCTTATCCACCGGCGTCCCTAGAGGTCCCGTTCACCGCCAGCTCGGGAGGGCCCAAGTAGCGCGGTCTGGCACCCTGGTGGCATGCCGACCGATGACCGCGAGGTACTGAGGCAGGAGTTCGCGCGCGCGGCCCCCGGCTTCGCCGAGCGGACCGCCGGCCGCTTCGACAAGATGGGCGTGGTCGAGTTTGCACGCGTCCGATCCCACGAGACCGTGCTGGAGGTCGGCGCCGGGACCGGCAACTTCCTGTCTTTGTTCGAGGGTGCCGCGGCGCGACTAGTGGCACTGGACCTGACCGAAGAGATGCTGCACGAAGCGGGCCGGCGGCACCCGGGCCAGGCGCTCGTGCTCGGCAACGCCTTCGCGCTTCCGTTCGCGTCCCGCTCGGTCGAGCTCGTGGCCTCGGCCCAGGCACTGCATCACATCCACGAACCCGTCCCGGTGCTGAAGGAGATGCGGAGGGTCTGCGCGCAAGAGGGCCGCGTGTTGATCGTCGATCAGCTGGCGACCGAAAGCTACGAGCAGATCGCGTTCATGAACCAGGTCGAGGCGCTCAGGGACCCGTCGCATGCCATGTCGCGCCCGGCGTCGGCGTTCAGAACGATCCTGATGGCGGCCGGTCTGGAGATCGTCGAGGAGCGCGTCTTCGAGGACCGAAGCCGTTTCTCGAACTGGATGTGGCCGGGCGAGTTCCCCCCAGAGCGCATCGAGGCCGTACGTGACTTCGTCGCGAGGTTCGGCCCGGAGACCGGGATGCACTTCGAGCCCGACGGCGACGACTGGACCTTCACCCGCCGCCGCATCATGCTCCTGGCACGGCGCCCGGCTTGAGCCGAGCGAACCGGCCACGAACTTCTCCAGCAAACAGACGGAAAACGTCGGTTTTCTGGCGAGGTTCCCGGGTCGTGGGGTGTCGTAGCGGGCTGGGAAGATAGGCCCATGCCACCCACGAAGGCCCAGGCGAAGAAGCGCGCGGGCGAGCTGCGAGAGTCGATCGACTACCACTCTTACCGCTACCACGTTCTCGACGACCCCGAGGTCGCCGACGTGGAATACGACGCCCAGGTCGCCGAGCTGCTCGAGATCGAAGCGCGATTCCCGGATCTCGTAACGCCGGATTCGCCGACGCAGCGCGTCGGTGCGCCACCTTCGGACCTCTTCGCGCCGGTCCAACACCGCAGCCCGATGATGTCGTTGGACAACTGCTTCTCACTCGAGGAGCTGCAGGCGTGGGGGCGGCGGGTCGAGCGGGGGATCGGGAAGGCCGACGGCTTCGTGGTCGAGCTCAAGATGGACGGTGTCGCCGTGAACCTGATCTACGAGAGCGGCGTCTTCGTCAGGGGCGCAACGCGGGGCGACGGCCGCACCGGCGAGGACATCACGGGGAACCTGAAGACCGTGCGCGCGGTCCCCCTGAAGCTGCGCGGAAAGCCGCCCGGCGTCCTGGAGGTGCGGGGCGAGGTCTATATGCGGACCGACGACTTCGAGAAGCTCAACGTCTCGCTGGGGGAGAGGGATCTGAAGACCTTTGCGAATCCACGCAACGCAGCCGCCGGGTCGCTGCGACAGAAGGATCCAAAGATGACGGCCGAGCGCAACCTGTCGCTGATCTGTCATGGCGTGGGCTACGTCGAGGGGCTCCGTCTGAGATCGCATTCCGATGCCCTCGGTTTGATCCGCGACTGGGGCCTACGTACGAACCCCGAGACCAAGCGGGTTACCGACCTCGATGCGGTCTTCGAGTTCTGCAATCACTGGGAGGAGCATCGTCACGATGTGCCGTACGAGATCGACGGCATCGTCGTGAAGGTCGATTCGATCGCGCAACAGGAAGAGCTGGGCTGGACGGCCAAGGCACCTCGTTGGGCGATCGCGTACAAGTTCCCGCCCGAGGAGCGCACCACGCTGCTCAAGGACATCAAGGTTCACGTGGGCCGCACGGGGGTCGCGACCCCGTGGGCGCAGCTCGAGCCGGTCTTCGTCGGCGGGGTCACCGTGTCGACCGCCACCCTTCACAACGAGGACGAGGTCAAACGGAAAGGCGTTCTGATCGGCGACACCGTGATCGTCCGACGGGCGGGTGACGTGATCCCGGAGGTGGTCGGGCCGGTCGAATCCAAGCGCACGGGCAAAGAGAAGAAGTTCAAGATGCCCAAGAAGTGCCCCTCGTGCGGATCCGACATCGTCCGCCGCGAGGGCGAAGCCGCCTCCTATTGCATCGGCGTCGACTGTCCCTCCCAGCGGGTCGAGCGGCTCTTCCACTTCGCCGGCCGCGGTGGGATGGACATCGAGGGCCTCGGCTACAAGACGATCATCGATTTCGTCGAGCGCGGCTGGCTGAAGGACGTCGCCGACATCTACTACCTGGAACCCGAGCCGATCCTCGAGCTCGAGAGTTGGGGCGAGGTCTCGGTCAACAACCTGATGACCTCCATCGAGAAGTCCAAGCAGCGTCCTCTCGGGAACCTGCTGGTGGCGCTCGGTATACGGCACGTTGGTGGGTTCGCCTTCCAGCTGGCGGCCGAGGTGGGATCCCTCGACCGTCTGATGCAGATCACGGAAGACGAGCTGTTTGCCATCGAGGGCGTGGGCCCCGTCATCGCCAGCTCGATCACCGAGTTCTTCGCGCAGGAGCGCAACCGCGAGATTATCCAGAAGCTGCGCGACGCGGGCGTCGATCCCAAGGAGGCTCCCAAGAAGAAGGAGGGCCCACTCCTCGGCAAGACGTTCGTGATCACGGGCACCCTCGAGGCGTACTCCCGCGACGAGGCGCAGAGTGCGATCGAGGAGCGTGGAGGGAAAGTCACGTCCAGCGTGTCCAAGAAGACCGACTACGTCGTGGTCGGCGACAACCCGGGCGCCGGCAAGTACGACAAGGCAGTAGCGCTGAAGGTTGAGATGCTCGACGAGAAAGCGTTCGAGAAGATCCTCTCGAACTAGCTACTCGGCGGCCACCAGCTCTTCGGCGATCTCTCTCGAGGGCGCTATCGACAGACGTGGGGTCTGATCTCTGCAGCTGGAAGCCGCGAACGAATCGCCGTTGCGCCAGACCCGGGTCGCCTCGTCGGCCACCACGCGCGCCTTTTCGAATCGGTCCTGATACCAGCCCCGCAACGACCGGCACAACGTGTAGCCGACCTCGTCCTTCTTCCCTCCGATGCCGCCGTCCACCAACGTGATCTGTATCGCGAGATCGCCGCCGTTCTCCCATGCGTGCAACTCGCCGCCGGCCCAGCCGCGTACTGCTTCGACGCCCTTGTCGGGTTCCGCCATCGGCACATCGCGCGCGGCCTGGATCATCCACAACAGGTCGGCGGCGCCGAAGGCGGTGGACCGTACCTCTTCCCAGCCGGCCGGCGCGGCCGGGTCGGGCGCATCGACGACCTCCGTCTGTCTCAGGTACCGGTCGGGGAACAGGATCTGGTCCGACGAGGTCGGTGGGTTGCGGAGCGAGCGTTCAACGCCTTTCCATCCTCCTCTGGAGAACAGGTCGCAGGCGAACAAGAGTCCTTCGGAGTAGGGGAACACGAGCGACTTCTGCAGCACGTAAGGAACGGCTTCCGCATCGACCGCTCCGGCAGCGGACGGATCCGACAGGAGCTGTTGCCATTCCGACGGATCGAATGAGGCAACGGCGTAGTGAAGCATCGCGAGGGTGGCATCTCCCTCGATGGCGGCCCTGTGGGCCGTCATCCTGTCGCTCTCGGCCGGATCGTCGGACACGAGCTTGGGAAGGCCCAGCGTGGCATCCATCAGTGCGTGGTCGAGCTCGTGCGCGAGGACGATTTCGTCCAGAGCGACGAAGCCTTCGGAGCCGATGCCCGCGTACAGCTTCTTTGTTTCGGGCACGTAGAACCCCGCTACGCCCTCCTCCACGATCTTGCGACCCAGTTCCTCGAGGTCGGTGCCCGGCGCCAGGATGCCCAACGCGACCAGGATCTTGGTGTCGATCTTCGATTCTTCCGTGTTGATGTCCGCGGCCGAGATCCGAGCGGCCAGCTTCCCGACGCGCGAGCGCGGGACGATCTTGGCATCGACCGGCTCGGGGAACCGCCTCCGTCGCAGGTCCTCGAGATTGCTCGAGATGCGAGCGATGTCGTCCTTGAGCCCGGCCCGGTCCAGGGATCCGGCGCGCAGCTCGCCGGCCCACGCCAGCGTCTCGGGGCCGAAGCAACCTTGCATCTCTTTCAGCACCGAATAGATGCTCCGTTCGTTGCGCGGGCTTATCGCTCCCGCGGCGGCGGGGGCCGGAGGAGGCGGAGGCGGAGGCGCCACGGTCGGATCGTCGTCGGATCCCGTCAGGGTGACGAATGCCAGGAAGGCGACGAGGACCAGCACCGCTCCGGCGATCAGCAGCACGAGCGGGGGGATGTATGGACCCCCGCGACCGGTCGTGACCACGAAGTCCCGCGACGGCGATGGCGAGGCGGCAGGTTCCGCCGCTTGCGGAGTGGGGGCGACCTGAGCTGGAGGAAGGTCGGGGGTGGGGGCCAGGGATGGAGCACCCCCCTCCGGCGAGGGCACCGGCGGTGGAGGCGGGGCATCGCCCGATGCGGTAGGCGGCTCCGCCGACGGCTCCCACCTGGCCGCCGTGGCGTTCCACTTGAACCAGGTGCCGTCGTCCGCCTGATGCCAGAGATCGCCGCCGACGTTGATCGGTCCGCCCATAGGTCCGCCCCCCGGACCCAGTCGACCAGAACAGAACCCCGGAAACAAGAACTTTCCCGAAGCCTCCCTGCGCCAGCGGGTATCTTGCCCGGATGCCGTCAGAGGGTTTGCTTCGTGAGAAGACGGAGAACGCGTTCGGTTTCGTTGAAGACCTGCTCTACGTGCTGGTGGCGCTGGCGCTCTCGCTCGCCGGTCTCGTCCTTTTCGGTTACGCGATCTACGAATTCGCCACCACGATCACCGAGGATCCCCTCTCCTCCGTGATCCTGGCCTTGTTGGACACGATGCTGCTCGTGTTCATCGTGACGGAGATCATCCATACGATCCGCGCGGTCCTGGACGAGAAGATCCTCGTTAGCGAGCCGTTCCTCGTAGTCGGGATCGTGGCCGCCATCCGGCGATTGGTCGTAGTCAGCGCAGAGGCGAAGGACCTGCTCGGCAAGCCCACTTTCGGCGACGCCATGCTGGAGATCGGCGTGTTGACCGGCGCCGTCCTGGCGCTGGGTGCGACCATCTTCATGCTGCGCCACACCGAGCACAGCGAGCCGAAGCCGCGCCACGAGCCGGACTGATACCGGCCCGCCCGCGCTTTGTGACAAGAAAGGGCGCGGACGCACGTTTTCCCTCAAAGCGACGTCGGGACGGCCCCTGGGGCCGGGCGCGGACGAGCCCCCGGGGTTGCCCCGAGGGCTCGTCCTTGTGTTTCGGCTCTGCACCGTCCGTACTTCGTCACGCGACGCCCGGTGGACCAGACCGGAACGAACGGTGTCGGTGAACCGGGTGGGATTCTGCCCGTGGCCTGAAGCAGGAGTGTGGCCAGAATCCAACTACGTAAGGCTTAGGCCACTAGCAGCCGGTCACCTCGCGAGGTCCGTCGAATCTAGGTAACAGTTGGGACCACCTCCTTTCTCACGTGAGTGAAATGAAATCACAACGGCGACCCCATAGCGCGCCACCCGGAGGGGTTTTTTTCGGCCGGTCCGGGGCCGGTCGGGGCCGGTCGGAGGGCGGGTCGGGAAGGCCGGTCGGAAGGCCGGGCTATAGACTCCTGACGCCCCTTGACCGGCCGGTCAAGCCGGGCTCGGCCGGCTTCGCGCCGGCGAACGCCGACACACAACGGGAGGATCTGAACGATGCCATCTCTGGAGGGAAAGGTCGCCATCGTCACGGGGGCGGGACGCGGGATCGGGCGGGAGCACGCCCTCGCGCTGGCCGACGCCGGCGCCAAGATCGTGGTCAACGACCTCGGCGGATCGGCGGCCGGGGAGGGGTCGGATCAGACGCCGGCTCAACAGGTGGCCGACGAGATCAAGGGCCGCGGCGGCGATGCAACGGCCAACTACGACAACGTCGCGGACTTCCAGGGCGCGGAGAACATGGTCAAGCAGGCCATCAGCGACTTCGGGCGCCTGGACATCCTCATCAACAACGCGGGCATCCTCCGCGACCGCATGCTGGTCTCGATGAGCGAGGAAGAGTGGGACGCGGTGATCGCCGTTCACCTGAAGGGTCACTTCGCTCCGACGCACCATGCCGCCAACTACTGGCGGGCACAGTCCAAGGCGGGCGAGGAGGTCAGCGGCCGGATCATCAACACGTCCAGCCCCTCCGGCGTCTTCGGCAACGTCGGCCAGAGCAACTACGGCGCGGCCAAAGCGGGTATCGCGGCCTTCACCGTCATCACGGCGCAGGAGCTGGGGCGCTACGGCGTCACCGTCAACTGTCTGGCCCCCAACGCGCGGACCCGCATGACCGAGAACATCTTCGGGGGCATGCCTCAGCCCGCCGAGGGCGAATACGACCCGCTCGATCCCGCCAACATCTCGCCGGTCGTGGTCGCGCTCTGCACCGACGACGCCAAAGACATAACCGGTCAGTGCTTCTTCATCTACGGCAGCACCATCAACGTGTTGAAGCCGTGGGATGTGGGGACCTTCATCCAGCAGGGCGACAACTATTGGGATCCCGACCAGCTGGCGGCCAAGCTCAAGGAGACGTTTGCGAACGGCATCGCCCCGGTCGGGATGATGGAGATGCTCGGCCGGGCGTCCGGCCAAGCGGGTTAGGAAGCAGGGACCATGACCGAGAAGACGATCGAGTTCGACCTCCCGGTCGAGGCCGACCACGTGCGCCGCTTCGCCGCCGCGGTCGGCGACGAGGCGAACCCTCTCTACAGCGACCCCCGGGCGGCGGCGGAGCTTGGTTTTCCCGGTCCGGTAGCGCCCCCGACGTTCCCGGTCACGCAGATCTTCCAGGTGCCGCGCGAAGAGCGCGAGTCCAGGCTCGGTGCCAATCTCGATTACGGGCGCGTTCTTCACGGGGAGCAGGAGTTCGTCATCAAGCGGCTCCCCCTGGTCGGTGAGACGCTCAAGGGCGTCTCACGCATCTCCAAGGACTTCAAGAAGGAGGGCAAGCGCGGTGGCACGATGCGTTTCGTGACCTACGAGACCAGATACACCGACGCCGACGGAGAAGAGGTCCTGATCGCCTATTACACGCTGCTGGAGACCGCAAAGGACGTGGGCTGAGTC
>DATFFR010000011.1:0-21591 GCA_035249925.1 Actinomycetota bacterium
GATGAGGCGGATCGTGTTGGTGTTGCTGGCGACTGTTCTCGTCGTCCCGCTGACCGCGTCCATCGGTCGGACCCAGGCCCCCGAGGGCGATCCGCTGGTGCCCGATTGGTTGAACTACATCAACGCGTACCGGGCGACGGCGGCCGTTTCTCCTTACACGGAGGATCCGGGGTATTCGCAGGCGGCTACCGATCACGCGCAGTACATCGTCGAGACCGACGATCTTTTCGGGACCGGCGACCCCGGCAATATCTGCCTTATTACCGTGGAGGGCGCTGCGTCCGGCTGCGAGAAGGCCGCCTTCCGCACGCCGAACGTCTCCGACGAGGAGATCATCGACTTCTGGATGAGCTCGGCCTTTCATACGATCTTCACGCTCAACCCGCTGCTGCTGACGACGGGCTACGGCTCCTTCGAGGATCAGTCTTCAGCGGACTTCAAGGTTGCGGCCGCTCTGGTTACAACCGGCTTCACCACCGACCGCACTTACCTGCACTACCCGATCCAGTGGCCGGGTCCGGATTCCACGATCGGCACCCACACCCTTAACCAGTTCGAGAACCCGGACGCCCTCACGTCGTGTCCCGGATATGCACACCCCGCGGGGTTCCCGATCACTCTGCAGCTTCGGGAGCCCCTGGAGCTCGTCGACACGGAGCTTTTGAAGGACGGGACTCCGGCCGAGCATTGCTCGTTCGACGCGTCCACCTACACGAATCCGGACACCGAGCTTCAGGAGATGGGTCGGAACGTGCTGACGGTCGGCCACGCCGCCGCCCTCATCCCCCGCGAGCCACTGACCGAGGGCTCGGTCTACACCGTCACGTTCGATGTCGTGGGAGACACCGACTACACGTGGTCGTTCACCGCGGGGGCCGACACGCACTGGAGCGATCAGGTCCTCGTCGGCTCCCAGGGCACCGAGTCCCTGACGGGAACGTCCGAGGACGACGCCGCCTTCGGCTTGGGAGGCGACGACGTTCTGGACACCGGCCCCGGAGACGACCGCGCCTATGCAGGGGTCGGCAACGACACTGCGAAAGGTGGCCCCGGCAACGATCTGGTCAATGGTGAGGCCGGCCTCGACACCGTCAAGGGCGGGGGCGGCAACGACCGCCTCTACGGCAAGGGTGGGAATGACAAGCTCACGGGCGGCAAGGGCCTGGATCGTCTCAACGGTGGAGCAGGCTCCGACCTGTGCATCGTCGACTCCCGCCGGGAGAAGAGGGCCGCCAAGGGCTGCGAGAAGATCCGTCTTCGGCGAGGCCACGCCTAGCTCACGGACCTGCGCGCGCATTATGCGGTCACGATCGATATCCCGCGCGGTCGGTTTTCTGGACGAGGAGAAGAAGCGCAGTCAGCCCGCTGAATGCGTGACGAAGTTGTCGATCAGCTGGGCCGTCTTCTCCGACCACACGATGATCCCCTTGTGCTCGTAGACCTCGTGTGCCTGCTTGATCCATCCAAGGGCTCCCTGGACGTCGCCCTTTAGCAGCAGGATCTCGGCGCAGCCCATGAGGCAGTACCCGCTGACGACGACGTCGTCTCCCTTCTGGGCGTACGCGACCGACTGAAGCGCCAGCTCCTCCGCGGCCTCCAAGTCTCCTCGCCGGGCCAAGACCCGAGCTTTGGTCGGACCCCATTCCGCGACGAGGGCCTCCTCGCCCTCGCCTGCCTCCTCGCTCAACTGCGCGAACGATTCGGCCTCGTCGTAACGATCCTGCAGGTAGAGCGACCGTGCCAGCAATGCCGCTTGAGTCGCCAGGTAGGCGCGCTCACCCATCGACTCGAATGCCTCGAGGCCTTCCCGGAAGTTACGCTCGGCTGCCACCGCGTCGTTCGCGAGCAGCTCGACGATCCCCGCGTACTGTGTGTTGATCGCATGAGCGAGTCGCCGTCCCAGCTCGTCCTGGATCTTCTTGCTGCCGGCCACGAGGGAGCGTGCTTCGTCGAACTCTCCGATCATCGCTCTCAGCCCCGCCTCGCTCTGCAACCGGTGCGCCTGGACCAGCAGGTCCGAGGCGCCCGCCTCTTCGACCTCCTTGCAGATGCGCAGGGCATCGGCGACCGGCGTCGGGCCCCAGAAGGCCGCTTCGGCGAGCCACCCCAACGTTCGTTGAATGTCCATCTTGCTGTCCGCTTGCCGTGCGGCCGTTAGTGACTTCATCAGGGTCTCGACCGAAGCGGCGATCTGATAGCCGTCCCAGTGGATCTCCGCCATGAGGTGGTACGCGCGCGCCTGTCCCAACGAATCGCCCACCTCTTCGAACAGCGGGAGGAGCTCGGCCACCTGCTGCTCGGCCTCTTCCTTCCAGCCGTCCAGCCCCGAGTAACCCCGCAGAACGCAGCCCTGCAAGCGAGCGCGTCCGGCGAGCCGCCGGTCCCCGATCGCCTCGGAGACACGGAACGTTTGCTCCGTTATCTCGACCCCGCGCTTGAACTCACCGAGCTCGCGGAGAGCATCAGTCAGCTGCAGGGAGAGCTCGAGACGTGTCGTGTCCTTGAGCGGAAGCAGCTTGGCGGCTCGCTCGAGCAGGTTGGCGGCGGCGGGGGCGTCGGCCTTCGCCAGCGCACGCTGGCCGGCCGAGGCGAGTATGGCGGCGGCGCGGCTCCCCAGGTCTTGGATCTCGTCACCGGTGCCTCCCAACTCTTGCCGAAACAGATACGCGTGCTCGAGGTGATAGCCGAGGATCTCTTCATATTCGAGAAGACGGTCCCCGACCTTGGTCTCGAGCCAGTGTGCGAAGGCTTCGTGGAGGTCGGCCCGGAGCTGCTTCTGCATCCCCTGATACGCGGCGTCCCGGATCATGATGTGGCCGAACCTGAATGCGTCCTCGCCGAAGAACAGCGATTGGGTCGGCTGGATCAGCTCCTTCCGTACGAGCGACTGCAGGTAATGGCCCAGCGTTGGACGTAACTCCTCGTTGGACAGCTCCGAGATCGCGCCCCACCAGAACTCCTTGCCGACAACGGAGCCCCGCTGCACGACGGCCTGCTCCTCACTGTTCAGTCGATCGAGGCGGGCGGCGACCAGCGTCTGGATCGTCGGCGGGATCGCGAGGCTCGACATGTCGCCGCTCGTCTTCCATCGGCCGTCGATCTGCTGCAGCAGGCCTTCGTCGATGAGCATCTTGATGATCTCTTCGACGTAAAGGGGGTTGCCCTCTGCCGCGCTCTGGATCTGTTTGCGCGCTTCCGCGGGGAGCGAGACATGCCCGAGAGCTCCGTCGATGAGCGCCGCTACATCATCGTCGGTGAGCGGGTCGAGGATGACCGTCGTGCCGGCAGTCGCACGGCCCCACGTGGGCCGCGTGTCCAGCAGATCTCGGCGCGAGAGACAAAGTACGAGGATGGGAGCTCCGCGCGAGAAGCTCGCGGTGTATTCGATCAGATCCAGCATCGTCGGTTCGGCCCATTGGATGTCGTCGAATATGACGATCAAAGGACGCTCCGACGCGAAGTGCTCGAAGAGGCGCCGCACGGCCCAGAAGGTCTCCTGAGCGCTGGGGGTAGCGTCGATCAGTCCCAACGCGGACCCGATCCGTTCGGCCAACAGCGGCCGTTCTTCACCCTCCGGAAGTAGGACGTCGATCTTTCGCAGGGCGTCCTGGCCGGTGTCCTCCTCGGTGATGCCGGCTTCCTGCTTGATCGCTTCTGCTATCGGCCAGTAGGTGATGCCTTCGCCGTATGGGAGACAGCGACCCTCGAGAACGCGCACCTCGTCTCCGAGTGCCTTGACGAATTCCTCGGCGACTCGCGTCTTGCCCGACCCGGCCATGCCGAACACGGTGGCCAGACGAGCTCCGTTCTCCTCGCGCGCCCGTTCGTAAGCGCCCCGAAGCGCGGTCAGCTCCTTCTGGCGCCCCACGAGCGGCGAGTCCACCCGCCGGATGCGCTCCTCGCCGGGGTCGAGAACGTCCACGAGCTTGTAGGCCGGGACCGGCTCGGACTTGCCCTTGAGGGTGAGGGGCTCGACGGACTCGACCTCGACCGAGTCCCGCACCAGGCGATAGGTCGCTTCTCCCAGCAAGACCGTGCCCGGTTCGGCGGCTTGCTCGAGTCGGGCGGCCACGTTGATGGTGTCGCCCGATGCGAAGCCGTGGCCCTCCGAGGAGTCGCCGGCGATCACCTCGCCGGTGTTGACCCCGATCCGGGCGTAGAGGGCCTTGCCGTACTCGAGCTGAAGGTCCACGTTCATGGCCGCCATCGCCTGTTGCATCTCGAAGGCGGCTCGGACCCCACGCACGGCGTCGTCCTCGTGGATGACGGGGATGCCGAAGGCGGCCATGACGGCGTCGCCGATGAACTTCTCGACGGTCCCTCCGTGCTTGGCAAGGATCGCCTTCATCTCGGAGAAGTAGCGCGTGATGATCCGGCGGAGCGTCTCGGGGTCGAGGCTCTCGCCGAGGGCGGTCGAGCCGGTGAGGTCGCAGAAGACCATCGTGCAGATCTTCCGAACCTCTTGGGCGTCGGCCTTCTCGGGCAGGGGATTGCCGCAGCCCTGGCAGAACTTGGCTGCATCCGAGTTGATGGTGTCGCAGTTAGGGCACTTCCGCACGGGCAAAGCGTATGTCCGGGCTGCCCCCACGTACAGAACGTGGGCCGATGTCCGCCTTGGGATGAAAAGCTACGCGGCGCCGCCCGTAGGGGGTTTGATCTTGTCGCGGGCCGCCTGTCGTGCTGCTCCCGATGCGGCGCCGACGAGGGCAACCCACGCCGCCTTCTTGCCGGGCGACACGTCCATGTCCACCTGGGGAGGGTCCTCGCGCGTCACCAACCGCCACACCGTCGTGACGATGTAGACGGAGAGGCGAACCGCGACGATGCCGGCGATGGTGGCGCCGATGGTCTGACCGAGGGTGGGTTTGACAGGGATCGACCCATCCGGCTGGATATCTTCGCCTTCGTCGATCTTGTTCTTGCCGAGCTTGTCTCTCGCCATCACCGCTCCTTTCGCCCGAGCAGTATGCCCGCCGTGGGCCCGCCCTATGCCTCGGCGAGCTCTCGCTGCATCCCGACGAGGGTGTCGAGCTCCTCGGCCCCCTCGGCCGGGCCGACCGCGATGATCCGATCGCCCGGAGCCATGGTCAGGCTCGGCTTCGGCCGGTACATCCAGCGACGACCGCGTTGCACGGCCAGCACGAACATCCCGGTCTCGGTCTCTATCGAGAGCTCCTTGATGGATCTGCCGTCGGCGGGGGAGCCCTCCGCCACGATGGTCTCGTGTCCGAACTCGTCGGATTCCACGAGCGCGGCCGCGATCACGGGATGCAGCTCCTCACCCTGTTCGACCAGTCTGGTCATCTCCCGCGCGGAGTCGAAGATGATCTCGGACGCGTGAGCGAGATGAAGGAGTCCTCGGAGGTCGTCCGGGTTCCTGGCTTCCTGAGAGCTCCTCAGCACCCACGACTCCAGCTCGTCGTGCACCGCGTCCGAGCGCGCCTCGAGGTTGCCGACCTCGGCGGCCAGCGCCGGGTCATTGAACAACAGGGCGGAGTACGCAAGCCCGACCGCGACCTCTGCCGAGTTCTTCATCTCGACCAGAAGGTCGACGGCGCGATCGAGGTCCGAGAGCACGACCGCGGGTGGCTCGGGAGTGGGAGGTAGCTCCGGTGCACCGAAGAGCTCGCGCGCGAGGTGGACACCGTCCTCGGGCCCCTTGACGAGTAACACGTCGTTCGACGCGACCACGTAGTCCGGTCCGGGGTCCAGATCCCAGTCGCCGCCGCGTCGCGTTGCGATGACCCACATCCCGATCTCCACGGGCATGGCGAGATCGCGCAAGGAACGTCCTGCGGCGGGGGCCTCGTCTCGCACCTTTATGCGGGAAACGATCTCGTCCGCGTAGCGTAGGTCCTTACGGAGGTCGTCGAGGATCCCGAGCCCGGAGTGCACGACGTGTGCGATGTCCTCAGCGGCATCGGCGATCTTCTCTACCGCCGACGCGATCTCGAGAACCCCCGCCATGTGCTCGGCGTCCTCGGGACTGCGCGCCGCGAGGATGACCAGCTTCCGCAACTGTCTGAGGTCGGCGAACATCCGCTCTTCGAGACCGACCACCTCCTTGGCGAGGTCGGCATCGGCGAAGAACACCGAGGCGTACGCGAGGTCCACCATGAGCTCCGACGAATCCTTGATCTCCGCGAGGAGCCCCTTGACGGTGTTGGTACTTCGACCTTCTCCAGGATCCATCTGCTATCGGTCCCCTTTCATGGGTCAGGCTACTCCGAACACGACAAGCGCAACCACCAGGCAGATCACTCCGAGCAGGTCCATCCCGCTGGTCACGAGAGGGATGGTGTGGTTGTCGGGGTCGAACCCGAACCGGTATGTCGTGGTTGCGGCGTAGTACCCGATCAACGCCGCGACCAGCGTCGCCAGCACGCCCCCGAACATGGTGATGCCTATGAATCTCAGAACGCCCGGATACTCCGCGCCCACTACCTGAGCCAGCACGAGTGTCGATACCGCGGTGATCGCGTAGACGGTTAGTCCCAGGACCAGCACGATGCTGGCGTCCAACAACGCGGCCGCGTCCGGACGGGCTCGCGGTGTGACGGCGCCGAGGTGAAGCTTTGAGCCGAGCCGTGCAGCGAGGATCGATCCGAGCGCACCGGTGTTCTCGAGGAATCCCGGGACCACGATCAAGAGCGCGGGGAAAACCAGGAAGACCTCGTCGACGCGCGGCTCGACCACGGCACCGGCGAGGATGTCCAGAACGATCGCGATGCACAAGACGGGGAAGCTCTCTCGCACGATCCTGCGAGCGACGAGCCTGACGCTCGTCCATCCCCGCACCAACGCGAAGGCGGCGATCGCGAACGCCACCCCGCCGAGTACCGGCGTCAAGTAACGGATGCCGACGAGGTAGGACGCGAGCAGGAGGAACGGCAGCGTCACCACGTCGCCGATCGCGGTGATCAGCGGTGAACCGACGCTGTCGAGATCCCAACCACGCTCGTAGGACGCGATCGAGAGGTACACCGTTACGGCCAGCACCACGGCGGATGACAGCAGGCCTCCGACGACCGCTATCAAGATGAAGTCCCATACGGATACCGTGTCGAGGCCCAGCAGCCCCGCGATCGCGCGGGCCAGGATCCCCATCGTGGCCGAGGTGCCGATCGTGAGCAGCGTCGCGGCATAGATGTTCTGGTACAGCATCCCCTCGCGATCGCGTGATACCTCGAAGAGGCCGGAGTGGATCGAGGTGCCCAGGCGCGCCGCAAGTGCTCCGAAGATGTTGCCTCTCATCCCGATCGAGACCGGGATGAGGATGAAGAGACCCTCCACCGCATCGATTCGGTGCGACATCTTCGACAGGGTGACGCCCGCGATCAGCGAGGTCAGGGACGCGATGCAGACCGCGATGAAGCCCTGCTTCATCGTCTTCCGCTCCGACGCCCAGTAGTCCACGACCTGGCGGGCAGGGTCCGAGACGACCCGGGCCGTTCCTCGCACGGCCCGGGCCGGGGTGCCGAGCACTGCACGGACCACCAGGCCCAGCCACCTGATGGGGGTGGGGAGGTGGCTCAGACGGGGTCGTCGGGGCTGCTTCATCTGGCCACATTTAATAAGGAACCCCAAACCCCTCTCGTGCGTCTGAACGTATAGAGGTCATAGGGACTCCGGTTCCCACCCCTGTGGGGAGGCCCGGAGGTTTGGAAGGAGTCGTGCGATGAGCAAGGAAAACGCCATCCGCGGATCTCGGCCGCAGGCCTTGCCGCGGGCCTCGCGCACCTATCCGGAGGGCCGGATCTGCGCCGCTCCGGGGTGCGAAACACGGCTCTCCACCTACAACCGCAGGGAGAGATGCTGGGCGCACGCCGAGATGAAGGTGCCCCGCCTGCGCGGCCGTAAGCCTGCTCCAGGCTCCACCTAGATCGTTCCAAGACGGTCCTCCGGCCTCCCCGAGGCGCGAGATATCCTGTCGCCGCTCGTACCGGACGACTGGGAGGGAATCGGCTTCATGCGCCACCGGCTGCTCGCTGCGCTTGCCCTCGTCCTGGCCGTCTTCGTGATCGCTGCGCCGCCGGCCTTCGCCGGAACGGTCGTCTTCGCCCAGGCCGAGGAGGAAGAGGGAGCGGATCAATCCGAGCCCGGGACCGACACCGAGGGTGGCGGCGAAACCGGCCAGGAGGGCGAGGCCGAGGCCGAGACCGGTGCGGGCGAGGAGGAAACGGCCGGCACCGCGGAGGAAGAGGGACCCCAGTGGACCTACCAGATGGCCCGCATCACGCTCGCGATGCTCCTACTACTCATGCTGGCTGTGGGGGCGCTCTATTACCGCATGGTGGCGAGGCGCCAGCGAGGCGTCTGAGCGCTACGTTTAGTCCCTATCTTTCCGGGCAGTCCGATGCGATGAGGATGCAGCCATGGCGCGTCTGATCGAGCCCCGTATCGCCGTAGCCGTCGCCCGCCGGGTGGCCGGCGGCGCCGAGATGCATGACTCGTATCTGATGGAACGTCTGAAGCGCGACCTGGACGATGCTGTGCCGCGCTCGGAGGCGCTGGTTGCCGAGTTCAGCGGCATCCCACCGCCCCCGCCGGTCGAATGGGGGATCATCGACCGGGCGCGGTGGGCGCAGCTCAACATCCAGGGCATGACGTCGATGCTGGGGCCGATCAACGACAAGATCGGACAGCGTCTGGATCAGATCCCATTGCCGGCGCGCCTCCTGCAGACCACGGCAGTCTCGGCCGAAGTCGGCCTGCTCCTCGGGTACATCTCTCGCCGGGTGCTCGGCCAGTACGACCTCCTGGTGTCGGAGGATGCGACTCCCCAGCGTCTGGGTCGCGCGGCGCCGACGCTCTACTTCGTCGGCCCCAACATGGTGGAGACCGAACGCCGCTTCGGTTTCATCCCCGAGGAGTTCGCGCTGTGGGTCGCGCTGCACGAGGTCACCCACCGCTTCCAGTTCGAGGGCGTACCGTGGCTGCGACCTAGATTCCTGTCGCTGGTGCACGGCTATCTCGACTCGGTCGATATCGATGCGAAAGGCCTGGCTCGACGGTTCGCGACGGCCGCGCGCAAGGTCGTCTCGCGCGACGTTCCTCCGGAGGAAAAGAGCCCTATGTATCTGTTCGCCAACGATGACCAGAAGAAGGTGCTGAACGACATCCAGGCGCTCATGGCGGTCATCGAGGGCCACGGGAACTTCGTCATGGACACCATCGGCGAGAAGGTGATCCCGTCGTTCAGACAGATGCGTCACGTCTTCCAGCGGAGGCGCCAGCAGCAAAGCGTGGTTCAAAGGGTCTTCGCCCAAGCGATCGGGCTCGAGATGAAGCTGCGTCAGTACGAGTTGGGTCAGAACTTCTGCGAGCGCGTAGCCGCGCGCGGGGGCGTCGACGCGTTGAGCCATCTCTGGGTCGATGCCGCTTACTTCCCCACGATGGACGAGTTGCGCGAGCCGGACACGTGGCTGACGCGGGTCGCGGCGTAGATCCTCAAGGACCCGGCCGCCCGCTCGGCGGGCCGGGCTTCGACCTGGTCGACCGAGCCCTTGCCGCGATCCTGCGGCGCCGGATGTTGTCGGGTGGAGAGAGCGTCCTCGTGGCCGTTTCGGGGGGGCCGGACTCGATGTGTCTCCTGGACGTGCTGTCGCGTTTGGTCGACAAACTCGATCTCCACCTCGAGGTGGCTCACGTAGATCACGGTTTGTCGGAGGAGTCGGCCGAGGTAGCGGCCCGCGTTGGCAGGCATGCGGCCGCGCTCGGGTACGACGTCCACGTCGGGCGCGCCCGAGACCTCGAGGGGCCAAACCTGCACGCTCGCGCCCGAGACTTCCGCTACGCCTTCTTCGAAACCATCGCGGCCGACATCGGGGCCGAGCGGATAGCGACGGGCCACACCCTCGACGATCGGGTCGAGACGACGGTGGCAAGGTTGCTGCACGGGGCCGGCACCTCCGGGCTGGCCGGCATCCCCGCGGCGGAGGGGTTGCGAATCCGTCCGTTGATCGAGATGCGCCGCGCCGAGACCCGGGCCTATTGCGAGGAGGTCGGGATCGAGTTCTTCGTGGACGCGGCGAACGACGATCCCCGCTTCGAGCGCGCGCGCGTGCGCTCCCTCCTCGTGTCGGCGATCGAGAAGGAGTGGGGGGCGGGGGCAGTCAAGGCCGTCGCGACCTCGGCGGAACGATTGAGCGAGGACGCCGCGGCCCTTCGGTCGCTGGGGGACAGACTGGCTGCCGAGCTGTTGGTTGAAGCCGAGGACGGTACCTCGGTCAAACTCGACCTGCTCGAGCCTCTGCCGCGGGCACTCCGTCGCCGCGTCTTGGAGGCCGCGGTCGGCAGGGTGAGGGATCGTTCCGGCGGCATCGACGCGGCACTGGATGCGCTCGATGACCCGGCGGTGGTCCACCCGGTCCGTTTCGCCGTGGCATCCGGGAAAGAGATAGTCATCGAGTCCGATCGCGTGAGTATCCGCGGACTAGACTGAGCCGATGAGCTCCGAGGTGCACCCCGACATCGACGAGGTGCTGATCAGCGCCGAGGAGATCCAGGACAAGATCGCCGAGCTCTCGAAGCAGATCACCGAGGACTATCGCGGGCGCGATCTCCTGCTCGTGGGCGTCCTCAAAGGCGCGTTCGTATTCATGTCCGATCTGGCGCGCGGGATCCAGCTGCCGATCGAGTTCGACTTCATGGCCGTGTCGTCCTACGGCTCGGCGACGAAGTCATCCGGCGTGGTCCGGATCCTGAAAGACCTCGATTACGAGATCACCGGTCGCGACGTTCTACTGGTCGAGGACATCATCGATTCGGGGCTCACGATCTCCTATCTCCTGCGTTATCTCGAGGCCCGACAACCGGCATCGCTAGAGATCTGTTCCTTGTTCTGGAAGAAGGGCGAACAAGCGGTTCCGATGGAAGTTCGTTATCCGGGCTTCGAGATCCCCGCCGTGTTCGTCGTCGGCTATGGCCTGGACTACAAGGAGAAGTATCGGAACCTGCCGTATATCGGGGTTCTCAAACCGGAGGCGTACACCGCAGAGAGCCCTTGAACCGGCGGTCGAAGGGGGTTTCCTAGATATCCTCGGCTGCTAACCTTGAGTGACCATGAATCGCATATTCAGGTCGGCGGTCTTCTACCTCGTCCTAATCGTCCTCGTCATCTGGGTCTTCAACATGTACCGCCAAGGCGCGGACAAGCCCGAAGAGCTCGTCTCGGTCAACGACTGGGTCCAGCGGGTCGAATCGGACGGCATCGACAGCGCTCAGTTCCAAACCCGGGACGAGCGGGTGGTCGGCGACCTCGCCGACGGGGGGACGTACGAGATCCATCTACCCACCGGGACGGTCGACGAGTACCAGCAGCTGGCGATGGACAACGATGTTCAGGTAAGCGCGGACCCCCAGCAGGGATCGCCGTGGCTCTCGTTCCTGTTCCAGTTCCTGCCCATCATCATCATCGTCGGGTTCTTCTTCTTCCTCATGCAGCAGATGCAGGGCGGCGGTAACCGCGTCATGTCCTTCGGCAAGTCGCGCGCCCGGCTCGTTACGAAGGACCAGCCCAAGATCACCTTCGCCGACGTGGCCGGTTTGGACGAGGCCGTGGAAGAGCTGCAGGAGATCAAGGAGTATCTCGAGGCACCGCAGAAGTTCCAGGCGATGGGCGCCAAGATCCCCAAGGGCGTCCTTCTGTTCGGACCCCCCGGTACCGGCAAGACTCTTCTCGCGCGCGCCGTCGCCGGCGAGGCGGGAGTTCCCTACTTCTCGATCTCGGGTTCTGACTTCGTCGAGATGTTCGTTGGCGTGGGTGCGTCGCGCGTGCGCGATCTGTTCGAGCAGGCGAAAGCGAACGCGCCGTCCATCGTCTTCATGGACGAGATCGATGCGGTCGGCCGGCATCGCGGCGCCGGTCTCGGCGGCGGCCACGATGAGCGCGAGCAGACCCTCAACCAGCTGCTTGTCGAGATGGACGGCTTCGATGTGAAGAGCGGCGTGATCCTCATCGCGGCCACCAACCGGCCGGACATCCTCGACCCTGCGCTGCTGCGTCCCGGTCGGTTCGATCGCCAGATCGTTGTCGACCGTCCGGATCTGAACGGGCGGACCGGCATCCTCAAGGTGCACACGCGCGGCAAGCCCATCAACAAAGAGATCGACATCGAGGTGCTGGCGCGACGCACCCCGGGATTCACCGGTGCCGACCTGGCCAACGTGGTCAACGAAGCAGCACTGCTCGCGGCGCGCTTCAATCGCTCCGAGATCGGCATGCCCGAGCTGGAGGAAGCCATCGATCGCGTGCTTGCGGGGCCGGAGCGTCGCAGCCGGGTGATCTCCGAGAAAGAGAAGAAGGTCATCGCCTACCACGAAGCCGGTCACGCATTGGTTTCGCACGCACTGCCGAACGCCGACCCCGTACACAAGGTTTCCATCGTCTCCCGCGGACGCGCTCTCGGCTACACGCTGACGCTCCCGACCGAGGACAGGTTCCTGGTAACGAGGTCCGAGCTGATCGACGAGCTCGCGATGCTCCTCGGCGGCCGCGTCGCGGAAGAGCTCGTGTTCGACGAGCCGACGACCGGTGCCCAGGACGACATCCAGCGTTGCACCCGGATCGCCAAGCAGATGGTGACCCAGTTCGGGATGTCGCGTCTCGGCCCACTGGCGCTCGGAGAGAACGAGTCCCAGCCGTTCCTGGGCCGCGACTTCGGGCACGTGAAGGACTACTCGGACGTGGTCGCCGCCAAGATCGATGAGGAGGTCCGCCGTCTGGTCGAGGAGGCCCACGACGAGGCCCGTGAGATCGTCACCAAGTACCGCGACAAGCTGGATCAGATGGTCGAGAAGCTGATCGAGAAGGAGTCCCTCGAGAAGGAAGAGGTGGCCGAGATCCTGGCCGAGGTCGCCAAGCAGTCGCCGAACAACCCTCTCGAGCGCACGCGGCTCCGCCGTAAGGCTCGCGACGAGGCCGACGCGGACGCGGCCGGCAACGTTCCCGAGAAGAAGCGCATGCCCCGCCCGCGGCCGACCCCGCGTCTCGGCGAGATCTAGCCTTTCCCCGACCGCGTTCCTCTCCCAGCTTCCGCATCGCGTAGCCAGATGCGTCGCACCCCGGCGTTAGTGTGCGATCGATGGCAGATGGTTCCTCGTTCGATTCCGAGATCATCCAGCGCGCCGTGGCCGACATCCTCAAGGCGATCGGCGAGGACCCGTCGCGCGAGGGCTTACAGCTCACGCCGGAGCGCGTAGCGGACATGTTCCAGGAGATCTTCTCGGGCATCGGTCGCGATCCGAAGGACGAGATCGACGTCGTGTTCGAACTTGGCCACGACGAGATGGTGATGGTGCGCGACATCCCGCTCTATTCCTTATGCATTCCATCTAAGGAGCTCGTTAATGGCGTGGGTGGAGTGATCCGAGCCGCAAAGGTCAAGCCCGGGGATCAGCTGTGGACTTTTGACGATGAGGGTGCTCTCGTCAAGACCTCGGTCGTGTCGGTGGGGTGGCGGCGTGCAAATGAACTGATTGAGATGCGGGTCAACGGTCGGACGGTGCGGATGACACCTGAGCATCCGGTGCTCACTCCAGCGGGCTGGACCCCCGCGGCAGAGATCAGCAGTGGAACGAAAGTTCTCGCTATCAACACGAGGTCGCTGAACCAGTTTCGAGGAACGGTGACCGAGGGCTATGACCTCGGATACGCGCTCGGTGTCATTGGAGCAGAGGGCAGTATCCAGGAGCGTCGACGCGTTTCGGTTGTCGTGAACGACCCTGCGTTTGCTCAACGTTTCGCGGATTCCGTGAAGAGCGCCTTCGAACTGGATTGTCGAGTTGAGCCCATCCAGGTCCCGAGCGGCTATCGCAAAGAGCTCGTTTCCATGTATCGGGTGCGATTCGTGTCGAGTTACATCGGGCGTTTGCTCATCCACTGGTTCCGGCTTCAGGAATGGGTCGAGGGGCCGAAGCACACGGCTTTCCATCTGCCAGACGTTGTGCGGCGCTCAAGAGAGATGATGCAGGGTTTCTTGGACGGCTACATCCAGGGAGACGGCACAAAGGTGGCCGACACGGGGGACCACGTCATCATCTCGGCCAACGCTACCTTTCTCGATGAGCTGGGCGAGATAATCGGCACGAAGCGGAGGCGAGGCAGCGGTACGTGCTATGCCCTCTACGTATCGAGGAACTGGCACACGGCCGGCGGCAGAACGAAGCGCAAGGGATTCATGCCGATCGACGTCCCGCTCCTACCTCCGGACGGCGAGTGGGTTGCCGTCGACGAGGTCAGGCGGGTGCCGGTTGGGGGAACGAAGCCATTCCGGGTGTACAGCTTCCAATGCGAGCCCTATCCAACCTTCTTGGTCGGGGGGATCCAACTTCATAACTGTGAACATCATCTCGTTCCATTCGTTGGGAAGGCTCATGTTGCGTACATCCCGAACAGCGATGGACAGATCACGGGATTGTCGAAGCTCGCCCGCGTGGTGGACGTGGCCTCTCGCAGGCCACAGGTTCAGGAACGTCTCACCACCCAGATCGCGGATGCGATCGAGACCGCGCTCAAGCCACGCGGGGTCTTCGTGGTCATCGAGGCCGAACACCTCTGCATGACGATGCGCGGGGTTAGGAAGCCCGGAAGTCAGACCGTGACGTCGTCGGTCCGCGGGCTGTTTCGGGACAACGAGGCAACTCGTGCGGAGGCCATGAACTTCATTCATCGGTAAGGTCCGCTCATGGTCCTCGTAGCACGCGGTCGCAGGCTCCCGCTGGTTCGCACCCTTGTGATGGGCGTGCTCAACGTGACGCCGGACTCGTTCTCGGATGGCGGACTGTGGTTCGACACCGACGCCGCTGTGGCCCACGCTCTCGAGATGATCGAGCAGGGGGCGGACATCCTCGACATCGGTGGGGAGTCGACCCGGCCGGGCGCCGAGCCGGTCCCGGAGGACGAGGAGCTACGCCGCGTCATCCCGGTGATCGAGGCAGTGGTGCAGACCGCCGAGACACCCATCTCGATCGACACACGTAAGGCATCGGTCGCCCATGCCGCGGTGGAGACGGGGGCATCGATCCTGAACGACACCGGTGGAGAGGAGGCCGATCCGGCGATGCCGGGCGTGGCCGCCGAGACCGGCGCCGGTGTTGTCTTCATGCACTCCCGCGGCACGCCGGCGACCATGCGGCAGCTCACGGACTATAAGGACGTGGTCACCGATGTGCGCGACTTCCTCGACGATGCTGCCGAGAAACTGCAGGCCGCCGGAGTCGCCCGAGAGTCGATCGTCCTCGATCCCGGATTCGGCTTCGCGAAGAACGCAGAACAGAACCTGGAGCTGCTCGACCGGCTCGACGAGATCGTCGCGCTCGGCTACCCCGTGTTGGCCGGGACATCGCGTAAGTCGTTCATCGGAGCCGTCCTCGATCTACCCGAACACCAGCGCGTGGAGGGAACGGCGGCGACCGTGGCGTGGGCCATCGCACGCGGTGCGTCCATCGTGCGCGTTCACGACGTCCGGGAGCTGACTAGGGTGGTTCGGATGTGCGACGCGATCCGCATCCGTGGGGAGGCCTGAGTGGACGCGATCTCGATCCGCGATCTCCGCGTGAAGGCCCACGTAGGCGTAACCGAGGAAGAACGTGCGAGCGAGCAGCTCCTGATAGTCACGGTGGAGGTCGCGACCGACCTGCGACGTGCGGGCAGCTCCGATGATCTGGGCGACACGATCGATTACGGGCGGCTCACCGAGGACGTGGCCGGGCTCGTCGAACAGTCTCGTTCCGCCCTGCTCGAGCACCTGGCCGAGCAGATAGCGTCCTATATTGCTGCGATGCCGGGCGTGAACGGCGTTACCGTAGAGATCGCGAAGGACGCCCCTCCGATACAGCAAGATGTCGGCTCGGTTTCCGTGCGGATCGAGAGGCTGTAGTTATGACGGTTGCTTACATCGGTATCGGATCGAACGTCGGCGATCGCATCGGTTTCTGTCGGGCCGCGGTCGGCGCTCTTGACGGATCCCCAAGCATCTCGACCCTGGCGGTGTCCGGTCTGTACGAGACCTCACCCATCGGCGGGCCTCCGCAACGTTCGTTTGTAAACCTCGTCGTCAAGGTCGAAACCGAGCTGGGACCTCGCGCCCTCCTGGAAGCGTGCAAGGACATCGAGCAGAAGATGGGACGCGAGCCGAGCGACCTCCGGTGGGGACCGCGCGTGGTCGACCTGGACCTGCTGCTGTACGGCCGCGAGAAGGTCAGCGAGCCGGACCTCGAGGTACCGCACCCGCGTCTCAAGGAACGTCGTTTCGCCCTGGTGCCTCTCCTCGAGATCGATCCGGATCTGACCGATCCGTGGGAGACGCGTCTGGACGACTCGCTCGAAGAGGCCGAGGGCGACGTCGAGCTGCTCGAGCCGTTCTAACCCGTTCGCCTGGCTCCGCGTCCGGCCGAACTCCTATGCTTGTGGTTCGACCGGTACCTGAGCTGGTGCTCCGCAACCGGAGACCAGGACTGGAGCGAACGTGACCGTGCTTCCCACCCCTCCCTTCGACATCGCCCTGATCGGCGCGGGCCGGGTCGGCACGGCGGTCTCGGTGTTGTTGAAGCAGCGCGGGCATCGGATCGTCGCGGTCTCCTCCCGCACCGAAGCGTCCGCCGCCGCCGCGGCCGACCTGCTGTCGGCGGAGGCGGTCCCGCCGGAGCGGCTCCCGGCCGCGGACGTCGTCCTCGTCGGGGTTCCGGACCACGCGCTCTCGGCCACCGCGGAGCTCGTCGCGCGGACGGGGTCGCAGGTGGCGGTCCACTTCGCCGGCTCGGTCGGTGTCGACCCGCTGCGGGCCGCGGGCGAGGCGGTGTGCGCTCTGCATCCCGTGCAGGCGTGCCCCGATGTCGATACGGCAGTGCGCCGACTGCCCGGATCGGCCTGGGGCGTCACCTGCGATGAGGAGGTACGGGCATGGGCCCATCGGCTGATCGAGACCGACCTGGAGGGCACGGCCGTGGACGTCGACGAGGACGATCGCGCGCGGTGGCATTCGGCCGCGGTGACGACCTCGAACGGGATCGCCGCGCTGATGGCGACAGGCGAGGCGCTGCTGGCTTCGATGGGCATCCCCTCACCGGAGCACGTGCTGGGTCCGATCGCGGCCGGAACCGTTGCGAACGTGCGGGAGCTGGGTGGGGGCGCCAAGGCGTTGACCGGACCCGTCGTGAGGAATGAAGCCGCCGTCATCGCGCGGCATCTCGACGCGATCTCGGCGCAAGCACCCGAGCTGCTGGCCGCTTACCGGAGCGCGGTGTGCATGATCGTGGACGCCGCGACCGCGACCGGCCGTATCGACAAGGACGACGCACTCGAGATGACGCGTTTGTTGGGGCGACCGTGAAGGTCGTACGCACGGCGATCGAGTTGCGCGAAGCACTGGCGCGGGCCAGCTCGGAGGGGCGAACCATCGGCTTCGTTCCCACGATGGGGGCGTTGCACGAAGGTCACCTCTCGCTGGTGCGTGCGTCTCGCAAGGATTGCGACGTGGTCGTGCTGAGCATCTTCGTGAACCCGCTCCAGTTCGGGCCAACGGAGGACCTGGATGCCTATCCACGCAACGAGGAGCGGGATCTCGAGCGCGCCCGCTCGGAGAAGGTCGACGTTGTGTTCGTACCGACGGTGGGCGAGATGTACCCAGAAGGGCGGTCGGCGACCGTCTCGGTTAGAGGTGTCGCCGAGCCGCTCGAGGGCATGGCCAGGCCCGGCCACTTCGACGGGGTCGCGACCGTGGTGGCGAAACTCTTCAACCTCGTGCAGCCGGCGCGCGCGTATTTCGGACAGAAGGATGCCCAACAGGTGGCGGTCGTCAAGCAGATGACGCGGGACCTCTCGTTCCCCGTCCGCGTGGTTGTATGCCCCACGGTGCGAGAGCCCGACGGCCTGGCGCTCAGCAGCAGGAATGCTTACCTGAGCGCCGAGGACAGGGTCCGCGCGGTGAGCTTGTTCCGTGCTCTGGAGACCGGGCGGCAGGTGTTGATCGCGGGCGGCAACTGGGAGGTGGCGGAGAAGGCGATGGGGAAGGTCTTCGAGGGAGCCGACGGCGTGCTGCTCGAGTACGCCCGCGCCGTCGATCCCGAGACGTTCGCGTCGCCGACGGAGACCGGTCCCGTTCTGCTGGTAGCCGCCGCCCGCGTCGGAGGAACCCGGCTCATCGACAACATGCTCGTCGAGGGGAGCGCCTGATGCTCCTCGCGGTCGACATCGGCAACACCCAGACCCACCTCGGCGTATTCGACAAGGAAAAACTCGCGCACGAGTGGCGAGCATCCACCGACGCACGCAGAACCGCCGACGAGCTGGCGCTGATGTTCGGCGAGTTCCTCGCCCTGGCGGATCTTTCCTTCTCGCGTCAGCTGACCGGAGTGGCGATCTCGTCCGTGGTGCCTCGCGCCACACAGGAGCTGCGCGAGATGACCTCCCGTTATTTCGGTTTCCCCGCTGTGGTCGTGGAGCCCGGGATCAAGACGGGGGTTTCGGTGCTGACCGACAGCCCGCGCGAGGTAGGCGCCGATCGCATCGCCAACGCGGTCGCAGCCCACGCCATGTTTCCCGACGAGCACAAGGTCATCGTTGATTTTGGTACGGCCATCACGGTGGACGTGGTCTCGGCCAAGGGGGAGTATCTGGGAGGCGCGATCGCTCCCGGTCTCGATACGGCCGCGCACGCGTTGTTCTCGTCGACGGCTCAGCTTCCGCGTGTCGAACTGGTCGAGCCGGTGGGTGTGATCGGTAAGAGCACGGTCTCCAGCATCCAGTCGGGGATCATCTACGGCACCGCCGGCCTCGTGGACGGCCTCGTCGACCGTGTCGTGGAGGAGATGGGAGGGCGGGCGCGCGTTATCGCTACCGGGGGGATGGCGCCGGTACTCGCGCGTCACTGCCGAACGATCGAACGTACCGAGCCGATGCTGACACTCGAGGGGTTGCGTCTTATCTTCGAGCGCAACCCCGGCGGAACGCGATGACGCCTTCCTATCCGTATCGGTACGACCGCTCCGCTGTGGTCGCGGATCTGCGCGAGCGATTCGAAGGCCTCCAGGCGGGGGCCGAGACCGGGACCGAGGCGCGGCTGGCCGGCCGCATCATGACCATCCGCAGCCACGGCAAGGTTGCGTTCGCCGATCTCATGGATGGCAGTGGACGGATACAGCTGTTCGCTCAGCACGCGGTTCTTGGAGACGCCGGCATGGACGCGTTCACCGCACTCGGCGTGGGAGATATCGTCGGCGCCTCGGGCGAGGTCGTGATGACCCGGCGCGGCGAGCTCTCCCTCAAAGTGATCGAAACCACCTTGCTCGCCGAATGTCTTCGGCCAATGCCGGACAACTGGCATGGCATGACCGACGTCGAGTCCCGTTACCGCCAGCGGTATCTCGACCTTCTCTTGAACGAGGAGGCGCGCTCGACCGTCGAGGCCAGGGCCGCTGCCAACTCCGCCATCCGCGCCTTCTTTGCAGACCGGGGCTTCCTCGAGGTGGAGACGCCGCTGCTCCAACCTCTCGCCGGAGGAGCGGTTGCCCGCCCCTTCGTGACCCACCACAACGCCCTCGATATGGAGCTGTACCTACGGATCGCGCCCGAGCTCTACCTCAAGCGATTGCTGATCGGGGGTCTCGAACGGGTCTACGAGCTCAACCGGAGCTTCCGCAACGAGGGCGTGTCGACGCGTCACAACCCCGAGTTCACGATGCTCGAGGCGTACGAGGCTTACGTCGACTACGACGACACGATGGCGCTGGTCGAGGATCTCGTGAAAGCTATAGCCCAAGCGGTAACCGGCGCGCTCCGCCTCGAGGTTGCCGGGCGCGAGGTCGATCTGTCGCAGCCTTTCACCCGGATGACGATGTTCGAGGCGATCGAGCGCGCCACGGGCCGGAACCTCTACGACGTCTGGGAGGCAGGCGACGAAGCGGGGCTGCGAACGGCCGCGGAGGAGTTGAAGGTTGGTCTCGAGCCCGGGTGGGTGCCCGGAAAGGTGCTCGCCGAGATCTTCGAGGAGACCGCGGAGAAGACGCTGATCGAGCCCACGTTCGTCGCCGGCTATCCCAAGGCCGTGTCCCCGTTGGCGAAGGACCACCGGACGATCCGGGACTTCACCGAGCAATCCGATCTCGTGATCGGAGGGGTCGAGATCGCCCCCATCTACTCGGAGCTGAACGATCCGGCCGAGCAGCGCCGGCGTTTCGAGCAGCAGGCCGCGGCGCGCGCCGGAGGCGACGACGAGGCAAGCGTGAAGGACGAGGATTTCCTGGAGGCACTCTCGTATGGGATGCCCCCGGCAGGAGGGTTCGGCTTGGGTGTGGACCGTTTGCTCATGTTGCTATTGGGACAGCCGTCGATCAGAGAGGTTGTCCTGTTCCCCACGTTGCGCCGAGCCGACGCCTAACCTTCGCAGGCGGCGGTCGCCTAGCTTGCGCGCGATGGCAGGATGCCGTGATGCGATGGAGACGCGTCGTTGCGGCGGCGATCCTCGTGTTCCTCGTGGCATGCGAGTCCGATGGACCGGAACCATCCGTATTGCCCCCGAGGTCACCTGCCGCAACGCCGACGAGCGAGGACACATCGGTCATCGCACTCATCGCGAGTGCGACCGGAGAGTTCGGCTCGGGTTGGGCCGACGCCGCGTTCCGCGGCGCCGACCTTGCAGTGTCGCAATTGAATCGAACTCGTGAGAAGGGCGATCCGGTCATCGAGCTGGTGACGCTGGACGACGGCGGAGATCCCAGCGAGGCCACTCGCCTCGTCGAGGAACAGGCATCGTCCGAACGAACCTTAGGGGTCGTCTACGCCGGTCCGCCCAACGGCCTGCCTCCAGCCGAGGATGCGCTCGCCGAAGCAGGCATCCCCGCCCTGCTCTGTTACGGAGACCTGTACAGCGCGCGTTTGCTCAGCCCGCACGTGTTCCAGATATCGCCCCCGTACCTCTGGCAAGGTCGCTCGATCGCGCGCTATCTCCTCGGGGACCGGCGCTACCGGCGCATCGGTCTCCTGACGGTGTCGTCGTGGTCGGGTCGCGTCGCTAGGACGGCGCTTCGCCAGGCCTTTGCCGAAAGAGACGCGCGTCTGGCTGCAGTGATATCGGCCCGCCCCGCCGGATCGGACCTCCGGCGATCCTTGAGGAAGCTGAGGCGGCAGCGCGTCGAAGCGATCGTGGTGGAGGCGCCTCCACCTCTCGGCTACAGGATCGCCCAGCTGTTGACCCAACAGGGCCACGCCTACAAGACGACCGCGCGCGCCCGGATCGCATCCGCTTCTTCGCCGCGGAAGGCACGCGCTCACGCGCGAGCCTGGCGACCGCAAGTGATCGGATTCGATCCCCTCTTTGGGCCCGTTGGCCCGCCCCTACCTCCGGGAACCTCCGTCGCCGAGACCTATGCCGCGGGGGCTCACTATCTGCCCATCCCGAGCTTCGTCGGGTTCCGCGAGGCTTATTCGAACTGGTGGGATTCCGAACCGCTCGAATCGGAGCTACGGGCCTATGAGGCGGTCCGTCTGATCGGTTGGGCCAACAGGCAAGCCGACGGAGATCAGGACCTGGCACGCGTCCTCGAAACCTTGACCCGGGAGCGCTTCGGAGGGCTGGACGTCACCTTCGGCCC
>DATFFR010000012.1:0-4771 GCA_035249925.1 Actinomycetota bacterium
GGTCATAGGCGGCACCGGCGACCTGGGTTTCGCCCTTGCCTGTCGCTGGGCCCGGGCCGGCTTCGACGTCGTGATCGGTTCGCGCGAGGAGGCCAAGGCCAAGGCCGCAGTCGAGAAGCTCCTGGAACTCGTCCCCGACGCAAAGATCGACGGGATGGAGAACGGCGCCGCCACGGCCGCCGCGCCGGTCGTCGTGGTCGCCATCCCGTTCTCCGGACTTATCCCAATCTATAAGAGCATCGCCGATCACCTGCGCCCGGACGCCGTCGTCATCGATGCCACCGTGCCTGTCGAAGCTTCCGTCGGAGGGAAGGCGACCCACGTGTTCGGCGTCTGGGAGGGGTCGGCCGCGCAACTAGGGCTGGCGTTCCTGCCCAAGGGCACCACGATGTGCGCGGCGTTCCACACGCTGTCGGCCTCCGCGCTGGACCAACTCGATACTCCGGTCGACGGTGACGTCCCCGTGTGCGGTCGCAAGGACGGCAAACCCGCCGTCAAGGAGCTGGTCGAGGCGATCCCGAACCTGCGTTTCGTCGACGCCGGCCCGCTGGAGAACGCTCGGATCGTCGAGCCGATCACCGCGCTGCTCATCGGCATGAATCATCGCTACGGAACCGATCGCGCCGGGATCGCGTTCACCGGTCTGCCCGAGCAGTAGAGCTGTAGCGATGGATGTCCTTTTCCTGATCGTGCTGATTCCCGCGCTCGTCGACTGGGTGGCCGTCGGCCGCGGACTGCGTCCCGTCGAGCGGATCGCGAAACCCCTGACGATGATCGTGCTTGCCGCCGCGGCGGTGACGTCGTGGGAGGGCGACTACGACGTTCGTTTCGTCGCCACCCTCGTGGCCGTCGCCGCCTCGCTTGCAGGAGATGTCTTCCTGATGCAGGAACGCGACCTGTTCCTGCAAGGGTTGGTCTCCTTCTTCGTCGCGCACGTCGCTTACATCGCGGCATTCGGAGGCATCGAACTGACGCCGTACAGCGTCTTCATCGGCACGAGTCTGATCCTCATCTCCGGGCCGTTGTTCCTCGTCATCCGCCAGGGGCTCAGGCGACGCGGTAGGGAACAGCTGGTGCCGGCGGTCTTCGGCTATTGCGTCGTGATCAGCGTGATGGTGCTGACCGCGATGACATCGCCAGGGGCCGACGACTGGAACCGCGGGGCGGTGTTCGCGGCCGCGTCCGGCGCCCTGCTTTTCTATGCATCGGACGCCATGATCGGTTTGACGCGCTTCGTGCGCGAGCTCACGTGGGCGCCGGTGGCCATCATGGTCACTTACCACCTGGGCCAGCTTGGCTTGGTCTACGCTCTGGCGAATGGAGCGTGAGGAACGACTCCGGCCGAAAGGCGAGGACGAGGAACAAGATCGACGCCCGCTGATCAGCCCGGGCGAACGTCAGGCGCTGCGGTGGATGGGCCTCGCCGTAGTCCTCTTCTTCGTGGCGTTCATCGTCGCCTTCGTCGTCGCAAATAGCTAACTCTTGGGTTCTGCCATTCCGGATGCGCTCGCTTGCCAAACGAGCCCACTGGCTTCCAAGGTCCCCTCGGCGGAGATCCAGGCGATGCTCGACCACGGGACGACCAGCGTCTCGTTCTCCGAGAAGCGGATGACGCAGCCGTAGGACTCGAGCTTCACCTCGTTCTCGGGACGATGAAGTATCTGGAAGTTGTCACTGCCGCCTTCCGCAGCTATCGGTTCTTTGAAGTACACGCTGATCTGGTTCATCCGCCCTCCTCGGAGGCAAAGTCTCTCTGTTCCGCAGGTATATCAGCGGCTGAAAGGGGCCACTCACCGGCAGCCAAGGGGTGTCGGCTGGTTGCCAGTGCGACTGGAAACCGGTGAGCTAACGCCCCTCTTTTGACCACCTCGCTGTGCCGAGGCAGCGAATCTGCATCTTGGGGCGTCTGAAAGTCATGAGGAGAATCGCTTGCTGTGTCGCATCAGTCATGCTCGCGGCGATGGGCGGCGCCAGTCCCACCACTCTCATGGGCGGCGTGCAGCGGGATCCGGGACCGGCACGGTTTCATATCCGAGAGACGAGCATGGTCTCCATCGGTCGCTCGGCACGAGACCCTCATCGATTCACAACGACGTTCACGGTTGTGAACGGCGGCGGCAGGCCCGGGCGACCACAATGCTGGGTCTGGATCGGTCATGCCAAGAAACGCCTGCCGGACATGCCTCTGGTTGAGCCGGGTGAGGCCAAGGCCCCAACGCGGTCGGTACGAATCGATCAACGGGTGCGCGAGATCGATGGGGACGTCGACTGCCGCTAAGAGCGTGAACTATGGCGGAGGTCGCTGGCTGACCCATAGATCACCGAGACCTCGTCGATACGTGTCGAGGAAGCGCTCAGCGTTAGGGACCTCGTGTCGCGTCAGCGGATGACGGCGATCGTGGCGCCGGTCTCTACCGACTGACCGGCCGACACCATGAGCTCCTCGACGGTGCCCTCGGTGTGGGCCAGGATCGAGTTCTCCATCTTCATCGCCTCGAGCACGCAGACTGCGTCGCCGGCTTTGACCGAGGCGCCCTTCTCCACCAGCACCTTGACGATCGTGCCCTGCATCGGAGCCTTCAGCTCTTCGGTCCCTCCGCCGCCCAGCGCGGCCGCGCGCGCCGGTGGCTTCGGCTTCTTCGGTCGAACGGTCTCTTCGAGGTTCTCGCGCACGCGCACGTCGAAGCGCTTGCCGTTCACCTCGACGCCGAAGTGACGCGACGCGACAGCGGGCTCGCCCACCTTCGGTTTCGGAGCCGCTTCTTCCTTTAGTACCGACAGGTCCATCTCGCGCTCGACCGTGCCGGTGTGGTAGTCGCCCGTGACGAAGCGCTCGTCGGCGAGCATCAGCGAGTGGAAGGGGATCGTCGTCTTGATCCCCTCCAGCTCGTATTCGCTGAGGGCGCGCAACATGCGGCGTCGAGCTTCGTCGCGGTCGGCGCCGTAAGTGATGAGCTTCGAGACCAACGGGTCGTACGCCTGCGGGATCTCCGAATACGCCTCCGTCCCGGAGTCGACTCGAACGCCGGGTCCCGCCGGTTCGCGGTACGCACCGATGCGGCCTGGGGCCGGCATGAAGTTCTTGGCGGGGTTCTCCGCGTTGATGCGGCACTCGATCGCGTGGCCCTTCAGGTCGATGTCGCCCTGGTCGTAGTCGAGCGACTCGCCGGCCGCGACCAGCAGCTGCGACTTCACGAGATCGATGCCGGTAACGAGCTCGGTGACCGGATGCTCGACCTGCAAACGCGTGTTCATCTCGAGGAAGTAGAAGGTCTTGCCGTCCGAGTCCAGCAGGAACTCGCACGTCCCCGCGTTGCGATAACCGACCTGCTTCGACACCTTCGCGGCGGCCGCCATGATCGCCTCGCGCACCCCGTCGTCGAGCGCCGGCGACGGCGATTCCTCGACGAGCTTCTGATGGCGCCGCTGCAGCGAGCAGTCGCGTTCCGGGAACGACAGGATGTTGCCGGACGCGTCGCCCATCACCTGCACCTCGATATGCCGAGGTCGTTCGAGGTAGCGCTCGAGGTACACCTCGTCGGAGGAGAAGTACGCCTCGGCCTCGCGCGCCGCTCCCGCGAGCGCGTCCTCGACCTCGTCGGCTTCCTTCACGACGCGGAAGCCCTTGCCGCCGCCGCCGGCCGAGGCCTTGATCGCCAGGGGCAGGCCGTGCTGCGAGATGAAGTCCATGACCTCGGCCGCGGAGGTCACGGGATCGGCGGTGCCGGGAACGGTCGCGACCCCCGCCTCCGTCGCCGCTCGCCGTGCCGACGTCTTCTCGCCCATGCCGTCGATCACCTCGGGCGAGGGCCCGACCCAGATCAGACCGGTATCGATGACTGCCTGGGCGAAGGTTGCGTTCTCGGCCAGGAAGCCGTAGCCGGGGTGCACCGCCTCGGCCCCCGAACGCTTGGCAGCTTCGAGGATGTTCGCCACGACCAGATAGGACTGGTTGGCCGGACCGGGGCCGACGTTGTAGGCCTCGTCGGCTAACCGAGTGTGGACCGCATCGGCGTCGAGATCCGAATAGACGGCGACCGTCGCGATGTCGAGGTCGCGACAGCCGCGCATCACCCTGACCGCGATCTCACCGCGGTTGGCGACGAGCAGCTTCTTGAACATGGGGTCCGTATCCTACGTAGACGATGGAGACCCCTACTTTCTCAGGCGTTCTCGAGGCCCGCCGGCAGATCGCGCCCTTCCTGCCCCGGACGCCGATGTTCCCGAACCCACGGCTGGAACGTCTCCTCGGGACACCCGTTTGGGTCAAGCACGAGAACCATCAGCCGACCGGCGCGTTCAAGGTCAGGGGCGGCGTCAACCTGATCGCACAGCTCTCGTCAGAACAGCGCGAACGTGGAGTGATAGCAGCGTCGACCGGCAACCACGGCCAGTCGGTGGCGTATGGAGCCCAGCAATTCGGAGTGCGGGCGCGGATCTGCGTTCCGGAGGGTGCGAACCCGACGAAGGTGCAAGCGATGGAGGACCGGGGCGCCGAGGTGATCTTCCACGGCAAGGACTTCGACGGCGCCCGCGAGCACTGCGAGCGCCTCGCGGAAGAGAACGACCATCGCTACATCCACTCGGGCAACGAACCGCATCTCGTCGAAGGCGTCGGCACCTACGCGCTCGAGATGCTCGAGGACCAGCCTGGGCTAGACGTGATCGTCGTGCCTATCGGGGGTGGGAGCGGCGCGGCCGGCGTGTGCCTCGTCGCCAAGACGATCGCGCCGAGCGTATCGGTCATCGGGGTTCAGTCCGAGGCCGCGCC
>DATFFR010000013.1:0-19816 GCA_035249925.1 Actinomycetota bacterium
CCGCACGGCGGGGGGTGCGCTGCAGGGGCCGGACCTCCGGAGAGATCTTCTGCAGGCTCGACAGGAAGCGCTCCGAGCTTTCGAGGTGAGCCCTTTCGCGCTTCTGCTGCACCCATAGAGATGCGATGCCGACGGCCGCAACCGAGAACATGATTATGAGGTAGATCACGCGCGTCACTCCAGACGTTTGTTTTCGTTCGTGTGGCGCCGAAACCTCCGCGAGGGCGCCCTGATGGTCACGCAGCGTAACAGAGGACCCGCGGTCGCCCCCGCCGAACTCTTCGCCGCCTCCGCTTGCTCTCCTGCCGCAGCCGCAGTTACGCCGCGAGTGATCTGCGGCGGAGGAACCGCGCGGCCGCCACCGCTCCCACGAGACCCAGACCGGCGACGCCTCCTTGGAGGATCCGGCCCCGGCTGACCCTCCGGCGACCTATCCGGACGTGGTCCTTGGCTCTCTCGGCCTCGGCCTTGAACACCTCGAGGTTCGAGTGCTTGGCGGTGAACCCCGCCGCAGCGAGCTTCTCGGTAGACACGATCCATGGGTGCATCACGTAGTGCAGCATCCCGGCGGGGGCCTCGGCGAGGCCTGCCGCCCACAGTCGCTCCACGAGCCCGAAGGCAACGGGCTCGGGCAGGTCGACCTTCCGGCGGTCGAGGATCGCCAGCATCTCGTCGGCCTCGAGCCAGCCGGGCGCGGCAACGTTGTAGACGCCGGGCAGGTCGTTGAAGACGGCGTGGGCTATCGCGTCGGCGACGTCGTCCTCATGGACGAACTGCAGCGGGGAGGCATATCCCTGCACGCCGAACAGAACCGGCAGCTCGAGTGAATGGGACCAAGCGTTGTTCACGTGAGGGCCGAAAACGATGGCCGGGCGCAACACCGTCAACTCGAGGCTGGGGAACTCCTCCTTCACCTCACCCACGACGAACTCGACCTCCAGCTTGTGAGCCGCGTAAGAGAAGTCGAGGTTGGCGCGCAGCGGTGCATCCTCGTCGAGAGGGATGCGATTGTCGGGATGCGCGCCGTAGACCACCGCGGACGAGGTGTAGACGAGCTTCTTCACACCGGCGCGGCCCGCGCCCTTGAAGACGGTTTGGCTCCCGTTGACGTTCACGTCGCGCATGAAGGTCTCGTCGCGGATCGGATCCATGATGAAGGCAAGATGGACGAGCACATCGACGCCCTGCAGCCTGCCTTCGATGGCCGGGTCCCGGACGTCCAGCTCGTCGAAGACGAACTTCGCATGGGTGAATGAGGGGACGCGCACGTCGAAACCCAGGACGCGCTCGACCCGATCGTCGGCACACAGCACACCAAGGAGACGCTCGGCAAGGAAACCAGCGGCTCCGGTTACCGCTACCGATGTCTTCCGGGAGGAGCGACGGGGGGCCATGTGGGGCAGAGTATCGGCCCATCGTGAGGCTGCCGGGCATGCGACCATAGATCCGTGAGCCAGCCCTTCGGCGACATCCCACTGTTCCGGGAACTGCAGCGCATCCTGGCCTCGGGCGAGGGCCCGATCAACCTCGAGGTGGCGCGCCAGATCGCCGGCACCGTGGCAACCCAGACCCCGGATCCCAGCCCAACAGCGGAGGCCAGCCGCGCGCTGGCGGACGCGACGCGCAAGGCCGAGGTTCTGCTGGTGGGTTACACGCGCCTACAGGTCGACGAGCCTCTTCGGTCGAAGACGATGGGCCGCGCGACCTGGGTGCTCACGGCTCTCGAGGGATGGAAGTGGTTGCTCGAGGGACTCGCGGCGAGGTTCACGCAGGAGCTCTCGAAGCTCGGACCGGAGGAGGGCGAGGCTGCCAACCCGATGGGGCAGGTGATGGGCCAGATAGCTCCGCTACTGCTCGGTATCCAGACGGGCACCGTCATCGGGCACCTCGCCAACGACGCTCTGGCGCGGCACGACCCTCCCATCCCGTTCGAGGACGACGGCGCCCTCTTCTTCGTCACCTCGAACATGGAACGGGTGGCAGATGAGTACGACTTCGACCTCGACACGTTCCGGGGCTGGCTCGCGCTTCACGAGGCAGCGCGGCAGGTTGTTCTGTCGTCGATTCCATGGGTGGGTCGATACCTGCGCGGGTTGTTGACCGGCCTGGTGGACGCGATCGAGATCGACGCCGGTGATATGGAGCGGCGGCTCATCGACCTGCAGGAGGGCGGCGCCGAAGCCCTGCAGTCGGGGGCGGCGCTCGAACAGGTGATCCCGGTCGCCGAGACCGAGCGCTACCGACACGCGCTGAAGGCGCTTCGCAGCTTCCTGGCCGTGTTCGAGGGTTACTCGGAGCACGCGGCCGACGCGGTTACCTCGTCGCTTCTGGGCGACGCAACGAGGATCGACGAGGGCATGGCGCGCATCCGATCCTCGCCGAGCGACGGCAAGGCCCTGCTCGCTAACGTCCTGGGGATCGAACGCGACCGCGCCCTGGAAACCGCCGGTCAGACCTTCTGCGCAGCGGTCGTCCAGATGAAGGGAATCGCGGCCCTGAACCGCGTCTGGGAGGCTCCGGACAACCTGCCGAGTCTCGATGAGATCAAGGACCCCTTCGCGTGGATGGAGCGCGTCCTGGCCGACGATGCCGCCGATCCCACACTGGGCGACGGCTCCACGGCACGCTAGACGGGGAAGATCTCCCCCTCGACGTTCCCATCCTCGATCCAGAGAAGACCCATGGAAGTGAACGGCGCCTGCCGTTTCCACGTTGGACTACCTGGGTTGAACAGCAACAGGCCGTCGCGATCCTCGTTCCAAGGGATGTGCGAGTGGCCGAACACCACCACGCGCGCCTCCGGGAACTGCGCCCGCATGCGCTCGTGTCTGCCGGTCTTTGGACCCGCGTCGTGAAGCATGCCGATCACGATCCCGCCCAGGGTCACCTGTGCGGATCCCCCGGCCCCCCACTCGCGCACGTCCATCCCGTCGCAGTTGCCCATCACGACCGTCAGAGGTGCGAGGGCGGCCAGCTCGTGCAGGAGGGTGGGATCGACCACGTCTCCCGCATGAAGGATGTGATCCGAGGACTCGAGATACGGCCACGCCCCCATGGGCACGGTCCGCGTCATCCCGCGCGTATGAGTGTCGGCAAGGACGGCAACCTTCACACGGGCCACCTTAGGGGCACAGCCGTAGCTCCTACGGGAGGGGCTGCAGGGTGGGGCAGGCCGTCTCGATCAGGGACCGGATCGGGTAGGCCGGATCGGAGCCGGGTAGCTCGGAGCGACCGTCCCGGTAGTAGCCGCCGCTCCACGAACCCCACAGGTGCTGACGGCAATAGGAGGCGACTGTCATCCAGTCTCGCTCGCCGTCCGGTCGTTTCAGCTCCTTGGCCCGGCCGAACAGTGGCCCGATGATCCGTTCGAACTCCTTGAGCCAGTCGGCGACCTTCCCGGTCTCGCGACCGAAATAGCTTCCGTGGCCCTCGTTCAGGAACTCCTCGTCTGCAACGACGGGGGCCGAGCCCACGCCTCCCGGCGTCATACCGGGCTCGGTGTGGATCGCGCCCTTGAAAAGCCGGTTGCGCAACTCGTCGGCCGTCAACTCCCGATCGGCGAGCTCGCAATCCCGTCTGACGGAGGCGCACGACACGCCGCGACCCCGCGCGATGACCCCACCGGCTTGTAGACGACTGGTTCCCGACATCGCCGCACGCACCAGGTACAGAGCGCGGGCGTACGTGCCGGCGACCTGGGGCGTGGCGTTGGAGGTGCCGCCGAATCCGCCGGATCCCGTGCCGCCGACGTTCGGCGCGCCGTACGACGCGGGGTAGCTGCTACCGATGCCGGCGACGTCGGCCGGCTTCCCATGCCCGGTGTACGACGCGTGGGCGCCGGGGCTCACCGCGCCAACCGTGACGATCCAGTCGGGGCCCTCCTGCGACGACATCAACGTCGTGTTGGGAACGAGGAAAGCGTTCTCCTGACCGTTGCCGGCCGAGAAGAAGATCGTCTGGCCACGCTCGCTGGCCTTCTTCTGAAGCTTCGTGTCGGAGCCGCTGTAGAAGCGATCGCGCGACACCGGCGTGATGCTGAAGCCGTAGGAGTTCGAGATGACGTCGATCCAGGGCTGCTTCATCGCCCAGCCGATCGCCGCCTCGCCCGCGGCCTGACCGCTGTAGCTGATGAACACGAGCAGACACTCCGGGCATGTGCCGTGGAGATTGCCGACCGAAACGCTGCTGGTCCCCATCCCGTGCGTGCTGGAGTTGCCGTGGATCTGATTGCCGGCGAAGTCGAGGGCGCCGACGATCTTGGTCCCCGGCATCCAATACATGTGCTGCTCTTCGGCCGTGCTCTGCTTGACGCTCTCCCAGACCTTCGCGTCCTTCCCGTCGAGACCCTCGATAAGCGCCATCTCGTCCTTCTCCTCGAGCGTCAGCTCGAGAGGCTTGTAGGAGTCGAAGGCAGAGGGCTTGGGGAATCCGGCCAGCCACTTGTGCGGAGGAACGTGCGCGGGCACGTCGTTCCGCGTATCGGAGTCCGTGGCCTGGGGCATCTTCGAGGCCAGGAAGTCCCAGTGATATGGGGCGATGCCCGAGTCGATGATCGCGATGACCGTCGCGTCGGCGCCGGCCGTCTGCGGCTTCGGCACGGGCGTGCGTGCCTGGGTCGATGTGACGGGAAGGCCCAGCGCACCCAGCAGGACAAGGCAGGCCAGTGCACGGCGCAAGATCTCTTCCTCCCCTCGGCACGATTCCTACAGGGAGGGTTCGCTCAGCTGGTAGCGGTTCCTGCCTCCTGGAGCTGGGGCGGGGCTTCCTGAGCGCCGTCGCCGCATGTCGGGCAATTCGGGTCTCTTCGTACTTTGACCTCGGCGAAGCGTGTGGTCTGCGCGTCGAACGTAAGCAGGCGACCGACGAGAGGCTCGCCGTATCCCACTATCAACTTCAGTGCCTCGTTCGCTTGGAGACACCCAACGATGCCCGGGAGCACGCCCAGGACGCCTGCCTCACTTCAGGTAGGTGCCAGCTCCGGCGGCGGCGCCTCCGGATAGAGGCAGCGGTAGCAGGGGCCCTCGAACGGGACGAATGTCGACGCCATCCCCTCGAAGCGGAAGATCGAACCATGGATCACGGGCTTGCGGAGAGCGACGGCTGCATCGTTGACCGCGTAACGCGTCTCGAAGTTGTCGCAACCGTCCACGATCAGGTCGTATTGAGATAGGACCTCGCGGGCGTTCTCCTCGGTGAGCCGGAACGGATGGAGGATCACGTCGATGTCGGGGTTGAGCTTGTTGATCTCCTCCTTGGCGGACTCGGCCTTCAACATCCCCACGCGTTCGGTGTTGTGGATGACCTGACGCTGGAGGTTGCTGACCTCGACCACGTCTGAATCCACGATCCCTATCGTGCCCACCCCGGCGGCGGCGAGGTAGAGCAGCGCGGGAGAGCCCAGGCCGCCGGCGCCGATCGCCAGGACTTTGCCTTCGAGGAGGGCAAGCTGACCCTTCTCTCCGACCTCCGGGAGGATGAGGTGACGTGAGTACCGATCACGCTGGTCGTGGTCGAGGACCCGGGGGATCTTGAAGTCGAAGCCAAGGTCCCGCCACCGGGAGAAGCCGCCGGCCAGGCTGGTCACGTTCGTGTACCCGAGCTCGCGCAGGGTCTTGGCGGCGAACACGCTTCGCACGCCGGTGGCGCAGTAGACGACTACTTCTGAGTCCTTGTCCCCCACGACGTCTTCGGCCCGGCTCTCGAAGTGGGCCCTCGACAGGTGGGCGGCGCCGGGGATGAGGCCGTTCGCCACCTCGTCCTGCTCGCGCACGTCCAGGATCCGCACCGGGCGGCCCTCGGCGAGCTTCTGCTTGACCTGCTCGGCCGTGACCTCGCCCACCTCGGCGCGGGTCGATCGGAACAGATCCCTGAAGTTAGTCATATATGCACCTTATTATAGTGCTTAATTCGAGGCGAGAGCCGCCTCGACCTCCCGGATCGACGGGTTCACCAGCAGTCTCCCACCTACCTCCAGGGTCGGGACCGTCCGGTATCCGCCCGTAGCGGCGATGATGCGGGCGTCGTAGCCGGGGTCCTCGTCGAGATCGATCTCGCGGAACGCGATCCCGGCATCCTTCATCTGCCGCTTCAAGCGCCGGCAGTAGCCGCACCAGGTGGTGGAGTACATCGTGACGCTCTCGCTCATGCATTTTCCTTCTGCCCTCTATCGGTCAAGATAAGCGCCCTCATGGCCTTCCACATTCCCGGCGCGCTCACCTCCACTTCCGGCATCGGCCTTCGCCGGTGAAAGCCGTCGTATTCACCGGCGAGGGGGGGGTCCGCGTGGACGAGGTCGCCGAGCCCACCATCCAGGACGACCGGGACGCCCTCGTCCAGGTCCGGAAGTCGGCGATCTGCGGATCGGACCTCCATCTGCTGGACGGGAAAACCCCCGGCATGAGACCCGGCGGCATCATCGGACACGAGTTCACGGGCATGGTCACCGAACTTGGTGAGCGGGTGGTCAAGCACCACGAGGACACACGCGTGTTGGGCTCGTTCTTGATCGCGTGCGGCGAGTGCCCGCACTGCGCGGCGAGGCGCTTCAACTTCTGTGCGAACCGGCGCGCCCTGGGGCTGGGAACCTTGACCGGCGACCTGGACGGCGCCCAGGCGCAGTACGTGCGCATACCCAACGCGGACCTGAACCTGCGCTCTCTCTCGGGTGGCCTGGCCGGTTTGAGCGATGAAGAGGCCTTGTTCGGTGGCGACATACTCGCAACGGGTTTCTATGCGGCGGCGATAAGCGAGATCAAGCGCGACGACATCGTGGTCGTGATGGGCGCCGGTCCGGTGGGGCTGTTCTGTGCCGCTGCGTCACTCCGTTACGGACCTTCGAAGGTGCTGGTCCTCGACCAGGACCCAACACGCGTTGCCTTTGCGAAGGAGACGATGGGGCTCGAAGCGATCGACGTGTCGTCGTCGGAGGCCCAGGGCGAGGTCGCCGCAGCGACGGAGGGCAAGATGGCCGACGTCGCCATGGAGGTCGTCGGTAGCGTCCCTGCATTGAAATCCGCCATGCGTTGCGTCCGCGATGGAGGTCGCGTCGCCGTCGTGGGGGTCTACGGGACCGAACGCTACGAGCTGCCGATGGGCGTGGCCTGGGTGCGAGGCATCGATCTCAGATTCGCGGGGATGGCCAACGTGCACGCGCACTGGGAGGACGCCCTGCTGAGCGTCGCGAAGGGCGAGCTCGATCCGACGAAGGCGATCACGCACCGGTTGCCGATCGACGAGGCCGAGGAAGGCTACGAGCTGTTCAAGTCGCGACGGGCCATGAAGGTGGTGCTGACCCCCTAGACGCAGGCCAGGGCCTACAGCGCGAACGTTTTCACCGCGACCTCTTCCCCGTCAAGCCTCACCTTCACCGTCCAGTCACCTGCGTGACGACTCGCCGCGGAGCGGGGAGACACATCGATGCCGCACCGATAGACGCGCGCACCGTCGTGATCGAACCGGCACACCTGCCACAACTTGTGGCCTCTGCCATCCCGGCGCGGGGCCAGGAACAACACCTTCACGATGCTCGCCTCGCCGTTACCAACGCTTGCCTCCGCCCATAGGACGTCCCGATCGCGCCGGAGGTCGAGCACGGTGTCGGGGGTACCCGCCAGGGCGGGAACGGCCAAAAACATCAGTCCGGCGACAATGAAGGCAGCGCGGACCCGACGCGCGTTCATGACACGACCACCGAAGGCTGTGCCTGGAACCTTCTCTGCTCGCTGCGTTGGAGTTCGGCATCGCTGAGATCCCTGAGCTCGTTCTCTCGTTGGACCTGCAGGAACGCAGTCACCACGACCGGATCGAACTGGGTACCCGCTTGACGCTGGATCTCCTCGACGGCATCCTCCACCGGCCACGGGGGCTTGTACGGCCGCTCGTGCGTCAACGCGTCGAACACATCGGCGACGGTCACGATGCGGCCTTCGAGCGGGATCGCCTCGCCCTCGAGACCGAGATAGCCATAGCCGTCCCATCGCTCGTGATGGGTGAGCGCGATCGTTTCGGCCATCTGCAGCAGCTCGTGGCGCGAGCCCGACAGGATCCCGGCACCTATCGCCGTATGCCGCTTCATGTGCTCGAACTCCTCCGGGCTCAGGCGCTCTGGTTTCAGCAGGATCGAGTCTGGGATGCCGATCTTCCCCACGTCGTGAAGAGGGGCGGCGCGGCCCAGGATCTGCACGTGTTCGGGCGGCAGTCCCATCACCCGGCCGATAAGAGCGCTCGAATGACCTACTCGGCGCGTGTGCAAACCGGTGTCGTCGTCGCGGTACTCCGCCGCAAGCGCGAGACGCTCGAGTATCTCGATGCGGGCGTCGTCGAGCTCGGCCGTGCGCTCGGCCACCTGCAGTTCGAGGGTTCGGTTGTAGTCCTGAAGCGCGACGTGGAGCCGGCGCGTCCGGATGATGTTGCGGATCCGCAGCGAGACCTCTGCATGATCGAAGGGCTTCGTGAGGAAGTCGACCGCGCCCGCCTCGAGGGCCCGCTGCTTCGCCTCGGTCGACACGTCCGCAGTCAGCACGAGGATCGGCAGAAAGACCGAGTCGGACACGGCCGCGCGCAGGATCGACATGAGCTGGAAGCCGTCTAGCTCGGGCATGTTCAGGTCGAGCAGGATCACGTCCGGGTCGAGCTCGGTGAACAACTCCGGAACCAGACGAGGTTGCTGAGTACCGACGATGTTGGTGTAGCCGAGAAGGCGTAGCAACCGCTGCAAGAGGGCGACGTTCGATGCGTCGTCGTCTACGACCAGGATGCGCGCGTCAGGGTGAAGTAGGGACATCGCTATTTCCTTCGTCTCCGGTAGCCAGGACCTCACCGCCGAGGACCCGTTCGACGACCGCGCGTAGCTCGGCGAGATCGAGCGGCTTGGTCACGTAGGCACGCGCGCCCGCGGCCAGGAGGCGCTCGACCTGGCGATGGGTGGCATCGGCGCTGACGATAACTACGGGGATCTCGCTGGTCCGCCGGTCCTCTGTGAGTTGACGGAGTACCGCGGCCCCAGGGATGTCGGGAAGATGCAGATCGAGAAGGATCAGGTCCGGCCGATGCTCCCGCGCCAACTGCACTCCCATGCCCCCCTGGATCGCGGTCAACAGCTGCACGTCCGCGTCCTTCCCAAGGGTCTGCTCGATGAGCTTCAGGTTTGAGAGGTTGTCCTCGATGTAGAGGATCGTGTAGCGCGCACTCAGCTTCACGATCGGGATCTCCTGAGACTCGACCGAGTCGACCTCCAGGTCGGATAGCTGACTCGACGCCGCCTCGAGTACGACGGTGAACGTCATCCCGCCGTCGTCGCCGCGCGATGCGGTGATCTCTCCACCCATCGCTTCGATCAGCGTCCGCGACAACGCGAGCCCAAGCCCCGAGCCCTCGACCAAGGTCTGTTCGGCCCCCAACCGGTCGAACGGCGTGAAGAGGCGATCCATACGTGAGGGATCTATGCCTTTGCCGGTGTCGGTTACGTCCAGATGAACGAGCCCGTCTGCCTCGCGACAGGCGATGACGACCTTGCCGCCGCGTTCGTTGTACTTGATCGCGTTGGAGAAGAGGTTAAGCAGCACCTGGTTAAGGCGTTGGTGATCGCCCGATACGAACCTTCGGAGCGAGGACTCGTCGGTCTCGATGCTCACATTTGCGCCGGCCGCCAGGGATCGCATCAGCCCTACCGCTTGACTCACGACGTCCTGGAGGTAGACGGGCTCTATGGAGAGCGAGAGGCGCCCCGACTCGATACGCGCGATGTCGAGAACCTCATTGATGAGACTGAGGAGGTGCCGGCCTCCTTTGCGGATCTCTCCCAGGCTGTCGAGCTGCTCCTCGGAGAGGTCGTCCATCTCGAGTAGCTGGGAGAAACCGAGGATGGCGTTGAGTGGTGTCCGCAGTTCGTGGCTCATCCGGGAGAGGAACTCGCTCTTGGCACGATCGGCGGCCTCCGCCGCCTCCTTCGCCCTCGTGATGGCCTCCTCCGCCCGTTTCCGCTCGGTGATGTCGCGCACGAACGCGTGGAAGGTCGACTCCTCGCCGACCTGAACGGGCCAGACGTTGATCTCGACGGGGAACTCGTGACCGTCACGGTGCAGGGCTGTCACCTCGACGGGACGGAAGAGAACCGCGCCCTCCCCCGTCTCCATGAAGCGAGCGATCCCCGCCAGGTGCGCGTCGCGCAATCTCGGCGGGATGATCGTCTCGGTCAGGGGGCGCCCGATTATCTCGTCCCGGCCCCAACCGAAGATCTGCTCGGCGCGCCGGTTCCACTCCTGGACGCGGCTCTCGCCGTCGATCGAAACGAAGCCCTCACCCGATTCGTGGATTATCAGGCGCGTGCGGCGCTCGCTGTTGCGCAGCCGGCGCTCGATCGTCTGCCGTTCTGCGAGCTCCCCCGCCGCCGTCGTCTGCCAGCGGCGAAGATGAAGCAGATCCGATGTGACCTCGGCCAAGCTACGCAGCCGATCGATCTGTTCGGGGCCGAAATCGTCTCTCGGCCTGCCGTCGGCCACGCACAGGCCGCCAACCCTGAACCCATCGCGAGAGCGGAGGGGGGCTCCCGCGTAGAACCGGATGTGCGGTGGCCCCGTCACGAAGGGACCATCCCGGAACCGGGGGTCCTGAGCAGTGTCGGGCACGACGAGCACCTCGTCGCTCAGGATCACGTGGGAACAGAAGGCAACGTCGCGTTCGGTCTCCGTGATCTCGAGTCCGGTAGAAGCCTTGATCCATTGGCGTCCCGCATCCACGAGCGAGACCTGCGCGATGGGGACGCCGAGGATATCGACCGCCAAGTCGGTCATGTGGTCGAAGCCGGGCTCCCGCGGGGTACCTAGGGTGCCGAGATCGTGCAGGGCTTCTATACGCGCTCGCTCTCCGGATCTATCGCGTCCGAAGGCGGCCACCTTTCACAGCCCGCGTGTGCAGACGGTGCCGCCGAGGGCACGCGTCGAGCCGTCGCCGCCAAGAAGTGCCACGGGTAGGTGGTTCTCCCAAATGGAGGCGGCGGCCTTCAGAAACATGGTTACGGAAGGGTCACGTTCCTGTCACCGGATCGTTACAGAACCGAAACCTAAGAACCCTCCGGGAAGAGCTCGTCGAGCAGGGATCTCAGCCGGGTCGCGTCATCCGCGAGTAGCTCGACCGGGCGTCGGAGATCGTCGGGCAGGCGAGCTTTGTCTTCCTCGAGCATCGCCACCTCGCTGAGGATCGCGGTCAGAACCGTTCTCGCATCGTGCGCTACTGCGCGAGCACGGTCATCCTGTATCAAATCGATAACCCACCCCTCGCACCGTCCTGATCAAGCGTGGCTCCGCAGGATCGTCCTCGATCTTGTTCCGGAGTCGCTTCACCGCCATGTCCACCAACCTAGAGTCCCCCAGATACTCGTAGTTCCAAACTCGCTCCAGGAGTGTCTCGCGGCTGAGCGCTTGGGGTGCGTTACGAAGTAACTCAACCAACAACTTGTATTCCGTCGTCGACAGGTCGAGCTCGGCTCCATCCTTGGTCGCGCGGAATGCAGCCACATCGATCGCGACGCCCGCCGCGGCCAAGGTTCGGTCGCTGTGGGCTGCGGCGCGGCGCAACAAGGAATTCAACCGGGCAACAAGCTCCCCCATGTCGAACGGCTTCTTGAGGTAGTCGTCGGCCCCCGCCTCGAGTCCGACGACCACATCGACCGGATCCGACTTGCCGGTCAGCATCAGGATCGGAGCGAGCGACTCCTCTCGGATGGCCCGGCACACGTGATAGCCATCGAGCCCGGGCAGCACCACGTCGAGCACGATGACGTCGAAGCTCTCTCCGAGGGCCCTGTGGAGGCCGGCCTCCCCATCCTCCTCACAGACCACTTCGAAGCCCTTCTTCGCAAGGGCGAGGGAGGTCATCTCCCTCAGCGATGCATCGTCCTCGACGAAGAGGACGCGCGCGCTCAGGCCGAGCCGCCCTGGTCGGGCGCGACCTGCAGCACCTGCCCCACCGCATTCAGGAGCTGCTCCTTGCCGAACGGCTTCAAGAGGACCGCCTCGCTCTCGTGCGTCTTCCTCGACAGGAAGTCCCCGCCGTAACCGGAGATGAAGAGAACCCGCATCTCGGGTCGCAAGCGGCGGATGTTCTCGGCCAGCTCGATACCGCTCATACCCGGCATGACGACATCGGTCAGCACCAGATCCACCGGCTCGGACGTCCCTGCCAGCTCGAGCGCGACGTGGGCGGATCTGGCGATCGAGACGTCGTAGCCGGCGCGGCTGAGCGTGCGCTCCAAGAACAGGAGCACGCCCTGCTCGTCTTCAACCACGAGGATGTGCTCGCCCGACCCGCGCGGGGGCGCCACCTCCACTACCGGCGCAGCGGCCGGCTCGCGGCTCGCCGGGAGCAGGACGCGGAAGGTCGATCCCTCGCCCGGCTCGGACTCGACGTCCACGAGGCCGTCGGCCTGCTCGACGATCGCGTAGACGGAGGCCAACCCAAGGCCCGCGTTCACATCGCCGTCTTTGGTGGTGAAGAAAGGCTCGAAGATCTGCGGCATGACCTCCGGAGCGATGCCCCGGCCCGTATCCGCGACGGCGAGACAGACGTAGGGACCCGGTTTCATCGGCTGCTGCTCGTCGCCTCCGTGGATCTCGACGTTGCTCGTCGACATCGTCAGGCTGCCGCCTTCAGCCATCGCATCACGGGCGTTCACCGCCAGATTGACGACGATCTGCTCGATGTGGCCCCGGTCCATGCGCGTGGTTGCGAGATCAGGAGCCAGGTCGGTGGACAGGGTCATGTCCTCGCCCAGCGTCCGGCGCAGAAGCTCCTCGAGGTCGCGCACAACGAGGTTCAGATCGAGCGGCTCGGGATGAGGAGTGTCCCGGCGCGAGAAGGCCAAGAGTTTCTTCACAAGAGACGCGGCACTCTCGCTTGCGCGCAGCACCGCTTCCACGTCGTGCCGTCTGGGGTCGTCGGCCTCCAGATGCTCGTACAGAGCGCGCGACGAGCTGTCGATCACCTGCAACAGGTTGTTGAAGTCATGCGCGACGCCACCCGCGAGCCGACCGACCGCCTGCATCTTCTGGGAATGGCGGAAATGATCCTCGAGCTGGTGCTGAGCCGTGACATCGCGGAACGACCACACGGTGCCGATCACCTCGTTGCCCAGGCGGTGAGGTGTCGACGTCCGTTCGAAAACCCTGCCGTCGATGAATCGGATCTGCTCGCGCGTTTCCATCTCTGGATCGGCGTAGACCTCCTGCACCCTGGCCATGAATCCGTCGGGATCCTCGACTTGGGCCTTCACGAAGCTGATGGCGGCTGCATCCTGACCGAAGGCCAGGACGTCGTCCGGGATCTGCCACATCTCCTTGAACCTTCGGTTGTAGCTGACGATGGCTCCGTCCCTGTTGACCACCAGGATGCCGTCGCCGGTTGATTCGAGGGTGGAGGTGAGGAGGGCCAACGATTCCTCGAGCGCGGCCTCCGCGTACCGCCACTCGGTGACGTCCTGCCCCGTCCCGAACATGCGAATGGCTTTTCCCGTCTCGTCGGGGATGACCGTCCCGCGAGCGTGCAGAATCCGTTCGTCCCCGTTCGGCCCGAGGAAACGATGATCGAACTCGAACGGGTCCTGCGTGTCCGCTGCTTCTTCGATCCGGCGTCTCACCACGTCGCGTTCGTCCGGATGAACGACCGCAAGATAGCTCTCGAATTTCAGCCCAGAGACGCTGCGCACCATCCCGAACAGACGGAACAGCTGATCGGACCACTCGAGGCGGTTCTCGACCATGTCCCACTCCCAGCTGCCGATGTGTGCGACCCGCTGAGCCTCTTCGAGCTGGAACTGACTGCGCATCAATGTCTCGCGCGACAGCCTGCGGTCCGTAACGTCGCGCGCTATCCCCGCGATGCGGATGACCTTCCCCGAAGCGTCGCGCACGGGGAACGTACGAGCCCGGACCCATCGCACGCCACCGTTGGCGGCGAGCACTCTGTACTCCTGGTCGGTGCTTTCGACGATGCGCCTGCCGTATGTCTCCGTGAGCCGTCTCAGGTCGTCGGAATGGATGTTCTGCTGCCACGCCAGAGGGTCGCTTATCAGGCTCTCGCGCGGCACTCCGAACAAAGACTCGAACGCGGGACTGACGTACAAAGGCCGGCGCGTATCTGCGTCGGTGACCCAGAAGACGTCGTCGAGATTCTCCGTCAGGTCGCGGAACCGGCTCTCGCTCTCCCGGAGCGCCTCCTCGATCATCTTCTGATCGGTGATGTCCTGCGCGGCCCCCACGATCCTCGTGACGACCCCATCCTTGTCACGCAGCCCCTTGCTGTAGCAACGAAGCCAGCGCACCTCGCCCGGTTTTGGAACCAGCCTGAACTCGGACTCGACCGTCTCGCCGGCGACGAGGCGACCGAAGACCTCGGCCGTGTAGGCAAGGTCGTCGGGATGTATGAGGGCCTCCCAGCCGGGCAGCTCGTCGAGCTCGGTGGGGGTCAGCCCGACCACCCTCGACTGGGCCCCGGTGGCCCACTCCCGATCGATCGAGCCGTCGGGCCTGACCTTGTAGGAATATGCGAAGTCGTAGATCAGCTGGCCGATCAGATCGCTGCGCCCCTGCAGCGCCCGCAAGCGCTCCTCGGTCAGCTTCCGTTCCGTGACGTCGGTCATCGCCCCCCGGAAGAAACAACGGCCGGTGGCCTCGTCGACGTTGGCGCGGAGGACGTCGTGCAGGTAGACGATGCGACGGTCGGCGGTGACCACCCGGAACTCGATGACGGTCTCGGCCGCGTCCTCGATATCCGGGCGATAGGCGGCCAGCACCCTGTCGCGGTCCTCCGGATGCAGGATCGAGGACCAGAAATCTTTGTCCTCGAGCCACCGCTCCGGTGGGTAGCCGAGGACCTTCTCGCTGGCGCGGCTGACGAAGGTGAACTCACGGTCTTCGGTGGTCTCCCAGAGGATCGCGTCGATCCCGTCGATCAAGTCTTGTAGCCGCGCTGCCTCTGAAGAGGACGAACCAACCCGCTCTCCGGCCACGAGGCTCTCCTAGGAAAGGGCGCCGCCTAACGCACCTCCCAGAACAGTACGCCCTGGAGCGCGCTTGACCTGCTGAGGACCCGCGGTTAGGCCGGCTTCTTGGCGGCCGCCGCCTTCTCCTTCGCGGCAACGATCTCCTCGGCGCTCTTGGCGCAGCCGGGACAGAACTTGGAGTCGGCAGGGACCTCGACGTTGCAGAACGGGCAAGGCCCCTCAACGGGTTGTTCCTTGTAGCCCTCCTTGAGGCCTTCTTTGAACTCCTTGCCCGCCTGGCCCATGGAGCGAGCGAGCTTGGGGAGCCGGGATGCTCCGAACAGCAGCATCACGATGACGAGCACGACCAGCATCTCCGGTCCTCCGGGGAGCGACATCTGTTACCTCCTTAGCGCAGCGCCGGGACGATCTCGGCCCCCACGAAGTCAACGTCCTCCTCGTCCGCTACCTGGAACGGCAGCGCTCCAAGGCCCACGATGACCTCCTCTACTCCAAGCTCGGCGAGTCGACCGAGCCGGTCGATCACGTCGCTTGCGGTCCCGGCGATCTTGTCTCTCCGGAACTCGTCCCAGGATACTGCCGCTGCCCCGCTTTTCTGCCGCAGCACGCCGGTGGGGCTGACCTCCGCGAGGCGTTCGAACCGCCGCCTGGCGTCGGACTCGTCCGTGCCGGCCAGGACATAGGCACCGACCGAGCGGCGCAGCGTCTTGGGATCGCGCCCGGCCGCCTCGCAGGCCCGCTCGGCGGCCTCGACGCGTTCGGCATAGACCTCGAGGGAGCCGAGCCAGGAGAAGTTCCACCCGTCCGCCACGCGAGCCGCCGTTCGGAGGAGGAAGTCACCCTTGCCACCGATCCACAGAGGGGGCCGCGGGTCCTGGAGGGGACGCGGCCGGCAGATCGCTCCGTCCATCGAGTAGTGCTTGCCGTCGAAGTGGAGCTCTTCTCCTTCGAGGAGCCGAGCCACGATCTCAACGGACTCGCCCAGCCGAGCGATCCGTGCTCCGGCCCCTTCGAACTCGATCCCGGCCGCGTCGTATTCCGGCTCGTACCATCCCGCGCCCATCCCGACCTCGAGGCGGCCCGCGGAGAGAAGGTCGAGCGTCGCGATCATCTTCGCGAGGAGTCCGGGATTGCGGAAGTCGTTGCACAGCGCCATCGACCCGATCCGGACCCGCTCGGTCGCGGCGGCCAGCGCGCTCATAGTGGTCCAGCACTCGAGTGCTCCCTGACGATCTGCCGCCCCGCCGTACTTCGACCAATCCAAGAACAGGTGGTCGGAGACCCAGATCGAGTCGAATCCCGACGACTCGGCTCGCTCTGCTAGGCGCCGCACCGACCTCCACGAAACGGCCGCGCCGCCGAAACTCGTGTCGTAATGAGGAAGAGCGAGGCCGAATCGCACGCGACGGAGTGTAGAGGGGCACTACAATCCCGAGCACGATGACCGTCTCCGACATCATGACCCCCGCTGCGGTGACCGACGACGCCGACGACACGCTTGCCCAGGCGTCGGCCAAGATGTGGCAGCAGCAGACCGGATCGCTCCTGATCATGGACGGAGACAAGCTCCACGGCATCGTCACCGAGCGAGACATCATGCGCACTGTGGCGGAGGGCAAGGATCCGACCACGGTCGCGCTCCGTGACGCCATGACCACCGATGTCGTCACGATCTCACCCGGGACGGCCCTCACCGATGCCGCTCAGTTGATGTTCGACAAATGGTTCCGTCACCTTCCCGTGGTCACCGAGGCCGGCGAGGTCGTGGGGATCATCTCGCTGAGAGACCTGCTCGGCCTGGTCAAAGAGGGCATGGAGGAGCCGAGCGCCCTCCAGAAGCTCACCGGCCACAAGCTGGTCCGCGACATGCGTCTGGAGCGGGTCGAAGCCGGGGACCTCGACTAGCACCCGACCTCTCGGCCGGCGCCTCGAGCCCAAGGTTTTTTCGCGGTTCTCACCCAGGTCCTTCCTGTCGCACGCCTGCAGAGCAAGCGGCATTCGGCACGGAATGGCCAGATGTGAATTTTCTTTCTCCAGGCAGAAGGAATCCGAGCAATTCGGGCGAAACCTGCGCCCAGATGACCGGCGCGGGCCGGTTACTGAGCTATTCCTGGGAGGGTGGATGAACGCATTCCTGGCGGCGCGTAAAGGCGCCGTTGCTCTAGCAGTCCTGTTCGCAGCGAGCCTCATGCTCGTTATGTACGTTGCTCCTCCGGCTGGCGCCGACCACGAGCCTGCAAACAAGGTCGCCGCTGCTGGTTCCGAGGTCGAGGTCATGGGCCCCGGAGACGCGGTTCCGATCCTTCAGGAGACCCTGAAGACCTCGAGCCCGGCCGACCTGATCCTGCAGCTCACGGCCGAGTGCGACATCCTGACCGACCTCACCACCGGTGGTAACGGTGCCGAGGACAGCGCCGGCGCCTTCGGCCAGGTCCGCACCTGGATCACCATCGACGACAAGGTCGTCCCAGTTTCGTCCGACGACGCCACCGAGACCGGCAAGGTCGTGCTTTGCAACCGTGCGCACAACAAGAGCGTCACGGACGCCGAGGACCCGGCGGACGGCACCGACGAAGAGCGCGACATGACCCAGACTCGTCAGGCCAACGGCTTCAACTGGCTGGCGCTCGACACCGGCTTCCTGTACGACAACCCGGCCAACGGCAACAACATCCTCGAGATCGTCGTGTGGGCCGAGTTCACCGAGGAAGTCGTCAACCGTGCAGAGGCCGAGGCTCTTGTCGGCCACCGCACCCTGATCGTCGAGCCGACCTCTGCTTCGATCCACGAGCAGCCGGCTGCCACCGACGAGGGCGGCTCCTGAGCACCTAGTAGTCAGCAACAAAAGAGCCGGGGCCAACGCCCCGGCTCTTTTCTTTCCGCTATCACCAGTCCCCCGGCAAAGGCTCCGACGCGCTCCGGGAGCGGAGGCGGCGGCTCCATCTGCAATTCGGTTCACCGGACGCACCGGTGACGGTTCCGTAGAGGGGCTTGAGGCGCACGCCGACAAGCTGGAAGCGACGCAGCCGGCGTGCGCCGAACGAGCAGGCACCGCCGACCAGGCGGCGCCGTCGCGTCCCCGTAGTAGGGGCCGGCGCCGGTGCGTACCTTCGGGAGGAGAGAATCCCCTGCCGCCGCCGGAGCGGACTCCGGCGTTAGCCGCGACGCGCGCTAGATCTTGTGGCGCTCGAGTAGGCGGCGGGCTATAACCGTTTTCTGGATCTCGCTGGTGCCTTCGCCTATGAGTAGGAACGGGGCGTCTCGGTATAGGCGCTCGACCGTGAATTCCTTCGAGTAGCCGTAGCCCCCATGGACTCGCAGCGACTTCAGGACGATCTCGTTGCATGCCTCGGACGCGAACAGCTTGGCCATGCCGGCTTCGAGGTCGGAGCGTTCGCCGGCCGACTTCTTTTCGGCTGCCGAGTACAGCATGAGCTTGGCGGCCTCCAGGGTCGTTCCCATCTCGGCTAGGTGGATCTGGATGGCCTGGTGCTCGCTGATGGCCTTTCCGAAGGCCTTGCGCTCCTGCGCGTACTTGATGGCCTCCTCGAACGCGCGAGTGGATACGCCGACGGCGCGCGCCGCGACGTTGACGCGGCCGAGCTCGATGCCGTCGAGGACCTGGCGGAAGCCCTGGCCCTCTTCGGTTCCGAGCAACGAGGACGTTGGGATCCGGTAATCGGAGAAGTTCATCTCCGTCGTCTCGACGCCCTTGTAGCCGAGCTTCTCGATGTTCTTGCCGACGTCGAGGCCCGGCGCCGGCTGCGGGTTGCCCGGCTCCTTCTCGACGATCAGCATGCTCATGCCCTTGTGCGCGGGCTTGGCCTCGGGGTCGGTCTTGACGAGCGTCATGACGATCCCGGAGCGGAGGCCGTTGGTGAGCCACATCTTCTGGCCGTTGACGACATACTCGTCGCCGTCCTTGATCGCCTTCGTGCGGATCGCCTGGACGTCGGAGCCGGCCTCGGGCTCGCTCATCGCGAGGGCGGCGCGGATCTCGCCCGTGGCCATCCGCGGCAGGAAGTTCTGCTTCTGCTCGTCGGTGCCGAATCGATTGATCAGGTAGCAACCCATGAAGTGGGTGTTGAGGACGCCCGACAGGCTCATCCAGCCCCGAGCGAGCTCCACGACCGTCAGCGCGTAGGTGGTCAGCGTCTCGCCGATCCCGCCGAACTCCTCGGGGACGGTGATCCCGAAGAGCCCCATCTCCTTCATCTGCTCGACGATGGCCTCGGGATACTCGTCCGCGTGCTCCATCTCGTCGGCGACCGGGATGACTTCCTTCTCCACGAACTCGCGGACCATCTCGATCATGGACTTCTGGGTGTCGTTCAGCTGAAGCACGGCTACCTCGCCTCCCACTCGGCCTGGAAGTCCTCGAGCTTCTTGACGCGGTTCATCCCGGCGGCGCGGCCGCGCTCTGCGAACTGGACGGCCATCTTGCGGGAGGCCTCGTCGATCATCTCGTTCCCGAACATGACGGCGCCGCGACGGTCGATCTCGGTCGCGTGCCTGTACGCGTCCAGCAGAGCTTCCGCCTTGTCGTATTCGTCCTGGGTCGGTGTGAAAACCTCGTTGAGCACGTCGATCTGCCCGGGATGCAGCGCCCACTTTCCGTCGTAGCCGAGAGCCCGGGCGCGCATCGCCATCTCGCGGAAACCGTCGAGGTCCTTGATCAATAGGTAGGGACCATCGATCACCTGCAGACCGGCGTCGCGGCCGGCGATGAGGATGCGCTCGAGGACGTAGTGCCAGTGGTCGCCGGGGTAGCCGGGCATCGGAAGTCCGGCCGTCACCGTGGGGAGACCCAGGGAGGCGCTC
>DATFFR010000014.1:0-77256 GCA_035249925.1 Actinomycetota bacterium
GACCGCGCTGTGGAACAGGATGACGGTCGACGACATGTTGAACATGGACCTCGGCTACGCGCCGCCGTTCGCCCCGGTGTGGGACCCCGTCCTCATCGCGGCCCGCAAGGCATGGGCGCGAGTCGAAGAGACGATCGAAACATGATGCCCCGTTGCGTAATTCCCGTCGCGCCAGCGCGGCCCGTCCGCAAGATTTGGAGCGGTTGTCCGCCTAGACGAAGATCGCGAGCACGTAGCCCGCGATCAGGGCGAGACCCGAGAAGAGGTGGAGCATGATGTTCTTGGCCATGCCGTCCATCAGCTCGTAAGGGCTCTCGTAGTGCGAGGTCAGCGCACCGTAGACCTTGAGGGCCAGCGGGATCGTCACAAGGCCGAGGAGTGTCCAGATCGGCGTGATCCCGGTGAACGCACCGACCACGATGAGCAGGTAGGCGGCGATGACCGACGCCGCGTACCCCGTGACGATCGCGTCTTTGCCCAGACGTACGACGATCGTGCGTTTGCCGGTCTTCTCGTCGGCGGGACGGTCGGGTACCTGGTTCACGTACAGGACCAACATGATGAAGATGGCCACCGGCAGCGACGCGTAGAACGCCTCGAACGTCAGTTTCTGAGCGATGACGAAGTAGGAGCCGAGCACCATGATCGGGCCGAATCCGAGCGCGACGGCGACCTCACCGAGCCCCCGGTGCACCAGCCTGAACGGAGGAGCGGTGTAGGCGAGCGAAAGGAAGACGCCGGCGACCCCGATCCACAACAACTCGATCCCACGGGTCGCTGTCAGATATAACCCGATCCCGATGCCTATCGCGTAGCAAGCGATCGAGATGGCGCGCATCTTCTCCACGCTTAGGAGCCCGTACTGGATCATGCGCGAGCCACCGCTGAACATCGTTGGGTTCACGTTGGCGTAATCGGAGCCGCTGGTCGCGTCGGAGACGTCGTTCGCGACATTAAGGCCAAGATGGATCGCCGAGCCGCCGACGAGCGCGAGGGCGAACAGCCACCACGCCGAGAAACCGTCGTTGCGAGCGATCACGGCGCCGAGCAGGATCGGAACGATGGTCGCGGTGAGGAACGGCACCCGGGTCGCGAGGAAGATCAACCACCCCAGCGACATCTGCGTTCGGACCGGACGTCCTTGCTCGATGCTGAGCTTCTGCATGTAGCGGTGCGCCGAAGGCACGCTGCGTTCGCAGAGCTCGAAGAACGACATCCGCTCCTCGTCCCACCCGTGAGTACGCTCCGGCTTGACCTCGAGCGAGCCGTTGACCTTCGTGAGGGTGCCCCAAACGCTGACGTACCGGCGCTGGTCGTAGCCCACTCCTGGATAGGGGCGGATGTGGCTGAACGTAACGTTCACCTCGGAGCCTTCGGGGGGTTCGACGGGGATCTCGGGCTTGGACAACCGGATCGTTCCTCGCGCGGCGTCCGCCTCGAACTCGGCGGCGACGTTGATCGGATATCCGTCGTCACCAACGAACGCGAGGACTGCGTGCGGGTACTCGGAGATGTCCTGATAGAGATTTCGCACGGTCGAGTGAGCCATCAGGCCGCGACCCCGCCGATGGTGAACTCTGAAGGCGCTTGGTCGGTGCGGCCGTCGGCCCATATGAGGCCGCGCCGGGGCGATATCTCTATGACCGAGCGCTCCCAGAACAGCGGCATTGCGAACCTCTTCTTGATGAGGTCCTTGATGATCGGCTCCTTCGCGATCCATAACGGCCCGACGCTCTGCTCCCAGCCGGAGTGAAGGTCGTCTTCGATGATGCGCGCGTCCCCCTGGATCGTTACGCGACGGAAAGGCTCAACGGCTGCGGCTATCGGGTCCGTGACCGTGAGCGACACACGCGGATTCGCCTTGATGTGCTCCAGCTTCTTGGCGAACAGCACGCTGGACGTCATGTAGATCAGCTTGCCGTCGTAGAGCGGGATCAGGGGATAGGTCACGGGCCGACCTTGCGGGTCGATGACGGTGAACTCGGCGACCAGAGCGGCCTCCAGCACCTCTTCTACTTCTCTTGGCAGAGCTCCCATGTGCCCGAGGATAGTGCGCGTCGCCGAATCTGCCCTGAACGGCCGATTACAGGTCCTGAACGGCTGCTTAGTGCGGACGGCGACTGGACCTAAGATGCGCCGCGTGAGCGAGCTCCTCGACGTGGCGATCCTGGCCGCGACCCGGGTCAGCGACACCCTTTCCGGCTTCTTCGAAGGCCCGGCCCGCAACGTCGATTCGAAGTCGACCCCCACCGACCTCGTGAGCGATGCCGATCGGGCGGCAGAGAAGTTCCTGATCGATTTCTTCCGTCACGAGCGGCCCGACGACGGCATCCTGGCCGAGGAGGGCGGGGGCCGGGAATCGCGCTCGGGCCTTACCTGGGTGATCGATCCACTCGACGGCACCGTCAATTTTCTGTTCGGCATCCCGGTCTGGTGCGTGTCCATCGCGGTGCAGGACGCCGACGGAGGCGTTGCCGGGGTCGTCTACGACCCGAACCGCGACGAGCTCTTCGCAGCGGCTCGCGGTGAAGGAGCGACTCTGAACGGCGAGCCGATCCACGTCTCGGACAAGAAGGAGCTGGCCGCCGCGTTGATCGGTACGGGGTTCTCCTACGACGCCGAGGCGCGCTCCGAACAGGCCGCGATCCTGAGTCGCGTTCTGCCGAAGGTGCGCGACGTGCGACGGGCCGGATCCGCCGCGATCGATCTCGCAACGCTCGCCTGCGGCCGCTTCGACGGTTTCTACGAGGCTCCGATGGAGGCTTGGGACAAGGCCGCGGGCGTGCTGATCGTCCAGGAGGCCGGAGGGATCGTCACCGAGCTCCCGGCCCCCAAGCACCTGTCACCCGGCGTCGTCGCGGCCGGTCCTGCGTTGCACGATGCGCTGCGTGCGCTCGTTCTCGCCGAGTGATGGTCGAATAGCGACTATGGACATCGTTCACGCTTCGATAGACGAGTACCTCAAGGGGCTCCACGCAGGCGACGACGAGCCGGTCCTCCTCGAGATGGAGAAGCTCGCGGAGGAGAAGGGCTTCCCGATCGTGGGACGGCTATGCGGACGGGTGCTGGAGACGCTCGCCCGTTCCATCGACGCTCGTCGCATCTTCGAGATGGGTTCGGGTTACGGATACTCCGGCTACTGGTTCAGCCGCGCCACCGGGCCGGACGGCGAGATACATCTGACGGACATGGACCCCGAGAACGAGAAGCTTGCCCTGGACTTCCTCGCACGCGCCGGGCTCGACGGACCGATCGACTACCACGTTGCCGCCGCCTTCGACGCGTTCGACGAGACCGAAGGTGACTTCGACATCATCTATTGCGACATCGACAAGGACGGCTACCCGGAAGCTTGGGAGCGCGCCCGCGGCCGCATCCGCGTCGGCGGCTACTTCATCTGCGACAACATGCTGTGGTCCGGCCGAGTAGCCGGCCTCCCCGATGCACCCAAGGACGTTCGCGACGGTTGGACCGAGGCCATAGACAGCACCAACCGCGCCATCTTCGGCGACGACAACTACCGCGCCACGATCATCCCCCTGAGAGACGGCGTGATCGCCGGCCTGCGCATCTCCTGAGGCGGATCCACCCGGGACCCTGGTCGGATGGAGAGAGTTGGGCGGCGAGAGCGAAGTGGGTATGGAGTAGGCGTTCCTATTCGGGCGACCGGCGGAGCAACGCACGTTTTTTCTCAAAACGGCCGGCCGGAATAAGAGGCCTCCTCCTGCTGTCCTAATGTTCTAGGACAGAAAGGACGTCATGCCCCCATCTCATCGCCTGGTACCGAAAGAGATCCCGGACCACCCGGCGCGACCGGGGACCTTCCGGCGGATCGTTCACATCTTCAAGCCGTACCGGCGCAGGGTCGGGCTGGTCGGGATCCTGATCCTGGCTACGTCGGGGCTGGGGCTGATCAACCCGTTGCTGATCAAGGTCGCCTTCGAGACGCTTCTCGGCACCGCCTCGCCCGACGAGAGATGGCAGACGCTCCTGTGGGTAGTGGCCGTGATGGTTGCTACCCCCATCATCAGCGGGCTCCTCGGCCTGTGGCAGACCTATACGAACAACGTGGTCGGACAGAGCGTCATGCAGGACCTTCGCAACTCCCTTTACGCCCATCTGCAACACATGCCGCTACGTTTCTTCACCTCGACCCGAACGGGCGAGATCCAGTCTCGGCTCTCCAACGACGTCGGCGGCGTGCAATCCGTCTTGACCGATACGGCGTCGAGCATCCTGGCCAATGTCGCCACCGTCCTTTCGACCGTCGCGGTGATGTTCGTCCTGAGTTGGGAGCTCACCGTTCTGTCGCTGGCAATCCTTCCGGTCTTCCTCGTATTGAGCCGCAAGGTCGGCAAGGTGCGCCGCGAGGTCTCGGGTCAGACCCAGGAGTCGCTGGCCGATCTGACCGCGCATATGCAAGAGACCCTTTCGGTCTCGGGCATCCTGCTGTCGAAGGCCTTCGGTCGCCAGAGCTATGAGATCGATCGTTTCCAGCAGGAGAACAGGCGCTTGTCGCGGCTGGAGATCAAACGAACCATGGTCGGCCGCGGATTCTTCTCCCTGGTGCAGATCTTCTTCTCGATCACCCCCGCCTTCGTCTACCTGGTGGCGGGATATCTGCTGCTTCGCACGAACTTCGATCAGACGCCCGCCGAGCTCGTGGCCACGATCGCGGCGTTTACTACGCTGCAGAGCCGGCTCTTCTTCCCGATGGGCCAACTGTTGAACGTGAACGTCGAGATCCAGTCCTCGCTGGCGCTGTTCGATCGGATCTTCGAGTACCTGGACCTGGAACGCGACATCACAGATCACGACGGTGCGATCGAGCTCGATCCTCGCAAGGTACGCGGCGAGGTCGCCTTCAACGATGTCTGGTTCCGCTACGACCGCCCCGGCAAGGAACGTGGCGACGAGGAGCGGCTGTGGACGATCGGCGGCGTCGATTTCAAGGTGCAGCCGGGGGAGTTGGTCGCGCTGGTGGGCCCCTCCGGGGCCGGAAAGACGACCCTCACCTATCTGCTCCCTCGCCTGTACGACGTGGGACGCGGGAGCATCACGATCGACGGGATGGACGTACGGGACATCCGTCTCGAGTCCCTCGGCGAGGTCATCGGGATGGTGACCCAGGAGACCTACCTCTTCAACGCGACCGTGAGGGACAACCTCCGCTACGGGGATCCCGACGCGAGCGACGAGCAGTTGATCGCCGCCGCCAAGGCTGCGCACATCCTGGAACGGATCGACGAGATGCCGGAAGGTTTGGACACCCGGGTCGGGGAGCGCGGCTACAAGATGTCGGGGGGCGAGAAGCAACGTCTTGCCATCGCGCGGGTGATCCTGAAGGACCCCAGCATCCTCATCCTCGACGAGGCTACGAGCGCGCTCGACACACATTCCGAGCGACTGGTGCAGGAGGCGTTGACGCCGCTGATGAGCGGCCGCACCACGATCGCCATCGCGCACCGGCTGTCGACGATCCTGGCCGCCGACACGATCCTCTATCTCGACAAGGGCCGCATCATCGAACGCGGCTCCCACTCGGAGCTCCTGGCGCGCGGAGGCGCGTACGCGGCGCTGTACCACGAGCAGTTCTCGGACGGCCGCGTGGAGACGCGCTGCGAGGACGGACTGGTCCTCGCCAGCGGCGAGGTCGTGGCCGAGGCCTGACGGTAGATTTCCGCACATGGACGCGAAGCAGGCCGCCGCTGCATTAGATGGCATGCAGGTCCTCGACGTGCGCGAGTACTACGAGTGGGCTGCCGGCCACGTCGCCGGAGCGAAGCACATCCCCCTGAGGATGCTGCCCGCTCGCTTCGAGGAGATCGATCGCGACGTACCGGTGCTGGTCACGTGTCAGATCGGCCAGCGCAGCGGGATTGCCGCCGACTTCCTTAGGGATCACGGCTACGACGCACACAACCTCGAGGGCGGCGTGGAGGACTGGATCGCCCAGGGCTTCTCTCTGGTCGACGTATCCGACGAGCCGGGAGCGGTCGTCGACGGTTGGGCGCAGACGCTCGACTAGCGGTGCTGGCCGCTCGCTCCGCTGCAATGGGTCGCGCCGACGCGCGGTAGCGTCGCCTCAGGGTGTCGCCCCGGCGGCGCGGGTGGACGCAAACCAATCGGTGGAGGATGAGTAGTGCGCGTTCGTAGTCTGCTTGTCTCGTTTCTGGTCGGCTCGCTCGCGGCCACGCTGCTGCCCGTGGCGAGGGCTCCGCAGGCCCATGCCCAGGAGCCCATGCTTGGGATCGACGTCTCCCACCACCAGGGTTCGGTCGACTGGGTGCAGGTAGCGGACAGCGGCCACGTGTACGCCTTCCACAAGGCGACAGAGGGAGCGACCTTCGTCGACCCCAACTACGAGCAGAATCGCGCAGGCGCGGGCGCGGCGGGGATCGCGTTCGGTGCGTACCACTTCGCCTTCGCACAGGGGGACACGCTCGCCGCCGCTCGCGCCGACGCCGTGTCGGAGGCCAACCACTTCCTTGCCATCGCGGATCCCGCGCCGGGTGACCTCGTGCCCGTCCTTGACCTCGAGAAGAATCCTCAGAACATGCCACCGGCCAGGTTGATCGCCTGGACGCAGGCGTGGCTCGACATCGTGAACTCGACGTTGAACGTGCGGCCGCTGATCTACACGAACCCCAACTTCTGGGCGAACCATCTGAACGACACGACCACGTTCGCGGATCAGGGATTCCCTCTCTGGATCGCGCATTACACGAGCGCGGCCTCGCCTCGGCTGCCGGCGAGCGACTGGAGCGGTCGCGGGTGGGCGTTCTGGCAGTGGACCAGCTGCGCGTCGATCCCGGGGATATCAGGGTGCGTCGATGAGAACCGGTACGAAGGCGTCGACCTCTCGCCCTACGTGATCCCGGGCGAGCCCGAGCCGGAGCCCAGTCCGGAGCCGGCGACGCCTCCGTCGAACCAGTCCCCGCCGGAGGTGTCGGGCACGGCGGAGGTCGGGCGCACCTTGAGCGCGAGCCAAGGTACGTGGACGGGATCGCAACCGATCTCCTATTCCTTCGCCTGGTTCCGCTGCGCGGGTTCCACGTGCGAGCCGGTTGTCGGCGGAACCGAGCCGACCTACGAGCTGAAGCCCTCGGACTTCGGCCACCAGATGCAAGTCACCGTGACCGCTACCAACAGCGCGGGATCGGCGGAGGCGACATCGGCGCCGAGCTCCGTCGTCACGGACACGACTGCGCCCGCCTCTCCCGCGATCACGAAGCCGCGCCGCGCGAAGTTGTTGGCAGCGCGCGTCAGGGTTGCGTGGGAGGAGGTAGAGCCCGATGCGGTCTACGAGGTTCGTTACCGTGAGGCGCCACACGGCGCCGGCTTCGGCGACACTGCTCAGCTGGTGTCCGGCTCGGAGCGAACGGCTCGCCGGCTGCGCGTGACGCCCGGCAGTACCTACTGCTTCTCCGCCCGCGCGACCGACACTGCCGGGAACACGTCTGAGTGGTCCTCGGATCGGTGCACGGTCGTGGCACTCGACGACCGCTCGCTACGGCGATCTTCCGGTTGGAAGCTGGGGACGGGAAGGCGTTTCTACATGGGTACGTTCAGCAAGGCGACGCGCCGAAACGCGAGCCTCACCGGCCGTGGCGCTCGGGTCCGTGAGATCAGCCTCGTCGTGCAGCGCTGCCCGAACTGCGGACGCGTCGCCGTTCTGTTCAACGGGACGCGGATCGGGACGGTGAGCTTGCGCGCGCGAACAATTCAGAACGAACGGATCCTCCAAGTCGCGGATCTAGGCCGCGTCCGACGGGGCACATTGAAGATAGTGGTGTTGAGTCGCGGGGCCCCCGTCAAGATCGACGGGCTCGCGCTCGTCCGGTAGCGCTCGTGGCGGCTGCGACGGCTTGGCCGGCGTGAAGAACCCCGGCTACGGTCGTGACCTCGCAGAGGTCCATCATCACGGTTACGGGTGGGCCGCGACCGGCGCGGCTCAGATCTTGACCCAAGAGCTGGAGCGGCGCGGCTTGGGGCGCGGCCGCATAGTCGACTTGGGCTGCGGCAGCGGCATCCTCGCTCGACTGATGACCGAGAGGAACTACGACGTGGTCGGGCTCGATCGCGCGCGGGAGATGCTCCGCATCGCACGCCGTGAAGCGCCTCGGGCGCGCTTCTTGCATGGCTCGGTGGTCGACTTCGAACGCGGCCCGAAGCTTGCGGGCCGGCGCGTGTTCCTAGCTAGCAAACCCAAGCGCTAGCCCTCGCAGGCTGTTTTGGTCTCCACCGAGCAGATGTCGGAGCCCTCTCCGCCGTCACCGGAATCGTTGCCCTTGTCTCCTCGGAGGTGGTCGTCGCCGGCGAGGCCGAACAGCTCGTCGTCGCCTCCGCGACCTTTGAGCACGTTGGCGCCGGCGTTGCCGCTGAGCGTGTCCGGCCCCACGGTGCCCAGTACGCTTTCGATGCTCGTCAGGATGTACTCGCCCTGACCGGTAGCGGTCCCCGCAGCGAGATCGACTTCGACACCGATGTTGGTGCCGCCCTCGCCCAGCGCGTACAAGAAGGACGCGATGTCCTCGCCTCCGCCACCGTCGACCGTGTGGTCCCCACCGGCCAAGGCGAACGCGTTGTCACCCCCATCACCGATAAGGGTGTCGCCCACGCGCGAGCTGCCAATCCCCTCGATCTGGTTCAGGGTGTCGGTACCTTCGCCGGTGGCGACTCCGATGGCAAGATTCACCGTCATCGCTGCCGGAGCGTCGAAGTAACCCACCATGTCGAAGCCCTCGCCACCAGTCATGGTGTCGTCCCCATTCCCCCCGAACATGACGTCGGAAGCACCGAACTGCTCCACGTTCCTGAAGCCGAGCAGCAGCCTTCCACCCCCACCGCTGGACAACGTGTCGTCACCGTCGCGGCCGACCAGGACGTTCGGGCGGTCGTCGCCGGTGATCGTGTCGTCGAACCGGGTGGCGTAAATGATCTCTATGCCCGCCAGCGTGTCGGTGCCTTGCCCGGTTGCGGTGCCTTCCCCTAGGTCCACTACGACCCCCGCATCGGATGCGGAGTAGTCGAGCTGGTCCTCACCACTGTCGCCGGCTACTACGTCATCGCCCGGGCCCGGAACGATGTAGTGGAAGGGGCCCGCGTTCGTGGAGATGGTGTCGTTCCCGTCTCCACCATCCAGTCCGTCCGCGCCCCGGCCCCCGAACAGAGCGTCGTCACCTGCTCCTCCAACAAGCCCATCACCCTTGCCACCGCCGCAGAGGGTGTCGTTGCCGCCGCGTCCGTCGATCGAGTCCGAACCTCCCAATCCGGCGATGACGTCGTCCTTGGGAGTGCCTCTCAAGGTGTCGTCGTCGGGAGTGCCCACGATCGTGGCTTGCTTGCCGTCACATTCGACGGCCGCGACCGCCGGTGTGGCAGTGAACAGTCCTGCCAGTAGCAGCGCGGAGCCCGCGAGGGCTCCATTCCTCATAGAGCCCATATCGTCCCCCTCCTAGCGTTGCGGTCAACGCTGTGCTCCTTGGAGGTCGCCGTCAAGGGCGTTGGCTAACATCGCCTCGATAACTCAGACGCGGAAGGGAATCTCTATGAAGGTTGACGGCAAGGTAGCGCTCGTTACCGGTGGTGCCTCGGGATTGGGGCTGGCCACAGCGAAGCAGCTGTTGGGTGCGGGGGCTTCGGTCGTCGTGGTCGATCTGCCTAGCTCCGACGGCGAGGTCGTGGCCAAAGAGCTCGGGGACAAGGTCCGCTTCGCTCCGGCAGACGTCACGGCCGAGGCCGAGGTGCAGGGCGCGGTGGACACGGCAACCGAGGAGTTCGGTGGGCTTCACATCGTCGTCAACTGCGCGGGTGTGGGCTTCCCGGGACGCGTGCTGACACGCGAGGGCGGACCGAACGATCTCGAACGCTTCGAGTTCGTGGTGCGCGTGAACCTGATCGGGAGCTTCAATGTGCTTCGGCTTGCCGCCGCGCAGATCGCCGCACAGGAACCCGAAGACGACGAGCGTGGCGTCATCGTCAACACCGCGAGCATCGCGGCCTTCGACGGTCAGATCGGTCAGGCAGCTTATGCGGCGTCAAAGGGTGGCGTTGTCGGCATGACGCTGCCGATCGCTCGGGATCTGGCGAGCCGGTTGATCCGGTGCGTGACGATCGCTCCCGGGACCTTCGACACGCCGATGCTGGCCGGCCTGCCCGAGGAGGCCCGGGCCAAGCTGGCGGAGGGGATCCCGCACCCCCATCGGTTGGGGCGGCCGGAGGAGTTTGGGCTGATGGTCCGTCAGATCGTGGAGAACCCGATGCTGAACGGCGAGGTGATCAGGCTGGACGGCGCCCTGAGGATGCCGCCGAAGTAGTGGTGCTGGGCCCCGCTTAGTTGGAGGCTTCCACCAGGTGGTGGCCGGCCTCGACCCTAGGGTCGTCGGCACGCTCCTCGGCCCTCTTGCGCTCGATGTCTTGCTCGAGCTCCCGCCACTCCTTCTCGGCCCATCGGAGCTTCTCGACGGCCGAGGCCAGGTCCAGGAAGTGGACGGGGACGATCGAGGCTCGGGGCCGCAGATAGGCGTCGCCGATCAGGGCGTCCAATTCGCGGCGTGCCTCGACCAGGCGGGCCCTGATCTGTGCGAGTTTCTCGGCTTGCTCAGGGCTGTAACCGTGGTCGATCAGGGCGGGCTCCTTGGTGGTTGGCGGGGCGCTGCGGGAGTTTCAGAGTACATCGGCCCTCCGGGGATGCACAAGGGCACGAACCGTGTTCGAGGCGCTGCCGGCGACGCATATCCTGCCTCGCATGCTCGACGAAGGGGTCATCTCCTCGACGTTGGGCGAGGCGCTTCGGGGCGGCGGTGACCTGGCTGAGATCTTCGTCGAGGACCGCAGTTCGAGCAGCCTGAGGCTCGAGGGCTCGAAGGTCGAAGACGTCGCCTCCGGCCGTGACGCAGGCGCCGGGATCCGGCTGATCTCCGGAGAGCGCTCTTCTTACGCATATACGAACGTGCTCACCGCCGAGGGGCTCGCCGAGGCGGCCCGCGCGGCCCGCGCCGGGCTGAGCTCCGGCCGTGCTGCCGAACCTGCAGACCTGAGACGAGTGACGCCCGGCACCACCAACTCCGTTCGCATCCGCCCCGAGAGGGTGGACCCGGGCGACAAGGCGGCGGCCCTCTTCGCGGCCGATGAGGCGGCCCGCTCCGCGGGGGCCGAGGTTCGTCAGGTCGTGGCCAGCTATGCCGACGTCCGCCAGCGGGTGCTGATCGCCGCGTCCGACGGGCGTCTCGCCGAGGACGACCGGACCCGGGTTCGGTTCGCGGTGCAGGTGGTTGCCGGCCGCGACGATCGGATCACCACCGGGTTCGAGGCCCCCGGCCATTCGGGGGGCTTCGAGCTCCTGGAGGAGAAGCCGGCGGCGCACCTGGCGTCGTCCGCGGCCCAGAAAGCCCTCAAGCTGCTCGATGCCCGGCCCTCTCCCGCCGGCGAGTTCCCGGTCGTGCTTGCTCCGGGAACGGGAGGCGTACTGATCCACGAAGCCTGCGGACATGGGCTAGAGGCCGACACGCTCGTCAAGGACGCCAGCGTGTACGCCAACCGTCGGGGCGAACGCTTCGGCAAGGACATCGTCACGATCGTGGACGACGGTTCCGATCCCGGTGCGTGGGGATCGTTCGGAGTCGACGACGAGGGCACCCCTTCGCAGAGAACCGTGCTCTTCGACCAGGGCGTGCTGGTCGGGCATATGAGCGACCTCAGGTCGGCGAAGAAGATCGGTCATCCGCCGACGGGGAACGGGCGCCGGCAGTCCTACGCCCACCTTCCCATCGTCCGCATGACGAACACCTATCTCTTGCCAGGCCCGGATGACCACAACGAGATCCTTCGCTCGGTGGAGCGCGGTGTCTACGCGGCAACGTTCTCGGGCGGCGAGGTGAATCCCGCAACCGGGAACTTCGTCTTCGGGATGTCCGAGGCCTACATGATCGAGAACGGCGAGCTGACCTATCCGATACGTGGGGCGAACCTGATTGGGAACGGGCCGCAGGTTCTTGCAGTCATCGACGCCGTTGGATCCGACTTCGATCGCAAGGAGGGAGTCTGCGGCAAGGACGGCCAGCACGCGCCGGTCACGAACGGCATGTCGACCGTTTTGCTCGGGCGGATGACGGTCGGTGGAACCGAATCGTGAGCCTTCTCGATACCGCCGCGTCCATCGTGGATCGAGCCGCGTCCGGCGAAGAGATCGAGGCATTCCTGACGCATCAGCGCGAGTTCCAGGTGAAGGCCTACATGGGCGAGGCCGAAACGGTTTCTTCGGCCGAGCCCAAGGGAGCAGGCGTCCGGTTGCTTCACGGCGGCCGGGTCGGCTTCTCGTTCACGACCGACCTCACCGACGGAGGCCTGGACGCGGTCGTGGATGCGGCACGCGCTAACGCGCGTCATTCAACAGTCGATGATGCCGTCGCGCTGGCGGAAGTGGGCAACGCGTACGAACCGGTGCCGGGACTCGTCGATGATCGACAGGCCGCGATCGATCCGAAGCGGAAGGTCGCGTTCGCCGTCGAGCTCGAGGAAGCGACGAGGGGAGCCGACCCTCGGATCCGCACCGTGGAGGAGGCGGGCTACTCGGACTCCATCACCGAAGTCGCGCTCGCTACGACGACGGGCGTCTCGGGCACGTACTCGCAGACGGATGCATGGTGCTACGCCGTGGCGATCGCGACCGAGGGCGACGACACCCAGGTGGGCTTCGAGTTCGCTCTCGAACGAGGTCTCGAGGACTTGAACGCGGAGTCCGTTGCGAGAGCCGCGGCCGACCGAGCGCTGTCCGTGCTCGGCGCCTCGAAGATCCCGTCGGCGCGCATGCCCGTCGTGTTCGAGCCCTACACGGCGGGACAGTTCCTCGGCGTGATCGGCGGAGTGCTGACGGCGGAAGCGGTCCAGAAGAGGCGGTCTTTGTTCGCCGGCAAGCTCGGCGAGGCCATCGCCGACGGGGGCCTGACTCTCGTCGACGACGGGCGCGCGGCCGGCGCTCCGGGGGCCGCTCCGTGGGATGCCGAAGGGACGCCGACGCAACGCACGCCCGTGATCGAGAGCGGGGTGCTGCGCTCCTACCTCTACGACATCCCGAGCGCGCGCCGGGAGGGTCGGTCGTCCACCGGCAACGCCTCTCGGGCCGGATTCAAGTCGGCCCCGGGCCCGTCGCCGAGCAACATGGCGTTCGATCCCACCGGAGGGACGCGGGCCGATGTGCTGAAGCGCGCCGGCCGGGCGCTCTTGGTGCAGGATTTCCACGGCGTCCACTCCGGCGCCAACCCCGTTTCGGGCGACTTCTCCGTAGGCGCTACCGGGCGCCTGATCGAGAACGGCGAGCTCGGCGCTCCGGTCAAGGAGGTGACGATCGCGGCCCCCATGCTCGAGATCCTTCGAGGCATCGTCGCGGTCGCGGACGACCGCCGCTGGCTCCCCTTCGGTGGCTCCTACGGCGGAGCCACCACGCTGGTGGCCGAGATGACCGTCGCCGGTCTCTGACTCTCGATGCTTTGGTTGCCATGAAGGTCGTTTTTCGACTCTCATGACGCGCAAAGCGCGGGTCAGACGGCGATGAGGAAGGCGATGCCAGCGATCACGCAGTACACGGCGAACGGGTACAGCGTGTTGGTCTTGAGGTAGCGGATCAGACCCCAGATGGCTCCGTAGGAAGTCAGCAACGACGCGACGAACCCGGCGAAGCCCGCGCCGAACCCCAGCGAAGAATCCGCCAGCTCCGGAAGCTTCACCAACATCGCTCCGAACAGCGCGGGGATGGCCAGCAGGAAGGCGAAGCGCGCCGAGTCGTCGCGCTCGACCCCCAGCGCCAGTCCGGCTCCGATCGTCGAGCCCGATCGCGAGATTCCCGGCAGGATCGAGACCGCTTGCGCCACTCCCACGATCAGGGCGTCCGGCGTGCGCAGGTCCTCCATCGTCCTGAGCGAGGCTCCCGTCTGAGCCGTGCGCTTCTCGTGGTAGCGCACCGCCTGCTCGGCGCCGACCAGGATGACGGCGGTCAGGATCAGCTGGACGGCGGCCGCGTCGGCGTCGGCGAACTGCTGCTCGAAGAAGTCGGCCAGCACGATGCCTGCGATGGCGGAGGGGATGGTGCCTACGGCCAGCAGGTAGACCATCCGCCGCGACGCCTCGTCGCGGGACAAGAAGCCCCGGGCGAGGTCCAGCAGGTCCCCCGAGAAATAGATCAGCAGGGCGATCAAGGAGGCTGCGTGGAGAAGGACGTCGAAGGCCAGACCGGGCTCGTCCCAGCCCAGGGCCTCGGGCACCAGAACGAGGTGGCCGGACGACGAGATCGGGATGAATTCGGTCAAACCCTGGACCGCTCCCAGAACGAGGGCTTCCAGAGTGGACATGGGGCGGGAGCATAAACGTGAGCTCGCATTGCAGGAATCTCCTGGAAGAGGCCGAAACTTCGCTCCTACAGGCACTTTCCTTACACGGAGGTCATCATGAAGAAGGCGCTAATAGCGGTCTCGAGCATGCTGGCGCTCGCGCTGACTGCCGGCGCTGCGCTCGCTGAGTACTCCCCGACCCTCGAGTTCGGTCTCTCGGACACCAAGGCCAAGGCGAACCCCGAGATCACCATCAAGGTCGCCCAGGAGGCCGGCGAGGAAGAGCTCGGTCACGTCACCCTCACGATCCCCAAGGGCTTCGACCTTCCGTCCGACGAAGAGGTCGCGGGCGGGTCGCTCCTCGGCACGGCCGACCTGGCGATCGACGCCGGTCCCGGCTGCCACCCGAGCGCAGGCGGAGCTCCTCTGAAGACTTCTGCCCCGTTCAGCGACCGCTCGATCTACGAGCAGGACCGCGACGACGCGCAGGCGGATGAAGGCATCCACGCGGTGTGGGTCGTCGACCTGCAGCCCGTCACCACCATCCCGCTCGAGGTCACCGGCAGCATCGCGAAGGGGTGGAAACTCGACGGCGACATCCCCGCCAACGACTTCACCTGCCCGCCGCTCACCTTCGACGGGACGATCTTCTCCGAGACCCAGACCCGCACGCCGGTCAACCCGACGGACCCCGCAGGCGAGGCCGGAGTGCCGATCCTCACCAACCCGGCGAAGCCCGGCAAGTACGTGTTCGGCGGGACGCTGTCCAGCGCCACCTCCCCGGACGTCCTCACGATCAAGCAGGTCATCAAGATCACCAAGTAACACCTCGCATCGCGGTTCCACCTCCTCTAAGAAACGGCCCCCTCGGGGGCCGTTTCTAGTTGCAAGGCTGTTCCGTGATAGCGACGGACTAGCGGTAACGGGTTGCTAGGCGCGGGCTCCTTGAAGAGCGGTGCTGCAGGGGCAGCTGCGGTCGGCCGGGATCCGAGGGACGAGATCGAACAGCAGGTTCTTGAGCTTGTCGTTGTTCTCGTTGAAGACCTTCAAAACCTCTTCATGACTGACTGCCGCGCTCTTGCCGGGAACGCCGACGTCGTAGTCGGTGATCAACGAGATATTCACGTAGCACATCTCCAGCTCGCGAGCCAGGTACGCCTCGGGATACTGCGTCATGTTGATGACCTCCCAGCCCGCATCCTGGAACCACTTCGATTCCGCACGGGTAGAGAAACGCGGACCCTGGATCGTGACGACCGTGCCCCGCTCGTGCATCGGGATGCCCTGGTCACGGCCGGTCTTCACGGCCAGCTCGCGAAGCTCCGGACAGTACGGATCGGCGAACGCGACGTGGGTGGTGATCGGCCCGTCGTAGAACGTGTCGATCCGGCCCGTCGTCCGGTCGACCAGTTGGTCGCACACGACGAACTCGCCGGGACGCACGCTTTCTTTCAGAGAGCCCGCCGCGCAGGGCCCGATCACCCGAGTAACACCCAGCTCTTTGAGGGCCCATACGTTCGCTCGGTAGTTGATCCGATGGGGGGGCAGCGCGTGCGCCTGCCCGTGGCGCGGCAGGAACGCCACCTTTCGCTCGTCGATCTCGCCGACGGCGACCGCGCCGGAGGGGGGCCCGTAGGGGGTATCGACCTGCACTTCTTCCACGTTGTCGAGGAACGAGTAGAAACCCGATCCTCCGAAGACGCCGACTTCGGCCGTGCGTTGCGTCAAGCCGACTTCTCCCCGCCCGACGCCGTTGAGGCATCCTTCTTGGTGTCGCTCTTGGACTCGGTCTTCGCGGACGACGACGAGGACGACTCCTTGCCTTCGCCGCTCGATCTCGAGGTCGCGGACTTCTTGGCATCGGTCGAGTAGAAGCCGGAGCCCTTGAAGACGACCCCGACCGGCGAATACAGCTTCCGCAGCTTGCCGCCGCAGTGCGGGCATTCCTCCAGAGGGGGGTCGGTGAAGGCCTGCTTGGCCTCCGTCCGCTCCCCGCAGGCCGTGCAGGCGTATTCATAGGTCGGCATGGGGGGCATCTTCTCATCCCGGTAAAGTCGCCCCTCTCGGGCTCCGAAAATCAGGACAAAGGGTTTGCAGGCGCCGAACCCGCCACGCTAGGGAAGGCTGGAAGCACATGTCGCTTCAGCGACGCCTCACGTTGTTCTTCGTGCTGATCGTCATCCTGCCCCTGCTCGCTGCCGGATTCATCGTCCAACGAGTCATCGTCGGCGAGATCTCTCGCCGGGCAGTCCTGTCACTCCGTCCCGCTCTCGATGCAACCGTTGCGATCTACAACCGGCAGGCAGAAAGTCTCGACCGGCGCGTGCGCAGCTCCGTTGATGACGAGGTCCGCTTCGGTCGATTGTTCCAGAGCGGCCGCCGCGAACCGCTTGAGACCTTCCTCGAAGACCGCATGGACGAGTCGATGGATCTCGACTTCCTCCTGGCCGTCGATGGGAACGGTGAAGTGATCGGGTACGCGTCGCGACAGCCGGGTTTCCTCGCGGGGTTCCAGGCGCCGACGCCGGATGACATCGCCGCCGCCGATCCCGGGGCAACGCAGGGTTTCTCGCGGACGCCTGCGATCCCGGTCGAGGTCCGGGGCGGGGCCGACGCCGGCGATCTCATCGGGGGTTTCTGGCTGGACGACGACCTTCTGTTCGCGGCGTCACGTTCCGGCGTGGACCTCTCGATCGTTTCGCGCGATCGCGTGATCGCCTCGACTCTTGCGGTCGGCGCGTCCTTCGAGATCGACCTCGATTATGTCGACGCCTTCGAGGCCGACCTCGCCGAGGAATCCAAGGCGGCCGCAACGAAGCTTGGCGGTGGGATGGGCATCGTCGCGTCGACACCGTCGGCCCCCATCTCGCAACTCTCCCGCCAGGTCCTCACGTCGATGCTGGCGCTCTTGCTGCTGGCGCTTCTCGGAACGTCGGGTCTCGCCTACCTCCTGGCCCGCCTGATAACGCAGCCCCTGGAGGAGCTTTCGGCTGGGGCACGGGCCATCTCTGAGGGTCGCTTCGACCATCGCATCCCGGTGCGATCGCGCGACGAGGTAGGTCAACTCGCGGCCGCGTTCAACGAGATGTCCGGCCAACTCAGCCAGACGATCTCTGCCCTGTCTTCCTCCAGAGATCAGATGCAGCGCGCGGTGAGGCGGGTAGGAGACACGCTTCGTTCTACCCACGACATGAAGCAGATGTTGGACTCCATCCTCAACACCGCAGCAGATGCGGTGAACGCGGAAGCTTCTGTCATCTATCTCTTCTCAGCGGCGCGCGGCGAGTTGTATCCGGAGGTCGCTCGCGGTCTGGATGCTTCGGCGCTCGACCGGGTCAAGGTGGGCGACGGAGTGGTTGGCCTCGTCGCCGAGCGGGCTCGATCGGTCCGGCTACCTCAAGCCGGTGGCCCCGTGTTCTCACGTCACGAGCCGGGCTTCCCGGTGGCCGCTGCCGTTCCGCTCTACAGCCACGAACGCATCATGGGCGTGCTTGCCGTGTATCGGAAAGACGCCGAGCGACCGTTCCTCGACGAGGAGCTGGAGACCGTTTCGTTCCTCGCCGAGCAGGGCGGCGTCGCGATCGAGAACGTCCGGCTGCACGAGGAGGCACAACGACTCTCGCTGACGGATGGTCTGACCGGTGTCTGGAACCGCCGTTACTTCCAGATGCAGTTCAGACAGGTTCTTGCGACGGCGACGCGTTTCGAACGTCCGTTCAGTGTCTTGATGATGGACCTCGACCATTTCAAGAACGTCAACGACAGGCATGGGCACCAGCGCGGCGACGCGCTCCTGATCGAGTTCTCTCAGCGCGTTACGCATCTCCTGCGTGAGGTGGACACGTTCGCGCGCTACGGCGGAGAGGAGTTCATCTGTCTGCTGTCGGAAACCGATGTCCAGGGTGCGATGACGACCGCCGAGAAGATCAACGATGCGATCAAGGGCGTCCCCTTCGGTGGGATGGACGAGGAATTGATCAACCTGAGCGTATCCATCGGCGTCTCCTCGTATCCGGATCACGGCGACTCGTTCAAGTCGCTCGTCGAAGCGGCCGACCAGGCTCTGTACCGGGCCAAGCAGGCCGGTCGGGACCGCGTGGCGGTGGCGCAGGTGCAGCCCGACCTAAAGCTGGCGAAGTAACCGTTCTCTGCTAACTGTGGGGGTCACAGACCCCCATATCGAGGTCAGAGGGCACGATCGCCGGCCCGGCCACACGGGAGGCGCGATCGGAGCCGCCTAGACTGACGCCTCAATCAAAAGGAGGCTCGATCGGTGGCGGTACGCAAGGCGGTGATCCCGGCGGCAGGCCTCGGAACGAGGTTCCTGCCGGCGACCAAGTCACAGCCCAAGGAGATGCTTCCCGTGGTCGACCGGCCGGGGATCCAGTACGTGGTCGAGGAGGCGGTGCGCTCCGGCCTCGACGACATCCTGGTCATCACCAGCCGCGGCAAGGCCACGCTGGAGGATCATTTCGATCGGTCGCTCGAGCTCGAGCACCACCTCGAGCGGACCGGCAAGACCGACCTTCTCGCCGAGGTCCGCAAGATCGCGGAGATGGCGAACTTCCATTACATCCGTCAAAAGGAACCGCTGGGCTTCGGCCACGCGGTGCTGCTCGCCAAGGAACACGTTGGCGATGAGCCTTTCGTGGTCATGGTCGGCGACGAGATCGTCCCCGAACCCCGCGGCGACGAGCCGCCGCTGGTCGAGCGCATGAACGAGATCTACGAGGCCAAGAAGGCCAGCGTGATCGCGGTACAGGAGGTCGCCAAGGAGGACATCCCCGGCTACGGGATCATCGATCCCGAATCGCAGGGCGCTGATCCCGTGAAGCTCAAGGGCATGGTGGAGAAGCCGGCGATCGAGGACGCGCCGTCCAATCTGGCCTCCCGCGGCCGCTATGTGTTCACCCCTCAGATCTTCGAGGCGATCGAGCGAACGTCGAAAGGCGTCGGCGGCGAGATCCAACTGACCGACGCGATCCGTCTGCTGGCACAGGAGCAAGGGGTGTACGCGTACATTCACCCGGGCCCGATCCTGGATGTGGGAAAGAAGCTCGACTACCTCAAAGCGACGGTCGAGCTCGCGTTGCGACGCGACGACCTTGGCGAGCCGTTCCGCGCGTGGTTGATGGAGCGCACGGCCGACCTTGGAGAGTCGTTCTGAGCGGGGTGCATCCCGAGGCCCGGGCACGCATGGTCGACGTGACCTCGAAGGAGGTCACCACCCGCAGAGCGACGGCGTCGTGCTTCGTGAAGATGTCCGAGGCGACCAAGGAGCTGGTCGTCGCGGGCTCCCTCGACAAGGGCGACGCGCTCGAAGTCGCGAGGCTTGCCGGGATCATGGGCGCCAAACGCACGGCCGACCTGATCCCTCTCTGCCATCCGATCGCGCTGGGAGCCGTCGACGTCGATCTCCAGCCCCGGACGGGCGGGATCGAGATCCGGGCAACCGTGAAGACCTCCGAGCGCACCGGGGTCGAGATGGAAGCGCTCACCGCGGTCGGGGTGGCCGCGCTGACCGTCTACGACATGGTCAAGGGAACCGAACGGGGCGTGGAGATCACCGACCTCCGCCTGCTCACGAAATCGGGCGGCAGATCGGGCGACTGGCAGAACCCGGAGGCCTAGGAGCCGGGAGCGTCGCTTCCTTGTGACTCTCCGGCGCCCTTCGGACGCTTGAGGTAGCCGGTCGTACCGGTCGTCTGGCTCTCCACGACCTGCACGAGCTCCCAGCCCTCTTCGCCCCACTGGTTCAGGATCTCCTGCAGCGCGTGCGAGATCAAAGGAACGGTTGCGTATTCCCACTTCTGCAAAGCGACCCTCCGGTTGTCGTGTGATCGATTTCACTGCGCGTGCCGCCGCGGCGGCGTCAACCTACTTCAGATGCATCCGAGCCTGGTCCTACCCGGTCGGGGCCCGGTCGTGGCGACCAGCCTCCGAAGAACGGCGACGGTACGCGACCGGGTGCACGGCCTCATCGGTCGGCCGCTCTCCGAGGGAGAGGCTCTGCTGATCGCTCCGTGCCGACAGGTACACACCTTCGGGATGCCCGCTCCGATCGACGTGGTTTTCTGCGATGCAGATCTGATCGTGGTCCACGTAACCCGCCGGATGAAGCCGCGGCGGGTCGGGCGTCTCTGTTGGGCAGCGCGCTCCGCGATCGAGCTCCGCGCCGGAGCGGCCGAGGGTGTTGTGGCCGGCGATCGTCTTTCCGTGCGGGATGGGTTAGTACTCAACAACGGGGTAGGGCACGACTACAACTAGCCGGTCAGACCGGCAACTCGTCCATCCCGGTTTGGAAGGTCTCGGCGGGCAGGAAGAGCCAGATGCCCGGCACCTCATGAGGGTTCTGCTCGTTGAGGAACCGCAGGGTGTCGACGCGCGGGCCGGCGCTGGAGCCATGCATGCGCACCGCCCCGCGCTGCTCGAGCTCCTCGATCATGTCCTGCGTGGGGTGCCCGTCGATCTCCATAGCGCCGAGTCTAGTGACCCTTCGGGGGTCCGCTGGATCCGGGACATGACCGCCGACCCGGGCGCCACGGGTACTCAGTCCGGCGATCTCGTGGGATAGGTCTCGCGGGCCGCGGTAAAAACTGCCGCCGACGCGCACGTCAGGAACGACAGCACTGCGACGATCATGATGCCCACCACGTATCGCTGCGTTGACTCGGGCCAGCCCACGGTGATGAACACGAACATAGCCGCCGTGCCGATCAGCGCCGACACGGCCATCCCCGCGATGAACGCGCCGTGAAGGCGCCCGGGTGGGCTCGATGCCTCGGGGACGGGTTCGGGATCGCGCTCCGGCGGCAGGCGAAGGACCTTGTCTTCCGACGTGTCTTGGTCGTGGCTCATCGGCCGCGTCCCAGGAGCCAGGCGATCAACGTACGCGTCGCGATGCCCGTGCCCCCCTTCGGTCCGAGATCGCCGTCGCTTTCCGCCCGGGCAGGGCCGGCTATATCGAGGTGTGCCCACGGGATGTCGTCGGGGACGAACTCCTTCAGGAAGAGCGCCGCAACGATCGACCCTCCGTAACGCGTTCCGATGTTCTTGAAGTCCGCCACCTCGGAGTCGAGCTGTCGCCGGTAGTCGGTATGGAGCGGCATCCTCCACATCGGCTCGCCGGCCGAGTCGGCTGCCCGCGTGAGCTCGTCCGCGAGGGCGTCGTCGGTGGCGAACAGTCCCGCGACGTCGCGCCCGAGGGCGATCATGATCGACCCGGTGAGCGTTGCAACGTCGACGATCGCGTCGGGCTTGCTCTCGGCGGCGACCGACAGCGCGTCGGACAGGATCAACCGTCCCTCGGCGTCGGTGTTCAACACCTCTGAAACCTTGCCGCCGTGATGCCGGATCACGTCGCCGGGCTTGAGAGCTTTTCCGCTGGGCATGTTCTCGACCGCCGGGACGTAAGCGGTGACCTCCACACTCACGCCGAGTCGCTTGAGAACGCTCATCGTCGCGATGACTGCGGCGGCACCGGACATGTCGGTCTTCATGGTCTCCATGCCCTTCATGTCCTTCAGTGAGAGACCTCCGGAGTCGAAGGTGACGCCCTTGCCTACCAGGGCGACCCTTCCCTTGGCGCCCTCGGGTTTGTAGCCCAGCTCGATGAAGCGCGGTGGGATCTCGGAACCCTTCCCCACGGCGAGCACGCCACCGAGCCCTCGCGTCTCGATCTCGTCCGGTTCCAGAACCTCGCAAGCAAGGCCTTCGACATCGGCGATCTCCTGCGCGCGCCGGGCGAGTGCGTCCGGTGTCAGCGATCCTGCCGGCTCGTTGATCAGGTCCCTAGCGAGCAGCGTTGCCTCGGCTGCGATCGCACCGCGCTCGGCGGCTCCCGCGTCGGCGCCCAGCAGTAGAACGCGTTGGATCTTGGAGGGCCGCGGCTCGCTCTTCAAGGCGGTGTACTTGTAGGACGCCAGGACGAAGCCTTCGGCGACCGCGGCCGCCGCTTCGTTGCCGCCCTCTTGGTGCAGCGTGGTGGCGACCGCGCTCCGTTCCGACAAGCGCCGGGTGGCCGCTCCCGCCGCCCGCCGCAGCCTGCTGGGCTTGATCTCGTCGTGGCCCCCTAGGCCGACGACGACAACGGTTTTCGCGGGCAGCCGGCGCATCGTCGCGATGCTCGCGATGTCTCCGATCCCGGCTTTGAAGGAAGCGTCTTCGAGGTGCTCTGACAGGTATCCGTCGAGGGCCTCGTCGACGCTTGCTGCGCCCGGGCCGAGGGCGAATCCGCCGTTCGACGCGAAGGCTCCAACGACCAAGGCATCGCAAGCGATCTCGGTCGGAGACTCGGTCGACGACACGATCTGTGGTGGCATCTTTGCTCCTTGTCGTTGGGATGCCGTTTATACGCCCGCGTGGTCCTTCTTTTCTCCCTCCATATCCTTGAGTGAGCACCAGGGCGGGAGTACCTTTGAGCCGGTGTTGACGGCCTAGAGCTTGGGGAAGAGCTCTTGACCTCTTGGTTCCTCGCCTTTTTGGCGGTGGTATGGATCGCGGTCTTCCTGCCTGGTGCAGTACGGGCCAGAAGAAAGACCCCTCTTCCGGCGGCGACCAGGTTCAAGAAGGCGATGGGGATGATCGCCCCGCCTCGTCCGGCCCGGCCGGCTCCACGTCACGCAGCCACCAGACCTGCCGCCTCGCCCTCCGCCGGCAACGGTCGGTGGATCATCGTCCCGCAGGGTTCCGAGCGGGCGCGCCGGAGAGAATCCTTCCGGCGCGCCCAGATCCGACGACGGAGATGGTTCGGAGCCCTGCTGCTGGTTGCCGTGGGCAGCGCCGCGACCGCCTTCGTCTACGGCGAAACGTGGTTGGAGATCCATCTGCTCGCAGACGGCATGCTCGTCTTCTACGCGGCTTTCCTCTTCGAGACCAAACAGCGCCGCGCCGAGCGTTCGGTGAAGGTCCGTCGCATCGGAGCGCGCGACGAGCGCCCGGTGCCCGAGCGCGTCCGGGCAGGGGGGTCTCTCTAGGCAGGTTCCGAGTCGATAAGGTGCCCGACGTGGATCTAGGCGAGCTGGGCACCCTCCTTCGCGGCGAGTTCGACGCAAAGAACGGCGCGCGCGAGATCGGACTCTCCTCGAGCCGCACGGCGATCAGATCGTGTGCGAACGCCATACGTGCCCTTCACCGGTACGAGGCCGACCGTGCCGACGCGCTGCTGACCGAAGCCAAAGCTGCGCTCGACGAGGCTCGGACCGCCCTGAAGCCTCACCCCGAGCTCCTCCACGCGGGCTTCGTCCACGATGCCGAGAAGGAGTTCGCCGAAGCGCGGATCACGCATGCCTTGATCCTGGACCGCCCCTTCCCGTCGATCGACGAGGTCGCCGTGCCTCCTGCTGCGTACGCGAAAGGGATGGCCGAGGCGATCGGCGAGGTCCGCCGTCATCTGCTCGATCAGATGCGGCGGGGCGAGCTCAAGCGTTGCGAGGAGCTGCTCTCCGCGATGGATGAGATGTACTACCTCCTCACTTCCATGGATTATCCCGACGGCATCACCCTTGGACTGCGCAGGCTGACCGACGTCGCACGATCGATCATCGAGCGGACGCGGGGCGACTTCACGACCTCGAGCATCCAGAGCAGTCTGCGCGACGCCCTCGAACGACGGATGTCCGAGGAGTCGTGAACACCAAACAGCTGGCGATCGTCTCCGCGATCGTTGGCTGCGTGCTCGCGGTGATCATCGTTCTTCTCGCCACCGGCGGCGTTTCACCCGCCGAGCGAAGCAGCGACCCGGTGGGCGACGTCGAGGTCGCCCAGGGGAGTGACCCGGCCCCCGAGACCACCTTGGCCGACATCAGGTCGGCGCGCGTGCGCTCGCAGAACGGCCAGATCGTGTTCCAGGCCGAGATGGAGGACGTGGTGCCGAGGTCGCTCGAGGATCAAACGATGGAATGGCGCTGGGAGATCCTCGAGGGCGGCACCTCGACGTGGATAGTTTCGGCCAACGTCAGCGTCGGACGCCCCGTGGCGTCGGTTACCGCTCAGCAGCAGAACTTCGCCGCGTCGACGATCGACGACACCCTCCGCGGCAGCGTCGATCACGAGGGCAACACGATATTCGTCCGGCTCGATGCGACCCAGATCCAGGGGTTCCCGACCGCGTTCGCCTGGCGTCTGAAGACGACCCTCGATGGGAACCGCGCGGATCCAGCGTCGGCGCTGGCCACCGACGAGGCGCCCGGAAGCGGACTTGGGGAGTACCCGCCTCCCGACTAGATCATGCGATCGGGATCGTGAACGAGAACCTCGAGCCCGTCCCCAACTCGCTCTCCGCCCACAATCGACCCTTCTGGTCCTCCACCATCCGTTTGCAGATGTATAGACCCAACCCCGTGCCCTCCACGTTGTCGTGCTGCCGGAGCCGCGAGAACCTCTTGAACAACTTGGGCATCTCGTCCGGCGTGATCCCTTCACCGTTATCTGCGACGGTCACGCGGAGCATGTTTGCGACGAGGCGCACCTCGACGTCGATCGTCGCCGGATCCCGGGCGTACTTGATCGCGTTCGTCAGGAGGTTCAACAGGACCTGCGCGTAACGAGCCTCGTCTCCCAGTGCCGAAGGGATGCCGTCGGGAAGCGACACCTCGATGCGAGCTTGACGGGCGACTGTCCTGATCGCTTCGCTGGTTCGCTCGACCATCGCCGCGAGATCGAACGGCGCTATGCGGTAGTTGAACTGACTCGCCTCTATCTGGGCGACCTGGAGGGTGTCCGTCACCATGCGGTCTAGCTCCGAGGCCCTGCGCTCCAGCCTGACGAGCAACTCTTTCTTCCGTTCATCGGAGAACTTCTCCCAATTGCGCTGCAGGGCTTGCACGAAACCGGTGATGATCGTCAACGGGGTCTTCATGTCGTGCACGACCATCCCCACGAATTCGTTCTTTAGCTCGTTCACCTCCTCGAGCCGTCCGACGGCCTCCTTCAGGAGCAGCTCCGCGCTCTTGATCGCGGTGACGTCGTGGAGGGTGATCAACCGCGCGGTAGATCCCTGCCACTCGGTCTCGACCACTCGCATCTGATAGGTGTGGATCTGCCCTCTCCGGTCGACGATCTCGATCAAGTCGGGCCTGTCCGCGGAAACGGGTACGCCGAGGGGCTGACCCGTCAGCTCGTGAGGGTGCTTGTCGAGCACGGTCGTCGCGGCCGGATTCATGAACAGGACGTTGCCGTCGCGATCCACAACCACGATGCCGTCTTCACTCGCCCCGACGATCGCACGGAACCGGCTCTCGGCCGCGTCGAGCGCGGCGGTTCGCTCCTCCAGCTCTTCCCGCAGTGCCAGGTTCGCCTCGACGACCGCTTCCTCGAACCCGAGACGAACCGGGTCGGGTGGCTGGTCCTCCTGTCTCGGCTCCTCCCGGTTTGCCGTCATCCTCTCTAGCGTCTGACGAGCGAGGCCTGCGCACAAGGGGGAAGAGGAGCCGGGGGCGTCCCGGACCCACCGATCGGTCGTGGCCGTCGTTGCCTGGACTTCTGTGGACGGAGGAATAGCCTGGTCGGAGCCGCGGAGGGGAGTCGATGTGACCGGGTTTGTGATGGTGCTCGAGTACCTGGATCTGGCCGCGTTCGTGCTGCTGGGTGTCTTGAGCTATCGCCACTGGAGGCAGCGCAGGGACCAGGCCAGCATGTGGGCCTTCCTCATGTTCGGGACGCTGGCCTTGATCGGCCTGCTCGGTGAGGTGCTCCCCGAGGAGGGCGACGGCACGTTCTTGACGATCGTCGAGAAGGTCGTTATCGCGATCCTTCTGCTCTTCCCGTACTTCCTGTACCGGCTGGCCGCCTCGTTCAGAAGCGGGGTCCGCTCGACCTGGGACGCCGCGGCCGTGCTGATGACCGGCGCGGTCATCTTGTGGGGGTTCCTGATCCCGCGCCTGCCGGATCAGGGCGAGGAACGCTCCGCCGTCGTCCAGCTGTTCGTGATGGCCGTCCTGGTGCAATGGGTCACGCTGTCGGTCGTGGTTGCCGCTCGGTTGTGGCGAGCCGGGTCGGACCAGCCCGTGGTCGCGAGCCGGCGGATGCGGAGCCTCGGTGCCGCCTCGATCCTGCTGAGCGTCGTGATCGTGATCTCCGGTACCGCCAGCGACGAACGCTCTGTCCCCGTCGAGCTCATGGTTCAGGCGCTCATCCTCTCCAGCCTCGGCGGCTTCTACCTGGCCCTTTTCCCTCCCGCCTGGCTGCGCACGTTGTGGCGCGGTGCATCGGAGGCTCGGCTTCGCGATGCGGTGGGGGCTTTGATGACCGCGTCGACGCGCGAAGAGGTGGTCGAGGGCGTGCTGCCTCACGCCGCGGAGCTCGTCGGCGGCCACGGCGTCGCGCTGGTGGACAAGGACTCGAACCTGTTGGGGTCGACCGGTTTCGCGCCGGAGGAGTTGACCGATCCGGGGAGCCTCGGCGCGCGTTCCAAGGACAACGACCGGTTGGCGGTCCTCGAGTACCCGTTCGGGTGCCTGGCGATCAAGACCACCCCCCACACCCCCTTCTTCGGCCAAGACGACATCGATCTCTTGGGCTCCCTCGGGCTGTTGACCAACCTTGCGCTGCAACGGCTCGACAAGGTCGAGCTCGAGCGCGAGGTAGCCGAGCTGCACGCTCGAAGACGCCAAGCGCTCGAGATCAACGACAACGTCGTGCAGGGGCTGGCCGTAGCCCATTACTCGTTCGAGCTCGGCCAGGAGGAGAAAGGTCGACAGGCGGTGGCCGACGCCCTAGCGGCCGCACGCCGGATCATCGGCGACCTCGTCAAGGATCTGCCCGCACACGAGCAGTTCGACCCCGCTACGCTCACCCGGGAGGCGCCCGCCTTCGAGCAGAGGAGGAGGAAGGGGTAGGACCAGCGCTCCACTAGTCCGGCTGGGCTAGGCCTTCTTTAGTCCATCCAGGTCCTATGCATGGGGTGCTTTCAGCCCGATAACTGAAGGGATGTCCGAACAGGTCAGCACCGAACACGCACTCGAACTCGTGAACGAGCTTCACGAGTGGGTCATCGCGCTCGAAGGCGCTTCGTTCGACCCGGCTGCGATGGTCGAAGCCGATCGCCTTGCGATCGAGGTCCTAGAGGCCGGCCACGGCCGGGACAAAGCGATAGAGGCCGGAAAGACCTGCTACATCACCCAGCTGAGTGACCTGCCCGCGCGCGTGCTCGTCGTAGACGACGAGAGCGATGTGCGCGTTCTGCTCCGGCTGCATATCGACCGGCCGGGCATGTCCGTCATCGCCGAGGCTGCGACGGGTGCCGACGCGATCAAGGCCGTCGACGAGCAACGCCCCGACATCGTCGTTCTCGATCTCAACATGCCTGTGCTCGACGGGGTCGAGGCCCTCAAGGTGATCAAGGAGCGGTGGCCGGGCACGAACGTCGTCGTCCACACCGCGTTCGGGGAGCTCTTCAAGCCGAAGCTCGCCGGCATCGAGTACGAGGGCTTCGTCGAGAAGAGCGGCTCCTTCCAGGAGGTCACCGACAAGATCGAGGCCCTGGTCTCTTAACTCCTCTGCTTGCACGAGGACCCACGCCGGTCCTCGAGGCGGCGCGATTCGCTCCAAACCCCTTCTCAACCACTCGTAACACCTCTAACGTCAAGCGTGGGAACCAATGGTTACCAGGGTCTGCTCTTGGTGTGGGCAGAGTTTCGACGCCGTAGTGCGACCGGGGCCGTCGCCCCGTTACTGCAGGCCGTCCCACCGTCAACGCGCTTATGAGGCCCGTCGCAGGACGAGGGTGGATCCCACGGATGGCTTGAGTTCTGCCGAGGCTGATTCGTCACGGTCGACCGTCACTCCTGACCCCCGCGTTGGAGCCGTCGGTGTCGGCGCCACGCCTCGTGGCAACGAGGAACTGGCGTTCAAGATCCTCGGTCCCATCGAGGTGATGCGGGCCAACGGGGATCGGATCGTGTTGAGCCCCGAGCTGCGCGCGGTGCTCGGGATCCTGATCCTCCGGCCCCGGCAGGTCGTGCCCGTCGAAGACTTCATCGATGCACTGTGGCCGACCGTGGAGGATCGGGTCGCGAGACGACGCCTTCACACCGCTATGTGGAAATTGCGCAAGCTCTTGAATCCGGGCGGAGTGGGACATAGCCGCTCGCTCATCAAGTGGTCGTCCCCGGGCTATGTCCTCGAGGTTGCAGACCGTCAACTCGATTGGGTGCGCTTCCGTCGCCTTCGGCTGGCCGGCGAAGAGGAGCTACGTCTAGGTGAGCCAAGGCTGGCCAAGACCTACCTGTCGGCCGCCCTCACGTTCTGGGTCGGCACGGAGGCATTGTTGAACGTCGAAGTGCCGGTTCGTGACCTTGGTTTCGTCGCCGAGCGGAACGCGGGAAGAGAGCGCGCAGCCCAAGCTCTCGTCGAGGCTTGCTTTCGGATCGGCGAGCACGACAGGGTGATTCCCGAGCTAGAAGCCCGCATCGCGGTCGAGCCGTTCGACGACGAAGCCGTTACGCACCTGGCGATTGCCTACTACCGCTCCGGGAACCCCCAGCGTGCGCTTGCGATCTGCCGCCACTATCTCGATCTGTGGGCCAACGACGACTCGGCCCGACCGGCGCCGCTCGTCACGGAACTCCATACATCGATCTTGCGACGCGACGTCGATATCGGTGGCCCGGCCCTCGGGAGATCGACACCCAAGCCAGAACCTGTTCTCGGGCAAGGCGCCTTCATGTCGGCTTCCTGGCCCGGGTTTCCCCCATCTCGAACCGACCCGGTTCCGGCAGAGCTCGTTCTTCTGATCGCAGAGCGCGGCGGACACGTCTTCGACTCGACTGATTCCTCCGTCGAAGCTTCCTTCGCCGATGCGGCGGCGGCCATCGATGCAGCGCTCGCGCTCCACCGATGTCTGGGGATCCCGTCGCCGGCGCGCGTCGGCATCGAGATCCCCCGTTCCAAGCGGATCGACGAAGCCTTCGACGGACCGGTCCGAGCTCGCGCTCGGCTGCTTGCGATCGCTGCCCGCGAAGGACAGGTCCTCGTTTCCACCAACGATGAGCGCTTCGTCGTGGGACATGAGAGCCCCGGGGCCAGACTGATCTCCCTGGGCCGTCATCGGCTGAACGCTCTCAGCCACCCAACCCCGGTCTTCCGGCTCGAAGCTCCGGGACTGTCCTCGAACGAGGAGGCTCCGCTGTGGTTCGACCGGGGGAGTCCCGCATCGACCGAGGACGGCTTCCGGTTGGTCGGTCGCGATCGAGAGATAGCAGAGATCAGCAGTCGGCTCGGACGAGCACGACTGGTCACGCTCGTCGGTGCGCCGGGTAGTGGCAAGACCAAGCTCGCCGGTCACGTTTCCGGCGGCCTCTCGGGAGAGTACCGAGACGGAGTTTGGCACGTAGCGCTCCATCCTCTGTCGCAGCCGGGGATGGTCGCTCCGACTATCGCCGAGGTCCTCAGGCTCCCGCGTCCGGCGGCTTTGCATCGCGATGCCCTCTTCCGGGCCCTACGCGACCGAGAAGCGCTTCTTGTTCTCGACAACTGCGAACACCTTCTGGAGGAATGCCGGGAGCTCGTCGACGGATTGCTGGGACAGTGTCCCGAGATCTCCGTCCTCGCGACGAGCCGCGAATCGCTTGGTTCGCGTTTCGAGAACGTCCTAACCGTGCACCCCTTGGAGCGGCCTCCTATGGGGCCACCAGACATGGTCTTGGGCAACGCGGCGGTGATGCTCTTGCACGACCGACTAGCGGTCGATGAGGCGGCACCACTAAAACAGGACTCCCTTTCGCGTGTGAACATCGAGGCGATCGCGAGGATCTGCCGGGCGGTCGACGGGATCCCGCTGGCTCTCGTCCTGGCCGCGGCACGGGCTGAAGAGCTCGGGGTAGATCGGCTCGCGGATGCCCTCGAGGAAACGTTGGGTGAGGGCCAAGGCCTCACCGTCCTGTCGGCACCGGCCGGAAACGGCGCGCTGCCGACGAGTCTCGGAGCAACGATGGAATGGAGTTACGAGCTTCTGGACGAGAGTGAGCGAGAGCTCTTCGAGTGCCTCGCCGTGTTCAGAGCCTCTTTCGGCCCCGAAGACGTCGTTGCGGTATGTGGCGGGTCGGGCCTCTGTGGACAGGAAAACATCGAGGCCGGGCTGCAGCGCCTCATCCGAGTGTCGTTGGTCATCAAGGAAGGCAACTCCGGCCGCTTCCGACTACTTCAACCGATCAGAGATTTCGCTTCGCACATGTTGTTGGCGAGACCCGGACGAGCCCTCGAGGTCCGCCGATGCCACGCGCACCACTTCATGTCGCTCGCAGAAGAGGCCGAGCCTTACCTCCGTGGCCCTCAGGATCGAGACGTCTTGGATCGTCTCGACCGATCTCTTCCCGATCTGTACGCCGCGATCCGCTGGGCGATCGAACACAGAGAGTCCGGCAGCGCTCTGAGACTGGTGGGATCGATGTGGGTTCTGTGGCTCGTACGTGGCCGCATCGTCGAGGGGTGGCACATGCTCGAGGCCGCGCTCGATCTCGAGCCCCTTCCGACCGAGGGGCGCGTCAAGGCGCTGGCCGGGTGTGCCCGGCTCGCCTGGTTCGGCGGCAATCTCAATCGCACTCTCGAGTGCAACCGAGAGATCCTGGCCATCGCCGAGATGACGGGTGATGCATGGGCATGGGCGTTATCGGCGCTCGGTTTTGCGGCAGTCGAGATGTTCGGGAGTGAAGACGACGCCGTACCGCTTCGGATCGAGGAAGTGCTTCCGCAATTCCGTGCTCTCGGGAACGACTGGGAAACTGGAATGGCGCTGCAAACACTCACCGGAGCGGCTTGGCACAGAGGGAAATACGAAAGGGCCGAGAAGGCAGCAGCCCAAACCGCGGGGATCTTTCGTTCGCTGGGACACCCGACCTTGATGAGCTCGCAGCGGATTCACGGGCTGATGCTGGCGCTGTTAGGTGACATCGAGGCCGGTATCTCCGAAGTAGACAGGAGCATGGCGAACAGCTATGAGGCGAGTGATCTGGCCGGGCTCGCGGAGTCCTTGTGTTGCCGGGGCGCGATCGGACGCTACGGAGGCAATCACGACCTCTCTCGTCACTACTACCGAGATGCGTTGCGGGCGGCACGTGACGCCGGCCAGGTCTGGATGATCCAGTGGGCCTTGGGAGGATTGGGAAATACCGACCAACTTGGGCTGAATGTTCCCACCGAGCGTCTCGACGCCTGTGTGCAGCTGATCGCGAGAGCCGAGGAGCTGGGAGACGAGACCGGTATCACGATGGCTCCGCGCGAGCTGGACTTCCGGCGTCGCGACCTCGCGCGAGCTCGGGCACACCTTGGAGAGGACGCGTTCGAAGAGGCAGTGGGGCAAGGCCGCAGGCTCGATCTACCGGAAGCGATCGAGCTCGCGCTCAGTCTGGAGAGCCACCCTGCCACCATCGGATAGCTAATTCGTCACGGCTCCCATGTTGAGTGGCCGTTGACCGTCACTGAGGAGGATCCGCAGAGGGTTGACGTGACCCGACCCTGCCTACACGGGTGGCCGAATGAGCCCCTCCCAGGAGGACAAGGTGTCGATCGTCGTGTGCGACGACCAACCGGCCGTCGCTCAGGGGTTGGCGCGCGTTCTCGAAGCCGAGCGCGACGAGCTCTCCGTCGTCGGCATCGCCAACGATGCCCGACGGGCGGAGGCCTTGGTCAAGGAGACCCTTCCGGATATCGCCGTGATGGACATCTATATGCCCGACGTGGACGGTATCGAGGCAACGCGTCGGATCCGAGCCGCATGCCCCAGCACCCAGGTCGTGATCCTGACGGCGAGCGAGCGCGAGGAAGATCTCTATCGGGGGATAAAAGCCGGAGCTCTCGGCTACGTCACGAAAGACCAAGATCCATCGTCGATCGCCGACGTGATCATGGCCGTGCACCACAAGAACTACGCGTTGCCGGCGCATCTCGCCGGTCGCATGCTCCAGGACGTCAACGAGAAGAACCTCCCCGACTATCTCGACGACGACGAGCGAACCATCCTTGCCGAGATCGCCGCCGGTAACACCGACAAGCAGATCGCCGCGAGCCTCCACGTCGGCGAAAGGACCGTTCGGAGGCGCATCCACAACATCTACGAGAAGTTGCATCTGGCCGACCGGGTCGAGGCCGCTCTGTTCGCGGCCCGCCGGGGGATCGCTCCATATCCAGGCAGCTCCAAGCCACCCTCGAAGGAGGAGGGGTGAGCAGCGGCCACGGATCTGTCCGTGTACGGCCACAACCTTGGCCGCACTCACCTCTTTATGGGCAGCGGGGACTAGTCCAGTGTGGACCTGTTCCATTAAGCGGAGTCTCGAGAACGTGGGGGATGTCGTGCTAGATCGCCATGCGACCAGGATCAGTCGTATCCGCCGACGGTGGTGGGCAGTTGCTGTGTGCGTTCTCTTGCTCGTGCCGACCGCACCGGTTCATGCTCAGGGGGCCCCTTCCCTCTTCGTCGACCGGCAGTTCGACACCATTGACGCGTTTGGATTGACCCCGAACACCACGTTGACGATCGAGATCGATGGGGTTGCAGTCGGCGATCCGCCCGACACCGATGGCTCAGGCGCAGCTTTCTACAACGCGTTCGACAGCGGCTTTGATCTCGAGCCGGGCACAACGATCAGCGTCTCGGATGGCACGACAACGATCGGTTTCACCGTCGCGGACATCAACATCGATCTGGTCGATCCCGATACCGACACCGTGTCGGGAACGGCGCCGCCGAACGCCACTGTGAACCTGAACGCCAGCGATCAGGGCACCGTCAACGTCGAGACCACCGCTACTGCGGATGGGACGACGGGAGCATGGTCGGCGACGTTCCCCGCCGACGGCGGCGGAACGCTCGACCTCGGCTGGGACTGGGGTATCAACGCGTCGGTCGCCGATTCACTGGAGCCGACTGCGTCAACGGCCGTTGGCAAGGGAGCGCCTGCGATCGGCGTTTTTCCGCAGTGGTCGAGCATCAGCGCGAGCGGCTTCCGCGGCGGAGACACCATCACCTTTAGCGTCCTCGATGGGGGCGTTGAGCAGCTGCCCCCCGGCGGGGAGTCGGCGCTTGCCGATCTGTACGGGATGGCCGACTTCGGTATCCCCGAGGAAGATTGCTGCGGAACCGTGGTTGTGCTCGAGCCCGGCATGGTGGTATCGGCGACCGACGGGACTATGACCAAGAGCGTCACGGTCTCCCCGCTGTCGATCGATCGTGTCGATCTCGACCTGGACCGGGTGACGGGTAGCGCGGATCCGAGTCAAAGCGTGTCGGTGGAGGTCTTCGATCCGGCACTGGATTTCATGCCACCGACGGTTGTCGTGGCCGATGGTGCCGGATCCACAACGCCGGGCCGCTGGCAGCTCGACTTCGCCGGCGATATCACCACCTCTTCGACGGTCCATACCAAAGCGCCGGATGCGGACGGCGACTACACGGGACGCGACTTCCACCCACCGCGCATCTTCGCGAGTCAGGACCCCAACTGGTGGGGCGGCCTGGTCGTGCGCGCCGAGGAGTTCACTCCGGGCACGCTGGTCACGCTGACGGTCTTGTCGCCGGGGGGCGACGTGCTCCTCTCGGAGACGGGACCCGTCGAGGGCACCCAGCTCGATCGAAACTTCGGGAACCTCGACGCGGTGCCCGGCATGACCATCCGCGTCTCGGACGGCATCTACACGAAGGAGCTCGTGATCGCGAGCGTCACCATCGACAACATCGATCCGAGCTCTGGTGAGGTATCCGGCACTGCGCCTCCGGGAGCGGCGGTCCATGTCGGGGTCTCCGAAGAAGAAGTCGGCGGAGTTCAGATGATCGTTCACGCGGACGGACTGGGCGAGTGGACAGCGGTATTCGACGAAGGTTTCGGCATCGATACAGAGGCATTCGCGGGGGTCCTGGACACCGATAACGATATGAATACAGCCGAAAAATTCAGGCGGATCGCGAGCATTGCAGCGAGCCGTGGCCGACTTGCGGCGGACTTCTATGCCGCAGAGTCACCAATCACCTTCGAGGTCTGGGACGCGCCGGAAGGCGACGGTGGGACTTTGATCGACTCGAGCATCCCTCCCGTCACCTCCGACGAGTTTGGCCATGCCGAGTATGCCCCGGGGGTCGCGCTGGCAGGGGGGATGGAGGTGGTCGTCAAAGATGACTTCGGGGAGCGCCGCGCCGTACTTCCCGACATCACGATTGACGATGTTGACCCCACATTCGATTCAGCGTCGGGTACGGGGCCCCCCGACTCGACGTTCGGCGCGGGTAGCCTGTGCGGTCTAACCGAAGGCGAGGTCGCCACGGATGGCAGTGGTGACTGGTCGCTGGTCGACTACGTCTTCGACATCATCCACACGGCTCAGGTGTGTAGCCCGTCGTCCATTCCCGGTGTCGACACTCTGTGGACCAGGTCGGTCCCCATCGTCACCGTCGACCCGATCAGCGACCTGATCGTCGCCGACGGCTTCGACCCCGCAGGACCCGATATCACCTTCGAGATCTTCGATGCTCCCGGTGGGTCGCTTCTCCACAGCGAGAGCGTTACCCCGACCGATTTCGTGAACGAGAACGGCGTCACGTTCTTCGGACATGCCGAGCTTCCGTTCGCCTCGCATGGTGAGGATCTCGTCCCCGGCATGTTCGTCAGAGCCGCCCAGGACGCAAACGTCAAAGGACACGAGATCGCGCCCGTGACGGTCGACGTCGCCGATCCGGTGACGAGCGCGGTCCACGGAACCGCGACGGTGCCCACGGGATGGGAACTGCTCGTCGCCCTCGACCTGCAGTTCGTGCTGCGGCCCGAGGTCGTCGGGGGAGCGTGGGAGATAACCGACGCCGACCGCACGTTCGACTGCGGCGAGATCGACCCGTGCCTGTGGCAGATCGAACATGAGGCCATCATCCAGGCGAGTGTCATCGACCCCGACGGCGACCGAACCCTTGTCCCCAAGGGAGCGGCCGAGCAAGTCACGTGCAACGCGGCCACTTCCTGCACGACCGACGAGTCGCCCCCCGATGGGTCGACAGAATTGGATCCGGTCGAGACCACGGTCACCAGCCCGAGCGCGGGAACGATCCGGATCGCCGAAGAGCAACTAACCCGTCAGGCTCCCGACACGTTCGCGTTCCTCGGTCAGCAGATCGATATCGACGCGCCGGATGCAAGTCCCGCTAACCCCTTGCAGATCGTGATCCGACTCGACGCCACGAGGATCCCCAAGGGAAAGACTGCGACGGACCTGCAGATCTATCGCAACGGTACCTATGTCCCAGACTGTGCCGCGGATGTCGGGAGTGGGGCATCGCCCGATCCATGCGTCAGCGCGCGCGAGCGGCTGGGCGACGGCGACGCGCAACTAACAGTGCGGTCGTCCCAGGCAAGCGACTGGAACGCGGGGGCCTCCACTGATGCCCGGGCTCCGACCCTCGATACCGCTTCGTTCAGCGTCAACCCGAAGACGCGCTCTCAGGCCACCGTGCTCTCTGCTACCGCGTCCGACGGATTGTCCGGTGTCGGCGGTGGGGAGTTCTTCGTCGGAACCGACCCAGGCCAGGGGCAGGGCCAGCAGATGGTTTTGTCCGGCAGCTCGCTCGAAGGAACGATCGGCACGCTTGATCCGGGTACCTACGACGTAGGAGTCCGCGCCCGTGACAAGGCCGGCAACTGGAGCGGGGTTACCACGCTGTCGCTGACCGTAGAGCCGGATCCGGCCGGGAGCGGTGGCGGAGGCACGGTCACGTCGCCATCGCCATCGCCATCGCCGTCGCCCAGTCCGTCGCCGTCCGCAACGTCCTCGCCTACTCCGAGCCCATCGCCGACCGAGGTTCCTCCGATCGATCCATCGTGTGATCAACCCGAGGTCGTCTGCGGCACCGACGGCAACGACGTGCTCGTCGGCACCGAGGGAGCCGACGTCATCATCGGCGGCGGCGGCAACGACATGATCACTGGCGGCGGAGGGGACGATGTCTGCATCGGCGGAGGGGGCGACGACACGATCGACTGTGGCGGCGGCAACGACCTGATCCGAGGCGGCTCCGGCAACGACGAGCTAGAGAGCACGTCCGGCGACGACATCATCCGAGGGGGATCCGGTAATGACGCGCTGGCGGGCGGCGCGGACGACGACGTCCTGAACGGCGGGCCAGGATTAGACGTCCTTAGAGGCGGACATGGCGCAGATCGACTCCTCAGTGGCTTGCGTGCGGATCTCCTCATGGGAGGAGAGGGTGACGATCTCATGGTTGGTGGGGGAGGCCGCGATGTCATGCGCGGCGGGAGAGGCAACGACAGGTTCCGAGCCCGTGACGGCTTCGCCGACGAGATCAGGGGAGGCCGTGGACGCGACCTAGCGCGGGTTGACAGGAAGGACGAGGTCTTCTCGGTTCCCTAACCTCGTGAACGACGTGGTCGTAAATGGTCCAAAAAAGGCGGATCCTGCAGAGTGGACCCAGAGGGATCGAACCCCGATAGCCACAGCCGGCATGGCTCCCAACGAGGCTCTCGGCGAGATCGTCACAGCGCCCTCAGGCTCTGATGTTCGATGTGCTTAACTGTTGAAATTGGGCACCCAGGGGGACGAACGAGCCTCGTGTGATGGAGACTGGCTCGACGACTGGAGGCGCGATCATGGTCGACACCACCAACGCGGATCCGCTCGAGGACTTGTTCGATTTTCCCCTTCTCGAGGCGCTGTATGGGAGGCGTGCCCGCCGGTTCGGTCTGGGTATGGAGATCCCCTCGGGCCCCCTGGCTTTCAAGTCGAGTTCTGAACCCGCGCCGTTGACCGAACTCGAGCATGCGGTGCTCGTCGCCGCCGGAACCGGAGTCACCGGGTGGAATTTCGGCGTGCCGTTCGGCCCGGATCGTCCGGATTCTCATGCCCACTACACGCAACGGTTCACCGGTCGGACGGCACCCACCGCCGCCGGCTTCGGCACCCCCGTGCTGTTCCACACCGACGACAGCGGCACGTACCTCACCAATACCCGCGACATCAAGCCGACGGCCGTCCGGGAGCTGGACGAGGGGACCGACGACATCCAACGAATCCTGGAAGTGGGCCGCGAATGCACCACCCAGTTGTCCCATCAGAGGCTCGATCTACCGGCTCAGCCACCGCACATGCTCCCGCCCAATCTGTGGATGGCGAATGCACCCGGTTCAACCCTGTTCATGCCCGTCGGCGACGCGAGTGAGCAAGTGCTGGGGTTCCTGACCATGGTCATCGGCAACGGCAACCTCATCGTGGATGACCAGGCGGGCCGTCCCGCCGGTGACCTTGCCCCCTTCGTCCGCAGCGGGCTGCTCGACGATTCCAAGGTCTCACCACTCTCGGTGCTGCAGCAGATGGCCTACGAGGCCAACACGGCCGAACTCAGTTTCATGGCTCACAACATCGTGCTGACGATGCAAGCGATGGGCCTCGGTGGGCTGTTCCTCAACGGGATCAACCGATGGAGTGTCCTGGGGGCTTTTTCCGACGACGGCATCGCCGGACTGGGGTTCCGGTTCGTAGAGGACGAACGCTGGACTCTGCCCAACCCCGTCGGTCTTGACGGCATCTACGAGGCGTTGTGCCCGCCCTACCAGCCCGATATGCGGACCGCTGCGCGTGTGTTCGCCGAGCGCAAGTTCGGCCCAGGCGGCACGTACGACCCTTCGACTCCGGGCCCCTGGAAGGATGCTGCTGCGATAAAGGGAGGTGTCGAGCCGTACAGCGATGAGTTCGTTGCGTGCTTGGGCGAGGTCGCCCAGTACATCTACGACGCGTATGGTCGCTTCCCCTCGACCTTCACCACGATGGTTCTCACCGGGTATGTGCAGGCCGTACACATCGACACCGATTACTACGACGCCCACTTCCAACCGGGCGCGTACCTGCCGACCCACAGCGAACACTGGGAGCGATGGCACCCCCGCCGCGACGGCAGCTGACGCAAACGCTTCGTCGGTCGCCATTGGCACATGGCACCGCAGACGGTCGGCGCTAGTCGCGAGCCGGCCCTGGACCGGGCCTCCCCTCCCTAACCAACCGTCGGCGGCACCCGGCGATGGGTGGCTCGCTCAGAAGTCAAAATCGCTCGGGCAGCCGATGTCCCCGGCGAAGTTGCCGGTGACCGTGCCGGGATGCTCCCCTTGAAGCAGGGAGACCGAGGGTGGGCCGGCGCACAAGATGCCCCAGCCGCCGTTGTCGACGATCTCGTTCGTCCCATCGCCGAACTCGGCCACGCTCGTCCCCGAGAGAAAGATGCCGTGGTCGGTGTTGTTGCGAACGATCACGCCGTTCTGCATGCTCAGAGACGAGACGCCCTCGAGATGCACGCCGACGCCCGTGTTGTCTTCGACGATCACGCCCTCCTGGATGAGCACGGCGCCGCCGTTGCTCGCGGAAACCCCGCCGTGGTTCCCCGCGACCCGTGCTCCATCGTTTAGCGAGACCAAGCCGCCCTCGCCGGCGTGGAGGCCGTCGAAGGTGCTGCCGGTGATCTCCGTGCCCGTCCCCTTCAGGAAAATGCTCCCACCGAAGGCGAAGGCGCCGATGTGGCCCGCGTTCGAGATGGTCGTTCCGTCCAGCATGGCTACCGAGCCGCCAAAGTCTGAGCTGATGCCCATACGCGTTGTGTCGGCGATGGCGACGCCGAAAAGGCTGACGCCGGATCCGTTCTGGGCCCCGACGCCTAGAACACAGTTGGAGATCGAACCTCCCCCGACGCTCACGCTCGCTCCGTCGCCTGCGCTGATGCCTTCCTCGCAGGAATCGATGACAAGCTGATGGAGGGACCCTGCTGCGCCGCTCAGCTGGACGGCGGTGCCGGTCCCGGTGATGTGGAGCTCCCGGGCGTCAAACGATGCGCCAGGTTGCCCAATCAAGCCCTGGGCGCCCCCGCTCAATGTCAGCCCGTCCACAACGATGCGCGTCCCCTTCAGGTGGAGGATGCCGTCATCCGGTGAAGGGGCGAGCAGCGTCCCGCCTTCCGGAGCGGCGATGAGAGCGACGTCGTCGCGCTGGATGCCCACCGACTCCGTGCACGATCCCAGGACGGTGATCTGCACCGACGGAGCGAAAGCGGTGTCCGCCAGCGCCTGTCCCACGGTGTCGCCCGCGGCGCAGTCGACAAGGACGGACGCCGGCTCGGGGAGCACCCCCTGCGCGTTCCAGTCGAGGGCTGTCTCGTTGGGCCGGCAGGTCCCGTCGGCTGCGATGATGCGGACGGTGCCGCCGCTCGCCACGCAGGAGTGGATGATGCCGGGCTCGACGTTTCCGACGTGGCCCAGGGCGAGCGCCGACATTGTCAGAGAGAGTCCTATTGCGAGCGTCACCCCGAGCGCGGTCGCTTTCGTGCTGCTTGCCGATATGCGAGCCATGTCGTCCTCCAGATCCCCTAGCGCCGGCTGATTGCTCCCTCGTCCCCTTGCTGATTCCGACGACCTTTCGCCTTCCGATGAGCGTTTTCTAAGGCTGCATCAGTGGGCCTCCCCGCAATAGAGGGAACAGCGGCCAAGGTTGTGGCCGCACCCGGTCGAGTTCACGACTCTTCCTCTGACTGGGATAAGAGACGCCGTCCATCGCACGAACCCCGTGCGAGCGGCGAAGACTGCCGCCTCGATGCGATCGGCGGGTTCGGAAGTGGACCAGAGGAGATTCGAACTCCTGACCTCACCCGTGCGAGCAGTGCGAAGCCGCTTTACGAAGACTTACGTCAGTGCACGACCGTGACCATCTGGGCAGGTCACGCTGCTCTTTCAGTTCACGCCTATAACCGGAGACTTCCGCCAATCTCCGTGGGTGATGTTGGGAGTCTGTTGGGTTAGACGGCTCGGGCGGTGCGGTTTCTCTTGCCCCCGTAGCGCTGTCGGGCGGCCTCGCCTGATGTGCCGAGCATCGCCCCGATCGCGGTCCACGAATGACCATCGTCCCTGGCTCTTGCCACCACTTCTACGAGCTTGGCTTCAGCCCGAGCACGCGACAAGGCGGCACGATGCAGCGCGGCCAAAGAACGCGCGCGGGCACGATCCTTGGTTCCAGGTTCAAACCTCTCGAATTGCTCGGCGAGCCCTTCGGCTTGCTCGATGATTTCGTAAACACTGCGTGGCATCCTCATCACCTCAGAAACCTAGGCCGCGCCTCCATGGCGTGGACAATCACCGGTGTTCCCTCTTCGCTCTGGACGACTCCGATCTCGAGGGGCGCTCCGGTCCGAGCGGGGCCCACCAGCATGATCAAGCCTTCTTCCAGAGCGTATGCATGCATAGCGTTCCGATAGGCATGAAGCAAGTCCTCGTCCTCGATTCCATGCTTCCGGGCGCTCGAGGCGATCACCGGCTCGGGCGTCACGAATACAAGGTACCTTGCAGCACGGAGGATCGCAAGTTACCTTGTCCAGGATCTAGCTCTCGCCCAAGACTTCGGTGAGACGGGCGGAGAGCAGAACGAAGGCATCCGCTCGCCGTTGGGCAGGTGTTCGGGTGTGAACGGCTCTCCGGGCTACATCCTCGTCGAGGAGCTCTTGCTCAATCGTCTCGATGGCTCTGTGCAGCGGGCCGCCCAAGTCGCGTTCGAGTTTTGCGGAAACCTCGACCATGCCGGCCTTCTTCCGCCACTTCAACTGGAGGAATGCTTCCCGCAAAACGTCGGCTGACTCGCCGGCAACGGTTTTCCTGTCCATCACTTCACGTTAGACGCGGCCTGTGACAGAAAAGTCTTCGATCCGATGGCCGACAGACCGGTTAGATGCCGGATACGTCTGGAGGCTCCTCATGTGGACGTCGAAGTCGTCGACGTCGTCCGCGACGCTCGGCTGGCAGGCTGCCTTCGATCTCGTGCCCTAGGTGCCTGTCGACAACTTTCCGTAAATACCGAACTTCCTCCTTAAGCACGAGAGCAGGGTCTCGGCCGTCGGCGAGGATGATCGCCTCGATAAGGGCGTCAACAGTTGGGGGGGGATCTTGTATGAGACGCTCGCGCTCCTCCGGCGAGTCAAACTCCGCGAAGCCATGTACAACGACGAGGTCGTATAGAAGTCGTTCCATGTTGAGGTTCTTCATGTCCGGATCGGGCATCCTCTCAAAGGCTATTCCTCGTCCTGAGACCTCCCGAACGGCGCAGGCCCGCCGAGATCCCTCTCTGCCGGCAAAGGCCAACCTGAGGGCTACAGCCTTCCTTTTCGTCTCCAACGTTAGGGATTTGTTGGGTCAAATCAACACGCCGAATGGATCGGCCGAGAACATGCACTTTGACCTGGGCTTTTTAGTGGACCAGAGGAGATTCGAACTCCTGACCTCACCCGTGCGAGGGGTGCGCTCTACCAACTGAGCTACTGGCCCGCGGAACGAGCCATCCTAATCGGCCCGGCGAAGCGCCTACGGGCGGCGCGCGGCCTTGCGCGCGGCCCGAGCGTCCTGGCGCTCGTACTTACGGCGCGCCCTGATCGACTCCATGTGCTCCACGTCCTCGCGACTCGAGTTCGTCAGAAGCAAGGCAACGATCCCGATGTTGGTCAGCCCGACGGCCAGGCCCAGCTTCGCCCCCTCCGCAGGAGGATCTGCGAACAATCCCTGGGACGACGCGGCCAACGCGATGAGGCCGAGCATGGCGAAGACGACGATCGTGGCGTGATGGGCGCCCTCACGTCGCCGGAACACGCCCGCGGCCAAGGTGAGCGCCAGGACGGATAGCCCCAGCATCATCCCGGCCCCGATGATGGCGTATGTCCGCACCTGACGCGGGCCACCGTCACTCAACCCGGTGACGATGAGAGCGTGCTGGAGCTCCTCGTCGGCAGCGGATGGGTTGGATGCGAGCTCCACGAGATCGAATCCGTTGATCACGAACGGGATGCATACGAGCATCATGAGCGCGGCCGCCACTATGGTCGTCGTCGGGCGGGGACGCTCCTCATGCATCACGGCTCAAAGGTTACGTGCGGATAGGGTCGCTCGCATGACTCGATACCGGTGGATGGCGGTTCTGGCCACACTCATGTTGTTGCTGGTCGCGTGTGGGGAAGAAGGCGAGGGGGCTAACGAGACCCAAGACGACGAGCCCGTCGCCGCAGCCCCGGCGGACGGTGAATGCGAGGAGGGCGCAGTGATCGAAAGCGAAACCGGTCTGACCTACGAAGAGGTCGAATGTGGAGATGGTGACGAAGCCGCACGTGGGGACAGCGTCACGGTGAAGTACGTCGGCAAGCTCGAGAACGGCGAAGAGTTCGACTCGGGAACGCTGCCGCCGTTCCAGCTCGGCACGGGTGGAGTGATCGCCGGATTCGACGAGGGGCTAACGGGGATGAGCGTGGGCGGCAAGCGCATCCTCACGATCCCGCCGGAGCTCGGCTACGGGCCACAGGGAAGCCCACCGGTCATCCCGCCGAACGCCACCTTGATCTTCGACGTCGAGCTGCTCGAGGTGGCGAAGGGCTAAACGCGGCGCCTGCTAGATCCAGCACCACCCGTCGGGCGGCAGGTCGTCGTTGGAACCGGTCGTGAAGGTAGTGCGCACGACGGTGGACCGGGATTGCGTCTCTGTGACAAGCGCGGTCGAAGGTTCCCCCGAGGGTTTGTCGCAGTTGTCGAAGATCCAGATGCGTTTGTCCCACTGCGGTTGCGGGAGTGGGACCTTGGCGAGCAGCGGGTAGTAGAAGGCGAAGAACCAGATCGCCGCCCCACTGAACAGGACGACCGTCGCGGCGGCTTCCCAGGACCTGCCCAACCGCGACGCGATGTAGCCGAGAGCCAGACACATGAACGGGACCGTGGGCAACAGATAAAACATGAACACGGCGGCGCGCTCGGACAACAGACCCGACGCGAGCCAGGGCACGTAGGTGAAGACGAAGCCGGCGAGGATCACGCCCTCCGGCCCCCATGGATCGCGTTTCCAGGCCCATCGCGCCGCGACCACCAGGAGGGCCAGGATCGAGGTCCACCAGACGAACGGGCTCCCCGAGGCGAAGATCTCTTTGTAGTCCCCGTTCTCGTCCGTCTCGAAGAAGTAGCTGACCGGTCTTTTCAACGCCAGCCACGACCACGCCGGCGATTGGTACGAGTGGTTGCTCGTTAGGTCCTTGTGGAAATCGAGCATGCACTGTTGCTGCTGGACCAGGCGGACGGCCCATGCGCCTTTTCGATCGGGGCACAGGTCGTCCGGGCCCGGGAGCCGGCCGATGTACGTGAACGTGTAGACGAGGACCGGCACGACGATGAGCCACACGACGATCGACGCCCCCTCCCGCGTGAAGGTTCGCAGGAAGCGACGGGGCTCCTCGAGCTCCCGGCGCCGTCTTATCTCCCACACCACCGATAGCACCAGCGCCAGCACGATGAAGAAGGCCCCCGACCATTTCGCGGCGACCGCGCATCCGGCCGTGATGCCGGCGGCGATCCGCCAGGGGCGCTCGAGCAGCCGTATCGGTCCGCGCAGCGGTTCTCGTTCGACCAGTAAGGAGTCGCGGTCGTAGACCAAGAACAGGACGGTGGCGACTCCGAACAGCGGTACGAAGATGTCCAGCATCGCTATGCGCGACTCCACGAAGTGCAAGAGGTCGATCGCGAGCAGGCCCGAAGCCAGGGCCGCCCCGATGGTGGATCCCAGTAGCTTGCGCGCGAGGAGATACAACAACGCGACCGTGATGATCCCGGCCACGGCCGCCGAGATCCGCCAGCCGAAAGAGTCGTAACCGAACAGCCGAACCCCCAGAGCGATCAGCCACTTGCCCAGCGGTGGATGGACGAGGGTCGACTCGATGTCGATGCCGCACAGATTGGGCGATGAGTTGACGTACCAGCACGCGTCCTTCGCGTAGTAGGTCTCGTCGAAGACCAGTTCCTTGGGGTCGTCCAACCGCACCAGGCGCAACACCGCGGCCGCGATCGTGATCGCGGTCAGCGCGAACGTGTCGGCTCTGCTCCACGAGGGTGCCGGGGCCTCCGGGGATGGTTCCTCAACAGGATGTGAGTCGGCCCCCTCGATCTCCTCCACGGCTGGTCAGCATAATGGTGGCCCTCCCGACTTTCTCTCGTGCGTACCGGCGGCGAAGCCGCGGCGCCGGCCTGTGTTGTCGGTCGCGAACGCACCTTTCGGGTGCGCCCGCTTCCTGCCTCCTTGGCCGACTTGCGTGTCGCGCTCCGTTGTGCGACTCAAAGCATCGGGAGGACCACTAGTCTCGGGCGTTCTGCATCGACCGGGCAACGACGTGAAGGGAGCGGGCGAAGCCGATGAGGACGCTGGCGGCGGGGAGTCGCGCCCTAAGGCGAACGCCTATCGCGATCCTGCCGATGGCCGCGGAGAGCGTCGTTGCCGGCGCTCTTGTGACGTTCGGTGCGTTTCCGAGGGGGGCGGAGAGCGCGATCGCCGGCGCGGCGTTTCCCCTGAACGTCTACTTCGATGTGAAACAGGGCCTCGCATTCGCGTCGTCGTGGGCGATGCTCGTTGCTGCGCTTCTCATCAGCTTCCTGGTCCGCGGCGGCGTCCTCGCCGGCACCATCTGGCTGGCCGAGGAGCGACGCGGCTCGCTCGCCGCGGCATGGGGACGCGGCGCGTCGTTGGCGGGGATCGCGGCCGCGGCGGTGACACCGGCGGTCGTGTTCATGTACCTCGGCGTGGCGGTTCGGTATGCCCCGTTCATCTGGCTCGGCGCGCTGGCTGGTGTGCCCGCCGCGGTCGCTCTGGCTCGCAAGGGTGCAGGTTTGGACTCGGGTGAGGGCCGGCCGCGCGGCTCGGGCGTGCCGGAGGCGCCGGCGTTCCTGGCATACGCCTACGTCCTGTGCGCGCTGGGGGCTGCGATGTCGACGCTCGACCGGTTAACACCGATCCTTGCAGGCGTCCTCCTCGCCTGCGTCGGACCCCTGCACGCCATGTTCCTGCTCGGCTGGCGCGAGCACCTGCGGGCCGAGACATTCCCGGGCGGTGGAACGACCGCGATGGTGGCGACCGCTGTGGCTCTCGTTCTCTTCACGGGCTCGGTGACCTACGACCGCGCGATCCGGAACCCCTCTCCTGTCGGTACGGCCGACGCGCCGGGAGCGTTGCTGTTGTTGGGAGGAGCGGACTCGACCTCGAAGACCGGTTCTCTCACCGAGCTCGACCCGCGCGACATCGGCTTCGACCGGGAGTCGACGGTGCTGCTCTCGTACGCCGGGGCGGGGGAGCCGTACAAGGCATCGGACACGCGCGAGGATCTGGACGGCATCGCTCGCCTCGTCGCGCAACAGGTGGAGATGGCCGAGACGCCTCGCCTTTTACTCGGTCACTCACAGGCAGCGCTGATCCTGGATCGGATGATCATCCGTGGACTGCCGGCCCCCGATCGCTCAGTCGTGGTCGCGCCCCCTCCACCGGTGCCCCCTCCGATGCGGATCGCCGACCGGGGCGCGTCCGGAGAGGGCGCGGTCGGAGGCGCGGTCGCGCGTGCGGTGGCATCTGTCTTCGACGCGGTCGGGCTGACCGCGTTCGATGTCGATGCATCGGCGTCGCCCACGAACCTGCGGCCGATCGTAGTGATCGACAGGAAGGTGTCGCGGGTGTCGGTCTGGGCCCTCGGTGACTCGGTCTGGCTGGATACAGACTGGCGACGTCCCGGCGAGGTGAACCTGGTGGCGATGACCGATCACGTCGGGTCGATAAATAACGGACGTACCCTCGACGCGGCGCGCTCGTTCCTGCTGGGCCGAGCCGTAAACGGCGATGAGGTCTCGTGGCGCGGTTTCCTCGTGTCGTTGATGAGATATTCGTTCGAGCCATGGCGACCGGGGTAGGTGCACTGTTAACGGAAGGCTGATCCTCTGCGCGACCCCTATCGGGAATCTCGAGGACGTGACGATCCGGTCCCTGCGCGTCCTGGGTGAAGCAGACGTCGTCGCATGCGAGGACACCAGGCGAACCCGCAAGCTGCTCTCCCATCACGGCGTCCAGGTCGGGCGCCTCGTGGTTTACAACGACACGAACGAGCGCCGTAGATCAGCCGAGTTGATGGGGAAGATCACGGCGGGAGCTACCGTCGTTCTGGTGTCGGACGCCGGCATGCCCGGACTGTCCGATCCCGGGTATCGCCTGGTGAGGGCATGCGCAGAGGCAGGTCTTCCCGTAGAAGTGGTCCCCGGACCGACCGCGGCTATCAGCGCACTCGCTCTATCCGGGTTACCGCCCGCGCGCTTCGTGTTCGAGGGCTTCCTCCCGCGGAAAACGTCCGATAGGAGACACCGCATCGAGGAGTTGACCGACGAGAAGCGGACCCTGGTCTTCTACGAATCGCCGCACCGCGTGATCGCGACGCTGGAGGACCTTGCCAGCTTGTTCGGTCCCCGTCCGGCCGCACTGGCCCGCGAGCTGACCAAGATGCACGAAGAGGTCCGCAGGGGCACGCTCGAGGAGCTGGCGGAGGGATCGAGGCTGGATCCACCGCGCGGCGAGATCGTCCTGGTCGTCGGCGGAGCCCTAAAAAGAGAGCGAGCCATCGACGCCCGGGCTCTCGCGACCGAGGCGAGAGAGCTCATGGAGCTGGGGATGGAGCGACGCGAGGCGTTGCAGAAGGTGGCGCGACGCGCGGGCGTTCCGAGGCGCGCCGTTTTCGACGCGTTGGTGGAAGAAGAAACCTAGAGGGGAGACGTCTCCACGTCGGGGATCCGAACCTCGCGGCGGCCCCGCTGGCCCACCTCGCCGGCACAGTTCTCGCAGACCCTGCGACCCATGTGCTCGACGCTGGGCTCCTCGGCCCCGCAGAACAAGCACAGGTCCCTGCGCTTCTGGAGGATGACCCGCTCGCCGTCGACGCTGATCTCGAGCTCGTCGCCCTCGCGGATGCCGAAAACCTTACGCAGCTCGGAGGGAAGAACGATGCGCCCGAGCTCGTCGATCTTGCGAACTACGCCGGTAGACTTCATCTCTTGCCCCCTGTTAGCTGGTAAGTCCTGGATAACGTATTCCCCGGTCTGCACCCAGTCAAGCACACTGGGGCAAAGCGCCCGAACCAGACACCGGATCAAGCTCAGTCGATCGAAAACAGGAGCCCGGCTCGAGAGTGAGTGCCGACACGTTCTACCTCACCACGCCGATCTACTACGTGAACGACGTCCCTCACCTGGGACATGCCTACACGACGGTGGCCTCCGACGTCATCTGCCGCTTCCGACGGATGCAGGGCCGGAAGGTGCATTTCCTTACCGGGACCGACGAGCACGGCGAGAAGATCCTGCGCACCGCTCAGGCCAAGGGCTTGTCGCCGAAGGAGTGGACCGACCAGATAGTGCCGCGTTGGACGGAGGTATGGAAGGCGCTCGACATCTCGAACGACGACTTCATCAGGACCACCGAGGCGCGCCACGAAGGCCCCGTTCAGAAGTTCGTGCAGGCGCTGTACGACCGCGGCGACATCTATCTCGGCACCTACAAGGGCCTCTACTGCGTCGGCTGCGAAGCGTTCAAGGTCGAGGACGAGCTTGTCGACGGCAAGTGCCCTCTTCACGGCACCGAGCCCGACGTGATCGAGGAGGACAACTACTTCTTCCGCCTCTCTAACTACGCCGACCGCTTGATCGAGCTGTACGAGGGCGGCGAGTTCGTGCTGCCGGAGTCTCGGAGCAACGAGGTGCTCGGCAAGGTCCGCCAGGGCCTCGAGGACCTCTCCATCTCGCGCGTCAGCTTCGATTGGGGGATCCCGGTGCCGTGGGACGAGAAGCACGTGATCTACGTCTGGGTGGATGCGCTGCAGAACTACATCACCGCGGTGGGGTACGGCCAGGACGAGACGCGGTTCTCGGAGGTCTGGCCCGCCGACATCCACATGATCGGCAAGGACATCCTGTGGTTCCACTCGGTGATCTGGCCGGCCATGTTGATGGCGCTTGACATGCCGCTGCCTAAGACGGTGTTCGCGCACGGATACCTACAGGTGGGCGGCGAGAAGATGAGTAAGAGCAAGCTCACCGGCATCTCTCCACACGACCTGATAGAGACCTTCGGCTCCGACGGTTACCGCTATTACTTCGTGCGCGAGATCTCGTTCGGCCAGGACGGCAACTTCTCGTGGGAGTCGATGGTCGACCGCTACAACTCCGATCTCGCAAACGACTTCGGCAACCTTGCGTCGCGCGTTCTCTCGATGGTCGACCGCTACCTCGACGGCACGCTGCCGGAGCCTCCCCAGGAGGCCGAGCTGACCGACGCGGAGCAGCAGCTCATCGGCGCGCACGAGAAGGCCCTGTCGCACATGGAGAACGCGATGGATCAGATCAAGCCTCACCAGGCGTGCAAGGCCGCGTGGTCGTTCGTGCGGAAGGCGAACGCGTACGTCGAGGAGGTCACTCCGTGGGCGCTGGCCAAAGATCCGGCGCAGAAGCGCCGGCTCGAGATCGTTCTGTACATGCTTGCGGATTCGTTGCGACAGCTGGCGTTGATCACGTCTCCGTTCGTTCCGCGCGCGGCCCAGGAGCTGTGGCGGCGTCTGGGGCTGCAAGGTGACGTCGAGCGCCGGAGCTTCCCCACGGACGGCGGCTGGGGCAGGCTGAGCGCGGGTTCGCGCGTCGAGACCGGGCAGCCACTCTTCCCCCGTCTCGAGACCGAGGCCTGAGGCGACGCAGTCCGCCATGTGGTTCGACTCGCACTGCCACATCCACCTGTGCGAGACGGGGACGTCCGCCGATGTGATCGAGAGGGCCGCGGCCGCCGGCGTCGCCGAGATGCTGACCGTGGGGATCGACGGTCCCTCGAACGAGCTTGCCGTGAGCCTTGCGGCAGATCCCCGCGTCTACGCCGCGGTTGGGATCCATCCGAACTCCGCCGATGAGCTGGACGACGCGGCGGCCGAGGTCCTCGAGGGCTCGCTCACGTCGGACCGCGTCGTTGCGGTCGGCGAGACGGGCCTGGACTTCTATCGGGACCGCGTTCCGGCCGATATCCAGCGTCGCGCCTTCGCGTTCCACATCCAGCTCGCCAAGCGATACGACAAGGCTTTGATAATCCACACGCGCGACAGCATCGACGAAGCGATCCAGCTGCTCGGTCGCGAGAAACCCCCCGAGCGTTTCGTCTTCCACTGCTGGTCGGGCGATGCGATCCAGCTGCGACGGGCACTCGAGCTGGGCGCCCATATCTCGTTCGCCGGGAACGTCTCGTTCAACAGCGCGCAGGACCTACGCGACCGCGCCTCGCAGGTGCCGGCGGACCGGCTGCTCGTGGAGACGGATTCGCCCTATCTCACCCCCGCCCCTCACCGCGGCGATCCGAACGAGCCGGCAAACGTCGTGCACGTCGGGGCCGCCGTGGCAGGGGCTCGAGAGAAGGATCCCACCGAGCTTGCCGAGCTGACGACCGCGAACGCGCGCAGCTTCTTTGGCCTCGCCTGACGACGTGGCGCTCCTTGGAGCGCGCCGGCTGAGAGAGGCGCTCGACCGCCACGGCATCCGGCCGACCAAGACGCTGGGACAGAACTTCGTTATCGATCCCAACACGATCCGGAAGGTTGTCGCCGTCGCCGGCATCGGTCCCGAGGACCGCGTGCTCGAGATCGGAGCCGGGGCCGGTTCGCTGACGCTGGGGCTCGCGGCCGCCGCCGCGCATGTGATCGCGATCGAGTTCGACCGCAAGCTGGTGCCGGTGCTCGAAGAGATGCTCTCGCCCGTCGACAACGTCGAGGTCGTGGTCGCCGACGCCCTGGAGCTCGACCTGTCGACGATCGACGCCACCAAGCTGGTCGCCAATCTCCCCTACAACATCGCGGTACCCGTGGTCGTGAAAGTGCTCGAGGGGGCTCCCGGCATCGGGGAGATGGTCGTCATGACCCAACGCGAGGTCGGCGAGAGGATGGTTGCCGGACCGGGGACCAAGGCGTACGGCCAGGTCAGCCTCGTCGTTGGGTATTTCGCCACGGCCGAGGTGGCCGCGAGGGTGTCGCGCCGAGCCTTCTACCCGGTGCCCGGCGTGGACTCGGTGCTGGTCCGGATGGTCCGCCGTCGCCCGCCCGACGTGGATCCCGAACGCCTGTTCCCGGTGGTCCGCGCCGCCTTCTCCCAGCGTCGCAAGACTCTCAAGAACGCATTGACGAGCTCTGGCATCGCGGTCGACGACGACCATCTGGAGCAAGCGGGATTGGCGTCGGGCATCCGAGGCGAGCAGCTCGAGCTCGACGACTTCCTGCGTCTCGTCCGGCTTCTGGGCCCCCCCGCCGGGCCGCCAGGTGACTAGACCGTTAAGCGAGTTTGTTCCCGGACAAGAGGTATGCCCCTTCCCTAGCCGGGGGACCTGACCTATCTTGGGCTCGTGGAGAACCGAGCTTCTGGAGACACAGTGACCCTGGATGGTGCCGAAAAGGCGAGGCGCTCCGTCCTGATCGTCGACGATGACGAGGAGATCCGCCACGTCCTGCGTCTGATGTGCGAGATGGAGGGCTTCGAGGTCATCGGCGAGGCGAGCAACGGCGTCGAGGCCGTCTCCCTTGCCCTCCACCATCAACCGGGTTTCGTGATCCTCGACTACCTGATGCCCCGCCTCAAGGGCGACGAGGCCGCCAAGATGCTCCGAGCCATCGCCCCGGAGGCGAAGATCGTGGCCTTCTCGGCCGTGCTCGAATCAAAGCCGAAATGGTCCGACTCGTACCTCAACAAGGACCGGGTGGGCGAGATCGCCCCCCTGCTCGAGCGCCTGATCGTCTAGGACGCACACCCCTTCGAACGTTCGGCTCCCGCGCCGGGTAGCCGGTTCAGGGCGTAGCTTGGCTTCATGGATGCTGCGGCGAAGCTCCGCGTCAGGACCGGGGCGAAGCTGAACCTCTTCCTTCGGGTGCTGGGTCTGCGCCCCGACGGCTACCACGAGCTCGAGTCGATCTTCCACAGTGTGGAGTTCGCGGACGTGCTCGAGGTCGCGCCGGCGGACGAGATCAGCGTGACGATGCGGGCGGGCGAGGGGTTCGAAGGCGACCTCCCGCCCCAGGAGGAGAACCTGATCTACAAGGCCGCTCTGGCCCTCGGCGAGCGGGCCGGGACGAGCGCGGGGGCAGCGATCGAGGTGACCAAGCGGATCCCCATCGGCGGAGGGCTCGGTGGGGGCAGCAGCAACGCGGCGGGAGCGATCATCGCGCTGAACGAGCTCTGGGACGTACGACTCGAGCGAGCCGACATGATCGAGCTCGCGCGCAGTCTCGGCAGCGACGTTCTCTATTGCATCGAGGGTGGAGCCACGTCGCTCGTCACCGGCAGGGGCGACAAGCTCGCGCCGCTGCCTTCCGTAACGCCGTTGTGGTTCGTGCTCGGGATCTCGACCAAGCCGCTCTTAACGGCCGAGGTCTACGCGCACTTCGACACCCTCGAGGCGTCCGAGCATCCGGGGCCGGCCCCCATGACGATGGCGCTCGGGGAGGGAGACAAGGCCGGGGTCGCCGCGCTGCTCTACAACGATCTACAGACCGCCGCGTTCGACCTTCGGCCGGAGCTGTCGGGCAAACTCGACGCGCTGGTCGCGGCCGGTGCCATAGGTGCGGGGATGACCGGCTCGGGGCCGACGCTGTTCGGGATCGCGAGCGACGAAGGTTCGGCCCGCCGGATCGCGCAGTCCGCGGCGGGCGATTTCGACCGGGTGGTCGTGACCAGCTCGGCGCCGGCGTGCGTGGCAGGGCCGGATCCGTCCGGCCTTCTTTAGTATGCGTAGGCAGCCCGGTCCGGCTCGCTCGCTGGGGTCGCCGGATGTGTTTGGTGCCCCGTGGGGTAATTGGCAGCCCAAGGGATTTTGGTTCCCTAGGTTCTGGTTCGAATCCAGGCGGGGCAGCTTCCTTTTGAGAGCCGAGGGAGGACAAGAGACCGTGGCGCGAAGGCAAGAGCTCCGTTGAGCCAAACCCAGGCCCGGCCGGCCGATGGGCGGGCCGCTCGCACCGCGGTCGTGCTGGCCGCCGGCGAGGGCAAGCGCCTGAAGTCCGCACTACCCAAGGTGCTCCACCGGGCCGCGGGGCGAACCCTCGTGGGCCACGTGCTCGCCGCCCTCCGGGATATGCAGCCCGATCAGACGGTAGTTGTCGCCTCGAACCGCCGCGATGAGATCGCCGAGGGACTCGGCGACGACGGCGCCGGCGTCGACTTCGTGATCCAGGACCCGCCGCGCGGTACGGGAGACGCCCTGCGGGTCGCGCTGGCAGAGGTCCGCGCTCGGGACGGCCATGTGCTGGTCGTGCCGGGGGATACGCCGCTCCTTACGGCCGAGACACTGACCGAGCTCTGGCAGCTCCACATGAGCTCGGCGGCGGCGGCCACGTTGCTGACCGCGACCGCGAGCGATCCCACGGGTTACGGACGAATCGTGCGAACAGAGGACGGCGCGCTGGCGGAGATAGTCGAACATCGTGATGCCACGCCCGAACAGCTCGAGATCGACGAGATCAACGCGGGGGTCTACATCTTCGAGTTGCACGGGCTCAGCGAGATGCTCGACAAGATCGATCGCGAGAACAGTCAGGGCGAGTATTACCTCACCGACGTCATCGCACTGCTCCGCAAGGAGGAGCGGGGTGTGGAGGCGCTGGAGGCCGACGAGTCCGAGGTCGCGGGGGTCAATTCGCGCTCTCAGCTCGCGGATGTCTCGGCACTGCTTTACGACAGGCATAACCAACGATGGCTGGAAGAGGGCGTGACGATCGTCGATCCGGCCGCCACCTACATCGACGCGATGGTCACGATCGAGCCCGACGCGACGATCTATCCGTTCACCTTCCTCGAGGGCACGACCACGGTGGCGACGGGGGCCGAGATCGGACCCCAGGCGCGCATCGTCGACAGCGAGGTCGGTCCGGGTGCTCGTGTCAGCTTCGCCGTCGTGCGTGGATCCGAGCTCGGTCCCGAGACCGTCGTGGGTCCGTTCGCATCGTTGCGCCCAGGCACCAAGCTCGCCAAGGGCGCCGAGCTCGGCACCTTCGTCGAGTCGAAGAACACCACGCTCGGTGAGGACAGCGCCGCGCACCATCTTTCGTACCTGGGAGATGCCGAGATCGGCGCCGGAGTGAACATCGGGGCCGGCACGATCACCTGCAACTGGGACGGCCAGGAGAAGCACCGCAGCGTGGTCGACGACGACGCCTACATCGGCTCGGACACGATGCTCGTAGCTCCGGTGCACATCGGGAAACGGGCCGCCACGGGGGCCGGCTCGGTCGTGAAAGGTGACGTTCCGGACGACGCGTTGGCCGTCGGGGTGCCGGCCCGGGTCATCGAGGGCAAGGGCAACAAGATGAAAAGGCCCGATAGACCTGACAAACCCGGTCCCGAGCGGGGAGAATAGAGACGGATGCAGCTACCCACGCATAAGCGGCTGATGATCTTTTCGGGCACTGCCAATCCTGGGCTGGCCCAGGAGGTTTGCTCGCACCTCGGGATGAAGCTCAGTCCCGTCGAGATCGAGGAGTTCGCCAACTCCGAGCAGTACGTCCGCTTCAACGACTCGGTCCGGGGCTGTGACGCCTTCGTGATCCAGAGCCACTGTGCCCCCGTTGACTTCCACCTGATGCAGCAGCTGCACTTGATCGATGCCCTCAAGAGGGCCTCGGCCAAGCGGATCACGGCCGTGTCGCCCTTCTACCCCTACGCCCGCCAGGACAAGAAGACCCGCTCGCGCGAGCCGATCGCAGCCAAGATGATCGCCGACTTCTACGAGGCCGCCGGCGCCGACCGCGTCCTGTCGGTCGACCTGCACACCGGTCAGATCCAGGGCTTCTTCAACGTGCCGTTCGATCACCTGACCGCGTTGCCCCTGCTCGCCGATTACTTCGCCAACATGCTCGAGGACGACTTCGTGATCGTGTCACCGGACGCGGGACGGGTCCGCCTGGCAGAGAAGTGGGTCCAGCACATGAACGAGTTCCACGACCTCAACGGCCAGGTCGCGTTCCTGCACAAGCGCCGCCAGAGCGATGCGCGCAACCAGAGCAAGACGCTGGCCGTCGTCGGTGAGGTCGAGGGCAAGACCTGCGTCATCGTCGACGACATGATCGACACGGCCGGCACCCTGGTGAACGGCGCCGAGGCCCTGATGACGTCCGGCGCATCCGAGGTCTACGCGGCAGCCACGCATTCGGTTCTGTCCGACCCGGCGACCGACCGCATAAAGAACTCCCCGATCCACCAGGTGGTAACCACCAACACGCTCCCCCTGCCGAGCGAGAAGGCGATCGACAAACTCGTGGTGCTCTCGATCGCACCGACGATCGCGCAGACCATCAAAGCCGTCTTCGAGGAAGAATCCGTCTCCGAGCTCTTCCACGGAGAGAACCAGCCGTAGCGGCTCACACCGTCTACAAGACCTTCAACACGCGCTCTCGGCGCGAGTTCGTGCGCATCACCGAGGATGTCCAGTCGGCCGTCGACGAGAGCGGCATCAAAGAGGGCATGGCGCTCGTCTCCGCTATGCACATCACCGCGGGTGTCTGGATGAACGACGACGAGCCCGGTATCCAGGAGGACGTGCTCGAGTGGCTCGACAAGCTCGCGCCGCCGTCGTGGAGCGACGCATCGAACGACGTTGCGGCCGCTCTGCTGCCGGATCCCGGCGATTACCGCCACCACCGCGGCGGCGAGGACAACGGCGACGCCCATCTGAAGAACCTCCTGGTCCACCACCAGGTGATCGTGCCGGTGACGGCAGGCAAGCTCGATCTAGGCCCGTGGCAGGCGATCTTCTACTGCGAGTTCGACGGCCGCCGCAACAAGCGCCTCGTGATCAAGGTCCTGGGGGAGTGATCCCCTAGCCGGTGTATGCGCGCTCCGCCGGGCGCCCAAAGTGAGTGTTCCAGGACCGGTTCGGCTTCCGGCACCGCCGCCGACCCCAACCCCCTCCTCGAAACCGTTTTGACTCGTCGGGGGCCGGGGCACGGTCGTCGGCGCCTCCAGCGTGCAAAGGAGGGCGCCCGGCTCCGCTCGATGCACAAACGAGATCGCTCACGGTCTAAACCGGGGCGAGGTCGATCGCCATCAGCAGCGCGGTGCGCGCCCAGGAGCTCATCTCGGTGCCTTCCTGCCACTTCTGGTACTTCGCCGCGAGCAGTTTGCGAGCCAGTGCGTCTTCGGCGTCGTCGGTGACCACGCGGGCGGTGCCGGTGTAGTCGTGGTCGGCGATGCGGAGCTTTACGGCGGGGTTGGCTTTGATGTTGGCTACCCAGTCCGCTTTCTCGCCACCGCCGGCCAGCATGTAGATGGTCAGGCCCTCGGCCCAGCCGAACCAGATCTCTATCTCGTGGGGGTTGCCGGTGCGGCGACCGGTGGTCGTGACGTAGCAGAAGCTCTGGTCGGCGAGGGGGGAGAGGTCGTCCATCGGCCTATAATGCTGGCTCCCCCCGCCTCGGCACGCGCCGGCGCGCGGGGCCAATCGAACAGATCACACCTGCACAGAGGTAGGGAGAGGAGTCCCGATGGCTGAGGTGAAGCTCGAGGTAACGAAGCGCGAGGGAACCGGCAAGGGCGTTGCCCGCCGAGCCCGCGCCGCCGGCAAGGTCCCCGGAGTCGTCTACGGCAGGGGCATGGACCCCGTGGCCATAGAGGTGGACCGCCGCCAGTTCATCCAGGCCCTTCAGACCGACGCCGGTCTGAACGTGTTGCTGGGCCTCGACCTCAACGGCGAGACGATCACCACCCTTCCGCGCCAGATCCAGCGCGACCCCGTCCGGGGCACTTTGCTCCACGCCGACTTCGTGAAGGTCGATCTGACCGTCGAGGTCGAGGCCGAGGTCCCGATCCATCTCGTGGGCGGCGAGGAAGCTCCGGGTGTCAAGGAGGGCGGCGCTCTCGAGCATCCGCTGTTCATGGTCACCGTCAAGTGTCTGCCGACCGAGGTGCCCGAGGGCGTCGACGCGGACGTCTCGCACCTCAACATCGGCGACGTGCTTCGCATCTCGGATCTGACCGCGAGCGGGAACTTCACCTTCGTCCAGGACCCCGAGACCGTCGTCGCGTCCGTTGCGGCCCCCGTCTCCGAAGAGGAGCTCGCCGCGATGGAGGCCGAGGCCGGTGTCGGAGTCGAAGAGGAGCCGACGGTCGAGGGCGAAGAGGCCGCCGAAGGCGCAACGGAGGAGGAGTCCGACGCCTCCGGCGAGCCCAGCGAGACCCCCGACCCGGGAGCCGAGCAAGAGCCCGGCGACTCCTAGAACACCGAGGCCGAGAACATGTCGCTGTTCCGGCGCTCGTCCCCCGGGGACGAGGGTCGCTGGATCGTGTACGGGCTGGGCAATCCCGGCGACCGCTACGCCAAGACGCGTCACAACACCGGCGTGGGGGTCGTCGAGGAGCTGCTCGCGCGCACGTCGAGCTCGTTCAAACGGCACAAGAGTGGAACCCTTACTGCCGAAACCACACTCGGCGGCGACAAGGTTGTGCTGGCGCGGTCGACCGGCTACATGAACGACAGTGGCCGGCCGCTGGGCCAGTTGATGCGCTTCTACAAGACCCCGCTGGACAAGTTGATCGTCGTTCACGACGAGCTCGACATCCCGTTCGGCGAAGTGCGCGTCAAGCTAGGTGGGGGGACGGCCGGCCACAACGGGCTGAAGTCGGTGGGCAACCACCTCTCGAGCAAGGACTTCGTCCGGGTTCGGGTCGGGATCTCACGGCCGCACGGGGCTCTGGACGGAGCCGACTACGTGCTCCAGACGTTCTCCGGCGCCGAGCGCAAGGAGCTGCCCGAGATCGTGGAGCGCGCCGCCGACGCGGTGGAACGCATCATCGAGGCCGGTGCCGAGCGGGCCATGAACGAGTTCAACACCCGCGCCTAACCCAGCTTTCCGCGTAGCTACTTGCGTTTTCCGCAAGCGATCACGCGGAAACGGCCATCTAGACTGGAGGGGTAGTGGCATCTCTAGCACCGCTTCTCGACCTGCTGCCCGATGAGCGCCTGCAGGCGCTTCTGCGCGCGCGCTCGGCGGTCACGGTGCCCGATCCCGCTCGCCCGTTCCTGTTGGCGGCCCTCGTGCGCCACCTCGAGACGCCGGTCCTGGCGATCACGGCACGGCAGGAGGAGGCCGAGCAACTCGCCCGCGACGTTCACGCGTTCCTGGGGCGTTCGGGCGCCGACGTGTTCCCGGGCTGGGAGGTGCTCCCGGGCGAACCGCTCTCGCCTTCGGTCGAGACCATGGGCCGCCGCATGCACGTTCTATCCCGGCTGGCGCGGGGCGACGCGTTCGTCGTCGTGACCACCTCGCAGGGAGTGACACAGCTGGTGGCTCCGCCGGGGGACGCCCTGGATCCCGTCGTGCTCACGGAGGGGGCCACCGTCGACCTCGATACCTTCACCGAGCGCCTGGTCGAGATGGGTTACGAGCGCAACTACATCGTGGAGCGTCGGGGCGAGTTCGCCGTGCGCGGGGGCATCGTCGACGTCTTCCCGCCGGCGTCCGAGCGACCGGTACGCGCGGAGCTGTGGGGCGACGAGGTCACCTCGCTCAGGCAGTTCGCGCTGGCATCGCAACGGTCGCTGGATCCGATCGAGGAGGTCTCGATCGCCCCCTGCCGCGAGCTCCGATCCGACGAGGCAACGATCGAGCGTGCGACGCAGCTCGCCGGCGAGAACGACGACCCCGCCCTGCACCAGCTCGCCGAAGGCGTGATCGAGCCCGGAGCCGAGCGCCTGCTGCCGCTGCTGACCGGCGGCCTGCGCCCCTTGCCCAGCTTCCTGCCTGCCGATTCCCCTGTGGCGATCCTCGAGCCGAAGCGCGTGCGCGACCGCGCCGACGAGGTCCTCGAGCAGGTTACGGAGTGGAGTCAGATCTCCGGTCTCTCCGAACGTCACTACGCCCCGATCGACGAGGTCATCGCGAGCCTCGACGAACGGCTGCTGATATCGAGCTTCGCCGAGCCGGGATCCGAGACGCTTCCCGTCGACACCTGGACCGCTGCCGCAGGCAAGCCGGAGATCCTGGTCGGCCGTCTGAAGGAGCTGATCAAGAACGGTTACCGGGCGGTGATAGCCGCCTCGTTGCCCGAGACCGCGGAGCGGTTGCGTCAGAACCTGAAGACGACGGCCGGGGCGTCTTTCGAGATCAGCGAGACCGCGCCCTCCGAGGACTCTCCCGAGGGTGGCGTGATCGTCGTGGCCGACCTGGCGCGGGGCTTCGTGCTGCCGTGGGCCGCGCTGGCGCTGGTCGCGGAGTCGGACCTGACCGGTCGGCGCTCCGGGGCGGCTCGCCGGCGCATCTCGGCGAAGAAGCGCGAGACGTCCGGCCCGTTGGACCTGACGCCCGGGGATCTGGTCGTGCACGAGGTGCACGGGATCGGGCGCTACGTCGAGATGGTCGACCGCGAGCTTCTCGGCGTTCATCGCGAGTACCTGGTCATCGAGTACCTCAAGAGCGACAGGCTGTACGTCCCCAGCGACCAGGTCGACCTGGTCACGAAGTACGTCGGCGGCGAGCTGCCGCGCATGAGTCGACTCGGCTCCAACGACTGGGCCAAGACGAAGGCGCGTGTCGGACGGAGAGCGCGCGAGATCGCGCAGGAGCTCGTGAAGCTCTATTCCGATCGGATGCGGGCCAAGGGGTTCGCGTTCGGCCCGGATACCCCGTGGCAGCGCGAGCTCGAAGACGCCTTCCCGTACGAGGAGACGCCCGACCAGCTGCGCGCCGTCGACGAGGTCAAAGACGACATGGAGAAGGACCTCCCGATGGACCGGCTCGTCTGCGGCGACGTCGGGTATGGCAAGACCGAGATCGCGGTGCGCGCCGCGTTCAAGTCTGTTGCGGCCGGCAAGCAGGTGGTCGTGCTGGTTCCGACCACGATCCTCGCCCAACAGCATCACGCAACGTTCGTCGAGCGCTTCCGCAATTTCCCTGTGCGCGTCGAGATGCTGTCGCGGTTCCTGTCGGCGGCTGAGGCCAAGAAGGTGATCGCCGATCTTTCGGACGGCAAGGTCGATGTCGTCATCGGCACGCATCGCCTCCTAGGGAAGGATGTCGGTTTCTCGGACCTCGGCCTCGTGATCGTCGACGAGGAGCAGCGCTTCGGCGTGGAACAGAAGGAGAAGCTGAAGCAGTTGCGAACGAGTGTCGACATCCTCACCCTGACCGCCACCCCGATCCCGCGGACGCTGGAGATGGCGATGTCGGGGATCCGCGACATGTCGATCGTCGACACGCCCCCCGAGGATCGCCACCCCGTCATGACGTACGTGGGAGATTTCGACGAGGAGACACTGTCGTCCGCCATCCGTAGAGAGCTTCTCCGCGATGGCCAGGTCTTCTACGTCCATCACCGCGTGGACACCATCCAGGCGGCCGCGCGTCGCGTGCAGGAGCTGGTTCCCGATGCGCGGGTCGGTGTCGCGCACGGGCAGATGGACGAGCGCCAGCTGGAGCAGACGATGTTGGACTTCGGCGACGCCAAGACGAACGTTCTCGTATGCACGACGATCATCGAATCGGGCCTCGACATCCCGACCGTGAACACGTTGGTCGTCGAGCGCGCCGACCTGCTGGGTTTGTCGCAGATGTATCAGCTGCGCGGTCGGGTGGGCCGCGCTCACGAGCGCGCCTACGCCTATCTGTTCTTCCCGCCGCACCGCGCCTTGACGGAACAGGCCCACGAGCGGTTGAAGACCATCTCGGAGCACACCGGGCTCGGCTCCGGCTTCCGGATCGCGATGCGCGACCTCGAGATTCGAGGCGCCGGGAACCTGCTCGGCGCCGAGCAACACGGGCACATCTCGGAGGTCGGCTTCGATCTCTACGTAAAGCTGATGTCGCAGGCGGTCGAGGAGGCCAAGGGCAGCCTGCCGCCGGGTCTCGAGGGCGAGGTTCGCATCGATCTTCCTCTGAACGCGTTCATCCCCAAGACCTACATTGCAGACGAGAACCTGCGTCTCGAGTCCTACAGGCGGATCGCGTCCGCGCGCACCGAGGAGGACCTGGCGGAGGTCCGCGCCGAGCTGGTCGATCGGTACGGCGCGCCGGTTCCCGACGTCGTCGAGGCGCTGTTCGAGGTCGCGCAACTTCGGACGTTGATGACGCGCCTGGGGATCACCGAGGCGGCGACAGTCGCTCGGAACCTGCGCATCCGCCCGCTCGAGCTCGAGGACTCCAAGCAGATCAGGCTTCAGCGGATCCTTCCGACCGCGCGTTGGAAGCCCGAGAACCGCACACTGATCGTCCCCGAGCGCGCGCTGCCCAAGACCGGCGTCGTGGCGTGGGTGACCGACGTGTTGCAACAGTTAACCTCGGCCGCATGAGACGACTGCTGTTGAGCTGCATCGCGGTCCTGTCCTTGATCGCGCCCGCGTGCGGCGAGCTCCTCGACCCCGCGGCCGCCGTCGTCAACGGCAAGAAGATCACCGTCGAGCAGATCTCGGCCGAGCTGGACCGGTTCGAGCGCTCCCCAGAGTTCGATCGCCTCGCCGAGCAGGGCGATGCCCAGGAGCTGAAGCGACAGGTCGAGCAACAGATCCTGTCCCAGGAGATCCGCCGCGCGGTGTTGGAGCCCAAGGCCGACGAGGTCGGGATCGAGGTCACGGACGAAGACGTTCAGGAGCGGCTCGAGCAGGTCAAGGCCGACTTCCCGAACGAGGGCGCCTTCGCCGAGACCCTCAAGGAACAAGGGCTGACGCTCGACCAGCTCGAGGGCTTCTTGCGCGACAACATCCTCGAGGAGCAGCTCCGGACAGAGATCACCAAGGACGCCGGGCCCACCGACGAGGAGCTGCAGGCGCACTACGACGAGAACATCGCCGATTTCCAAGAGACCGAGGCGCAACACATCCTCGTCGACGACAAGGCCCTGGCAGCGCGACTCGCCCGCCAACTGAAGGCGGCGCCCCGGAACCAGATCGACGATCTATTCGCGCGGCTGGCCGAGCGGTACTCGACCGACGAGGGCAGCGCGGCCACCGGGGGCGAGCTCGGCTACTTCAAGCCCGGTGACTTCGTGCCTCCTTTCGAGAAGGCCGCCGACGCTCTCGAGATCGGCGAGATATCCGATCCGGTGAGATCGGAGTTCGGGTTCCACGTGATCCGCGTGACCGACCGGCGCGTTGCGGAGTTCGGCGACGTCGTCGAAGACATCCGTTCCGAGATCGGCGCGGGGGCCGAGGACGAGGCGTGGGACTCGTTCGTCGAAGAGGCCTACTCAGAAGCCGACGTCAAGGTGAACCCGCGCTACGGCGAATTCGACGAGGAGACTCTCCAGGTGGTCGATCCCACGGCCGAGGACGTCCCGGGGGCCGAGGAGGGAGGCGCGCCCGCGCCCACGCCGAGCGGCGGGCCCGCTCCCACCGAACCATAGGTGCGTGCCTCGGCCGGTGGGGCTGGTGATGGTTTGGCGACGCGGAAAGCAAGCATCGCAAGGCCGCAGGGAGCCCGGATAGTGGAGCTATCCGTGCGACTGAGAACGCCGCGAGGCGCCGTCTTTCCGCCGCCAAAGCGCGGCGTGTCCCGCTGGTCGAGGCACTGATGCCGCTCCTGGTCGTCGTAGCCGCGCCGGACGAGGCGGGGTCGGTGACGCTGAGCGAATGGGATGCTTTGAGCGCACGTGAGCGCGTCCTGTTCGAGCGCGAAGACCACCCTTTGATCGCGCGTCTGACCGCTCTGGGAATCGCCGCGGGCCCTTTCGACGACGAACCGGTGGCCGGCGACGATCGCACCGCGCTGGTGGCCGATCCAGGGTCCGTTCGCATCGTCGAGCTGGCGCGCGCGGGAGCCGAGATCCGCTCCGGTGCCGTGGAGGCTCCCGACATGCTTACGGTGGCGCACGGGAGCCGGGTGGCGAGGCGCGCCTCGAGGTCGCTCGGGGGTCTGGCGGTGGTGATGGCCCGGCTTCGCAGCGCCGACGGTTGCCCCTGGGATCAGGAGCAGACCCACGAATCTCTCCGCGTCCACCTCGTCGAGGAGGCGTACGAGGTGTTGGACGCGATCGACCGTGGCGCTCTGACCGAGGACCTGGAGGAGGAGCTCGGCGATCTCCTGCTGCAGGTCTACTTCCATGCACAGCTGGCGGCCGACGATGGTCGGTTCGACGTCGCCGAGGTGGCCGAGCGTTTGGTCGCGAAGTTGGTGCACCGCCATCCCCACGTCTTCGGCGACATCGCGGTCTCCGGAGCCGGCGAGGTCGTGCGCAACTGGGAGTCGATCAAGGCCGCGGAGAAGGAGCGATCCGGGGCATTCGACGACGTGCCTGCCGGGCTCCCGGCCCTGCTCTATTCGTCCAAGATCCAGAAGCGGGCGGCGTCCCTGGGGTTTCATCCCACCGAGGAGGAAGCGCTCGGCAAGCTATCCCAGGCCGTCGCCGAGCTCTCCGCCGATCCGCAGCGGGAGCGATTCGGGGAGGTGCTGTTCTGGTTCGTCGCCCTGGCCCGGGCCCTCGGGATCGACCCGGAGGGTGCCCTGCGAGCCGCGGCCGTCAGGTTCCGAGACAGTTTCTAGCGCCCGGGTCAGGGGTCCGCTGATGAATTCGGCGAGAGATGGGCGTCGCTCGCAAGGACGACGACGGAGCCAGGGTGGGGCCCTGGTGACGAGGAGGACGCCGCGAGCGGCGTCCAGATCCGTCGAATTCGCGGCATGACCTCTGAGTCGGGGCGCCTAGCTCCCGCATCTCAGGCGGGACCCCTGTTACTGTTGTGGCTGCTGATTCAGTAGTAAACCAGTGGGGAGATGCGCTTGTCTGAGATCGTCTTCGTGGCCGGCCGCGAGATCCTCGATTCGAGGGGGAACCCGACGGTCGAGGCCGAGGTCGTCCTCGATTCGGGCGCCCGGGGCCGCGCCGCGGTGCCGTCGGGAGCCTCGACCGGAGCCCACGAGGCCATCGAGCTCCGCGACGAGGACAAGAGGTTCGGCGGCAAGGGCGTCCGCAAGGCCGTGGCCAACGTCAACGACACGATCGGACCGGCTCTTCTCGGGCGGGATGCGCTGGACCAGCGGGCCCTAGACACCCTGCTTCGCGATCTGGACGGGACCGATTCCAAGAGCAAGCTCGGAGCGAACGCGATCCTCGGCGTCTCCCTCGCAGTGGCGCACGCGGCGGCTCAGGAGCTCGACCTGCCGCTGTTCCGTTACCTAGGGGGGCCGGACGCCCACATCCTGCCGGTTCCGCTGCTCAACGTGCTCAACGGGGGCGCCCACGCCGACAACTCCGTCGATCTACAGGAGTTCATGCTCGCGCCGGTCGGCGCGGCCAGCTTCGCCGAAGCGCTGGAGTGGGGGGCAACGACTTACCACCGGCTGAAGAAACTGTTGAACGACCGCTCCCTCGGCACCGGGGTCGGCGACGAGGGCGGCTTTGCTCCGAACCTCGGCTCGAACGAAGAAGCCGTGCAGCTGCTGCTCGACGCGATAGAGGCCGCCGGTTACACGCCCGGTTCCGAGATCGCGCTGGCCCTCGACCCCGCGACGTCGGAGATCCTCGACGGCGATGAGTACGTGCTCGCGTCCGAAGACAGACGCCTCTCGCGCGACGAGATGGTGCAGTTCTGGTCCGACTGGATCGACCGGTACCCGATCGTCTCGATCGAAGACGGGATGGCGGAGGACGACTGGGACGGCTGGAAAGCGCTGACGCAAGCGGTCGGGGACCGCTGCCAGCTGGTGGGCGACGATCTATTCGTTACGAACCCAGAGATCCTGACGCGCGGCATCCGCGAGGGTTGCGGCAACTCGATCCTGGTCAAGCCGAACCAGATCGGCAGCCTCAGTGAGACCCTCGAGTGCGTGCGCATCGCGCAACAGGCTGCGTACACCACCGTGATCTCTCACCGTTCCGGTGAGACCGAGGACGCCACCGTCGCCGACATCGCAGTTGCGACGAATTCGGGTCAGATCAAAACCGGAGCGCCGGCGCGTGGCGAGCGCACGGCGAAGTACAACCAGTTGCTCAGGATCGAGGGCGTGCTGGGCGATGCCGCTCGATACCCCGGCGCCGCGGCGTTCCCGAGGTCGAAGCTGTGAGGGCGGTCGCCGTTCGCGGGGGCGGTCGCACCAAGAAGATCCGGCTCCCGAGCCTCGGCATGGGGCCGCAGATCGTGGCTCTGCTTCTGGTGCTGGGGCTATTGGGCGCGATGGCGATCGAGCCGACCAGGCAGCTGATCGAACAGCGGGAGCGCATCGAGGGGATGTCCTCCGAGCTCCGTGGCATCCAGAAGTCGAACCGGCGTCTGGAGAACCGGATCGGGCGCTTGAAGGATCCCGACTTCCTCGAGCAGCGGGCGCGCAACATCGGGCTCGTCCGTCCCGGTGAGACGGCTTACGTTGTAATGCCTCCCAGCCAGAGCGCCTCCCGGGCCGACCAGGCGCGTTCCCAGGAAAAGGTTGCGCCCGTCCCTCGCGACGAACCCGGTTTCCTCGACGGCCTGCTGGCGTTCCTGGGGGTTCCGTGAGCTTTTTCGGCCCCGCGCACGCGGGGTACGATGGGGTTCATGGTTGAAGTAGGCGCCGTAGTTCAGGGCACCATCGAGAAGGTCACCGATTACGGGGCGTTCGTGAAGCTCGAGTCGGGCGAGAGCGGCATGGTGCACATCTCCCAAGTAGACGTGAACTACGTCAAGAACATCCGCGATTTCATCAAGGAAGGCGACACCGTCCAGGTCAAGGTCGTGGGCCAGAAGGAAGACGGCAAGATCGATCTCTCGATCAAGCAGGCCCAGGCGGGCTACACCGAACAGGCTCCACGCCGTGGGGGCCGGGATCCCGAGTTCGAGCGCAAGCTCAAGACCTTCATGAGTCAGTCGCAGGAGCGGCTGGTCGACCTGAAACGCCACAAGGAAGGGCGCAGGTAGCTTCGCTTTCGCACTCCGCCGACGACCGTCGCGTCGTCGAGCATCAGCTCGGTAGACCTCTTCGAGGCCGGTGGGCCGTGGCGCGCAGGTGCCACCTCGGCGTTCCGATGGTGATCGAGAACCATCCCGTCCTCGAAGACGGCTCTCCCTTCCCGACGTTGTACTGGTTGACGTGTCCGGTTCTGGTGAAGCGCGCCAGCAAGCTGGAGTCCGAAGGCTGGATGAGCTCACTGAACGAGCGTCTGGAGTCGGACGACGGTCTCAAGGAGCGGTTGGGGGAGGCCGTCCTCGCCTACGCACGCGCGCGCGATGCCCACGTAAGTCTCGAACCGGCCCCCGCTCCGCCCGGCGGTGGCCCAGACCGCGTCAAGTGTCTGCACGCGCACACCGCTCACCAGCTCGTGACGCAGAACCCGGTCGGGGCTCTCGTGCTGTCGCAGGCCGGCTTCCCCGACTGCCGCCTCCCGTGCGTCGATCGGCCGGGCCGGACCAACGGATGAGGGTCGCGGCGATCGACGTGGGCACGAACTCAACCAGGCTCCTCGTGGCGGAGGGCCTCGGCGACGGTTTCCGCTCGGTCGAGCGGCGGATGGTCATCACGCGCCTCGGTCAGGGAGTCGACAGCCGGAGGGTGCTGGCCCCGGAAGCGCTTCAACGAACGCTCGCCACGATCGCCGATTACGCGGCGACGTGCGGGGAGCTCGGCGTCCAGAGGATGAGGGTGACGGGCACGTCGGCGGTACGCGACGCGCACAACCGCGACGAGTTCTTCGCCGGCGTCCGGCATCTGACCGGCACGGAGGCTGAGCTTCTCACCGGCGAGGCGGAGGCCACGGCTACCTTCCTCGGGGTCCTCTCGGACCTGAAGGAGCCCGGCCATGTCTTGGTGGTGGACATCGGCGGCGGCTCGACGGAGTTCGTCGTCGGCAGGGCGTTGCCCGAGCGTGTTGCCTCGCTCGACATCGGCTGTGTCCGCATGTTCGAGAAGCACCTCCACTCCGATCCACCCGCGATCGAGGAGCTGGAGGCCCTCAGGGAGGAGGTACGCGGTGAGCTGGAAGGCGTCGCGACCTATCTCGAGGTCCCCGCGGGCAGCCGGCTGGTCGGCGTTGCAGGCACGGTTACACAGCTGGCGGCCTTGAAGGCGGGGATCCCGGTGTACGACCCCGACGTGACCCATCACGCGGTCCTCACCCACGGCGACGTGCGCCTGCTGGCGCGTCGCCTCGAATCGCTCACCTACCCGCAGCGCAAACGGATCAAGGGTCTGGAGCCCGGCCGAGCCGACGTGATCGTCGCCGGGGCCGAGATCCTCCTATGCGTGATGGAGGCGTTCGACTGCGCCGAGGTCCTGACGTCGGAGAAGGACATCCTCGACGGATTGGTGATCCAGCTCTTGGACGAAACGGACATTTCGGAAACCCCCTAGGCGCGGGGTGCCTCTCCCGTAACTATTCGGAGACGGTTGAAGGCGACCCTGTTCCAGTCCGGAACGGGAAAAGGAGGTCCATCTTGCTTAGAAGGAAGAAGCGCGCGGCTGCGCTCCTGGCATTCGCGGTGCTAACCGGGGTTTTGAGCGTCGGCCCTGGGGCGAAGGCCAACCACGACGCGACCCTGAACATCCAGGTGGGAGCCGGCCTGGACACACCACGCGCTGCATCGATGCGTTTCCTGGCTCCGCGCATCGTCAACGTCCATCGCGGCGATCAGGTGACATTCGATGTGACCGGGCCGCACACCGCCACGTTGCTTCCCGCCGACACGAGCGCGCAAGACTGGCTCGACGAGAACTTTGGGCTCGATCGGGATTTCTTCTACATCCAGCCCGACGACGAGGCCGGTGCATACAACGACGCGTTCGCTTCGATCGACGAGCCGACCGACCCGGCGTGTGGCGGGGTCGACGAGCCGACCTGCGACTTCAACGGAGCCGGCGTCCTGAACTCCGGAAGTGCATTCGGTCAGGGCGGCGACCCGGAGGCGCCCCCGGTGGAGCACTTCACGTTCACCGCCGAGATCGACGTCGCCCAGGGCTCGACCGTCTGGGTCGTCTGTTTGGCCCATCCCCACATGCGCATGAAGATCAACGTAGTGGACAACAACTCGGCCACCACCACCCAGGCCGACATCGACGGGGCCGAGGCGGCGCAGCTGGCCATGGACAACGAGTGGGCCGCGGCGACGCACGCCAAGATGAAGGCGAAGAATTCGAGCCACGTGGGTGCCGATGGTCGCCGCGTGGTGGACGCCTGGGCCGGCGTCGAGAACCACCACGCCTCGATCATGCAGTTCTACCCCCGCAAGCTGAACCTCAGGAAGGGCGACACCGTGCGTTGGCACTTCACGGACCTCGTGTACGAGGACCACACCGTGTCGCTGCCGATCCCAACGATCTTCGGGATCAACTTCGGCGCCCTCGAATGTGACCCGGGCGACGGGGCCGACACCCCCGCCAACGAGGACCCGAACGCCGGGCCCCCTTGTGCCGAGGGAGAGACCGTGGAGTTCGAGAACGGCGCTGAGTTCCTCTTCGGGACGGGCGACGGGGTGCTTCGGAAGGGCGCCGACATGGAGAACTCCGGGGTGCGGGGCGCCAACGTGCTTTACGCGACGCCGCCGTTCCACGGCGTCGACCCGTACGACGTCAAGTTCAACCGGACCTCCGGCGAGCGCCCGATCCGCTACCTGTGCTTCCTGCACGACCGCATGGGCGGCAGCATCGTCGTCAAGTAGCTAGCCATTGCTCGTCGAGGGGGCGGTCCCTTTGGGGGCCGCCCCCTCGCGTCTACGAACTACTACGTAGATTCCGGCCTACCTCCTATCGCCGGAGGACCAACCCGGTAACGATGCCGTCACGGTTGTCGGCCAGGTTGCTTCCAGCGGAAGCGGAGAAGGAGGTTCCACTTGTTGCTCAGGCAGAAACGTCGCGTCGGTGCGCTGGTCGCGCTGGCGGTAGTGAGCGCGTTGTTCGTCCCGGGCTCGGCGAGAGCCGCAGAGACGTTCAACATCATCGTCGCGCAGGACTTCTTCAACGCCGGCGTCCCGGCCTTCTCGGCGCGCGTTTATCCGGGTTCGGTCCGCGTCCACACCGGGGACACCCTTGTATTCACCAACGGCGGGATCGCACTCGGTCCGGCAGGCCAGTACCCGCAGGAGTTCCTTGGGGAGAACTGGGCCAAGATCGACCAGGACTGGTTCTACTTCATGTCCGATCCCGATGACGGAGAGCGCGCTCTCAAATTCAACGAGAAGGTCTTTGCTGCCGGTGACTGTGGGACGGTGGACAACCCGTGCGAATGGACCGGGGCGGAGGCCGACCTCGTGGTGCCGGGCGAGCCCGCTGAGGACGGTCTGTTCTATGTGAACGTGGCGGCTCTCCCGGGCACCACTCTGTGGGGCGCAAGCGCTCCCTTCGCCGACATCGGGGTCAACTTCAAGGTCGAGGTCGTCGGCCCACAGGACGCCGCGTCCACCCAAGCTGAGTTGGACCAGCGCGCGAACCAGTTGATGAGGAAGGACTACGAGGACGTCCTCGCTCTTCATGCACGCATGAACGCGAAGCGCACCTCCCACACGACCGCTTCGGGCCAGAAGGTCTACGACGTCTTCGTGGGGGCCGTCGGCGGCCCGATCGAGATCTTTGCCTCGTACCCCAGGAAGATCAGCGTCCCCGAGGGCGCGCGGGTTCAGTACCACTTTGCCGGTGAGATGGAGCTGCATACGGCCACCTTCGGCGGCCCGAATGCGCAGGAGGAGTTCAACACGGGCATCTTCCCCTTCTGCGATCCCGACGGTGACGAGGGCACGGCTGCCGACACCGAAGTGACCGAGTTCACCGAGCAAGGGGATCCCGTCTGTCCGGAGGGTTCCACCGTCGAGTTCGACGTCTCGAACCGCACCGCTTTCGAGACCGGGGACGGGCGAGTTATGAGGAGCAGCGACTACGAGAACTCTGGTATCAAACAGCCGCTGTATCCCGACGGTAGCGATTTCGAATCGACCCCTTGGACCGTGCGGTTCCCGAACGCCTCGAACGACAAGGGGTTCAAGTACATCTGTTTGGTGCACGGCGGTTTCATGGGCGGCCGGGTGGTCGTCAAGTAGAACGACGCACGATCTCGAGGGGGCGGTTCCGGCAAGGGGCCGCCCTCTCTGCTTTTCCCGGGTGGAGCCGTTGGTAGCCTGCCCGGGATGAGCGACCTCCTATGGGAACCCACTACCGACTACATCGAGCGGGCCAACGTGACCCGTCTGATGCGGAAGCACGGGATCGACGACTACCACCAGCTCGTAGAGCGGTCGCAGGACGACATCGAGTGGTTCTGGAACGCCGTCGTCGAGGACGTGGGGATCGACTTCTTCAAGCCGTACGAGCGGATCCTGGACGCGTCGAAGGGGCCACAGTGGCCCCGCTGGTTCGTCGGCGCCACCGTCAATCTCACTTACAACTGCGTGGATCGCCACGCGGCAGGCAAGCTGAAGGACGCGCCCGCTCTGATCTGGGAGGGCGAGGAGGGCGCCACCCGAACCTTGAGCTACGCCGAGATGGGGGCCGAGGTGAATCGCGTCGCCAACGGGCTGAGGGCGCTGGGGGTCGGGATAGGAGATCCGGTGGGGATCTACCTGCCGATGATCCCCGAGGCGGCCATCGCGGCGTATGCGTGCGCCAAGATCGGCGCGATCTATCTCCCGATCTTCTCGGGCTTCGGCGCTCCCGCGATCGCGACTCGTCTGGAGGACGCGCACGCCAAGTTCATGATCACGGCGGACGGGTTCTGGCGGCGCGGGCAGAAGGTGCCGATGAAGCCGACGGCGGACGAAGCGGCCGACGCGGTGCCGCACCTCGAAAGGGTGATCGTGTTCAGGCGGTTCCCCGACGACGACTGCCCGATGGGTGCGCGCGACATCTCGTGGGACGACGCGTTCGGGAACCAATCGACGCAATGCGACGCGGAGCAGCTCGATCCCGAGGAGCCGTTCATGATCGCCTACACGTCGGGAACGACGGGAAAACCGAAGGGCAGCGTGCACGTTCACGGCGGTTTCCTGGTGAAGATCGCCGAGGAGGTCTGCTATCAGCTGGATGCTCGCCCCGGCGAGGTCCTCTACTGGGTCACCGACATGGGCTGGATCATGGGCCCCCTGGAGATGGTCGGCGGGCACGCGAACGGCGCCGCCGTTCTGATGTTCGAGGGGGCGCCCAACTATCCCGAGCCGGATCGCTTGTGGGACATCTGCGAACGCCACGGCGTAACGATCCTCGGAGTCTCGCCCACGCTGATCCGCGCGCTGATGCCGGCGGGCGAGGAGATGGTGACGAAGCACGACCTATCCAAGCTGCGGATACTGGGGTCGACCGGCGAGCCTTGGAACCCCGAGCCGTACCGCTGGTTCGCGGAGGTCGTCGGCGGCGGCAGGGTTCCGATCATGAACCTGTCCGGGGGGACCGAGGTCGGAGCGTGCTTCCTCGGTCAGGCCCCCGTCATCCCCACCAAGAGTTGTTCGTTGGGCACGCCGTCGCTGGGGATGGCGATGGAGGTCTTCGACTCGGGAGGCGTGCCGGTGCGCTGCGAGGTGGGCGAGTTGGTGTGCCTCAAGCCGTGGCCCGCGCAGACGCGGGGCTTCTGGGGCAGCAAGGAGCGTTACATCGACACTTACTGGTCGCGATGGCCGGACGTTTGGGTGCACGGCGACTGGGCTTCGATAGACGCGGACGGTTACTGGTTCCTGCACGGCCGCTCCGACGACACCTTGAACATCGCAGGCAAGCGGATCGGGCCGGCAGAGTTCGAATCCGCAGCCGTCGAGCATCCTGCCGTCGTCGAGTGTGCAGCCGTCGGGGTCCCGGACGAGGTCAAGGGGACCGTCGTGTGGTGCTTCTGCATCCTCCGACCGGGAACGGATGAGTCCGAGGAGCTTAGGGCCGAGGTCAAGAAGAAGATCGCCGACGAGCTCGGCAAAGCGTTCACACCCAAAGAGGTTCGCTTCGTTGAAGAGCTCCCCAAGACCCGTTCGGCGAAGATCCTTCGTCGCGCCATCCGGGCCAAGGTCTTGGGGGAGGACCCCGGCGACCTGTCCTCCTTGGAGAATCCGAGCGCGCTCGAAGCGATCCAAAAATCTCTGCCGTGACGACGATCTACCTCGTGCGGCACGCCGTGACCTCGCACACGGGTCACAAGCTGACGGGCTGGATGGAAGGCGTCCATCTGACCGAGGAGGGACGCGAGCAAGCCGAGCGAACCGCAGCGTTGCTCGCCGAGGTTCCGTTCAAGGCCGTTTATTCCAGTCCCATCGATCGGACCATCGAGACTGCGCGGATCGTGGCGCTACCGCACAAGCTGGACGTGAAGATCAACGACCAGATCGGCGAGGTGCGGTACGGGAAGTGGACGAACCGCTCGCTGAAGGCTCTCGTCCGAACGAAGATGTGGGCGACCCTGCAACGCTGGCCGTCCTCGGTTCGCTTTCCCGAGGGAGAAACCCTGCGTGAGGTACAGGCCCGAGCGGTCGAGGGGATCGAGCAGCTGCGCGAGATGCACCCGCGCGATCCGATCTGCGTCGTATCGCACGGTGACACGATCAAGTTGATCGTGGCGCATTATCTAGGGGTGCACATCGATCTCTTCCAGCGCATCTTCATAGGTCCGGCGTCCGTCTCGGTTCTGAACGTGAGCCCGTACGGACCGCAGATCCTGTCACTGAACGCCATGCCGGTGCCCCGCCCGGGCCTCGTTTAGCCCATGGAAGTACGACCGGAGGTATTCACCACAGACTTCACCGGGAGACCCGGAGAGCGGACCTTCTTTCTCCAATCGCGCAGCGAGACGTTGACCCTCACGTATCTGCTCGAGAAGGGGCAGGTCGAGGTCTTGGGCGAGAAGCTCAAAGAGCTGCTGCTCATGATCGATCCCACCGATCCGATCAGGGCGGCGGTCCCGCAGCGCGATCCCGCGTACGCCCTCAGCGCTCCGATCGAGCCGGAGTGGCGCGTCGGCACCATCGGTCTTACCTATGAAGAGGCATCCGAGTCGATCGTGATCGCGCTGGAGCCTGCGGGAGCGGAGGCAGAGGAAGACGAAGAGCGCGACGTCGAGGACTTCGCGGTGCGGGTCCTGCTACGTCGCGATCAGGCTCGCGCCTTCGTGCTGCACGCGCTTGCGGTCGTGGGTGAGGGGCGTCCCCTGTGTCAGTTGTGCGGGTTGCCGATGGATCCCGACGGCCACAAGTGCCCGGCCTCCAACGGACATCGCCTGAGCAGCTAGTGCTCCTCCTCGAAGCGGGGGAGGTGACGGTGCTGGGTCTGCTCCCGTACTCGTCGAACTACACCTTCCTCGCCAAGGTGTCACTCGACCAGGCCGAGACGCATGCCGTCTACAAGCCGCGGCGGGGGGAACGGCCCCTCTGGGACTTCGCTCATGGCAGCCTGGCGGGCCGCGAGGTTGCGGCATATCTCGTGTCGGCCGCGTCCGGATGGTCCTTGGTGCCTCCGACCGTGCTGCGCGAGGACGCGCCGCTGGGGCCGGGCTCGCTGCAACAGTTCGTTCAACACGATCCGGAGAGGCACTACTTCACGCTGATGGAGGAGCGAGCTGAAGAGCTCCGGAGGTTTGCTGCGTTCGATGCGGTGATCAACAACGCCGACCGCAAGGCCGGACACGTGATCGAGGATGCGTCCGGGAAGCTGTGGGCCGTCGACCACGGTGTCAGTTTCCACGTGCAACCCAAGCTCCGGACGGTTATCTGGTCCTACGCGGAGGAGCCGCTGGGCTCGGAGGTGCGGGCCGTGCTCGAACAGCTCGGCGCGCAACTGGGTGAGCGATCCGAGCTACGGACCGGGCTTGCCTCGTTGATCACACCCGACGAGATCGACGCCACCTTGGATCGCATCGAAACCTTGCTGCTCGAGGATCGGTTTCCGGCGCCGGGTACCGATCGACCCTTGCCCTGGCCGCTGATCTAGTCCCTTAGTCCATCTAGTCCGTCTGGGTCATCTCGCCCCGCGCGTGCAGCGTTTCGCGCGCGTCGTCCGTCATGAGGGTGGACCAGGACCCAACCAAGTCAAGCCTTTGGGCATCAGCGTAAGGAGAAAAGAGATGCATCGGTTCCGTACTTTGCAAGGGGCGCTGATCGTTGCCCTGATCGCTTCGCTCGTGCCGGCCACTGCCGCCGCCGCCGCTCCGGGTTGCTTCGGAGCGCGGGCGACCATCGTCGGCAGCGCCGAGTCGGACCACCTCGAAGGGACGACCGGCCGCGACGTGATCGTCGGACTCGGCGGCCACGACCGGATCGAGGGGCAAGGCGGCGACGACCTCATCTGCGGAGGCAGCGGGAGAGACTCGCTCAGCGGTGGCGTGGGTGACGACCGCATCGACGGCGGCGACGACCGCGACTTCCTCCGTGGGGAGGGGGGTGCCGATCAACTTCATGCCGGTCCGGGAGACGACAGCCTCGACGGTGAGCAAGGCAAGGACAGCTTGCTCGGAGGTGGCGGCAACGACTCCCTCTCAGGCGCCGACGGGGATGACACTCTGGACGGCGGAGCCGGCACCGACCATCTGAACGGAGGCGACGGCCGCGACGATCTCTCAGGCGGCGAGGACGACGACCGCCTGTTCGGTGGCCGTCACGAGGATCGTCTCTCCGGAGACGACGGCAACGATGTGCTCGAGGGCTACCTCGCGGACGACAGGCTGTCCGGTGGTCCGGGTGACGACACGATCCAGTCGACGCTCCATCGTGCAACCGAGGAAGACCCCGAAACCGACGACGGCAACGACGCTATCGAGGGTGGTTCGGGTTCGGACACCGTGAGCTACATCTCATCGGCCGAGGCCATCGATGCTTCGCTGTCGCAGGGCACGGTGCGGGGCAACGGCAACGACACGATCTCCAGCATCGAGGTCGTCTGGGGGACCCGCTTGGACGACCACATCGTCGGCGACTCCGGCAACAACACGCTGGCGGGATGGGCCGGCAACGACGTACTCGACGGCGCCGGCGGGGTCGACCTCGTCGACTATGGGTTCGTCGGGCACCGGATGATCGTGAACCTCGCCGGGCGCGCTGCCACCGGCGACGGCCAGGACGAGCTCCTCAACCTCGAGAACGTTCGCGGGGGCTTCCGGCGCGACTTCATCATCGGCGACGAGAACCGCAACGAGCTGTCCGGCGGAACCTCCGGTAACGATGTTCTGAGGGGGCTCGCCGGCGATGACCACCTGATCGGCGGCCTCCACGACGTGGATCGTTTCGGGAACCCGCTGCGGATCGACAACGACATCCTGATCGGTGGCGCCGGCGACGATCGACTGGACGGGGCATTCGGCAAGGACGTTGCAGATTTCGGTTCGTCCGCGGTCGGTGTGACCGCGAACCTGACGACGGGAGAGGCTGCAGGCGAGGGCACCGACACGATGCTCGGGATCGAGGACCTCTCCGGCTCCGGCTACGACGACCAGCTCATCGGGAACAACGAGGTGAATGAGCTGAACGGGCGCTCGGGCAACGACAAGCTGCAGGCGGCCGGAGGCAATGACTTCATGATCGGGGGCCCGGGTGATGACGGATACGACGGGGGAGAGGGCAAGGACGTGATCGATTTCGGCCGCTCCCGGACCGGGATCACGGCCGATCTCTCCAACGGCACCATCACCGGTGAGGGCACCGATACCGTTACCGGAGTGGAAGACGTGCTCGGCTCCACGAAGCCCGACGTGCTGCTGGGCAACGAAGAGGCGAACTATCTCAACGGCCGGACCAACGGCGACAGGATCGAGGGCCGCGGCGCCGACGACATCCTCGTAGGACTGAAGGGTGACGATCTGATCGACGGCGGCGACGGTGAGGACATGCTCTACGACGGCGACAACAACGACACCGTGACGGGCGGACCCGGCGACGACTACCTCCGCACAGGCATCGGTGACGACGCATTCGATGGGGCCGACGGTATGGACACGCTGGAGTTCGTCGACTCGGACAGAGGCATGCGGGTCGACCTGGTCGCCGGTACGACGACCACGTTCGGCACACAGGGTTCGGACACGGTAACGGGCATCGAGAACCTGCTCGGGACGTTCGAGACCGACGAGTTCACCGGGAACGAAGCCGACAATTACTTCATCGGCTATCAGAAGGTCGACGAGTTCAACGGTGGCGGCGGCAACGATCTGCTCGAGCCGCTCAACCACGCCGACATCGTCGACGGTGGCGACGGCGACGACGCGATCGTGTTCGCGGCAGCGCCCCGGCCCGTGACCTTGGACCTCGGCTCGTCCTTTGCAACCGGTCACGGAGCCGACACGCTCCTGAACATCGAAGACGTGCTCGGATCTCGCTGGCCCGACATCTTCCGAGGCTCGGAGCTTGCCAACGTTCTCCTCGGTGGCGAGGGCGGAGACATAGTCGAGGCGGCCGCGGGCGACGACCTGCTCGACGGCGAAGGTGGTTTCGACACGCTCGACGGCGGCGACGGCACCGACGCCTGCCTGAACGGCGAGAGCCAGCTCGACTGCGAGGCGGCCGCGGGCGGAACCGAGGGCCAGACGATCCGCGAGCGCCACGCGCGCTTCAGGGCCCTGATGGCCAAGTGGTTCGAAACGGAGCGCCTGATGTTCGGCGCACCCTCGTTCGACTACCTGCCGAGGCCCCTACTGATCGACAACTAGAAGTCAGTCCATTCGGGGGTGCCGCGAGTTGCGGTGCCCCCGGTGGGATTCGAACCCACACTGTATCGATTTTAAGTCGACTCTCTCTACATTGGAGTACGGGGGCCCTAACAACATACTCAGGCCGGCGAGCACTCAGGCGAAGTAGGTGTTCGGGGGTTGCTCCACTGTTGTTCGCATCGCCGGCTCGATCTGGAAGTACTCCTCTAGGTCGAAGTTGAAGAGGCCCGCGATGACGTTGGAGGGGAGCGACTGCACGCGGGTGTTGTAGTCGCGCACGTTCGCGTTGTAGAAGCGGCGCGACGCCTGGATCCGGTCCTCTGTGTTCGACAGCTCGTGCTGCAGGTCCAGGAAGTGCGAGCTCGACTGCAGAGTGGGGTAGTCCTCGACGACCACGAAGAGGTGGCGCAGAGCGGTGACGAGAGGGGCCTCGGCCCTCGCCTGCTCCTCCGGGGAGCCGTGCTCGGCGGCGGCGGCGGCTCGGGCCGCGGTGACCTCTTCGAGAACGGCGCGCTCGTGCGCGACGTATCCCTTGACGGTCTCGACGAGATTCGGGATGAGGTCGTAACGGCGCCGGAGCTCGGTGTCGATGTTCGACCACGAGTTGCCGATCAGGTTCCTTTGGTTGACGAACCGGTTGTAGGAGATGACGGCCCAGAGGAGCATCAGCGCAACGATGCCCCCGGCTATCGAGATGCCGTTCAAACGATGCCCTCGCTGGGAGGCAGGAAGTCATGGCTGTTCCAGACCAGACGGGGGATGCGATCGCAGAACTCCTTCAGGCTGCCTACCAGCACCAGTAGCTCGTGGGGTGCGAGGGGTTTCGAATAGGCAAGCACTCCCCGGCCGCGGACCTGGAAGCCGAGTCTCCGATCGCACGTCAGGAGCCACTCCATCATCCGTGCGTCGATCAGCTCGAAAGCGAAGCGCCGGTGTTGTGTCTTGATCCGGAACGCACGGTTGAACTCCTCGGACTCGAAGTCGATGTCGTCGGGGCGGATGCGCTTGCCGACACTGGTCGTAAGCGTCTCCCGGCTGATGGTCAGCTCGGGGAGCCAGGACGGGATCCCCGTCGCCGCCACGGAGAAGCGGTAGTAGCGGGTTCCGCCCTTTGTCTGTTGATCGCCCGGTGAGCTTCCCTGGTAGTACCAGAAGTCCGCCGCTTTGAACGACATGTCGCGCCACTCTCCGGCTATCCCGTTCTCGGCCCCGCGCCCGTTACCGCTCAGAAACAGCGGGAAGCTGTGGCTGAGAAGTCCCTGAGGGGCGTGTGGCGTGAAGACAAACCCGTGCCTGCGCGCGAACGTGGCCAGGCCGCGCTTTCTCTGCTCCTTGAAGTAGTAGCGCCCTCCGGCGATGGCGACCGCGACGCCGACGAAGAGCGCGAACCAGAGACCGTCCACGTCTGAAGTATGCGCGCTGGACCGCGCGCTCACAAGCTCGCAGATCTCGAGGTTTCTCAGCGCCTCGAGCAATGTTTCGGGTGGGTCGGCCGTCTCTTTATGAAATGACGATCTCGAGGCTGATCACTCGCGTAACACTCTTGCTCCTCGTGGGCGGGCTGGTGCTGTCCGGCTCGATGCTGTCCGGCTCGGACCCCTTCGATCTCG
>DATFFR010000015.1:0-27592 GCA_035249925.1 Actinomycetota bacterium
GGCCTCCTTTCGGCTAGGAGTCCTAATTCCTTTCGTATGCGTCAGCTCTCATCGCCGACCTCCCTCTTCGTGAACCTCATCGCAACCATGCCGCAGGCGAACAGCGCCAGGGCGATCACCACGAACAGCAGCGCATCTCCGCCGGTGAAGGGCAGCACCGCTCCGGCAACCTTGACCGGCTCGTTGAGCTTCGGCGACAGCCTGATGCCCAACACGGACGGTCCCTGCTCGGGCTTCGGTGCGGCCCGGTCGATGTCTCGCTCGAGATCGGCGCCGAGGACTTCGTCATCGGGGACGGCGGGTGCCTCGTCGACCTCGAGGCAGTTCCCCTGTGCGTCCATCACGGTGCCGTCGGGGCAGCCCTGGTTCGAGGGAAGAACCTCGGTCTCTTCCTCGTCCTCGTCCTTCGGCTTGTTCCCGCACCATCCCTCGTTGTCATCCATGCCGTCGACGTCGTTACCGCACCCGTTGTTGCCGTCTTCGGTCTTGTCGGTACCGGACTCATCTCGATCCGGTCCCCTACCGTCCTGGTCCGGGAGCGAGCAGGACTTGCCCTGCACCATCGTGCTGCCGTCCGGGCAGGTCTGGCCTCCGCCGCCGGTGTTGTTGCCGCCCGTGTTGTCGCCACCGTTGCTTCCGCAATTGCCGTTCGCCGGCATCGCGCTGCCGTCCGGACAGGTTCGGGGCGAAGGCGGCGGAGTGGGCTTGGTTCGCGGTCCGCACCGACCGTTGTTGTCGTCGTTGAAGTCGTCGTCGTTCCCGCAGCCGTTATTGCCGTCCTGGTCCTCGAGGTCGGTGCCGCCCGGACCGGCGGGCTTGTCGTCGCCTCGGGCGCCCTCGTAACGCTGGGGACCCTTCGAGTCATCGGGGTTGGATTCGGCCTTGCCCTGGTTTCCGGAACCGCCGTTCTCAACCGAGCGGTCCTTGCCCGACGGGTGCGCGTTGTCGCCCTCATCCGCCGTCGTGTGATCGTCCTCATGCGCGGTATTGCGATCGGAGTCGGCGTCGCCGTCGTGATCCGAAGCCCCGGTCTGGCTCGGCCTGTCCGCCGGCCCCGCGAAGCTCGGGGCAACGGCGACGATCGCCAGCGAGGCGAGTGCCGAGATCAGTCCCGAGATCAAGATGCCGTTGGGCTTCTTCTTCCTGATCATCCGTGTGTCTCCTTCTCCTCAGAAGTCGTGCCGGGCCATGTACGAGTGACATCGACCCCACGTGAGAAATGGGACATCACCGGAACGGGCTAATTAATGCATAGTCCTTATGGGTTATTACCTATGACCCTGTAAGCACACTCGGTCAGGAAGCGCGACCGGCGTTCCCGAGGATGAGTGCGATCGTCCCCGTTGTGATCGCGGAGCTGATCGCCACTTTGCCCACGCGCTGGAAGATCAGCTTCCACTCTCGAAGCCTCGGTCGCGATGCGGCCAGGACCGGAACCCTGTCGAATACAGCCCACGGCCTGGGCAACGTCAAGACAAGAGCCTCGACAACGCGCGGATCGAACTGGGAGCCCGCGCCGGCGCGAAGCACCGCGAGCGCGGAGCGCGGAGACAGGCTGTGGCGGTGCGCACGGGTCGACGTAAGAGCGTCGTAGGTCTCGGCCACCGAGATCACGCGCGCGAAAAAGGGGATGCTCTCGCCGGTCTTCCCGTTGGGATAGCCGCCGCCGTCCCACCGTTCGTGGTGGTGCAGGATGCCGTCGGCAACGTCCCGGGAGACGACCTCGTAAGCCATCATCGCCCCCAGGAGCGCGTGCGACTCGACCGTCTTGCGGTCTTCCTCATCAAGTTGTCCGGGCTTACGCAGGATGTGCTCCGGGATCCTGATGTTGCCAACGTCGTGAAGGAAGGCGGCCGTCGAGAGCTTGTCTAACTCGGCCTCCGGCAGCCCCAGCACCTCACCGAGGTCGCGCGAGAGCTTCTCAACGCGGTCCGTGTGATTGACGGTGTAGGCGGTCTTGGCGTCGAGAGCGTCGGCGATCTCGGCGAGCAGCTCTAGTCGGTCCTCATCGTCGGCCACCGGATCGCCCCGATAGGCCCCCGACCTGTCGAACCCGAGCAGCTGTGTGTTGCGCACCAGCCGTTTCTCGGCGCGATGTCGCCGGGCCCAGTTCCACAGCATCAGATCGCCGAAACTGAAGATGGACGCGGGGCGATGACGCTCCCACAGGGAGGATCCGCCCACGACGGCAACGACCGTGAAGAACCCCACGACCAGGAGGGCCGGCACCAGGCTGGGAAAGGTTCTGGTGGCGACGAAGAACCCAAATGAGAGCAGCAGGGGCGCGATCGCTACGGCGAACGAGGCGAGTACCGCCAGGAGGAACGACGATTGCTCGGGGGCGCGGTCGCCCAGATGCGCTCCGGCGCCCTCCCGATATACGTCGTCTTGGGGTCTCATCCAGCTTTCTGGTTCTCGCTCGTGGGCTGGCTACCTGCCGATCCTCCGGCGGCCGCCGTCATTGAACCAGCCGGAGTCTCGGCTCGGAAGGTCAGCCGCGCGACTCTCCCACTTTGTCGCGAACGGTTCCGTCGTCGCTGTGGATGACAAGCGTCAGGCTCTTCTTGCCGGCCAACCCGCGTCCCGCGGCGATTGCTTCTTCCTGAGTGTCGTAATAGCCCGCCGGTTCGTAGGTGGACTCTTCCTGCAGGGCCCAGCCCTGCGCGTTGTCGGGAACCACGTGAACTGCACTGTTCTGGTTCACGGCCTTGGCATCCTCGCGAGCCAGCGCGGTGCCGAGGTGATCTTCGATCCGCTTGAGGGCTTCCTCCACCCGGTCGCTCCCGTCCTTCGACTCGGCGCTGCCCTTGTGGATCAGCACCGCGGCCATGACGGTGAAGGAGAACAGTTGCAGGAATTCCGACTGCCAGTTCTCGAGGGTCGACTGCGAGAACTGGCCGGCGAAGTCCCCGAGCTCCACCGGTTCGTTATGGGTGCGTTGCTCGTCCGTGTAGACCTGCCACTCGGCGATGCCGTGGGCGAGCCAGCTGATCAAGAACAATCCGCAGAAACCGAGGCTGAGCCCGAAGTTCTTCCATAGCCGCAACTTGGTTTCTTTCTCGCGTTGGATGCTGCGAATCATCGTGCCGATCAGATAGACGGTGATCCCGGCGATGATGAACATCGCGATGCCCAGCGTGACGGCGCCTTCCACTGCCGACTCCTTTCGAGCGCGGTTGTCTGTCGGCTGTGTACCCGGTCACGCCTGTTCGATGCGCCTTCTCGGAGGCCTCCGTCGGCGGATCGTCGAGGGCCGAGCTAGCGACCGAAGACCTGGAGCTCCGCAGCTCGCACGATGTCCGGCTGACCCGGTACGACGGGCTCGTACCCGACGAGGCAAGTGCTTCGCTTGGTGGTGTCCTGGTCGTTCTCCTTCTTGAACTCCTTGACCCCGGTGCACTGGTTGGTCAGCACGACGAGACGCACGTGCGTGGCCGCGACGTCGGGGATGTCGAACGATTTGAGGAGCAGGGGCGGAGCCTTCGGGCGAGGCGGTTTGCCGGGGAACGCGTCCTTGTCGCTCGTGAACACGCGCTTGAAATCATCGGCCTTCTTGCAGGCTCCGCTGCAGACCTCGATCGCGAACTGCCGCAGAGCGGAGAAGCGATTCTGCCCCCCGGAGTTGTTCAGCATGGCGCTGACGTTCACGTAGTCGACGACGTGCTTACCGCCGGCCAGGTCTACGGTTACCTGCTTGCCCTCGACGGTCGGACCCTCGTCCGACGTCCAGTTGGTGACCTCGGAGTCGTCGATCAGCGCGCCCCAACCGGCGCCGTCGCCCCGCGCCTTGGCGCCGTTCTCCGACGACGCGAGGTTGATGGGCATCTTCACCACGACGGTCTGATCGCCCGAGCCGACGTCCGCGCGGAAACGCTTCATCCCGTAACCCAGCGCCTGGGCGACGAAGTCGTAGGTACCCGAGGCCATGGTCTCCTTCGAATCACCCGAGCTGACGATCGGGGTGCTGCGGGCCTCGTAGTCGCCAACGAATATCTGACCGTCGATCTTCTTGCCGGAGTCGTCAACCATCTCGAACTTGACCTTGCCGTTGCTGCCGCGCGGATCCTCGAAGCTGGGCGTGGGCTGCTCGTCGCCGGTGCCGTTGCTCTTGGCTCCCTTGCCCATGCCGCGCTGCGCGAAGACCCTCCACATCACGTCCTGATTGGCGGAGTCGAAGCGCACCTTGTCGGCGGCCATGTACGCGTCGCGGGCGTCCAGCATCGAGACGCCCGACTCCATCAGCTTCCATGCATCAAAGACGATCTGGACCCACTGTCGGTTCCCGGGGCAGCGATCCGCGTCGACCTTGCCGTCGGCGCACGCTCGCTGCAGCTGCCGGTCCGAAGCGGGGAACCTTTCGTTGTGATGACGGATCAGCGCTTCGCGGATGCTGAAGTTCGTAGCGCTCCAGATCTCGCCGTCCGCGTGGACCTGGGCCCCCACGAAGTCGTAGGCGACGTTGGAGTAGTTCAGGGGCGAGTGGTTCATGCCGTAGTTGCGGATCGCGGTTTGGAGGTCGCCCGTCACGTAGGCGCCCACCGCGAACGGGTTCTCCTTGCCGACCGGAGCGAAGCCGTATTCGTTCAGGTACTCGACGGCCATCAGGTCGGACCAGGACTCGCCCATGGCCCCCGCCTGCGCGCCGCTAAGCCCGGAGTCCGGACCCGCGACCATCCGGTTCGAGATCGCGTGTGTGTACTCGTGGCCGATCACAGCCATGTCGAAATCCCCGTCGACGCACGGCGGGTAGAACGTGGCACCGATCGGCTGCCACAGATACATGTTGGTGATCGGGGGCACGCCGTCCTGCGGAGTGATCTGGTTGGCGTTGTCGCGACCGTAGAGAGGCGTCCCCGTTCCGAACATCGCGCCGGCTTGCGAGTTCCCGACCTCGGGATCGTTGCCCTCGGCGTCGCTCTGATCCCCCTGCTCGTTCACCACCTGCATGTTGTAGGCCTCCTCGGTGAAGCCCAAGAGGTAGGACCAGTCGTGCAGGCGGTTGTGCATCGCGAAGAGGTTCGCGGTGGCGGCGTCGACATCGATCCGCTCCGGTGTTGCAAAGGCAGCCGGGCTGCAGCCCGTCTCGTACCACTGGTTGGTGAACGGGAAGACGTACTCGCGCGTGGGACTGGCCGGGGCGTACTGCTCGCCCGGAGTCAGCGGGCTGATCCAGGATTGCGCCGCCTTCGCCGCGTTCCCCGAAGTGGTGAAGGTGGGAGCGCCTGCGCCGGGGATGGTGTCCCAGGGACCGTACGCGCCCTTGTTCTTCACCCCTCTCTCGCATCCCTTCGCGTCGTTCCAGCACCACAGCACTCGCTTACCGGGCTTGTCGTAGTCGAGCGGGGGCGAGTTCGGGTACACGCTCCAGGTCGGAGGCTCCGGAGCCCGCTCGAACTGGATCCGGCTCTCGCGCCGAAGCGACCGGCCGGTAACGGCATCGATGAAGTGGACCCACGCCTCGGGATGCCCGTTAGCGTGATCGTTGTCGATCAACAGCGTCTCGTAGCCCAACCGAACGCCGTCCTTAGGCGTGGGAAGAGCGCGCAACCGAGCGCGGGCCGGTTCGGAGATGACATCGCTCGCGAACACGTCCCAGTCGCCGTCCCGGCGGGCCGCCGCGAGGTGCCGACCGCTCAGACCGAACCCGACGTCCTCCGACGCGGCCAGGACGGCATCGAGCGCCGAGATCTGAGGTGTGGTCTCGAAGCTCGAGCCCGGTGCCGCCGAAGACGAAACGTAGGCGAGCCTGTCGCCGTCGAGGGCCAGGGTGATCCGGCCGTCGACCACCGAGTCGAAGCCTTCGTAGGTCTGCCGGAACTGCACGGCCCAACCGTCGCCGAGCGGAAGCACGTGCTGGAGCCGTAGCGCCGCGACATCGGCCGGCCGAAGTCGGAACAACGTGCGGTGATCCGCGATCCACCGCCTCGCAGCGGCGGCCGGCTTGCCGGACAGACCCTCGTCCAGGAATCCGGCGTGGGAGATCAACGAGATCGGAGTGCCGAAGCGGTTCCACGTTGCGGATCCATCGAGCCGGGCCACGATCTCGACCTGAGCTCGGCTCGGCGCGACGCGACCAAGGCGACGGTCGTAATCCTTGAAGGCCCCCTCCTCGTCCTGGAATAGAACGACTCGGTCTCGCCGAACGGGCTCTGCGGGCACGGCGCCGGGAGCCAGTCCCGCGACCATTCCGATGGTCAGCGCGACCGCCATGCAGATGCGCGCGCACTTGCGGGGGAAACGAGCCATGTCGGCAACCTCCAGGTCGATCGTTCGTCCGCCGGGTCCGATATGTCCTTTTTCTGCACGCGGCGTCCCGAGTCCTTCCGTGAGGGCTGTACATCGCGCTGAGTGGCGAGCCGACTCTGGCGCGTCACGCGTCCCCGCCCTGAGTCGTCCGGCATGGACGTCTAGATTCCCGGGCATGACCCAGATCGAGCTGCCCTACCGGAACCCGTATCCGATCGCGCCCGTGTTCTCGTTCCTGGCAGCGCGCGCCGTGGATGGCCTGGAGCGGGTGGAAGCCACGACCTATCGCCGTACCGTGCGGATCGGCTCCGAACACGGCGTGGTGGAGATCGCGGCCGACGAACAACGCGCGGTCTTCTCGGTAACGACACTCGGGCGGAAGACGCACTCGCACGTCGTCGAGCGTTGCCGCGCCATGTTCGACCTAGATGCCGATCCGGTTGCGATCTCAGATGCGCTCACGACCACGCCGGAGCTCGCCGCGGTCGTTCGGGCCGTTCCGGGACGCAGGGTCGTAGGCAGCCTCGACGGGTTCGAGATGGTCATACGCGCGCTGCTGGGCCAACAGGTATCGGTAGCAGGCGCTCGGACGGTGCTCGGACGACTGGTGGCGCGCTTCGGGGATCCCGTCCGGGGCGGGCCCGGCCTCACCCGCGCCTTTCCCGAACCCGCACGCCTCGCCGAGGAGAGCCTCGAGGAGGTGCGGGTCCCCGGCATCCGCCGGCAGGCGATCAGGGCGGTGAGTCGTGCGGTCGCGGACGGAAGCCTGGACCTGAGCCCAACGTCGGACCGGAACGAGGTGCGCGAACGCTTGACGTCGATCCCCGGGATCGGCCCGTGGACGGCCGCTTACGTCTCGATGCGGGCGCTACGGGATCCGGACGTCTTCATGGCAACGGACCTCGGCGTCCGGAAGGGGGCGGAGAGATTGGGCCTGCCCGCCTCGGCGCGCGACCTCAGCAGGGTCGCCGAATCGTGGAGACCGTGGCGGTCCTATGCCACGCAGTACCTGTGGGCCGCAGCGGCCTGACTATCGATGCAGGAGCCGGGGATCAGTGGCTCAGGCTGGGGGTGCTGGTAGCGCTGCGACGGAACATCCGGGCGAAGAAACCTCTCTTGACCGGGTCCGCCTCGACCACGACGGGCTCGTCCGTCGCCAACTCCGGCTCCTCCAGGAAGCTGTCCGGGAGCCCGGGGGAGGTCTCGGCGAACATGTTCTCGAGCTTCAGCAGCATCTCGCTCTTGTCCAGCTCCTGAGCGCAGCGCTCGAGGATCTGCTCGGGCGACAGGCGGAGGATGTTCTCGATCGAGTCCAGGAGCTCCGTGATCTCGAGAGGCTTGGTCAGGTAATCGTGAACGCCGAGCTTGTATCCCTGCACCCAGTCCGCCTCCCGGCCTCGACCGGTGAGCATCATCACGTGGAGGTCGGTCAGCTTCTTCATCCCGCGCAGCCTCTTCAGCATCTGGAAGCCGTTCATCACCGGCATGTCGATGTCGACGATGGCCAGATCGGGCCGCGCGCACTCGAGCATGACGAGGCCCTCTTCGCCGTTCATGGCAGTCGTCACGGAGTGACCTGCTTGATCGAGCTCATAGGACAACCAGGAGATGATCTCGGGTGAGTCGTCTACCACCAGGATGTTCGCCATTCAGGGCTCCTTCCGCCTCTCTCTCCTGTGCCTATGGGTTCTGTCGGCACCCAGAGCGAGCCGGGACATACGCAGATTGCGCTGGATCAAGCGCGTTGATTACGTAGGTCGCCGCCTGGGACGGGCGGAAGGGCTTAGACCGAGTCTTCGGAGGTCAGGAAGAACTCGTCCACGGTGAAGCGGGCCTCGAAGTCGTCCCCGTTCTTGTAGCGGCCCGGTACCTCGAAGGTGGCCACGCCGTTCCCGTCCGTCGTCGCGGTGCCGATCATCTCGCCGTCGGCGAAGAATTCGACAGTCCGCTCGGCGATGGCGGCCGAGGAGTCGGCATCGACCAGCTCGGCGATCAGGGTCGATTCCCCCTTGCCCTCGTCGTTCTTGCCTTCGCCCTCGCCCTCGTCGTCCTCGCCCTCATCGTCGGTCGTGAGCTCCAGAGCGCTGTCCTCCCTGGTCACCTCGAAGGCGGTCTGGTCCGAAGCCGTTCCGCGGGCGCCGTCGTAGCTCACCGCGAGGTCGTAGCTCCCCGGCTCGGCCGTAAGCGTCGGGGAAGCGGTCGCGACGCCGTTCCCATCGGTCTGGGCCGAGAACGAGCCGGCGTCCTGCAGGCTGAAAGTCAGCTTTGCGCCCTCGATCGCATCGCCGCGCCCGTCGACCAGACGGGCCGACAGAGTGACCTGGTCCGAGTACTGGCCGCTCGACGCGGATCCGCTCGTGAACGTCACCGCGGGCGAGCCGCCGGATCCGCCGCCCCCGCCGGAGCCGCCCGAAGAACCACCACCGGAGCCGCCGCCGCTGCCACCCGTGCCGCCACTGCCACCGCCGGAGGAGCCTGACGGAGCCGGCTCGGACGAAGGCGGTGGGGCCGCTGTAGTGGACGACTCGCCGGCGGAAACGGGCGCGGGGACCGAGGACCCTGCATCCGAGGTCACCGTCGTCGACCCGACCGGCGCCGATGCCGGAGCACCTATCGCGAGCTCGACCGGAGCCTTGTCCTTCTCCTTCGGCTGCTTCGACGGGATCAGGGTGTGGGCGATCAGCGCGATCTCGTCGGACGACGCCTCGAAGGTCGAGGCCGGCACGGGGCTGCCCAGGACCTCTCCAACTGTCGCCGGCGTGAAGGCCTCGATCGTGCCCTCGACTTCGACGAGGTCCCCGGCCTCCACCGGCGGGTTGCCGTTGTAGACCACGAGAAGGTCCAATTCACAGGCGTCCGGCGAGAGGACCCGCACGCTGTACGGATCGACCACCTCGCCCACCTTTACGAAGAAGTGGATCGGGTTGCCGAGGAACTCACTGGGGTCCTCGAAGACCGTCGGATTACCCGGATTCCCGTCGCGCTTGCATTCACGGACCTCGGCGGCACCGGCGTCGCCGAGCTCGGAGAGCTCCTGGTCTCCGGCCGCGGCGGTCTGGGTGTCGTCGGTAGGGGCCAGATAAACAGCCGCGGCGGCGATGAGGGCCACCGCAACGAGCAGGATGGGAGCCCATACCTTCACCGGGAGCCGGGCGCGCAGGAAGCGCGGTCCTTCGGGGGGCGTCAATGACATGTCGGCTCTCTCCCCATCTCGGTAGATCGGTAAACGGACATAAAGGGCATATTCGCGCACCGGGAACGATCCACGCCGCCACAGGCGGCGACTCCGCCCTGGCTACGGGGGCCCACGAAAGACCCTCGGAGCGTCCGGTGCTCTCCTCAAGGGCGACGGCGCGGGCGGCTCGACGACCCTGCGAAGCGCCGGCGCTCGTAGTCGACCGGCCTCTACTCCAGAGGGTCGGACCCCTTCTGGCCCTCGCTCTTCGACTCGTTGGCCCTCTTCATCTCGGCCTTTAGCTCCAGCGTCCTCAGGTGGTCGGCCATCCGTTGCTCCGCCGTTCGCCCGCGTGACAGAAACGTTCGAAACCTCCCATCACCTATATCTGGAGCCTTGATCTCCAACTCATCCTTGGGCCCCGGCGCGCGCGTCCCGAAGATGGGGAACGTCGGAGGCTCATAGTCGAGGTCTCCGATCCGCTCCCGCATCACCCGGCGCTGCCTTCTCACCGCCCGGGCACGGGTGACGATGTGCATCGGCCACGCGAAGAAGATGACTGCCGCCACCATCCACACAAGAACGAAGAGGCCTCGATGTACCTCTTCACCGGCCATCATGGTCCAGAAGGACATCACCATCGCTGCGGTGACGAAGCCCAGGCCGACCCCGAAAACGATGCAGAAAACGACGAACCACTTCGAGAGGCCGCCCGATCCGAGAGTCATAGTCGTGATTCTCCGCAATGAGAGCGGGCGTGGGAAGGCGGACCGGCGCTTTCCGTACGGTACGAGGAGCAAACAAAATGGGAGAATCGACCCGTGCGCCCGTAGCTCAGTGGATCAGAGCGTCGGACTTCTAATCCGAGGGTCGGGGGTTCGAATCCCTCCGGGCGCGCTGCACAAGCTCGATTGAGCACAAGTGGTGACGCAGAAGCGACTCACTGCTCCCGCCCTCTGATCGTGTGGTGAAACGGCTCCGGAGCCGGAAGTCATCGCCTTACAGCAGACGTGTTGTGTCCCTTTCGCAGCACGGACCGGGGTTCGAATCCGGCCGGGCGCGCTAAGGAGCCGGGACCTGGTCCTCCGGGGCGGTCTCGCGCGATGCAGAAGCACCTTCTTCGCCAACGCCCAACAGCCCGAGGGCCTTGCCGATCTCGATGAGGTGGTTCTGGATCTGGTCTCCCGTGCACCGTCCGGTGCTGAGCGACTCTTCGTAGTCCGTCATGCTGTGCGACGGCGCGGCGATGCCGGCGGCGTTCGCCGCGCGGATGTCGTACTGCTGTGCCGGGATGATGTAGCCGGCATGGTCGTTCGCCATCCCGAGCACCATCACGATGCGCGTCTTGGATAGATAGTCCTTGGTGATCGTGCTGATCGACGAGAAGATCTCCCCCGGCGCCTGCATGATGGCGATCGCGTCCCCCGCGTACACGTCGTACGGATAGACGGTCCCCGACCCTTCGTTGGAGGCTCCATCGCGAACCACCCCGGTTCCGGGCGTGCCGATGAGGAATCCACCGACCGGTACGCGTGCGCTGACCGGTGATGCCGTCACACAGCTCGGCGTGTTCGCTCCGTCTTTCTGCTGGTGGCTGTGGCTGGGGCCCGCGGCGTGGTGGCCGGGGATCGTCGAGTCCCGGACGAAGGCTCCCGCCTTGTTCGCCGCGACGAGAGAGAGGTTGTCGGCCGGCACGGTCACGACCCTCTGCATCGTCCGCATGTCGTTCGACTTCAGGGTGTAGCCGGTTTGGCCGGCGGAGCGCACGACTAGCTCGGCGAGGCCGTACCCGTGACCGTCTCGGCCGAACCCTCGCACGACCGTCTGATCGCCCAATCCGCCGGGGATGAACACACTGTTGCCACCCCAGAGTTCTTCGAGCCTCCGATCCAGGTGGCCGACGAAGCCGCTGTGCATCTGCGCGTTGCCGGCCGTGACGGTGGTGTGGACCGAATAGTTGACGAGCGTTGCGATCGTCTCGGGCTTCGGCTCGGGCGTCGGTGTCGGCGAGGGCGAGGGCGAAGGCGTCGGCGTAGGGCTCGGACGGCCGGGATTCTCCGGCTTGCCACCGTTCCCCTTTCCGGGCGTCTCTTCCGCCGCTACCGGCGTAGCGGTGGAAGTAGAGGTCGTGGTCGGGGCGGTCGTGGTCTCGGCCCCCGGAACGGTCACGGCGCGCAGCCAGGTGAGCTCGTAGTCGGGGATGGCGCGCGTGACGAGACGGCGGTCCACGTTGAAAGGCTTCGCAGATATGGCACCGGTCTGGATCTGGGCGACCGGGTTCTCGAGCATGTCGACGACCGCGAGCTTCAGCGCGTCCTTGACCCTGTCGCGGACGTGCTGGAAGTACCAGGCCGGGGCTCCCTTCGCGGTGTCGGGACTCGCGTGCGTGTGGCTCGCCGCGATAACGAAGTTCTCCGGAGGCATGACGACGCCGAGCTCGCTCTGCAACTCCTGGGACAAGGCGTGGGTGATCGCACGCGTTCCACAGGTGTCCTGGGGCAGGGGCTGGCTGTCATCGGGACAAAGCTTGGGGTCGAAGCCGTAGAACCACGACACGAGGTCGAGCGAGGTGAACGCGACCGTTGTCTCACCGTTCGAGATAGCGATCGCACGCGCCTTGAGCCCCAGCTTGTGAACGTCGTCCACCCCCGTCGCCCATCTCCCGTCGAAGGTGTTGATGCACCCGGGCGTGACGGTGGCGTCGTTGTAGACCTGGGCCTCGGCTTCCTCGAAGAACCTCGTGCAGTTGACCTTCCCGTCGCTAGGGTCGTTGGTGGAGTCGTTGGGGTCGTGCGCGAGCCAGGGGCCCTCGGGGAACTGCACCGGAGCGATGGACACCTCCGAGGTTCCGACCTTGAACAAGCCGCCGTCGAGCCGCTGTCCGAGAGCGGCCGTGGTCGCCTGGGCCACAGCCTGTTGGTCGACCGCGAGAGAGCTCCCGCGTTGGTCGGATGCGCGGTTTCGGCCTGACGGATCGCCCGTGTCGACCTCTGGTCCTTGCGGGATCAGACCGGCCGTCGCCCACGCCACGCCGAGGGTGAGCGCGCCTATGACCACTCCGGTCAAGACGGAGTTGAGGACTCGTCGCATGGCCGTCTAGTTGTCCGGCGGGAGGCCAACTCCTTCTCAGGAACCCGCGAACTTCAATGAGAGACCGACCGGTTAGGGCATGCCCGGATCAACCCTCTGGGTCGGCCTTCCCCGCACGCCTCGCAGGCCGGGCCGGCGACCGAAACCGCCGGCTCGCAGGAAACCGGGCCCCCTGGTCGAACCCTCATCCCATCCGAACAAGGAGGCAATCAAAGTGAAGAAGCTGATCACCATCGTCGCGGCCCTCGGGCTGTTCGTAGGGGCGCTGCCCGCGGCCGGCACTGCAGGCCCGGGTCCCCAAGGAGTGAGCTCGGACAACGTCGAGCAGGTCACCTTCCTGCCCTTCGAGGCCGGTACGGCGACCGGAGCGAACTTCTTCAACCAGGGCAAGACGAAGTACATGATCATCACGGGCTGGAAGACGTTCTCGATCTACGACGTCACCGACCCGGCAAACCCCACGATCGTGGGCACGCCCGTGCCGTTCGGATTCAAGTTCGAGAACGAAGACGTCGCCACGAACGGCCGGATCATGCTTTTCTCGGAGTCCCTCCCGCAGAACATCCTGCATATCTGGGACATCGAGGACGTCACCAATCCCGTCGAGATCGCTCAGCTCCCCGGTGCCGGCCAGCACACGACCAGCTGCGTTCTGGACTGCAGCTGGGCCTACGGATCCAGCGGCGCGATCAGCGACCTGCGCAACCCGGCGAAGCCCAAGCTCATGAAGGAGCAGTGGACCGACGGCCTCGAGGCGATCGGCGGTCACCACGACATCACCGAAGTGGCCCCCGGCCTCGTCCTGTCGGCATCGAACCCGATGGTCTTCCTGGACGCCCGCAAAGACCCCCGCCACCCGAAGCTCCTCGCGACGAGCGAGCCCAACGAGCAGGTCGGCGAGGCTCCCGTCCACTCGAACCTGTGGCCCCGCAAGGGTAAGGACGACTTCCTGCTCGTCACCGGTGAGAGCTGGTCACCCTCCAACGGCGGCGCGCAGTGCACCGACGACGCCAACCAGGGCTTCAGCACCTGGGACGGGACGCAGTGGAAGAAAACGCACACCTTCAAGCGCATCGATGTCTTCAAGGCGAAGAACGGCATGGTCGTGGACGGCGGCTCGGCCGTTAACGCCCCGTTCGGGTGCTCGTCGCACTGGTTCACCTACCACCCCAAGTGGAAGAACGGTGGCCTGGTCGCAGCCGGTTGGTACAGCCACGGCACCAGGGTGCTCAAGGTCGACTCGAAGGGCAAGATCTCGGAGGTCGGCTACTTCCTGCCACACGCAGGTGGCACCTCGGGCGCCTACTGGGTGGGCAACGAGTACATCTACGCCGTCGACTACCAGCGAGGCGTCGACGTCCTGAAGTACACCGGAAAGGCCTAAGAGCGACCCCATCGATCATTCAGCGCCATAGGGCGACCTGCGTCGAACCATCTAGACGCAGGTCGCCCTAGGCCTTTTCCGGGCGGATCAGCGACGGCTCCATCCTTTGGTGCGCCGATGAAGGTGATCCGGCTAGATGACCTCGCAGAACTTGAAGAAGTCGTGCGTGTACTTGTTGTTGTAGCCGACGTAGCAGACGACGGCACAGGCGTCGACGGGCTCGCCGTAGCAGCTCGCGCTCGCCGGGGTCGCGCTCACGACGACAAAGGCCGACGCCAACGTGGCGGTGGCCAGAAAGACACGCAGCTTCTTCATCCCGTCTCCCATCTCGAGGCTTGTCTTGCTTTCAGGTCGAGGGAGCATATCGGAACAAAACGGCCCGGTGTGGGTCCCGTGGGCCCGCCCGGCTAGTCCGGACTTCAGGAACGCGTGCCGGTGATGATCTGGGCCGCACCGGGCGGCGGCGTCTTGACCTCGAGGTAGTTGAACCCGGCGGCGCGCAGCATCGCGAGCACCTCGGCCCGTTCGGGGAGATAGGCCGCGGAGCGCGGCAGATAGCTGTATGCGGCTCGATCCGACAGCAGGCCTCCGATGCGCGGCACGACCTTGTTGAAATAGATCGAGTGACCCGCGCGGAGCCACGCCCGCTCCGGCCGGGCCACCTCGAGCAGCGCGACCCGGCCGCCCGGCCTCAGCGCGCGGGCCATCTCGGCAAACAGGCGCTCCAGGGACACGACGTTCCGCAGAGCGAAACCGCACGTGATCCCGTCGAAGATGCCGTCGCCCACCGGCAGCGCCAGAGCGTCACCGAGGATCAGAGGAGCGTCGGTCTTTGCAGCGCGCAGCATCCCCTCGGAGACGTCGAGGCCGATCACCGTGTGGCCCGCCGTTCGAAGGGCGCGACAGAGATCACCGGTCCCACACGCGATGTCCAGTACCCGGGAACCTCGAGCGACGCCGAGACTCCTCACCGTTCGCCTGCGCCAGCCCACATCGAGACCGAACGTCATCACGCGGTTCACCAGGTCGTAACGGGGAGCGATCGCGTCGAACATCGAGCGCACGGCGGCGGCCTTCTCGGCCCCCTCGGGCAGCGGCTCCTCCGGCGAAGGCATCCGGCCGGCTAGAGCTCGGCGAACGCCCGGATCGCGAACGATGCCCCACCCCTGATCGCCAGCACGGGCGCGAAGAAGCGGAAGTCGGCGGGCGGGAGGCCGTCGAGGTTGCACAGATGCTCGACCACTAGGATCCCCGCCTCGAGGAGATAGGTGTGGATCGGCCGGCGCGTGGTCGTCGTGTCGTCGACGTTCCACGAATCGATGCCGACCAGACCCACGCGCCGCTTCACCAACTCCAGCGCGAGCTCCTCCGTGAGGTATGGCGCGGCCCCCCAATAGGAGTCGTCCCCCCAGTGCTCGTCCCAACCGGTTCGCACGAGGACGGCGCATCCGGCCAGATCGCGCTCGGGCAACCCGGTGCTCACGCCCCGACCGTCCGAGTTGGTCGCGTCGATCAGTACCCCGGCGAGGCCGACGATGCGTTCCAGAGGAACCTGCGCGAGGTCCTCGCGGTGGCGGAATCGATGGAAGGGAGCGTCGATGTAGGTGCCGACGTTGGCCGGCATGTCGACCTTGCCGAGATAGAACTCTGCCCCCTCGTAATTCGGCCGCGATGCATCGTGATCGAGATGCGCTCCGATGCGCGCTGGAGGCAAGCCCGGGAGCACCGGCATCCCGTCTTCGATCGGATGACTGAGGTCGATGAACCGGGGTGTGTCGATCACGGTGGAACCATGCCACCCGGGAGCCGCGGCCGTCACATCCTCTTAGGCCTTGACGAGCTCTCGGAGCTACCTGTTACGCCGGACCGGCGACACGTCTCTCAGGCAGCGATGGCCCTCTTCGGGTGAGAACGCCGGCACGAGTGCGCGGTAACGTCCCGAGCGATCGCGCAGCTTCACCCGGTAGGCGCCGTCTGCGTCGGTGCTGGTGCGACCCACCGTCTTCCAGCTCCCCGCCGAGTTCCGCTGGATCCGCACCGAGACATCCCGATAGCAATCCGCGTAATCACCCTCAGCCGTCACGATCCCCCTCGCCACAAGTGCGCGTCGCAAGGCCAACGTCACCGTCCGTTCATGCTCGACCGTCTCGGGTCCGGGCTCGGCTCCCTCATCGGCGTTGTTCTTTGGGGTCGGCGTCGCAGAGTGGAAGTCCGCCTCGCTGTCGTTCGTATCGTCCTCCGCGTCGAGGGCTTCCGGATCGCTGCCGCCGCTCGTAACGCGCGCCATCGCCTGGCCGGGGAGCAACCCAAGCGTTGCGTTGAACGGTGTTCCGGTCGCGGCGTCGTCGCCGGCATAGTTGCCCCAGCTGACGCAGTCGATGTTGCCCCCATCGGCGGACCGGAAGCAGACGCTTCCTCCTCCCGCGGTCAACGCCGGCGTCATCATGAGGTCCGCCTCGACGCCGAACTCGAGCTCCGCCTCGGCGGTCGCAAGCAGAACGTGAGCCTGATTCGCCCCGTTCGCAACCGGTCCGGTGAAGGTGAACGCCGCGACCTCCTCCCCCGCGGCATCGAAAACGGCAACCTCGTGGCCGGTCAGGAACCGCTGGTTCTCGGCGTACATCTGCATCTCTATGAAATGTGCGTTGGGCGCCGTCGACGTCCCCGCCAGAACCTCGGTGATCATCATCAGGTGGAACAAGGCGCGCGCCGGACTCGAAACCGCCACGACGGAGCCGCACGCGAGCGCGACGACTACCGCAACGTGCATAGATCGCGGTGTCTTCATCGACCTCAGCCCGTCACCCTCACCCGGCCGCACATCCCGTTGCACACACCGTTCTCGAGCACCGAATGGCCACGCGTGAGGCAGCGGAACTTGAATGTGCCGGTTCGCCTGAACCTCTTCGCAGTCGAGCCGCCGGGGGGCAAGCCGGTGGATTTGCTCCAGCCACCGCCGTAGGCGGTGACGGTGTGGTCGCAGCTGGTGGGGTTCCTCCACACGATGCGGTCGCCGCGCACGATGGTCCGACGTGAGGGCTCCCAGTGCGGGTCCTCGGTACAAGAGCCGCTCGCCCGGATCCTCGAGGTGTCACCGAGCGACGCGGGAGCAAGGCCCACCAAAATCAAAGCGCATATGCAAGTGATTGCGGCGATGCGTCGCATTCGTCCCCCTCTGGTACCGGCCTGTCTCGTCGCTGGTAATACGGTACGGCGCGGGCATGGGATTGCCCGAATCCAAGCTCACACCGGGGACGTAGTACCTATGTGGTCACTGTCAGACGAATCGTTGCTCGCCGGCATGGTGTCCGGAGACCGGGAAGCCACAACGAGCTTCATCCGCCGTTATCAGGCGCGCGTCTTCGGGCTCGCGCTGGCCATCCTCTCGGACCGGGCCGCCGCCGAGGAAGTCTCCCAGGAAGCATTCTTGAGAGCCTGGAGACACGGCGCGGGCTTCGATCCGAGGCGGGGGCAGGTGTCGACGTGGTTGTTGACGATCACCCGCAACCTCGCGATCGACGCCGTGAGGATGCGCCGCCAGGAACCCTTCGATCCAAGCACGCTGATGGCCCTCCTTGAGGGCGGCCCCGACGAGGAGTTCGAGGAGCCCCTCGTTGTGGCCGACGAATCCCAGCGGCTCCGCCGCGCGCTTGCCGACCTCCCGTACGAGCAACGGCTCGCCGTGGTGCAGGCCGGATTCCTCGGCCGCACGGCCCGCGAGATCAGCGAGATCGAAGACGTCCCGCTCGGGACCGTGAAGACGCGCATCCGGTCTGCCCTCATCAAGCTCAGAGCCGCCCTGGAGGCGGACCGATGAACGCCCGACCGACCTGCGACGACGTAAAGGTGCTCGCGTCCGAGGTGGCGCTGGGGATCGCGTCCGGCGACGAGCGAGCGTTGGTCCTTGCCCATTCGAAGTCATGCGGTGAATGTCGCCGGGCAGTCGAGGAGCTCTCCGAGACCGCGGACGCCCTGCTGCTCCTGGGCCCGCTGCACGAACCCGAGTCGGGATTCGAGAGCACGGTTCTCGCAAAGATACAGAGTGCGCAGCGGCATCCGACCAAGCTCCGTGCGCGCCTCCTTGCGGTCGCTGCAGCGGCGATGCTGGTCACGGGTGGCATCGCGTTCTGGATCACATCCGACGACCGAAGTGTTGCCGCCCACTATCGGGATGCCTTGGCGGTGGCCGACGGCAAGTACTTCGGGGTCGTGCCTCTTCGCGCGTCGAACGGCGATAGCGCCGGGCACCTGTTCGCTTACGAGGGAGACCCGACGTGGGTCTTTTTGATCTTCGATGCCCCGCTGGAGCCGGGGCGATACACGGCCGAGCTCGAGACGCGCGACGGGGAGGTTCTCATCTTCGGAACGGCGGAGATCGGTAGCGGTGACGTGACGTGGGGCCGCGAGATCCCTGTGAACCTGCGGGAGGTGACCGCGGTACGGATGACCGACGACGCCGGCGTCCCGGCGGTCGAGGCGGCGTTCCCCTCCCGATAGCACCACGCGAACGCGCGGCACCGCGAATACAGCCGGTTCGCAATCCGGTCGCGCCCGGTCGACGTAGTACAGACAAGGGCCGGGGCTGTCGTCCGGCGCTCGGTTGGAAGGATCTAGGCGAAGCGGATCGACGGGAGGGATGAGTTTGGTTCGTAGACGCAGTCCCCTGTTCAAGGTTCTCGGGCTCCTGGTTGCGCTGATCGTCGTGCTGGCCGCGTGCGGCGGCGACGACGAGCCGACGACAACAGATGCGGGCGACGACACCGGCACGGAAACGGAAGCGGAGGCCGACGCGGGCGGTGGCGGCGAGGCGATAACGCTCGAGATCACGGCGATGGACAACTCATTCGATCCCTCTACGCCGACTGCGCCGGCCGGCAGTGAGGTCACGGTCGAGCTGACCAACGAGGGCCAGAACCCGCACACCTTCACCATCGACGATCCGGCGGCCGACACGTCCACCGTGGACGGGGGCGACTCGGGCACGGCGACGTTCACGATGCCCGACTCACCGGTTCTCTTCTACTGCGCGATCCACGGCGAGGAAGCGATGTCCGGAACGCTCGAGCCGGAATAGGTTCGGAAACCTGTGATGCACCGACGACCGAGAGGGAGGTAATAGATGCGTAGACGCACCTTCGTTTCATTGATGGCGATGCTGATCGCACTGGTCATGGTCGTGAGTGCACAGGTCTCGACCGCCGCGGGCAACCGCTTGCGCGCCAACCTCAACGGCGAGAACGAGGTCGGCTCCGAAGGCGACCCCGACGGAACCGGAACCGCGCGGATCCGGCTGCGGCCTCGGGCCCGTCGTGTGTGCTGGACGCTCACATGGCAGAACATCGACCAACCGCAGGCGGCCCACATCCACAAGGGGAACAGGAACCAAAGCGGGGACATCGTCGTGAACCTGTTCCTGACCCCTCAAGACGGGACCGAGGCCAGTGGCTGCGAGGGAGACGTCCGACGGCGGCTCATCCGGAGGATCAAGAACTACCCGAGGCGCTACTACGTGAACATCCATACGAGCGACTTCCCCTCCGGGGCGATCAGGGGGCAACTACGGGGCTAGCCAACCAGCCTGGGGGGCCGTGGCCGCCCTCCCGCCTCTGCGGGTGAGAGCCGGGGAGCCCCGGACGCTTTCGCGAGCGGTCCGGGGCTCTTCTGGTTGAGCTCACGGTCCGAGGTTCCTGGAAGGACATCACGCCGGCGCCCCGAATAGTCCGAGCGAGGCATCCAGGCCACACAAGGGAGGCGGCGTGAGCAAGAAACTTCGATGGACCCTGGTGTTCGCCCTTTCGGCGGGTTCGGTGCTGGCGGGCGCCGCCCCGGCGTCGGCTACGTGCCGGCCCGAGAGCAAGATCCCGTGCGAGAGCGAGACGCCGCTGACCGACCTGGTGAGGAACTGCTACACCGGGCTGAGTCCAGACCTGCCGGTAGCGCTGGGGGTCTGCGAGCTCTAGTCGCGGCCGAGTCCTCCGAGCTCAAACCCGGCCCGAAAACCGACTCCGACCACCCGGCGAGGGACCGGCCGAGGCCGGCGGCGGTTTCGGCTCGACCGGATAGAGCTCCTGCCAGGCACGGTAGCCGCCCGCGAGGGGCCGCGCGTCGATGCCCTGGTGCCGCAGCTGAAGCGCCACACGGGCGCTCGTTCCCTCGCTTGGTCAGGTGCAGTACGGGACGACCAACCGGCCCGGTGGATCCTCCGACCAGGCCGTAACCTCATCGGCCATAACGCGGACGCTTCCGGGGATCTGACCATCGTCGCGTTCGTATTGGGAGCGGCTGCGGACGTCGAGAACGACGGGACCATCGGATCCCTCCAGGAGATCGTGCAGCTCGTCGACCGAGATCCGCTCGACCTCGTCGGGCGACGACAGGAAGAGCCCGCTTGCGGTTGTTTCGCGTTCCTCGGCAAGTGTGTCGCGCTCCAACAGGTGCGCGTAGCGGTTGACCAGTGGTGTGGCGGACGCGCCGTGGGCCACGATCGAGACGACTACTACGAGTCCTGCAGCGGCGAAGAGCAGCTCGTTGCCCGGAACCTCGGCGATGACGACCAGAAGGGCGAACAGCATCGAATTCAACCCTCGGGGTCCGAACCAGGCGATGAATAGCTGAGCGCTCCGGCTCAAACGCGCCGCCCGAAGACTGAGGACGCCACCGACCGCGAGGGGACGGATCAGGAAGATCGTCAGCGCAGCGAAGGCCAGGCTCGGTGGTAGTTCCAAGATCCCGAACGACTTCGACAGGACCACGCCGAACATGACGAAGGCGACCAGCATCAGCATCTCGGCCGCGGCCTCGCCGAACTCCAGGAAGCAGTCGCACAGCTCGCGGTCCAGGATGGTCACCGCGAAGCCCGCCGCGAACGCTGCGAGGAAGCCGTCCCCCCCGACGCCGACACCGGCTGCATAGGCCCCAAGGACGAGGCCGATGCCGTAGAGAGCCTGGTACTCGCGCCGGATGCCGAAGCGCTCGTCCGCTCGAGCCATCAACTCGGCCCCCGCTGCGCCGACCACGAAACCGACCAGAGGGCCGAGGATCAGCAGCTTGCCGGCGAACGCCAGCCACTCCCCCGCGTCTCCGAGCTCCTGATTGCCGACCGCAATGAGAACGAGCAGCAGCGGAAGGACGATCACATCGTTCGTTCCGGCCTCGATCTTCAGGGCCTGACGAACGGCACCCGGAAGCCTGCGGTCGCGCACGACATCACGCAGGACGACGGGATCGGTCGACGAGAGGATCGCGCCCAGGAGGAAAGCGATCACCGGCGACACGTCGAGCAACAGGATCGCCGAGCCGGCGATCATCAGCACTATGAGGACGGTTCCCGGACCCAGAGTGAGGGCCGGGATGAGCCACTCGTGACGCTCGCGGGCGAACTCGAGGTTCACCGCGTCCAGAAACAGCACCAACGCGAGGGTCGACGTCGCCACGATCTCGAGAGCGGGGTGATGAACGCCTATGTCGACGAGGCCGAGGCCGGGCGGCCCTGCCAGGAACCCGAGACCCACGAACAGCATGGGGAACGAGAGAGGAGCGCGCTCGACAACCCCCGCCAGCAAGGCCGAGACCGTCAGTACGACCGCCATCAGCGCGAAGCCGGCAACCAGATCCATCCGCCGATTATGGGGCTCGCTTGTCTCACGGCAGCGCGACGCGGATCGGAACAAGGACGCGCTGAAGCCTCGATTACGGTCCTGGCATGGAGAATCCCCGAGGACTGGGGCCGGCAGGCGATGCGCTCCGCGCCCTGCTGGGTGATCGCTTCGACACCGGTACGGCCGTCCGCGAGCATCACGGGCGCGACGAGTCCTCGCTTGCCGCGGCCCCCCCGGATGCCGTCGCGTTCCCCGAGACGACCGAAGAGGTCGCCGCGGCGCTGAAGATCTGCAACGAGCAGCGGGTACCGGTGATCCCTTTCGGCGCCGGCACGTCACTCGAGGGGCATGTTCTGGCCCCCTCCGGCGGCATCTCGTTGGACCTCACAGGGATGAACGAGATCGTCGCCGTCAGGGTCGACGACATGGATGTCACCGTTCAAGCCGGCGTCACGCGCTCGACGCTCAACGACAGGTTGGCGAGGGACGGCCTGTTCTTCCCCGTCGATCCCGGCGCGGATGCAACCCTGGGAGGGATGGCCGCCACAGGCGCTTCGGGGACGACGACGGTCCGCTACGGAGCGATGCGTGAGAACGTCCTGAGTCTCGAAGTCGTGCTGGCCGACGGTCGCGTGATCGAAACCGCTCGCCGCTCCCGCAAGTCATCGGCGGGCTACGACCTGACGCGCCTGATGGTGGGCTCCGAGGGAACCCTCGGGGTGATCACGGGGGTCACTCTGCGCGCCTACGGGATCCCCGAAGCCATCTCCGGCGCTATCTGTCGCTTTCCCGATGTGGCGAATGCCATTCGTGCTGCCACTTCCGTGCTGCAGCTGGGAGTCCCCGTCGCGCGGATAGAGCTGATGGACGACCTGGCGATCCGGGCAAGCAACTCATATTCCGGCCTCGACTACCCGGTGGCCCCCTACTTGATGTTCGAGTTCCACGGTTCGCACGAAGGTGTCGCAGAACAGACGCGCAACGCAGCCGAGATCGTCGCGGAGCACGGAGCCGTCGATTACCGCTCGGCGATCGACCCTCGAGAGCGCGCACAGCTGTGGCGCGCCCGACACGACTCCTTCTACGCCTCACTCGCCCTCCGACCGGGGACGCGAGCACTAACAACGGACGTGTGCGTGCCCATCTCGCAGCTGGCGGCGTGCATCGAGGCTACGCGGCAGGACATCACGGAGCTGTCGCTGACCGCCACGATGGTCGGCCACGTGGGCGATGGGAACTTCCACGTCGTCGCGTTGATAGATCCCGACGCTCAGGACGAATTGGATGCGGCCGAGCAGATGAACCATCGCCTCGTGGAACGGGCCCTCGCGATGGACGGCACTTGCACCGGCGAGCACGGCATCGGGCTCCGAAAGATCCCGTTCCTGCAGCGCGAGCTTCCCGGAGGGATAGAGGTGATGCGGGCCATCAAGCGCACGCTTGATCCGAACAACATCCTCAACCCCGGCAAGGTGCTCGAGCTCGGTTAAGAAGCGACGTCCGCGCCGGCCGCTTGGTCGCGCTCCCGTCGGCGAGCGAGGATCTCGCCGAGAGGATCGGCGAACCGGACCAGCAGCGGGCCGAGGATGGCGAGGACGAAGACGTAGGTCACGGCAAGTGCCTCGAAATTCGCCGCTACCCCCGCGGCGGTAGCCAGACCGGCGATCGCGATCGAGAACTCACCCCGGGCGGTGAGCAGAGCTCCGGCACGCATGCGCCCGCGGACGCCGACACCCGATCGGGCGGCTCCCAACCATCCGGTCACGAACTTCGTGAAGAGAGTGATCGCGGCTAGAGCCAGGGCCGGAGCGAAGACCGGCGGGATGGACGCGGGATCGACTGAGAGACCTACGAACGCGAAGAACATGGCAGCAAAGAGGTCGCGCATCGGCGTCAGCAATCCGTGTGCCGCCTCGGCTGCGGGCCCCGAGAGCACGATGCCGACGAGGAGGGCTGCTACGGCAGCCGACAGGCCAAACGCCTCCGCCGCGCCGGCAACCAGGATCGTCATCCCGAGGATGGTCAGCAACAGGGATTCGTCCGAACGGCTGAACAGCAAGCGGCTGAGGCCGACCTCGATCCTGGTCGCCGCCCCGAGCACGATGGCGACCACGACCACGCTGACCAGAGCCGGCAGCAGGCTCCCCACGTCGTCCTGCCCGACAAGCAGCGCACCGGCGATAGGGAGGTAGAGCGCCATCACGAGGTCTTCGATGACCAGCGTGGATAGAACGACCGGTGTCTCGCGATTACCCGTCCAGCCCTGGTCTCCGAGGACCTTGGCGATGATCCCGGACGACGACACATAGGTGACGCCGCCGAGCACGATCGCCAGAACGACCCCCAGGTCCAGTAAGAGCCCGGCGGCGACCCCTGGAGTGAAGTTGAGGACGAAGTCGATGGCTCCCACGCGCGCCTGCGCGCGCAGGGTGGAGGTCAGCTCTGCCGCCGTGTACTCGAGACCCAACATGAACAGCAGCAGGATCAGGCCGATCTCAGCGCCGACCTGCACGAATTCCTCGGCGGTAACGAGAGGGACGATCCCACCCCTGCCGAACGCGAGACCGGCGGTGAGATAGAGCGGGATGGTCGGCATGCCGATGAACGTCGCCAAGCGCGACAAGATCGCCAACCCGAGAAGGATGGCGCCGAGTTCGACGAGGAGCTCGGGGTGCTCCACCTAGCTACCCCGCGCGCAAAAGCTCGACGGCCTGCTCTACGCCTCGCGCGGTTCCGACGACGACCAGGTAGTCGCCGGCTTCCAGCCCCTCTTCTGGTCCGGGGGCCGGAACCGCATCCTCACCCCGAACTATCGCAACGACCGAGACGCCGGTGCGGGTCCGAAGCCGCGCGTCCCCGATGGTGCGTCCGGCATAGACCGAGTCATCCCGTACCGGAAGCCAATCGATAACCAATCCCTCGATCCGTTGCTGGAGCTCAGACAGTTGCTGCGCCACGCGGGTGGCTCCAAGCAACTCCGCCAGGGTCCTGGCGTCGTCCGGCGACAGCCCCAGCACGCGCTTGAACTCGTCGGGGTCGTCGGGGCGCGACACGTATATCTCTCGCAGGCCCGTTCGGTGTGAGATAACCCCGATCCGTTTGCCTTCGGCGGTCTCGAATTCGTAGCGGACGCCGACACCGGGCAGCTTCACCTCATTGATCTCACTCACATCTCTCCCCCTTTCGCGCTGTTATCGAAGGTGGGACGCTTGACCTCTCAGCCGCAGACGCGTTAGCGCGCCAGAACGTTGACGGTAACGCCGGGCGTGACGATGCCGGAGTCGGTTCGGTAGGGCTCGAGGTTTTTCTCGAGCGCGGCGCGAAACTCTGCTACCTCTCCGGAAGGCAGCTCCTTGACGAGGGATGCGATCGCGCCGGCTACTTCGGTCATGAACCCCCAGGACTCGTCGAACGAGCTGGAGGCCCACTCGACGGGCACCTCTTCGACCTCGACGACCTGGAATCCCGCGCCGGTCAACATCGAACGCACTTTGTCGGGATCCGCCATCGAGAACATGCCGCCGGGGCGGAAGGGATCGCCACCCGGCTGGTGACCCAGCTGGATCATCGTCATACCGGTGACGGTGACCCACGGATTCTTCTCGGGGGCACCCCAAACGGAGAGCGCAAGATTGCCTCCGCTCTTGAGGACTCGCCTGCACTCGGCCAAGGCGGCGTCCGGATCCAGCATCAGCATGAACCCCCACCGACAGAGGATCCCATCGACGCTGTCGTCGGCGAGATCCATGCGTTCGGCATCCAGGACGCGGGTCTCCACGTTCGTCAGGCCAAGCTCGGCCGCGCGGCGACGAGCCACGTCCACCATCTGAGGGGCGAAGTCGGTTTCGACGATCTTGCCCGATGGGCCGACGCGCTCCGCTGCGAGGAACCCGATGTCACCGGGGCCGCCGGCCAGCTCGAGGATCGTGTCCCCGTCCTGCGCGCCGACTCGGTCCACCAGCCATTCGGCCACGTGACGGGTTGTGCGCCACATGTAGTCCCGATTGCGCTCCCAACCCGGAGCCATCTCGTCCCACGTCGCCCGGCTCCTCTGGCGCTGATCGTCGCTGGTCATGCAGCCGAAGATAGTGCGGCCGGGTAGCTCGCGACAACCCCGTGCCGCCGGCTGCGGCTAGGGCAACTGACTCTCTAAGTCGAGCCTGCGCAAAAGGCTGGGCGGATGCGCGAAACAGGCGTACCCTGAGGATTCCTTAAGAAGAAGGGATCAGGACGGGTCTGGACGAGCCCGTCCGAGACGATGAAAACCAACCCCCAGGAATCCCCCCTTGCTCGCGTCGATTTCCTCGACCTGATCTCGCACGAGCTTCGTCAGCCGCTAACGGCAGCGCGGGGGTCGCTCGCGACCGTCATGGACAAGTTCGCCGACCTCGCTCCGCCGGACCGGCAGCTTCTATTGGACATCGCCGCCCGCAACCTGGATCAGCTTTCCGCGCTGCTCGACAGCCTCCGTATCTTCAGCGACGCGGACCGGGGGGTGCTCGAGGTCAACGTCGAGCCGGTTTCCGTGGACAGCCTTTTCGCCGACTCCGCTCAAGATTTTCCGGAGGAGCGTACGAGGAGGCAGCTCGAGACCCACTGCCCACCGGGCCTGACCATCGAGGTCGACAAGACCCTTTTCAAGCAGGTCATCACCAACATCGTTGCCAACGCGATCAAGTTCAGCCCGGCGGGATCGGTGATCACGCTCTCTGCCTTCCTTCGCGACGACGACGTATTGATCCTGATCAAAGACCAAGGCCTGGGTCTTCCAGAGCACGAGACGGACCGGATATTCGAGAAGTCCGTTCGGCTGGACCACGGAGCCAGCGGATTGGGACTGGGGCTGTACGTGGCGCGAGCCATAGTGAACGCCCATCACGGTCGTGTGATTGCCAGGAGTGAGCACGGACAAGGATCCACCTTCGAGGTGGCGATCCCCGCCTAGGGCGGAGCGTGCAGAAACCCGGCGATGCGGTTTCTAGAGCCGGCCGCCGGCAGGCCCTCGACGTTTCCCAGGAAAAGCGTCGAGGGCCGCGCGCCCCGATGTTGAATCGGCGATCGTGGAGTGGTGATGATCCAACATAGCTTGAGCGACCTCACGCAGCTTGACGTTCGACGTTTGTGAAACCGTCTTCAGATTGGCGAACGCCGCATCCGCCGACAGCCCCTCTCGTTCCATGAGGATCCCGATCGCTTGGCCGATCGTCGTTCTGGTTTGCAGTGCAATCTGGAGCTGTTCGCTCAACCGCGCGGCTCGGTCGTAGATCTGGCCGTTCAGTAGACAAACCGCGGCCTGGGCGGCCAACATCCGCGCGAGAGGCTTATCGGTTTCCGTGAACCCGTTGCTGTGCCCCGAATAGAGGTTCATCGCGCCCAGTGTCTCGCCGTGCGCCTGAAGAGGCACCGACAACGAGCTCGCTACCCCTGCGGAGAAAGCTTGTCCCGACCACCTGGAGAACCGCTCGTCGTCCTCCGTCGACGGAACCAGGTAGTCAACCGAGTCATGGATCACTGCAAGCAAGGACCCACCCCGGTCTCGTACTGAACGGCATCTACCTCTGCCACAGGTCGTCGGTGGACGCCGTCGTCGTGACCTGCCCTTCGGTAACCAAGGAGAGTCCGGCCCAATTGCATCCGGCGATGGCCTGCACGGCCAGCTGGGTCACGCGTCCAACGAGGTCCTGGAGGCTGCCGTAATCGAGAGTCAACCGGGCGATCTCGCTGACGCCATCGCGCAACTCGTCGGGTGTGTGGTCCAGCACGAGCGACTCCCGTCCCGCCAAAGGTGCAAGGGAGTCAGCGGCCGATCGGCCCCCGAACACAACGCCAAGCTTGGCGCGTGCCTTGAACCGTACGCCTACGGAGCGATATGCGATACCCCCAGATCAGGCCATAGTGAAGTATTTCTCCCTGTTCCACGCTCAATGGCGAGAGGAACACGAGCTGCACAGCCCGAACAGCTCGAGGTCGTGCGTTACCTGCGAGAAACGGTGTTTGCGCGCCAGAGCCTTCGCCCACGTCTCGAGCTGATCGTTCGCCAGCTCGACGGTGTAACCGCACGCCCGGCAAACGAGGTGGTGATGATGTTCGCCGGAGTCG
>DATFFR010000016.1:0-9241 GCA_035249925.1 Actinomycetota bacterium
GAGAGCGGCCCGAGGTTTAGAAGGTTTCCCTCCGTAGTTAAGGCAATCCAAGGACCCGCTCAATGGGCCCTTTTCGAGCGCCGATAATGGACTCATGCCCATATTCGCGCGCGCCTCGAAGGACCTTCCCGAGACGCCGGATAAGACCCGGGTGGCGCTGGAGGCGGCGCTGCGGGTATCGGAGATCGCCTCGTCGGGGGCTCCACTCCCCGATGCCGTCCAGGGCATGGTCGAGGCGGCCATCGACCTGCTCGAGGCCGAGCAGGGCTCGATCATGTTGCTCGAGGAGGACGGCCAGACCCTCACCCTTGTGGCGTCTTACGGGCTCCCCTCCGAAGTGCCCATGGGACAGTCGATCCGCGTCGGAGAGAGCGTCGCCGGTCGGGTGCTGGCGACGGGGAAGCCCCTGCTCTTGGGGGACATCGACAAGGACGCGTTCGTCAACTTCGTGCCCAAGTCGCGCAACATCACGTCTTCGATCGTCGTGCCCCTGCGGGTTCAGGGACGTGGCATGGGCGTGCTCAACCTCGCCATCAGCCAGGCACCGGCGGCTTTCGGCCAGGAGGACCTGCGCGTGGCACAGATGTTCGCCGATCAGGCGGCCGGCCTCCTCTACCGCGCGCGTCTGCACGAGCAGGCCGAACATCGGTCCTCCGACCTGATGGCACTGGTCGAATCCAGCCGGGGTCTGCTGGGCAGCCTGGAGGTAGAAGGACTTCTGCAGAACGTTCTCGACGGCGGCGCGCGCCTTGCCGGTTCCAACGAGGGGTTCGCCTGTCTGTTCGATCCCGAGACCGGGGCGATCGCGCGGGGCGTGTTCCGGGGCTTCGCCAAGGACCGCATCCGCCTCCTGCTCGACCTCGACCACGTCAAACATGCGATCGAGCGCAGCGACGTCGCGATGTTCGATCAGGAGGATGCCGGACCCATGGTCGCCGTCGGACTTCGCACGACGCAGGGCACGACCGGCGTCATGGTCGTAAAGGCCGAGCGCGAGATCATCGAGGAACGGCGCCACCTCTTCCGCGCGTTCGCCCAACAGGGCGGAACCGCGATCGGCGCCGCCGAGCTCCACTCTCAGGTAGAGCAGAAGGAGATCGAGCTGGCCTCGATCATCCAGGGCGTTCCCAACCCGATCGTGCTGGTAGATGCGCGGGGCAAGATCGTCGCGATCAACCCTGCCTCGGAGAACCTGTTCGGGATCTCTGCGATGTTCGCCGCCGGCTCTCCCGCGGTTGGAACCATCGGGCACGAGGAGGTCGAGCGGTTGCTGACGGCCGAAGGCGAGTTGCAGGGCGAGGTCGTTGCCGGCAATCCGCCGCGCACGTACAAGGTGCGGGTTGCCGACGTTCACGTGCCGAGGGCTCCGATGGGACGCGTGCTCATCATGGACGACGTCACATCGGAGCGCGAGATCGTGCAGACCCAGCGAGATTTCGTTGCGATGATCGGCCACGAGCTCCGGACGCCGCTGACGATCATCAAGGGGTTCGCCCGGACGCTTCTCCGCCGTATCGACACCGTCAAGCCGGAGGATGCCACCGAGGCGCTGAAGACGATCGACGTGCGCGCGGCTCAGCTCGAGCGACTTATCGAAGATCTCCTCTACGTCTCCAAGATCGAATCGCGTGAGGCTCAGCTGCGGATCGAGCAGGTCAACGTTCCGCAGATGGCACAGAGCGTCGTCGAGGAGACGATCGGCGAGTACGAGGACCGCGAGGTGATCCTGGACATCCCCCGGAACCTCGAATGGCCGTGCGACGAGACGAAGGTCGCGCTGGTGCTTCGACACCTCGTCGAGAACGCTCTCAAGTACTCGTCCGGTCCCCAACCGGTCATCGTCCGGGCGACCGACGACGATGACGACCTCAGGATCGACGTGATCGACCGGGGCGTCGGGCTGGTCTCGACCGACATCCCCCACATCTTCGAGCGCTTCCGCCAGGTCGACGGGTCCTCGACGCGCGAGCACGGGGGCACCGGCGTCGGTCTGTACCTCTGCGCACAGCTCGTCCGGGTCCACAACGGCCGCATCTGGGTGGATTCGACCTGGGGCAAGGGCTCCACGTTCTCGTTCTCGCTCCCCCGCCGCGCGGTCACCGCCGGCGTGGTCCGGATCCGCTCCAAGGAAGCCGCGGCCGAGAGCCAGTAGCACCGGCGCGTTACTTCCTGCCTGCGGTCCCCTCGTGTCGCTCCGCCAGGTTGGCGGCCATCGAATGGGCGGTCTTCGTCACCGAGTCCGGGACGACGTTGCGAACCTGGGAGCCCAGTCGCAGGACGAGGGTCGCCGCCCAGCGGTCGCCTGAAGATTGCAGCTCGACCCGCCGCCACCCGTCCGCGACCGCGGCCGAGCTGGCGACCGGGTAGTAGTCCTCGAACCAGCGCGCCGCGTCCGGCGAGATGTCCATCGCCACCACGGGCTGGCCCTCACGACCGACGAACGCGCCCTTGTATCGCTCGGCGTCGAAATCGTCCGGGGGCGCGGCGCTCTCGTCGGTCACCGTCGACGATTTGATCCGGTCGACCCGGAACATGCGCTCCTCTCCGCTGAGGTGGTCGAGCCCGACGACGTACCACCGGCCGAGCGCGGCGATCAGGCCCCACGGCTCGATGTTGCGCGTGGTCGTCTCGGAACGCGTGCTCGAGAGGTACTCGATCTCGACCTGCTTGCGCGCGGCCAGGGCCTGTTGCAACACGACCATGTGGGCAGGCGGGCTCTCTTCGAACCGGACCTTGATCGCGGCCGAGTCGTCCCCGTCCCTCCCCGCTCCGAGGGCACGTCCGAGCTTCTGTAGCGCCCGCTTCAGCGACTCGGCCTGCTCCATATCGGGGAGTGCCGCGATGGCCTCGCCGCCGGCGTACAGCGCAAGTCCCTCGGCCGGGGTGAGGCGAAGGGGGGCCGAGAAGTAGTCGGCCATGTGGATGAAGATCCGGTCGTCCTGGAAGTCGACGTCGATCAGGTCTCCCGGGCCGTAGCCGGGCAGTCCGCACAGGAACACGAGGTTGAGGTCGTTGATCAGCTCCGTCTTGGGGACGCCGAAGCGGCGCGAGAGCTCGGCCACGGTAGTGCCGGGATGTTGGATCGCGTATGGGAGCAGGAGAAGGATGCGGCTCAGTCGCCGTCCGAGACGCCCCGGGCCCGCGCTCACGCGCCTCCTCCCGTGAATGGGGCCAGGTGGCGAACCAGGCGGTCGCGCGCTTCGGGCGGCGACACGATCTCGATGCCGTCGGAGAAGCCGATCGCCCACGACACCAGGGCGTCGAGATTCGACACCGGCATATCCACCTCGACCCCGCCGTCGTCCATCTGCGACAGGCGCAGGCCGGTCATGTTCTGCTGCGGCCACCACGCCAGCGAGGGATCGAAGTGGATGCGGGCAACCACCTGCTCGCCCTCGCCGACCTCCCACGGCTCGACGCCCGTGTGCCGATCGAGGTCGAAGTCGGCGGGGATCTCGTAGCTCCCTTCCTCCTTCTCGGGGTCCGACACCACCCGTGAGACCTTGAAGCTCCTGATCGCGGCGCGATCGGCGTCGCGCCCGACCAGATACCAGTGGCCCCGCCGGTGCACGAGGCTGTAGGGCTCCACCCGGCGCGAGCTCCTGCGTCCGTCTCCCGTCTCGTATTCGAACCGCACGGGTTCCCGGTCCAGGAGCGCCGCGAGCAGGGGGCCGAGCAGCGGCTGTTCCGCGGCCACGTCCGCACTCCACACGACGCGCGGCGTCGCCATACCGTCCGCTTCGGATTCCACCGAGAGTTTCCGGAGCCCGGAACTGGCCTGGTCGCCGGCGCCCAGGACGGCGTCGGCCGCCAGCTTCAGCGCGGCCAGCTCGTCGGGCTGGAGATCCAGGTCGGGCATGTAGTACTTGCCCGGCGGGATCGTGTAGGCATCGACGTCGTCGGCGTCTTTGACGACCTCGATCGGGATGCCCATCTCGCGCAGCTCGGCCTTGTCGCGCTCGAAGGACCGGCGGAAGGCCTCGAAGTTGTCGTTCTGATATCCCGCGATCCGCTCGCGGATCTCCGCTGCCGTCATCGGTCGCCGGCTATCGAGGAGCGCGGCGATGAGGTTGATCAGGCGTTCTATCCGCCGCATCGAGCGAGACTAACCGTGGCCTTCCGGCGGTTGTGTGGCGATCGCCCCAGCGGCCGCGGCGGCCAACCACAGCTCGGGAGCGTCCGTCATCGACCGGCCCATCGAAGTCGGGACGAGGTCGTGGTCGAGCAACCAGCGCACACCCGGGCGGCCGTCGGCGACCACCACGTCGTGCTTGCGACAGACATCCGAGCCGTCCAGCTGTTCCTTCACCGCGCGCGCCTCCGCGGGGCGGAGCTTTGGGACCGCGACGACGCAGCGTTCGCGTGCGGCGACGCTGAGAGCCGTGATGCTGTGGTGGCTCACTCCCTTGTGACGCTCCCGCTCGTCGTGGAAGGAGATGCGCAGCGCCGCAACCGCGACGCCGCCCAGAGCGATGGTGGCGTCGGTGATCTGGCCCTGCTCCATGCCGGTGAAGCCAAGCGCGGTGCCGGTACCGACCACTCCGGGCCCCATGGCTGCGACGATCGCATCGCAGCCGGCAACGGTTGCGAGCGCGGCGAGACCGCTGAACACGTTCACCGCCTCGAGGTCTCCTCCGAACGCGTGGCCGGCGGTGCAGGTTATGTCGATCAGTCGCGCCTCGGTCATGGCTCGCACCAGGTCGCTGAACGCCAGAGGCAAGGCGGCGCCGTCGGTCATGAGGTAGCCGATCCGTGCGTCCGGACGCGCGGCGCGGATCCCCGCCGCTGCGGCCGGGACCTGGGAATGCAGCGAACAGGCCACCACGGGAGTGCCCTTCAGCGAGCCTGCGGCCACCATGAGCTCGTGGTGACCGCTCTCCTGCGCTTCGACGCTGGTGACGTTCACCTGCCAGGGGGTGTAACGAAGCTTCACTATGTGTCCGTCGAGGTCGTCGTCGGGCGGAGGGGCGTCCAGGTTCCACAGGATGAATCCGGTGCCCCCGGTGCCCAGCTCCAGTTCGATCCCGGTGACGTTGAGGACGACTCGGTCTCCGACGCTCAGCCGGGCGACGTGGGGCGGATAGCCGATGGCCGCGACCTCGCCGCCGGCCACCGAGACGCGCGCTCGGACGAGGCGCTCGTCCTGCGACGTCACCTCCAGGACCTTGCCCTCCTTGAAGGCGGCCATCAGAGGGAGGCGATCAGCTTCGTGACCCGCTCGTCGATCGACCGGAAGGGGTCCTTGCACAACACCGTGCGCTGGGCCTGATCGTTGAGCTTCAGGTGGACCCAGTCGACGGTGAAATCGCGCCGCTTGCGTTTAGCGGCGCGGATGAACTCGCCGCGCAGCTTCGCCCTGGTCGTCTGTGGAGGCTCTTGCGTCGCCAGCTCGATGTCGGCCTCGTCGCAGATGCGCTCGGCCATGCCTCGTCGCTCGAGGAGGTAGTAGAGACCGCGCTTGCGGTTGACGTCGTGGTAGGCGAGGTCCATCAGGGCGATACGCGGATGCGCCAGCGACATGTTCGTCCGGCGGGCGCGGTAGTTCTCGATCAGCTTTCGCTTGGCGATCCAGTCGACCTGGCGCTCCAGCTTGTCCTGGTCGTGTTCGAGGCAGTGGATCGCGTGCTCCCACATCGCCGCGATCTCCTTGAGCACGTGGTCGTCGCGCTGTTCGACCCATCGAAGCGCCTTGTCGAGGTACTCCTTCTGCATGTCGAGGGCGGAGGCCTCGCGACCGTTGGCCAGGCGGACCCTGCGGCGACAGGTCGTGTCGTGCGAGATCTCCCTGATCGCCCGGATCGGGTTCTCGAGCGTCATGTCGCGGATCTGGACGCCTTCCTCGAGCATCCTGAGGAGCAATGCAGTGCTCCCCACCTTCAGGTACGAAGCCCACTCGTTCATGTTCGAGTCCCCCACGATCACGTGCAGGCGCCGGTACTTCTCGGCGTCGGCGTGGGGTTCGTCGCGCGTGTTGATGATCGGGCGCGACCGCGTCGTCGCCGACGAGACGCCTTCCCAGATGTGCTCGGCGCGCTGCGAGATGCAGAACAGGGCGCCGCGGGCGGTCTGGAGCACCTTGCCGGCGCCGGCGAAGATCTGGCGCGTGACGAAGAACGGGATCATCACCTCGGCCAGTCGACCGAACTCGCCGTAGCGCGACACGAGGTAGTTCTCGTGACTCCCGTACGAGTTCCCGGCCGAGTCGGTGTTGTTCTTGAAGAGATAGATGTCGCCCGAGATCCCCTCCTCGCGCAGACGTGCCTCGGCCGCTTTCAGGAGGCCTTCGAGGATCCGCTCCCCCGCCTTGTCGTGGACGACGAGGTCGTAGACCGTGTCGCACTCCGGGGTCGCGTACTCGGGATGGGAGCCGACGTCCAGGTAGAGGCGTGCGCCGTTCTCGAGGAACACGTTCGATGACCGCCCCCACGAGACCACCCGGCGGAAGAGATAGCGGGCGACCTCGTCCGGCGACAGGCGCCGCTGGCCCCGGAAGGTGCAGGTGACGCCGTACTCGTTCTCGGTTCCGAAGATCCGTCTCTCCACCCAGCCATTTTCCTCTAGGTGGGAGCGAAACGGCCCCCTATTTCAGGAAGTCTTGGATCTCGGTGTTCGTCAGGCGGCGGAACTTGCGCCGGGTGCGGTTGCGATCGAGCACGGCGACCTCGAGGTGCTCGGCCGGCATCTCGCGGCCCTCTACCGTCCGGAGCGCTTCATCGCCCATCTTCACCGAGGTTTTCAGGTCGGGCGGCTTCTTGGGGTACTTGTCCTTGAGATACGTGCCGAGGGCTTCTGCCTGACCACCCATAGCCACCCAGTTCTGGCGGTCGGTGACCGAACCGTCGAAGAGGATGTGGAACAGCTCGTTCTGTTCGGGCGTGTCGCCGACCGCGGCAACGAGGATCTCGCACTCGTACGGCTTCATCTCTGCGGTGAAGATGTTTCCGAGACTCTGCGAGTACGCGTTCGCGAGGGCTTTAGCCGTCACGTCGTCGCGCGAGTACGAGTAGCCCTTGACGTCCGAGAGCCTGATGCCGCCGATGCGGAGTTGCTCGAACTCGTTGAACTTGCCCACCCCGGCGAAGGCGATCCGGTCGTAGATCTCGGAGACCTTGTAGAGCGTCGCCGACGGGTTCTCGGCGACGAAGATGATCCCGTCGGTGTACTCGAGCGCGATCACCGACTTTCCTCGCGCGATGCCTTTGCGCGCGTAGTCGGCCTTGTCCTTCATCAGCTGCTCGGGCGACACGTAATAGGGGCTGGCCATGCTCATTTCTCCGGTTGGGCACGCCGCACGTCAACGGTGTGCGTCTCGGGCAGCAGCATGTCTTCTCGACGCTCCGAGATCAGCTCCTCGAATAGCCGCCTGATCTCGTCCTCGGCGATCTCGACCGTCCCCCCGGCGCTGATGGCTGCAACCGTCGGGAAGATCCCCCGCATCAGGTCGGGCCCGCCGGTGCCCACGTCCTCGTCCGCGGCGTCGAACAGGGCCTCGATCGCCACCTTCACGGCTTCGTCGCGGCTGAGTCCGTCCTGGAACCGCTTCTTGAGCGAGGAGCGCGCGTCCTTCCCGCCCGATCCCGTTGCGTGGTAGTCGTCCTCTTCGTAGCGCCCCCCGGTGATGTCGTACTTGAAGATGCGCCCGATCCCGCGCGACTCGTCGAAGCCTGCGAACAGCGGCACGACCGCCAGTCCCTGCATCGCGGCCGGAAGGTTCGCCCGGATCATCTGGGAGAGCTTGTTGGCCTTGCCCTCCAGCGTCAGCCGCTCGCCCTCGACCTTCTCGTAGTGCTCGAGCTCGGTCTGGAAGAGGCGCACCATCTCGACCGCCGGCCCCGCCGCGCCTGCGATCGCCACCGCGCTCATGTCGTCGGCCGCGAAGACCTTCTCGATCGAACGGTGCGCGATCTGGAAGCCCTCGGTGGCCCGCCGGTCTCCCGCGACGATCACTCCCTCGGCGAAGCGGAGTGCCAGCACGGTCGTGCCCTCCGGCGCGTGGATGGGTCCCTCGAGCTTGGGATTCGGCATGTGGTCGGGGGCCGCGGACTTCAGGACCTCGGAGAAAGAGGACCCCGGCCCGTTCACCGGCATCCTCAAGATGTCACCAAAGCTGAAGCTGTCCATGCCATCCACGGGCCTCAAGATAACTGAGCCCGCGCCGCAACAGCGCCGGGTCGTCGGAAGCCTTGCCCAACCCCCGATTGCACCCGAAACACAGAAGCCCGCGCACGATGCCCGTTTCGTGACAGTGATCCACATGCTTGGCAGGTTTGACCCGACAGATGGCGCAAAGGCCTTCTTGGTCCGCCAACATCCTCTCCAGGTCCGCCTCCGTGATTCCGTACCGCTTCTGCAGCAGGAAATTACGGTGGCCGCCATAGCGCTCTTGCTTATGCCGTTTGATCCGTACGTTCCAGCAGGGCTTGCAGTAAGAACCTCGACCGCTCTTCTTAGAGCGATTCTTCACGAATTCTTCGAGGTTTTTCTCGAGGCCGCAGTCGGCGCATCGTTTCACCGCTGGCGCTCGAGGTAGGCAATGGCGGCCCGGATCAGCACGGGGTCGTCGTTGAAAGCTCCCAGGAATCCATTACACAGCTCACACAAGATCCCACGTACGCGCCCAGTCCCGTGGTCGTGGTCGACGTGCTCCGCAGGGCGGCTATGGCAGATTGGACACAGTCCGCCCTGGGACAATTTCAGAACCTCGACGTCGGCAGCGGAAATCCCATACTTCTGCTGAAGGTGGTAGTGGCGGGTGTTCCCCCACCGTTTCTGAATCCCAGCCCTCGTCCGGGCGTAGTGACACTTCTTGCAACGAGGGGCTCGCGATCGCTCGGGGTTAAGCCACCAGGGGAAGGCGTCGATGGGCTTTTCTTCACCGCAATCCGCGCATCTCAAGAAGATCAACTCCTCCTGGGCGCGCGGTGCCCGAGCTATTTGGCGATGGTGCTACCTATGACGCGTTCGCTCGTCTCCAAGAAAGGAAAACCACTATGGCGAGGAGAAGACCCAGCCACAAAGGGATGTCTGGAGCAAGGAGTAAGGTGCTGGGAATTATTCCCTGGCCGCCTTTCTGAACAAAGCCCCGCACAAAATCCTCTGCATTACTTTCGAGCACCTCGTCTATCTCGTCTAGGAGATCGTCGAGTTCCTCGTCCTTTTCTTCGGTCGTGGTGGTCTCGGAAGCTTGAGGTGCTTCCTCTTCCTTCTTCGGCTTCGGTTTGCGCGTCTGGTCTGCCATGTC
>DATFFR010000017.1:0-9137 GCA_035249925.1 Actinomycetota bacterium
ATATCGGCATGGAATCGGACAAATCCGATAGCTCATCCGAGCGGTTTATGTAGTAGCCCTCTCGCACTAGCGCCCGGGTAGTTATCGGGTCCGAGTTGAGGACTCTCTTAGTCCAGAGGTTCCTCACCCTTGGCGCACGGCCTCTTGGGAGGCGGCGCCGGTTTGCCGAAGGGGCCGTTCCGGCGCTATCCTTAGCACTCAGGACCCTAGAGTGCTAACCCGTCTCTCAAGGAGGTACGCCCATGGCCAAGACCCTCGCCTTCCACGAGGAGGCCCGCCGGTCTCTCGAAGCCGGCATGAACAAGCTCGCCGACGCGGTCAAGGTGACGCTCGGCCCCAAGGGCCGCAACGTTGTCCTGGAGAAGAAGTGGGGCGCCCCCACGATCACCAACGACGGCGTCTCGATCGCCAAGGAGATCGACCTCGAGGATCCCTACGAGAAGATCGGTGCCGAGCTCGTCAAAGAGGTAGCCAAGAAGACCGACGACGTCGCCGGTGACGGCACCACGACGGCCACGGTGCTCGCCCAGGCCATGGTCCGTGAAGGCCTGCGCAACGTGGCCGCCGGCGCGAACCCGATCGCCCTCAAGCGAGGGATCGAGAAGGCCGTCGACAACGTGGTCGAGTCGATCAAGGCGACGTCCCGCGAGGTCGAGGGCCGCGACCAGATCGCCCAGGTCGCATCGATCTCGGCCAACAACGACCCCGAGATCGGCGAAGCCATCGCCGAAGCGATGGACAAGGTCGGGAAGGACGGAGTGATCACCGTCGAGGAGTCCAACACCTTCGGGCTGGAGCTCGAGCTGGTCGAGGGGATGCGCTTCGACAAGGGCTTCATCTCGCCCTACTTCGTCACCGACGCGGAGCGCATGGAAGCGGTCCTCGAGGACCCCTACATCCTGATCGCCAACCAGAAGATCTCGGCGGTCAAGGATCTTCTGCCACTCCTGGAGAAGGTCATGCAGAACGGCAAGCCGCTCCTGATCGTGGCCGAGGACCTCGAGGGCGAAGCTCTTGCCACGCTCGTCGTGAACAAGATCCGCGGCACGTTCAAAGCCGTTGCCGTCAAAGCTCCCGGCTTCGGCGACCGGCGCAAGGCCATGCTGGGCGACATCGCGATCCTTGCCGGCGGCCAGGTGATCTCGGAGGAGATCGGCCTCAAGCTGGAGACGGTCACGCTCGACATGCTGGGCACAGCGCGGAAGGTCGTCGTCACCAAGGACGACACCACGATCGTCGAGGGGGGCGGTTCGGCCGACGACATCACCGGCCGGGTCAACCAGATCCGCTCGGAGATCGAGCGGACGGACTCGGACTACGACCGCGAGAAGCTGCAAGAGCGTCTCGCGAAGCTTGCCGGTGGCGTGGGCGTCGTCAAGGTCGGCGCCGCGACCGAGGTCGAGCTCAAGGAGAAGAAGCACCGCATCGAGGACGCCGTCCAGACCACCAAGGCCGCGGTCGAGGAAGGCATCGTGGCCGGAGGCGGCGTGACGCTGCTACAGGCCCAAGAGGGCCTCGAGAAGCTCGAGCTCACCGGCGACGAGGCGACCGGTGCCAACATCGTCAAGCGTGCCCTCGAAGAGCCTCTCAAGGTGATCGCTCGCAACGCGGGCCTCGAGGGTGGCGTCGTCGCAGAATCCGTGCGCAAGCTGGGTCCCGGCGAGGGCCTGAATGCGGCCACCGGCGAGTACGGCGACCTGTTCAAGGCCGGCGTTATCGACGCCGCCAAGGTCACCCGCTCGGCACTCCAGAACGCGGCGTCGATCGCAGGCCTGTTCCTGACGACCGAGGCGATCGTGGCGGACGAGCCGGAGAAGAACAAGATGCCGCCGATGCCCGGCGGCGGAGACATGGACTTCTGATAGATCCGGACCCGAAAGAGAAAAGGCCCCCCGAAGGGGGCCTTTTCTTATCCTCCGTCGCCGGATGGAGGTCTTAGAGCGAGAAAGCGGTCTTAGACACCTGCTCGCCGTCCACGAAAACCTTGGTCAACCAGGTGCCCTTCCGAGCGGCGGCCAGGGAGCCCTCTCCAGAATCGAAACCGCAGTTGTAGGCGGCCGGGCCGTTGAAGACGAAGTCGCAACGCTGCCACAGACGGTCCGAGCCCCGCTTGACCCTGAGGATCTTGATCTGCACCTCGGAGTGGTCGCCGTCCGGCACGGACGCCTGAACCCACGTGATCCCCTCGGCCTCGACCACGTCGACCGTGGTGTCGGTGGTGGTCTCCTGGGCGAGCGCGGTGGCGGGCGAGGCGAGCACGGCGGTGAAGGCGGCTGCTGCGACTGCGAGAGCGATTCTCTTCTTCATCGTTTCTTCCCTTCGGCGACGGAGCGTTGCTTACCTCCCAAACATCGACGCCGCGCCGCCTGAGCTTCATGGTCTTACGGGGTGAAATCGGACATAAACCGCGCGCCCCCGATGTCCGATTTTCAGCGTGGCAAGGAGTGGTCCGGATCGGCTCGGATACGCCACCGCCGGGGAGGAGATGACTAGTCCTCCAAGGACATCACGCCTGAGGGGGCGCCCCCGACTCCGCGATCGCCGGCGACCTGAGGCGGGACGGGGCAGCTACAGCGGGGGCCGACCACGTCCGCATGCGGTCCGATCCCCGGTGAATATCTCCCTCCGTCTACTGCCGATTGGTGAGTAGCTCGGGCCCGGGCTCGAGAGAAATAGAGAAGGACCCCCGGGGCGTGGGGGTCCTTCTCCAGTGCGGTAGCGGGTGGCGCTGTTGTTACTTCTTGTACGGGAATTTGACGGAGATCGGTGTCTCTCCCGGCCTGTCAGTTAGTTGACCTTGATGTCGCCGCCCTTCAGGTCGACCGGCGCAGAGTTGGGCAGCGTCGGGGTCGAGGAGTTGATCTTTATTCCGAACTTGTCCGCAGTAGCTGCCTTCTTGCCGCCCGATCCACCGTCAGTAACGTTGATCGTGTAGGTCACGCTCGAGTGCAGATCCCAGGCCAACGTGGTGGCATTCCACTTGAACAAGTTGCCGCTGCCCGAGGCCGCTCCGGACGTGGTGTTCTTCACGTAAGTGTCGAGCGTTCCTTTGAGGCGCCATTTACCCTGGTTCATCACAAGGATCTGGCCTTTGTAAACGTTGGTCGTGTTCGGGACCTTGTTCACGGTGAACCCGAAATTCACTCGTCCCGAACCGGAGCTCGTGTTCGGCAACGTGTACCAGCCGCCCCCGCTTGCGGAGTCGCCCGGACTCGCGACGGTCACAGACGACCCGTCGCTCGAAGGTGCGCACTCGTCGGTCCCTGCGAAGCTGACCTGCGCCTCATAGAGACCGGCGATGAACGGGCCCGTCAGCGGCCGCTCGGCGACTCCGGAGCTGTTGGTAGTGGCGTCGCCCGTCCATGGTTGGGTCCCGCTCAGAGTGGGATCGTCGTCCAGACTGAAGGACAGCGTCTTACCGCTCACGGTGCAGGCCGCATTCGAGCTCGAGAGCTGAGCCTTCACAACGAACGTCGCACCGGTCGTGCCCGTGTAGACGATCTGGCTTCCGGTGTAGAGGATCGACGTCGTAGCCCGCTTGCCCACGGCCTCCGAATCAGATCCGGTGTTGGTCGCGGCGTCCGCGACGCACACGTACACGCTGTTCGAGCCGTATGCGAGCTTGGATGCGGCCACCGTGGTCGTGATCTCGTTGGGCGTCGATGTCGTGCTCGCTGCGTATGCGGTGGGACCTGCTGCGACGACGGCAGCACTATCCGAGCAGCCGGTTCCAACCAGCACTCGATAGGTCCCGCTCTCGTCGGCCGACCAGGTCACATCGGTTCCCGTCTCGGTCGGCGTGATCACGTCGGCATCCGAAACGGTCGAGATCGTGACGACCGGAGCGGTCGTGTCGAGCACGAAGGTCTTGGCGCTCGACTGTCCGGTGTTGCCGGCCGCGTCGGTCTGGAACGCCTGGACGGTGTAGGTGCCGTCGCCGCCGCTCAGCGCGGTGGTGAGCGTCTTGGCGTAGTCGCCCTCGGAGTCGACCGTGGTGGTCACGGTGACGTCGGCGTCGTCGGTGGCGGGATCAGACGTCGGGTTCCACAGCTTGAGGGTGACGTCGCCGTCGCCGCTCTCGGCTTCACCCGAGAAGCTCGGGGTGGTGTCGTTGGTCGGCGTGGTCGGGTCGTTGAGAGTGACGTCGGGTCCGACCGTGTCGATGGCGAACGTCGACGAGTCGGGCGACTCATCCGCATTGCCCGCTGGGTCGATGGCCCGAACCTCGAACAGATGGGTGCCATCCCCCAAGGAGAAGCTGTCGCCACTGGCACACAACTCCCATGCCGGCTCTGATACGCCTGTCTCAAAATCGATCCGGCATTGGAAGGTCGAGTTGTCCTCCGTGGAGATGAAAGTGAAGCTCGGCGTCGAGTCCGAGCTCAGAGCTGCAGGCTCTGTCTGAATGGTCGTATCGGGGGCGGCGGTGTCGATCGTCCAGGTCCAGGAATCGGGCGAAGCATCCGTGTTCCCGGCTGGATCGGTCGCACGGACCTCGAAGGTGTGCTCCCCGTCCGACAGAGCCGCCAGTGACGAGCCGCTGGTGCAGCTCGACCAAGCAGGAAGTGAGGTCTCGGTATCGAAGTCGACCCGGCACTGGAAGGTCGAGCCGTCCTGGGTCGAGGTGAAGGAGAAGGCCGGGGTCGAGTCGTTGTCGAGCGCCGCGGGGTTGTCGGTGATCTCGGTGTCGGGCGGCGTCGTGTCGACCGTCCAGGTCCACGAGTCCGGTGACAGGTCGGTGTTGTTCGCGGCGTCGGTGGCGCGGACCTCGAAGGTGTGCTGACCGTCGGCCAGAACAGCGAGTGACGCTCCGCTGGTGCAGGCCGTCCAAGGAGTTGCAGCGGAAGCTGGGTCGACACGGCACTGGAACGTCGAGCCGGTCTCGGTCGACGTGAACGAGAACGCGGGGGTCGAGTCGCCGTCGATGAGCGCCGGCTTGCCCGTGATCGTCGTGTCGGGCGGGGTCGTGTCCGAAGGAGCGCTGACCGTGACGGTGAAGGACGCAGTGCTCAACGTGGTGTTCGAGTTGATGCGCCACTTGCTTGCCGAAGAATCGATCTCGAAGGTCACGGTGGTGGTGCCAGGGCCGACGGGAGTCACCGTCATCGTCTGCTGGTATCCCGGTTGAGATGCGCATGCAGTGAAGGCGGCCGGGCTAGTAACCGTCGCGACACTCGGAAGGCTCGACGTGGCCGTCAACTTGAGAGCCGAGGTCCCGGTCTTGTCGCCCTGCCAGAGCGAGGCATCGTTGGCGTTACCACCCAGGTTGCAGCCACCCTGTGGATCTGCCTCCGTGGGGCTGCTCGCCGTTAGGCTCAGGGTGACATCCTTTGGCGTAGTGACGCCCGCCGCGAAGGTTGTCGCCTCCAGGTTGGCGTCCACCGTGGTGTCGAGGTCGTTGTAGACGGAGTCGGCGAAGGCCACTCCGGCCCCCAACACGACTAGGGCCAAGGCGAGGGCCAGAGCCGTCATCTTGAATAGGAATCCGTACTGCGAGCTCTCCGCGAAACGCTCGGTAGCCCTGCGCAACTTCTCGTTCATCGGTGACATCTCCTTCGGTCTGTTTGCCCCTTGGCATGGATCTGCCTGTAGTGACAATCCTCGGGAGATACGGCGCATCAGCACATAGCTAGCAGGGAGGAGAGGGCGTTGAGATGCCTCAACGAGATTGCGTAGATCTCTCAGGCAACGAAAAAGGGGGCGGCGGTGTGAGAGTTCGACCGGACCGGAGTCACGGTGGAATCTTTACGCTTTTCGAGAAGGATCGGCAGGGCGAGGGCCATCAAGAGCCCGATGATCAACATCAGCACCAGGAGGTCGATCAGGCTGAAGCCTCCCTGGGCTCGCCTCCATGATCTGACGCTTCCCATCCGGCCCCCTCTCCCTTTCTCCATAAGCATCGGGAAAGGGGGTCCTAGGGTGCATAGACCGAAGAGGTCACCGAGCGTTGAGATTCCTCAACGCTCGGTCTAGCTCGGAAGGTTCAGGCGTCGTCCGCCTCGAGGAGTCGTAGCGCCTCATCGCGGCTCTTCACCTTGAGCTTCTTCAAGATCTGAGAGACGTGAGTGCGAACGGTGACGGGCGTTACGAAGAGCCGCTCGGCCATCTCGGCGGTGGACGCCCCTCCGCGCATCAGATCGAGCACCTCCCACTCCTTGCTGGTCAGCTCGACGTCCCTTCGGCCGACCAGGGGCAGCTTGCGTTTGCGGGACGGGGCCCGGAATTCCTCCATGAGCCTGGTCACCAGGCTGGCCGGGATGGCGGCTTCGCCTCGGATGACGCCCTTCAGCGCGTCCGGAAGCTCCTCCGGGTCGATGTCCTTCAGGAGGTATCCCGAGGCGCCTACCCGCAGGGCATCGAACAGGTCCTGGTCGTTACGGGACACGGTGAGCATGACGACTGCAGTGTCCGGCAGGCTCTCGGTGATCCGGGCGGCCGCTCGGATCCCGTTGCCCGGCATGTGGATGTCCAGCAGACAGACGTCCGGGCGGTATTCGAGCGCTGCCTCGTAGGCGCCCGCGGCATCCCCGGCTTCGGCGACCACCTCGAAGCCGCCCGCCTCGAGGGCCGAGCGCACGCCCAGACGCTGGGGTGGATGGTCGTCTGCGATGACCACCCTCAACCGATCCGCGATAAAGACCTCCTACGACCTTTGCAAGGCACTCTCGGGCACCTCGATCACGATCTCCGTTCCCGACCCTGGGCGGGAAGAGATCTCGATGGTTCCACCCACCGCCTCGACCCGCTCCTTCATGGATATCAAACCGAAACCGCTCCGCTGAGCGGCTTCGGACTCCTGGTCGAAACCCGATCCATCGTCGGCTATCCGCATGCGGAGACCGTCTCGGTTCTCGAGCTCAATGCGCACTCGCTCCGGGGTCCCGTGACGGATCGAATTCATCAACGCCTCGCGCGCGACGCGGATGAGGGTCTCCTTGCTGTCGGCGGGGACCTCGATGGCTTCGACGTCGATGCTGACGTTGACTCCGACCCGGCGCGAAGTCTCCTCGGCCATCTCGGTGAGCACCTCATCAAGTCGCTGATCCCGGCCGGCCGAGAGCGCGTTGATGGCCCGACGAGATTCGGCCACCGCGCGGTCTGCCGCGCTCGACAGACGCTCTAGATCCCGCGCTTGCGGTGAATGGCTCAGAAAGCGTCTGGTCTGCGCGGTGATGAACACGAGCTCCTGGGCGAGACCATCGTGCAGATCGCGCGCGACGCGACGCCGCTCTTCCGTCACCGCTGCGTCGGCAAGGCTGAGCCAGTAGGTGCGGATCTCCTGTACACCGCCGGTCAGCAGGAACATGTAGAACCCCAGGCGGAGGACGTCCCCCACGTAAACGTAATCGGTGTACAACGTCGGCAAGAGGAAGTAGTTCAACCGCGCGAACGCGGCAAGCACGCAGCCCGCGGCCAACCAGGTCGTCATCGGACCGGCTTCCTGCTCACCGCGCTTCCAGAAACCCCAGGCGGCGACGCCGAACAGGGCCATCTGTCCGAGCTGTAACGCAAGGAAGACCGGGTGCCCATCGACGTTCGGTCGGACCTCATCGGCCACAGGTCCCGCCACGTCGACGGCATCCGGCAGATAGGAAGCTGCCGCGAGGGCGACACCTCCGATCACGAACACCGTGAAGACGCTGGCTGCGACGACGTAAACGCCGCCGACCGAGCGGTTCCTCACTCGGGTGAGCTGGCCGAAGGATGCGGCGGCGAGGATGGTCAAGGCCACCAGTCGCGCCGTCGCCTGGGTCCAGGCGAGGAAGTTCTCCCCCCGGTCGAGCTCGAGTAACGAGGGGATGGTCCCGAACACCAGGCTTGTGAACGCCAGGATGACCAGCACGTACACGACGGCAAGGTCCTGTAACGCCCCCCGCTGCCTGAAGCGGCCGAACACGATCAGAGCCGCAAGCAGCCCGACCAGCACGATCGTCGTCTCGAGCGCGATCTGAACGGACTCACTCCGGTAGACGAACCGGATGAACGGCAGCAGCGCCACAGCCAGGGTGAGCGCCGCGGCAAAGATGAACGTCCACCCCATAAGACGTCGAGAGCTCATCAGGTGAGCCTAGGCCGTACGCGAACGGAGGGCCCCGAGGGCCCCCCGTGTGCTTGTTTCTAGAAGCTCCCTACTTGCGAACCGTCTCCCGTCGGCTCCGGAGCACGACGCCGGCGCCGATGCTCATCAGCATCCCGGCCACCATCAGGAACGGGATCACGTTCCCGCCGGTGAACGGAAGCGCACCCACGGCAGGCAGCTGCTTCGGCAGCACCGCCGGCTGAACCGCGTTCAGCACGCTCTCCGGCTTGTTCGGCTTCGGCCGGTTGATGATCTCGCCCAGGACCTGGTCCTCCTCACATGCACCCGTCACCGGGTTGATGACCATTCCCTCGGGCACCTCTGCCTGATCGCCCTCGATGTTTGGGCAGACGTCGACCGGAGGCTCGGTGCAGTCTCCGTTGACACCGTTGTTGGTGGGATCGAAGTCACCGCTGCAGTCCGGAAGCGGCGGGATCGTGCAGTCGCCGTTCGGACCGTTGTTGGTGGAATCGAAGTCACCGCTGCAGTCCGGCGTCGGCGGCGGATTGCAGATCCCGTTGTTGCTGGGATCGGTGTCGCCTGTGCAGTCCGTCTGAACTTCGTTCTCCGTGAATGTCATCACGACTTCGGTCGAACACACCGAGTCACTCAACCCCACCACTGTCGCCTGGCTGCTGGCCGGTGAGTGGTTCGCCGGAGCGTTCGCCGAGACAACCGTCCCGTTCGGGTTCGACTGGTAGATCTCGGACTTGTCGACTAGCTCGGCCGGACTCGTGACGGTTCCGTTCGTGTTGACGGTGACCGTCCACGTGCGGCAATCGTTGTTGGTCGGCGTGAAGTCGATATCTGCCGTCCCAACACAGTCAGCTGTTTCAGTGGGTTCACTTGCAAACGTGACGATGTCGGACCCGGTTGCCGGTTCATGGTTGGCGTTTGCAGTGGCGTTGACCGTGACACTGCCCGGGTTCGAGTTGTAGGTGTACTGGCTCCCCGCCGTCACGGTGTTGTCCGGGGTAGGTGTTATCGGCGATGTGGTAGCGAGCGAACCGTTGGTGATGTCGACGTTCAACGTCCAGACCTCGCACACCTCGTTGCG
>DATFFR010000018.1:0-29868 GCA_035249925.1 Actinomycetota bacterium
GGCTGCCTGACGGCACACCCCCGCCGACCCCCGTTGGGCGTTGCTTCCGCCGACCCATCAGGCTCTGGGCACGTACGACCACGGCAGGGCCTCGAGGGAAGGCCCTCGGTAGGATGCGGCCATGACTGCCGAGGGGGACAAGGGCCGCGACCTCGGCGCGCTGTCCGAGCGGGTTCGGGGGGGCGGCGCACCCAAGTACCACGACAAGCTCGCCCAGCAGGGCAAGCTGTTCGTGCGCGACCGGCTGCGGCTGCTGCTGGACTCCGCCGAGGGCTTCGTCGAGGACGGTCTGCTGGTGAACGCCCTGGCCGGCGACCTTCCGGCCGACGGGGTGGTAACCGGGATTGGGCAGATCGGTGACCGCCCGGTGGCGATCATGGCCAACGACGCCACGGTCAAGGCCGGCTCGTGGGGCGCCCGAACCGTCGAGAAGATCATCCGGATCATCGAGCTGGCCCGCAAGAACGAGCACCCGATCCTCTATCTGGTCGACTCGGCAGGTGCCCGCATAACCGATCAGGTCGACCTGTTCCCGGGTCGCAGGGGGGCCGGGAAGATCTTCTACAACCAGGTCCAGGCGAGCGGCCGCGTGCCCCAGGTTTGTTGTCTGTTCGGACCATCGGCCGCCGGGGGCGCTTACATCCCGGCCTTCTGCGACGTCGTGTTCATGGTGGACGGCAACGCGTCGATGTACCTCGGCTCCCCGCGCATGGCCGAGGAGGTCATCGGCGAGAAGGTCACCCTCGAGGAGATGGGCGGCGCGCGCATGCACTGCGAGGTGTCGGGCTGTGGGGACATGGTCGTCGACGACGACAAGGCCGCGATCGAGGCGGCCAAGGGCTACCTCTCCTACTTCGGGCAGAGCTACAAGGACGCGGCGCCGCGCCTCGAGGGACGGCCTCCTGCGTTCAAGGGCTCGCTCGCCGGGATGGTCCCGCAGGACGAGAGCCAGGCGTTCGACATGTACGGGTTCATCGCCGGGATCGTCGATGACTCGTCGTTCTTCGAGATCAAACCGGACTTCGCCAAGGAGCTGGTCACCGGTCTAGCGCGCATCGATGGACGCGCTGTGGGCGTGGTTGCGAACCAGCCGGCGCAGAAGGGTGGCGTGTTGTTCGTGGACTCCGCGGACAAGGCGGCGCGGTTCATCTGGCTGTGCGACGCGTTCAATATCCCGCTCGTGTTCCTGTCGGACGTTCCGGGTTTCATGATCGGCACGGCGGTCGAACGCCAGGGGATCATCCGCCACGGCGCCAAGATGATCACTGCGGTGTCCGAGGCGACGGTGCCGAAATTCTGCGTGGTCGTGCGCAAGGCGTACGGCGCCGGTCTTTACGCGATGGCCGGACCGGGGTTCGAGCCCGACGCGACGATCGCGCTGCCCACGGCCCGCATCGCGGTGATGGGACCGGAGCCGGCGGTGAACGCAGTGTTCTTCAACAAGATCCAGGCGATCGAGGACCCCGAGGAGCGGGCCAGGTACATCGCCGAGCGGAGAGCCGAATACGAGAAGGACATCGACATCGTCCATCTGGCCGCCGAGAACGTTGTCGACGCCGTTACCGATCCGGACGACCTGCGGGACGAGCTGATCCGTCGCCTGGACGCGGCGGAGCGCAAGGATCGTCACTTCTCGGATCGACGCCACGGCGTCCCGCCCGTCTAGATCGGGAGGACTGATGGCTGAGACCGCGTCGGGGTTGGTTTCTCTTCGGAACGAGGGTCGCGTCGCGGTCGTGACTCTCAACCGGCCGGAGGCGATGAACGCGATCTCGGGCGAGGCGGCCGACGAGCTGTCGGAGGTGTTCTGGCGGCTGCGGCACGACCGCGAGACGTGGGTCGTCGTGCTGGCCGCCGCAGGCGAGAAGGCGTTCTGCGTAGGCGCCGACCTCAAGGAGCGCGCGCGGTTCACCCTCTACGACTTCTACAAGAACCGGGACCAGATCCGGGGCATGTTCTCGTCGCTGCGCAAGGTGCCGCAACCGACGATCGCCTCGGTATTCGGATTCGCCCTGGGGGGCGGGTTCGAGCTGGCGCTGTCCTGTGACCTGATCATCGCCTCGCAGGACGCGGTGTTCGGTCTGCCGGAGACGCGGGTCGGCTTGATCCCCGCCGGCGGAGGCACCCAGTTGCTCACCCGCAAGGTGGGTGTCGCGCGGGCGAAGGAGCTGATCTTCCGGGGGCGGCGGATCGACGCGAAGGAGGCGAAGGAGCTGGGACTCGTGGCCGACGTCACCGAGCGCAACGAGCTCGACGGATGGACGATGCAGGTCGCGCAGGACATCTGCAGGTCCTCCCCCGTGGCGGTGCGGCAGGCCAAGGAGGCGATCGACGGGGCGCTCGGGGTCCCGATCGAGGACGGGATCGAGCTCGAGCACGACGCGTGGCGCCGCACCATCACAAGCTCGGACCGCGTCGAGGGCATCGAGGCCTTTACCCAGAAGCGCGACCCCGAGTGGCACAACGAGTGACGCCCCCGACCACGGTTCGGATCCGCGAGGTCGGGCCGCGCGACGGGATCCAGAGTGAGAAGGCGGACGTGTCGACCGCCGACAAGATCGCGCTGATCGATGCCTTGAGCGAGACCGGGTTGCGCTCCATCGAGGCGGTCTCGTTCGTGTCCCCGAAGGCCATCCCGCAGATGGCCGATGCCCGCGAGGTATGGCAGGGGATGCAGCGACGCGAGGGGATCTTCTATTCGGCCCTGGTGCCGAACCGCAAGGGGGCCGAGATCGCCGCGGACGTCGGCGTCGACGGGATGCAAGTGTTCGTCGCCGCCACCGACTCCTACAACTTGAAGAACGTGAATCGCACGGTCGAGGAGTCGATGCCGAACGTCGCCGATGTGGTTGCCGTGGCGCGGCAGTCCGGCATCCCCGTCGAGGGAACGATCTCGACCGCGTTCGGTTGCCCCTACGAGGGCGACGTGCCCCCCGAGCGCGTGGTTCAGGTGACCCGCTGGATGGTTCGAGAGGGCGTCGACGTCATCTCGTACGGCGATACCACCGGCATGGGTACCCCGAAGCGCGTGAGCGATGTGATCCAGGCGGTCCGCAGTGAGTTACCCGAGGTCACCATGAACATGCACTTCCACGACACGCGCGGAACGGGGCTCGCGAACGTTCTGACCGCGCTGCAGCTGGGCATCGACTACTTCGACGCGTCGGTGGGCGGCATGGGCGGAAGCCCCTACGCTGAGGGATCTACCGGAAACATCGCGACGGAGGACCTGGTGCACATGCTCGAGGACATGGACGTCGATACGGGGATCGACCTGGACGCGCTGCTGGATGCCGCCCGTCTGGCGCAGGGTCTAGTCAAGGGGACCCTTCCGTCGAAGGTGCTCGCGGCCGGACCACGTTCGGACGTGGCGGGTCCCGTCACGGCAACCGGCTGATGTTCGACAAGATCCTGATCGCCAACCGCGGCGAGATCGCGGTCCGCATCGCCCGAACGTGTCGCGAACGCGGCGTGACCTCGGTGGCGGTGCATTCCGACGTCGATGCCACGGCCCGACACGTGCGCTCGACCGACGAAGCCGTGCACCTGCCCGGCGTCGCGCCGACCGAGACCTATCTGGATGTCGAACGGGTGCTCGAGGCCGCGACCACGACCGGGGCCGAGGCGATCCATCCCGGTTACGGCTTCCTCTCCGAGAACGCCGACTTCGCCGAGGCCGTCGTCGGCGCCGGTCTCGCTTGGATCGGTCCCCCCGCGACCGCGATCAGGGCGGTGGGCGACAAGGTCTCGGCTCGGAAGATCGCGACATCGGCCGGCGTCCCCGTCGTCCCCGGGACGCTCGAGCCCATAGAGGACCCGGCCCTCATCGTCGATTTCGGTCGCGAGCACGGCTACCCGCTCGCGATCAAAGCGTCGGGCGGTGGCGGGGGACGGGGATTGCGCGTGGCCCGCTCGGCGGACGAGGTCACCGACGCCTTCGCGTCCGCGCGGCGAGAGTCCCAGGCCTATTTCTCGAGCACAGACGTCTATGTCGAGCGCTACCTGGAGGCTCCCAAGCATCTCGAGGTCCAGCTGCTCGCGCCGGGCCCGGACGAGGCGATGTGGCTCGGCGTCCGCGACTGCTCGCTTCAGCGACGGCACCAGAAGCTCGTGGAGGAGACACCTCCGCCGCTGTTCGCCGAGCGCGCCGCGGATATGGGCGCGGCTGCCGTTGCGCTCTCGAAGGCATGTGGGTACGTCAACGCCGGGACGGTCGAGATGCTGGTCGACGCGGACGGCTCCTATTACTTCCTCGAGGTCAACTCCCGCCTGCAGGTCGAGCACACCGTCACCGAGGAGGTTCTCGGCCTCGATCTCGTGGCCTGTCAGCTGCAGATCGCGGCCGGCGATGCTCTCGGGTTCACTCAGGACGATCTCCTCGAGCACATGAACGGGCACAGCATCGAATGCCGGATCAACGCGGAGGATGCGACCCGCGGTTTCCTTCCCTCACCCGGGCGGATCGAGACCTACTCCGAGCCGAACGGCCTCGGCGTCCGGGTCGACTCGGGATATTCGGCCGGCGACTCGGTACCCGAGGCGTACGACTCGTTGATCGCGAAGGTCATCACCTGGGGCAACGATCGCGAAGAGGCGCGCGTCCGCATGATCCGGTCGCTGCAGGAGATGGTCATCGAAGGCATCGAAACCACGATCCCTGCGCACCTCGCGCTGCTGGACGAGCCATCCTTCGTCAAGGGCGATCACACGACGCGCACCATCGAGGGCGGCGGTGTCCTCGACCACCTCGCTCAGTCCGTGGGGGCCACCGAAGAAGAGGCCAACGTGTTGCTCGTGCAGGGCCGCGCCGTTCGACTCTGGAACGAGTCGATGGCGGCATCGGCCAGCGCCGCCGTGCATTCAGGAGGCGGGGGCGATCTGGTGGCCCCGATGCAGGGGACGATCCTCAAGGTGCTGGTCGAGCCGGGGGCGGAGGTCGAAGCCGGGGACGCCATCGTGGTGCTCGAGGCGATGAAGATGGAGACGACCATCGCGGCGCCGCGCTCCGGGCGCGTCTCCGAGCTTTCGGTCGCGGAGGGCGAGTCGGTCGGAGCCGGTCAGGTAGTAGCGGTCCTCGAATGAGCGCCGGGACGATCCTGGGTGCTCTCGCGCAACTGGTCATCCTGGGCGCGGTCGGATGGGGCGTCGGCAATCTGATCTTGGCGCGTTGCTCGGACGCACCCGAGGAGCGGGGAACCGCGGAGCGCGCACTGGCGGCGGTGGGCGGCGCGATCGCGTTTTCGGTCGCAGCCATGCTCCTGCACATCGTTACCGGCGGAGCAGTCTTCGGAGTGCCGGGTGTGGTGCCGGTGCTGGGCGCGCTCTGTCTGTACGCGACGCGCTCGCACCTGACGATCGGTCCCGTTCCTTGGGGGCGGGTGTTCGTTGCAGCTCTGGTCCTGCTGGCGCTCTATCAACTCCCGGCGCTGGAGGGCGGCTCGAGCCTCCGGACCGGCGACCCACCGTGGCATCTGGGCTGGACGGAGCAGCTGCTCGCCGGCGATCCCGTACCCACCGGCCCCGCGCCGGAGTTCGGCCGCAACGCATATCCGTGGGGTCTGCACGCGGTGATGGCGACCGCGGTACGGCTCGTCCCCGGCTCGACGCCGGTGGTCGCGCTCGAGATGCTGCATCTGCTGCTGATCGCTGCCTTGCCACTGGCCGCCGCCTGTCTCGCGCGGCGCGTCCGGCCGGACGCCGGGTGGGCCGCGGCGGTCGCGTGCTCGTTGATCGGCGGTTTCGGGTGGATCTCCGCTAAGGGCGCCGACTTCGTCACCAGCCCCTCGCAGGCGCGTCATGGAGCCGACCTCGTGGTGGCTTCTCCCAACTCCGTCTACGAGCTGTTCCCTCCGGGTCTGCCGCGCGAGCTGGGTTTGGTGATGCTGGGCATCGCGGGATGGCTGATCGCCGAATCGCTGACTTCGGAGCGGCGCAACCGATGGGCTGCGGCGGGGGCCTCGGTCGGTCTCGTCGGGGTTCTCAGCGTGCCGCTGTTCGTGTCGGGACTGCTGTGGATGACCCTTGGGGTCCTTGCCGTGCCGAAGGGCAGACGGCTTGCCTGGTTCGCGACCGCGGCGGTCTCGGCCCTGGCCGTCTTCGCCCTGTGGGCCGGGCCCGTTGCATCCAACGCCGTCACCCATGGCGGATTCGTGAACATCACGCCGCAACTGGGCGTCGAGTGGCCGTTGCCGGTAGCGCTGGCCTCGTGGGGTCTCCTCCTGCCTCTCGCCGCCATCGGGTTCGCGCTAGCGTGGCGGAGCCCACGAGCGCGTTTGGTCGCCGGGTTCGTCGTTGCCAGTGGCGGCTTGCTGCTGCTCGCCGTGTTGCGCGGACGGATGGATTGGGCTCTGGCGGGAAACGCGACGTTGCTCCACCAGGGGCGCATGTGGCCCCCGGCCCACCTGTTGGGTGCCGCCTTAGCCGGGGTGGCGCTGGTGTGGTTGTTCGGCGTGCTGTCGCGGAGGCACCGCGCTCTGGGCTCGGGCGCGATCGCTCTCGTTCTGTTGGTGGGCGCGGCCTCGCCGGTCCTCGCGTCGCGTGGGCTCGCCGACATCATCGAGCGCGGCGCCGGAGGTTTCGTGTACGCGGACGACGATCTTGCCCCGGGTTCGTTCTTGCGCCGGACGGCGGCCTACTTCGGTCCTTCCGACATCGTCGAGGTGCAAGGCAACGACGAGCTGGGATTCCTTCTGTTCCAACTGTCGGGGACCAAGTTGGCCACCTTCGACGACCCACGCCTCGTGGGTAACGAGCTGCGCATCCGCTACGCGGACCTTGCCGCGGCGTACGACAGGACCATGGCGTCGGGGGGTTTCGAAGCCGACTACATGATCCTGCCGGCTCCCGACGGCGCGTACAGCCGCGCTCTCGTGCGCGGAAGCTTCGACGGACGCGACTGGATACTGATCCAGCTCAGCACCTAACGCTCCCGCAGCGCCCGATCCTTCTTCGAAAACGACCTAACCGGTGGCTTTTCCGTAAGTTCGCGCGGGTAGCGGACCGGTTACGCCAGGAGCGCTCGTGCGATGACCATGCGCTGGATCTCTGACGTCCCCTCGAAGATCGTGTAGATCTTCGAGTCGCGGTACCACTTCTCGACCGGGAAGTCCTTGATGTACCCGGCGCCGCCGAGGATCTGCACGGCCTGCTCGGTTACCTTCACCGCGGTCTCGCCGGCCTTGAGCTTGCACATCGAGCCCTCGGCCTTGTGGAACGGTTGTCCGCTCGCTGCGAGCCACGCGGCCCGGTAGGTCAGAAGGCGCGATGCCTCGATCTCCGTCGCCATGTCGGCAAGGTGGTTCTGGATCGACTGGTGCTGCGAGATCGGAACGCCGAACGCCTGGCGCTCCTTTGCGTACTGCGTCGCGAACTCGAGCGCTGCGCGTGCGATCCCGACCGCTTGGATCGCGACCGCCGGACGCGTCACTTCGAACGTGCGCAGGGCCGCCGACGAACGACCGCTGGACTCGCCCTTGCGCGCCTTCTCGAGCTTGGCCTCGAGCTTGTCCAGTCCGCCGAGCACGCGGTCCACCGGGATGCGACAGTCTTCGAGGAGTACCTCGGAGGTATCCGATGCGCGGATACCGAGCTTCTTCTCCTTCTTACCGGGCTTGATGCCGCCGTCGTCCTTATGGATCACGAACGATGCCTGGCCTCGGTGACCGAGGTCGGGATCGACCGTCGCCACGACGATGTACACGTCGGCGTACTGGCCGTTGGTGATGTAGGTCTTCTGACCGTTGAGAACCCACTCGTCGCCTTCACGCTTGGCGCGAGTGCGGAGAGAGCGGACGTCGGAACCGGCCTGCGGCTCCGTTACGGCGAACGCGCCGAGCTTCGGGTCCTCGGGAGTGCCGAACATCTTCGGAGCCCACTCGAACAGCTGCTCCTGGGTTCCTACGCTCGCGAGAGCGGAGAGGGGTAGGCCGGTGCCCATGATGGCGAGACCGATGCCGGCGCAGCCCCAGAACAGCTCCTCGGCGATCAGCGGCAGCGTCAGACCGGTGGGGTCCTGCTGCGCCTGAAGGTAGATGTCGATCCCGTACAGCCCCGCCTCGGCGGCCTTCTTGACCACGGGCCAGGGGAACTCCTCGGACTCGTCGTACTCCGCCGCCACGGGACGGATCTCCCGCTCGGCGAACTCATGAGCCCACTTCTGGATCTCTACCTGCTCCTCGCTCAGCTGAAAGTCCATGCTCTCTGGCCTCCTCACGATGCCGCGCGCCTCGTCCGGCGCTGCCGCTGCTGGGCGCATACTTGACCGAGCGGTCAAGTTGCATATACGAAAGGATAGCCCCTCCAGAGCCGGAGCCTCACGACGCCGTATCGCCGGGGGCGAAAGGGGAGCCATGCATGAAGAGGAAGCACAGAAGGCCGAGGCGATCTCCTACGAGAAGCTGTACCGGCGCTGGGAGCAGAACCCGTGGAGCGCCACCGCGATCGACTTCACGGTCGACAAGGAGCACTGGCGCACCAAGCTTGACGACAAGCAACGGGACGCTGCCCTCTGGAACTACGCCCTGTTCCTGGTCGGCGAGGAGGCCGTCGCCCGCACCCTGACCCCGGTTCTCGACGCGGCTCCCGAGTACGCCCAGCAGATCTTCCTGACGACACAGATCGTGGACGAGGCCCGTCACCACGTCTTCTTCGATCGCTTCATGCGGGAGGTCGCGGGACAGGGCAGCGACACGCGCTCGACGCTCGAGGCGATGGAGCCACATCTAACGTGGGGGTTCCGCCAGGTCTTCGGGGAGCTCGACCGCCTCACCGACGCGTTGCGCAGGAAGCCCAAGGATCGCGCACTGCTGGCGCAGTCCATTGCGCTGTACCACGTGATCGTGGAGGGCGTTCTCGCGATCCCGGGCCAGCACTTCATCCAGCGCTACGTCGAGAAGCTCGACATCCTGCCCGGGTTCAGCGAGGGCATCACCAACGTGTCGCGTGACGAGGCGCGCCACGTTGCGTTCGGGATCAAGTTCCTCGGTGAGCTCATCCGTTCGTCGCAGGAGTGTCGCGACGCGGCGATCGAGCTGTGGGATCGCGTAACGCCGTGGACCGTGGGCGTGTTCGTGCCTCCCAACCGCGACCGCGCGTACGCCGAGTCCTTCGACTTCACCCTGCAGGAGATCTTCTCGTTCGGGCTGAGGTCGTACGAGACGAAGTTGAAGCGGGTGGGTGTGGATCCATCGGAGATCAGGATGCTCAAGGTGCAAGACCTGTCGCTGGACTATGACGAGAGGGCACGGCGGGCTTGGATCTTGATCGACGACGGGGTGGTCGGAGACGACAACCAGGAGCCGAAGCTGTCGCCCGAGTCGTACGAGATCCTCTTCGGCGGGATGGTGCAGACGCTCGATCTCGAGATCGCGCGCTCGTTGGGCGGGCCGATCGAGTGGGACTTCACCGATGCGGAGCCCTGGCACATCGTGGTCACGAACGGGCATGCCGAGGCTAAACCCGGAAAAGCGGGAGAGGCAGCTCTTCGATTGGAGGCATCGTCCGCCGACTGGGCCAAGATAGCGGTCGGGCGCGTGGATCCGCGCTGGGCGTTGCTCAAGCGCCGTCTGCGGGTGCACGGTCAGCTCGGCGCCAAGGCCAAGCTGCCGCGCCTCTTCGGCTAGCCGCCTCGGCGTCGACGTTTTAGGGGAACGCGACCCATTCGAAGTGCATGCCGTCGGGGAACAGCCAGCGGCCGCCCCACGTGAAACCGTGATCTTCCATGATCGCGACCAGGCGCGGATCCTGGGTCGGCCGGGTCCCGAACGCGTTCTCGGCGACGTTGATGTCGATCGCGATGCCCCAGGTGTGATGCGACAGCCGCCCGCCCGGCTCGAGCCCGATGAACCGCGGGCCGTAGCAACCGCCGTATTGCGACGTATTGATCGTGTGCCCGAGGCCCTCCGCGCGAACCTCGGCTAGGGCCGCGCGGAGCTGCGGGATCAAGGTCCGGTGACACGCGACCTTGCCGAGGATCGGAACCTGCGCGGTTCTGATGTTCGCGTCGATCCAGCGCGGATCCACTTCGATGCGTCCGTCCGGCAACGGCCGTGCGGCGAACTCGCCGAACGTGTTCTTCACCGATAGCTGCGGCAAGACGGCGTCGCCGTAACGCAGGAAAGGCGTCTCCCCCTTGGCTCGCACGCGCAGACTCTGGCCGGGGCCGAGGAGGGATCGAAGGGTGCGTTGGATGCGGCCGCGGGCCCGGGGATCGCGGAGTTGGATCAAGAGGAAGCGATCGACCCGATCCCACGAGGCCGGATCGGGGCCCGCCAGCAGGACTTCGTACCCACTGGTTGCCACCTCGTCGATGCGTCCGACTACCCTCACGGTTCGGTCGACGAGCCGCAAGCGTCCCGCCGCCGGCTGGCGTCGTTGTGGGTCGTCCGGTGGGAGCAACGCTTCCCCGCGCTCCAGACCGAGCACTGCGGGACGTTCGGCGGGGGCCACGAAGCGGGCGTACTCGCGCGGTCTGACGATCGCTACCTCGAGAGGGATCGCCGCGCCCGGCATGCGACCGCCCGCGGCCAGCCAGTCGACGCCGGCCCGCACCGTGGTGACCCGCGCCACCTCGCGCATCTCTTCGAGCACGGTCTCGGCCGTCGACGGCAGTCCGCCGGTCGCCCATGCGAGGAGCACCCTCGGGCGCTTCTTGGGGATCGCCGCGACCGGGCTGGGCGTGGCCTCCACCGGCGCCGAAGCAACGTCCTTCGGCACCGGGAGCTCGATGTCGGGCTCGTCGAAGGCCGCCGCCACGCCGAGAGCCACCAACGTGCCGACGGCGGCCCCCACGACCAGGGCCGCGCCGTAGCCGATGAAGCGACGCCCGGTCATCGGAGGCTCCCGGCGATCCCGAGCAAGGTGGCCAGGTCGAAAGAGGGGGCCGCTATCGAGCGGTAGATCCCACCGTCGATCCACTCCAGCTCGCCCCGCTCGATCGACCACCGTCCCGGGGATCCGCCGACGTCCACCGCGACCAGGTCTTCCGAGCTCGGGGGCAACTGGCCGATACGCACCGACTGGAACAGGCGGATCAGCGCACCTTCGGGCGCGGATTGAGATCCGGAGTAGACGACGGCAAGCTCATCGCCGTCCGCAGGGATCCGCCGCAGGGTGGCAGAGAGCATCCGGTATCCCGGCGGCAACCGTGACGGCAGCAGGGCGAACGAGATGTCGGCGACCTCATCGGGCTCCAGGCGCATGTTCACCGCACCGCCGGCCCTCACTCGCCTGGGAGCGCGTCCGTCGACGGGAAGTGATGCGGCGACCCGCAGCAGCTGCTCGCGCCGGAGGTTGGACTCGATGCGGATGTGATCGCCCTCCGCATAGATGTCGATGCGGCGGGGCAGACCCGAACCCGCGGGCCGGTAATAGCCGAGGCTTCCAGGTCTTAGCTCGACGACCTCGCTCGCGTCTGTGATGTCGGGAGCGGTCGCGGGGCGTCCGATGAGCTTGAGATAGGTCATGCCTCGGGCGTAGCTCACGAGGCTCGTCCGGTCGCCCAGCGTTCCGCTTCGGTAGGGCGTCAGACCTGCCGTGAAAGCGGGCAGAGGAGCGCCCGGAGCGATCGTCGCGTCGAACCCGCCGTCGCGCACCACGCCGCTGTGGGGCGCGTCGAAGATCGCGGCATCGATGCGCTCGGGGCGCTCGAAGCGTCGCGCGGTCACCTCTAGTCGCGGGGTGCGCTCGCCCGGACGGCGGACCTCGAACCGGAGTGGGAACCACGTCTCGCGGTCGACCCAGACGTCGATGCGATCGAGCGGTAGCACCGGAGCCCACGAGCCTCCCGACTGGAGCGCATCCACCAAGGGGAACGCCTCGAGATACGACAACCGGATGCGGTAGGCACGCCGCCCCGCCACGGTGGCGGTCCCCTCGACCGTGAACGCGTCGGCGGCTGCGAGCGTCTCCAGCGGCACCACGATGTCACCGGGGGCGGTGCTGGTTCCATCGAACGGTTGACGGTTCACGACCCGTACCTCTTCCAGCCCCGTTCCGACGGCGCAGCCCGGCAGCGCGGGGGCCGGGCACGCGTACGGCTCGCGGATCCACGACCTCGACGGCGTTGCGATGAGATCGACGTTGTTCGCAGGCCACGGGCCAACCGGGTAGTCGGTACGGTCCCGTACCCGCAACCGCAGGTTCTCCGGGGCCCGATACCACACGTCGGCGCGGAAGCGCCGCTCGGCTACGTCGGGATGCCATCCTCGCTCGACGATGTCGAAGGTGGCGCGGTAGGCGCGCAGCTCCTGCGCCGCGGCCAGCACGCGCCGCGAGATCTCGACCGCGCCGGCGACTTGCGGGCGCGAGTCGAGGAGCGGGAACGAGGTCGCCAGGATCAATATCGCGGCGGCGACCCCGGCGAGTGACGCGAGACGGAACCTCATGGGCCATTGGCTCGGCTCGCGCTCCGCTAGGGCCGCCAGGACGGCAGGTGCTACATCCGGGGTGGGCTCCGCCGGGACCAGACGAAGGGTTCGGCGCAGCTCGTGCTGAGCGGCCTCGAAGCGCCGGCAGCTTGCACACGTGGCGAGGTGCTCCTCGACGGCGATGCTCCGTGCCGCATCCAGCTCGCCGTCGAGGCGCGCCGACAGGTCCGCTCTGAACTCGCTGCACACGGATTCAGATCTCATCGGCGTCCTCTTGATCCTGGGGGCCGAGAAGCTGCACGAGCCGCTCGCGCGCGCGATGAACCCGGCTCTTGATCGTTCCTTCGGAGGTTGCCGTGATCTCCGACACCTCGCGGTACGAGAAGCCGAACACGTCGATCATCACGACGGGCTCCAGCAGCTCGGGAGGGAGCGCGGCGAGGGCCTCTCTCACCTCGGGGGCTGAGATCTGTTCCGGCGGGAGCGCGGCCGTGGTGCCGCCCTCGATCTTCTTCACCAGGCGGGCGCGGCGGCCGGCCTTCCTGAACTCGTCCTGCACGCAGTTGCGCGCGATCGAGAAGAGCCAGGTCGAGAAGCGCGAGTCGCCCCGATAGCGCTTCAGGAACCGATAGGCGCGGATGAACGTCTCCTGGGTGACATCTTCCGCGAGGTTTCGATCCGAGACCAGATGCAAGGAGAACCGGAAGACGTCGCCCTGGTAGCGCCGGACGAGGTTCTCGAAGGCCCCCATATCTCCGCCGCGCGCGGCCGCCACCACATGCGGATCGGGCTCTTCCATAGGGGCCTCCAGCGGCCTCACTACCCTTCATGGTCATCGTCGCGCTTGCGGCGCCGATCAGCAGGCACAGCTGACGGTTTTCGGCGCGAAGGTCTGGGGTCGTGTGACCGGACCGAGCTGTTTGATGCCGCCGAGTTCCGGTGGGTCGAAGCTCTCGAGCTGCTTCCCGGTGGCGGCGTCGAAGGTCGTGATCAGACGGGCGGCGGCGACGTAGAGACGTTCGCCTTCCGCGCCGACCTGCAGTCCCGTGATCTTGTCCGCGACGTCCCACGAGGCGAGTTGTCCCAGCCCTTCCCGGTCGACAGCGACGACGCGCGAGCCTCGCGCGAAGAACACCGAGCCCGCCCCCACGGCGGAGTAGGACTTGCCCGATCCGATCGGGTCGAAGGTCACAGGGGCGGTGCGCGTAACGGAGAGCTCGCCGGTGTCGATCTCGGCCAGCATCGCGGCTTCCGAGTTCGCGACGTACAGACGATCGCCGTCGGGCGCTACCGCCAGGGTGGTTTCACGCTGCGGCACTTTTGCGAACTCGTGAGGAAGGTCGATGCAGTGGGCCCATTTCTCCTCGAGGTTGAGCACGTGGATGAAGGCGTGGCGCTCGGGCCCGAACCCCGCCGAGTACAACGTGTAGAGGAAGCGTCCGTCGGGACTCATCGCCTGCACGCGCGCCGTGCCGCGCATCGACTCCTGCAGCTCGGCGTCGACGCTGAAGACATCGTGCACGCTCTCCGTCGCGAGATCGAGACGCCGCACCTGATACTGCGTGGGGAGTCGCGCCGGCGTGTACTTGAGAACGAACAGACTGGTGCCGTCGGTTGAGAACGCTTCGGGCTCGTAGTTGCCCGCGAGGGAGATCGTCTGGGGTTCGGCCGAGCCCTTCCGGACGATCACGAGCTCTGTAACGTTCCGCCCGTAGCTGTAGTGGAGCTGCCTGGTTGGGGCGAGCGCGAGCATGTCGCCGTCGCTCGAGACCGTCTTGACCGCGAGTCGTCCCGGCGCCTCGCTCGACCAGACCGGGGCGCCCGAGCGTGTGTCCACGGTCATGAGCGCGGTGGAGCGCCGAGCGATCCTTGCCTGTACCGCCGTCGACCAATCGGCCGCCGGCACCGCGTCGCGGGAGCTGAACTCGGCCTCCGCCGCCCCGGGCTCGATCACGGCCACACCGTTGTTGGCCCGAAGGAACAAGAGATCCGCCGCGGCCTCCTCCGCCGGCTCGGACGAGCCGCAGGCAGTGACCAACACCGCCGCGATTGCGATCACGATCCCCGACTTGCGCATCGTCGCCTCCCTCGTCGATCCGGCTCTTTCTCTGCCGGTCTTAGAGGAGACGCTCCGAGGAGGGTCCTGGTTCTCCCACCTGCCGGCCCATCCGTCCCGGGGCTTAGGCTCTCGGGGATGGATCTAGATCTCGCCCAGGAGCAGCAGGACTTCCAGAAGACGGTCCGCGCGTTCGTCGACGATGCGATCCGGCCCAACGCCGAGCGGTGGGACGAAGAAGCCGAGCTTCCGATGGAGGCCGTCAAGCAGATGGCCGAGCTCGGACTGTTCGGGCTGCCGTTCCCGGAGGAGTACGGAGGGTCGGGCGCCGACTTTCTGACACTGTGTTTGGCCATCGAGGAGCTGGCGCGCGTGGACTCGTCGTTGGCGATCACGCTCGAGGCGGCCGTGGGGCTGGGGGCCATGCCGATCTACCGGTTCGGCACCGAGGAGCAGAAACAAAGATGGCTGCCCCAACTGGCGAGCGGCGAGGCCCTCGCCGGATTCGGCTTGACCGAGCCGGAGGCGGGGTCGGATGCGGGCGGGACCCGTACCACGGCGAAGCTCGTGGAGGGCGAGTGGGTGATCAACGGGTCCAAGTCGTTCATCACGAACTCGGGCACGCCGATCACTTCTTTCGTCACGGTTACCGCCATCACCGATCAGGCGAACGGACGCAAGGAGATCTCCGCCATCGTCGTCCCCAACGACACACCGGGCTTCGACGTCGGCAAGGCGTACCGCAAGATGGGCTGGCATCACTCCGACACCCACGAGCTCTCGTTCAGCGACTGCCGGGTGCCGGAGGAGCATCTGCTCGGCGAGCGGGGCAAAGGCTTCGTCAATTTCCTGAGGATCCTCGACGACGGCCGCATAGCGATCGCCGCGTTGGCCGTTGGTCTGGCGCAGGGCTGCCTGGACGAGAGCCTCAAGTACGCCCAGGAACGCAAGGCGTTCGGCAAGACGATCGGCAGTTTCCAGGGCCTCCAATTCATGATCGCCGACATGGCGACCAAGGTCGAGCTCGCACGTCAGTCGTACTACCGGGCCGCATGGTTGCAGTCGGTCGGTCGCCCGTACAAGAAAGAAGCGGCGATGGCCAAGCTGTACGCTTCGAAGATCGCGGTCGATGCGGCGCGCGATGCGGTCCAGATCCACGGCGGATACGGCTATATCGAGGAGTTTCCGGTCTGCCGTCATTTCCGCGACTCGAAGATCCTCGAGATCGGCGAAGGCACCTCGGAGGTCATGCGCATCCTCATCGCGCGGGAGCTGGGTTTGCCGGAATCTTGACTTCCAAGACGAAGACCGGACGCAGCGCCCTTGTCACCACCGACGAAGGACTCCAGCACGCCTTAGATGCCGCGCGCTCGGCCGGGACGATGGCGCTGGATACGGAATTCATGCGCGAGAAGACCTACCGGGCTCGGCTCTGCCTGGTGCAGGTCGCCGCTCTCGACCACATCTTCCTGCTGGACCCGTTGTCCGACCTCGACCTGGCAGGGCTGGCCGACCTTCTGGCCGATCCGACCGTCGAGATCCTGGTGCATGCCGGCAAACAGGATCTCGAGATCTTCTACGAAGCCTTCGGATGCGTCCCGCGCAACGTCTTCGACGTCCAACTCGCCGCTGCTTTCGCGGGTTTCGGCGCATCCCTTCCCTACGGGCGCCTGGTCGAGTCGGTGCTCGGACTCCCTCTAGAGAAGGGCGAGTCCTACACGGATTGGTGTCAGCGGCCGCTTACGGACGCGCAGCTCCGATACGCAGCCGACGACGTTCGGTATCTGCCGGGGGTGGCTCAGAGGTTGAAAGGGAAACTGCAGGAACTGGATCGCTTGACGTGGCTCGAGGAGGAGTTGCGCGATCTGGAGGACCCCGAGGCTTACGGGATCGATCCCGAACGGGTGTGGAGGAAGGTCACCGGGCGCGGAGCGCTGCGCGGCCACCAGACTGCGGTCCTCCGGGAGCTCGCCCTTTGGCGGGAGGAGGCCGCGGCCCGCCGCGACCTGCCCCGTGGGTGGATCCTCAAGGACCCCACCCTGATCGAGCTGGCTCGGCGGACGCCGACGTCGACCTCGGCTCTGAGGAATATCCGCGGCCTCAACCCGAAAGAGGTCGATCGGTCGGGAGACGAGATCCTGGCCGCGGTCGAGCGGGGACGGAACGCGCCCAAGGTCGAGATGGAGAAAGCTCCCTCTCGCTCCACGCAGATGCGAGCGCGGATGCTGGCGGGCCTCGCAGATGCGCTCGTGCGCGCTCGATGCGAGCAGGCGAACATCGCGACGGAGGTGTTGATGACCCGCTCCGAGCTCGAGGCGCTCCTCGCCGATGTCATAACGGGGAGAGCGGACGAACGGAAGCATCGGCTGTTGCAGGGCTGGCGTCGCCAGATGGCGGGGGACGCGGTCGTTGGTCTAGCGTCGGGCAGGATCGCTCTTAAAGCGGTGGACGAGCCCCCATACATCCAAGAGGTGAGTGTCGATGGCAACAAGTAACGAAGAGGAACGGATAGCGCTCTTCGTCGACTTCGAGAACCTGGCTCTCGGAGCGCGCGATCGAGGCGGCGTGCTCGATATGTCGGCGATCATGAACGCGCTGTCCGAGCGCGGCCGCGTTGTTGTACGCAAGGCTTATGCGGACTGGAACCTCTTCGCAGAGCACCGCCAAGGTGTGGTCGCGCAACGTATCGAGATGATCGAGATCCCGCAGCGCACGGGCATGGTGCGGAAGAACGCCGCCGACATCAAGCTTGCGGTCGATGCGATCGAGCTCGCCTTCCAGCGGGAATTCATCACGACGTTCGTGATCGCGTCGGGCGACTCCGACTTCACACCGCTCGTCCTGAAACTCCGCGAGCTGAACCGGAAGGTGATCGGCGTCGGGGTCGAGGGTTCGACCTCCGATCTACTTCCGGGCGCGTGCGACGAGTTCCTTTTCTACGGGCGGCTCGTCGGGACGTCGGGGGTCAAGGGACCATCGCCTCGCAAGAAGAAGGTAAAGACCGGATCCAACGGCGACGAGCCGGAGGACGACAGCGCGACCACCGATCTCGCCGACATGGCACGCCGCGTGACCTCGACGCTCGTCGGCCTGCAACAGTCGTCCAGTGGCCCGGCGCTCTCCTCGATGATCAAGCGCGTCCTGCTTCGCAAGGACCCAACGTTCTCCGAGAGCGACTACGGCTTCAGGACCTGGGGCGAGCTGATGCGCCATCTCGAGACGATGGGTGTGGTCGAGCTCCACGAGGGGGCCGCTGAAGGGGACCCGGTCGTGGATCTTCCGGCCGAGGGCGGCGGAGAGGAGCAGGCCTTCGAGCTTCTGAAGGAGGTCGTCACCGAGCTCGAGCAGCGCACCGGCGCGCCGCCCCTGTCGGGGCTGAAGAACGAGCTTCGGAAGCGGAACCCCGGCTTCAGCGAGAAGAACTACGGCTACGGCGGCTTCCTCCAATTCGTGAAGGCCGGCAGCGCCAAGGGCGTCGTCGATCTCGAATGGGACGACGAGGCCGAGGACTACTACCTCTCAACGGGCGCGATCTAGCGCCGCTTTGTTGCAAACGGGGCTTAGCCGCACGTTTTTGTCACAAAGCGCCGGGGTTGCTAGCGGAGCCAGGTGCGGACTATCGCTTTGCTGAAGCCCCACGCGTATCGGATCGTCGTGGGCTTCTTGGTGGTGCCGCTGGCGCGACGCCTGAATGTGATGGGGACCTCCACCACGCGGAGTCCCTTGCGGGCGGCGTCGAGGATGACCTCCGAGACATAGAACTGATCCTGCTTGAGGTCCAGCCGCCGCAAAGCCGATGCGGTGATCGCCCGGTAGCCCGTAGAGGGGTCGGTGATCTTCGTTCGTCCCAGCGTGGTGAGGAGCTTGGCGAAGACCTTGACGCCCCACTTCCGGGTGTTGGATTCGACCTCGAACGAGCCGAGCACCCGGGAGCCCTGAACCATGTCGGCGTCGCCTTCCATCAACGGACGCACCAGCTCCTCCATCTCCTTGGGGTCGTGCTGGCCGTCAGCGTCGATCGTTACGACGCCGCGCGCTCCGGATTCCAGGGCGGCCTTGTAGCCCAGGCGGACGGCCGCTCCCGAGCCGCGGCGTAGATCCCGCCGGATCACGAGAGCGCCGAGCCGCGACGCGACTAGCTCCGTGGCGTCGGTGCAACCGTCCGCGATCACGATCGGACGAACGGGCATGTCGTGTATCTCGGTCGGCATCTCTCCCAGCACGGCGCCGATGTTGTCGGCCTCGTTGTAAGCCGGCAGGACCACGGCGAGGGCCCCGCGCAGACCGGCCGTCTGCGCGGCGTCGATGCGTCTCAGCGCCATGTAGTCGACCAGGTCACCGAGCTCGTTAGAGAGCTGGTCGTCCCGCGAGAAGCCGCGGAAGAGGAGGGCCAGCGTGAAGAGGTTGGAGATGACCAGGAGGCCGATGATCCGGCGCTCGCCACCGCGTTGGAACCCCAGCGCGCCGAGGATCGGATCCAGGAGGTCGGGGGCCGCGGCGGCGACGGAGAGTCCGGCGGTCACGGCAGCGATGGCGAACATCTCGCCCCGGCGGAGCAGGCCCCTCCGGTAGCGGATGACGGCGAAGTAGGCAAGCAGGACCGCAACGGCCGCGCCGAAGATCCTCAAGCCCATCTAGATGTGCCTCCCAGGCTGAAAGTGCTGGTCAGGTGCCCTTTGTGACCCTGCGAGGGTAGCAGAAAGGCTTGAACCGGTTAGGGGTTCAGGTAGGGCTTGTCCGGCCTGGGCACCTTGACCACTTCGCGCGCGTCGAGGATCACCTCGCCGCCCAGGGGGTAGAACTTGCCGCTCACGCGGACCCATTCGTCCTTCTCGAACGCCCCCGGGGGCGCCCCGACCACCCTTGCCTCGACGCTCAGGGCGTCCGCTACGCAGCACGAGATGAGGAATCGGGTCAGAACGAACTCATCGGCAGGCATCCCCGAGTCGCGTGTGACGAATCCGGTGAAGGTCACCTCGGTGCCGGCACGTTGCACGAGTGCCTCCATCGAGTCCTGCGATCGAAGAGCGCCGGCGACGTCTGCAAACGACAGCTCGCCTTCGGCGAGATCCTCGGCCGACGTCGTGAAGCCTGCACTCGAGAAGCTCGACCGGCGACCGGCGGCGAACGACGACAGCGATGCCGGCGGCAGCGCCAGCACCAGCACGACCGGAAGGACTATTAGTCCGACCGACCATGCGTCGGTTCGTTTCAGAGGTTCTGCCTGTGGCGACCGCAGAGATACTGCCCGCCCGATGGTGGCGAGGCTGAGAACGACCGCGCCCACGGGCACCAGCCAATCCGTGCGCGCTGATAGGTAGAAGAAGGTCCTGTCGGAGAGCATCAGGAACCAGAAGAGTGCCGCCCACGCGGCGAGAGCCAGGGTTATCGCGATAGCGCGTCCGTTCCACCTCATCCGATCAACACCTCGATCCACAGGCAGCCGACCAACGTCACGCCCATCACGGTCACGACGACGGTCCTGAAGAACCCCTTGCTGAAGGTCGCGGTGTACAGAAAGCCGAGCTTCGTATCCACCATGGGCCCGAAAACCAGGAATGCCAGTTGGGCGCCGACACCGAACTGCACGAAGGACGCAGCGACGAACGCGTCGGATTCGGAGCACAACGAGAGCAGGAAGGCGAGTCCCATCATCGCCAGCAGGCTGATGACGGGTGCCCCCGCGACGGATCCGATGACCGATTGAGGGACGAAGGTTTGTAGCGCTGCGGCGACCGCAGCACCGAATACCAGGTAGCGAGCCATGAAGACGAAATCACCCGAGAGGTGATCGAAGAAGGCCTTGTGCCGAGGACCTTCATGCGGATGGGCGTGGGCGACGACGTCCTCAGGGCGCGCTCGGAGCACCTCGGTCTTCGTACGTCCGCCGATCACCCATCCGACGGCTACGGCTGCGAGAAGGCCCAGTCCTGCGCGGCCGAGCAGCATCGGCCACACGATGTCGCGGCCTCGATATGCGACGAAGGTCGAGGCCAGCACGATGGGATTCAGGATCGGGGCCGCCAGCATGAAGGTGATGGCAGCGCCGGGCGCCAGGCCCTTGGCCGCGAGTCGTCGCGCCACCGGTACCGATCCGCATTCGCAGACGGGGAAAGCCATCCCCGCCATTGCGGAGGCGGGCAGCTGAAGAGGGCGGGGGAGAAGCGTCAGCTTCTCGAAGACGCGCCCGGGGACGAAGACCTCGATGAATGCCGAGACAAGCGCCCCGAGAAGGATGAACGGGACCGCCTCGATCAGTAGAGAGCTGAAGACCAGCACGAAGTTCTGCGCCGCCGGTACCCGAGATGGATCGGCGACCTGGAGAAGAAGTGCGAGCCCGGCGAGTCCCCCTAGAACCGCAAGAAGGGGAGCGCGCGAGCCCGTCCCACGGGGGAGTGGTTGAGCAACTTCGGCCATTAGCAGTACCGCCCGAACGAGACCGTGATCGCCGGAAAAACGTCCTCGAACACTCTCGAGCCTGCGGTGTCGGTGACGCGCGACATCGCTTCGAGGATCCGGTCTTCGGGGATCTCCTCCGCGGCGATCACCTCCTGGTCGAGGAACAGACCGCCGGGCACGGTTGCCTCCACCAGACGAGCAGATAGCAGCGAGTCGACCCGTCGTCCCACTTCCCGGCCCTCCAGATCGGCCGCGTTCGCGGAGGAGCCGCTGGCAGTCACGACGGAGACGGCCCCGGGCACCCGATCCTCGACGAGCTCGATGATGCGCCCGGTCGTCCGATCCATTGCGCCCAGGGAGCCACGGAGCGTGACGCCGAGTAGATCGGGGATCTCATCCTGCCCGTAACCATCGGCCAGCAGGTCGGCGACGGCGCGTCCGGGACCACCCGGGACGACAAGCATGTCGTCGCGGTCGCTGGTGACGTACCAGTCGTCGCCGATGAGCCCTCTGTCGGCGGGATCCGACGCGACGAGCCCGACACGTGCTCTTTGGCGGGTCAGGTTGTCGAGGTCGTCACCGAGGGCGGCGATGACCGACACCGGTGCATCGGGCCCCCATGCCTCGACGAGCCGTCCCTCATCGTTGCGGATCAGCGTGCCGGTGATCCCATGCTGGGATGGGAGCCCGCCCGTACCGATCGTGGTCAGCACCGCAGCGGGATCGAGAGGCAGGAAGGGGACCTCTGCGTCGGAGGTGGACGATCCCTGTTCCTCGATCGATCGCAGGACGGGCCATTCGGCGGGGGCCGCTTCGAGCTCGGCGCTGCCGACGCCCTTCCAGACGATCTGGACCACGAGCGGCGCGGGCCCCGAGCTCTCCAGTCCTGGGATGGCAGCACCGGATCGGACCTCGGGGTGGCCCCGCTCGATGCCCATCAGGGCTGCGATCGTGGGGGCGACGTCGTCGAGGCCCACGCCGGATGGAAGGGCGATCGCCGCGAGGCCGGCGCCGGTGAACACGAGCGGCACCCTCCGCGGGATGGCTTGCGTCGAGGGCCACTGAGGGGCGGGGTCGCGTCGACCGAAGGCGTGTCCTCCCGCAACGGGCGTCTCCGAGGTGACGCCGAGCAGCTCTGGCGAACGGCCCTCCCGGAAGCCCGCAGCTACCAACGAGCGGGTTCGATCCGGCAACGAGCAGAAGGGGATCGCCGAGGTGGCTTCGGCGGGCGCGTCGCAGGAGTGGCCCACGCAGAACAGCCGCAAGGTGAACGCCGGCAGTCCGATCACGGCCAACAGCACCAAGAGGCCCAGCGTGCGCCGGTCGAAACCCATCGACCCGACGTTACCGTGGGCGTGATGGCAGTCAGTCAGCCGCAGGTTCTATCCGGACGCGCTCCGCGCCTCGTGGTGACCGGGGGAGCGGCCGCCGCGCTGCTCTTGCTGTTCCTGGTCGGAGGCGACGCGGCCGCCCCCGTCGACACGTTCGTGCTGATCTTTGTCTCGATCGTGATCGAAGCGCTCCCGTTCATCCTCCTGGGGGCACTCGTGTCGGCGGTGATCGAGGTCTACGTACCCGAGAGAGCCTTCTCGAGGTTGGCCGGACTTCCGGTTGGGTTGCAGCTGCCGGCCGCCGCGATGGGGGGCTTCGCATTCCCCGTGTGCGAGTGCGGCTCGGTACCCGTCGCCCGAAGGTTGATCGCGCGCGGTTTGCATCCCTCCGCCGGGCTCGCGTTCATGCTGGCTTCGCCGATCCTCAACCCGGTCGTGCTGGCGTCTACCTTCATCGCCTACAACGGCCGCGGCCTGGCCTGGCAGATGGTGGGGGGGCGCGCCGCCCTCGGCTTGGTCCTGGCACTCATCGCGGGGTGGGCGCTCGGAGGTGACCGCGCGAGCGACCTCCTGAGACCGACTCCCGACGACGTAAGCACACATCTGCCTCCGACCCAGAGGCGAGTCGCTCTCGTGGACCACCTATCGCACGACTTCTTCTACATGGCGCGGTTCGTCGTGGTCGGCGCGGCTCTGGCCGCGGTGATGCAAACAGTGATCCCGCAAAGCATCGTCGGAGGCCTGGCGACGACGCCGCTGGTCGGCACGCTCGCGTTGATGGCTATCGCCTTCGTGCTGTCTCTCTGCTCCGAGGCAGACGCGTTCGTCGCGGTCTCGTTCACGCCGTTCCCTCTCGGCTCGCAGCTGGCCTTCCTCGTATTCGGTCCGGTCGTCGATGCGAAACTTGCGTTCCTCTACGGGGCGACCTTCCGCCGAAGGTTCGTCCTGCGGCTGGTCTCGGTCGCTGTCCCGGTCGTACTCGCCGGCTCCTTGTGGTTCGAGGCCCTGATCCGATGAAGGACCGTCGCCGCGCGCTCAGGGGTTTGGTCTTGGCGGTGTGGGCTGCTTTCTTCGGTTGGCTGTGGCTGAGTGGCGAGATGACGCGCTACCTCGGTCCGCGGACGTACTGGGTGGTGGTCTTCGGATCGATCACGCTCGGCCTCGCATCGGCCGGCCATGTCTGGGGCTTGCGCGAGCGTTCCCTCGCACCTACGCGCTCCGATCTTGGAGGTGCGCTGTTGTTGCTGCTGCCACTGGTCGCCGTCATCGTCGTTCCTGATGCACGGCTCGGGGCGCAGGCAGCGTCGCGTAAGGCCTCGTCGGGAGGGTTCGCGGCGGCCGCACTCATCCCCGTACCGGAGGCGGGCGGTGAGATCTCCTTCCGCGAGATCGATTACGCGTCGGAGTCCAAGGAGTATGCGGTTTCGGCGGGTGTGGACGACGGTTTGTCGGTCGAGCTGACGGGTTTCGTCACCCATCCCTCCGGCGGTCCGGAGACGTTCTCGCTCACCAGGTTCTACGTGAGCTGCTGTGCCGCCGACGCCATCCCTTTCAGCGTGCCGGTCGCTGCCGAGGGGGGCGATCTGCCCGACGACACCTGGGCGACGGTAGCCGGGACACTCCGGCGTTCAGCCTCGGGATTCGTTCTCGACGCGAGCCGTATCGAGCCCTCACCCCCACCCGATGATCCCTACCTGTATTAGTCTGGCCGCCGAGCACCGACCTCTCAGACGGCCCACCTGCGATGCCGCGGCCGTCGGCGGCAGATCCATGAAGGGGAGACCTTGACCAAACGCGTTCTGGTCGTCGCGATCGTGGCGATCGTGGCCGCGGCGATCGCCACATACGTCTTGCGGCCCCCGACGGGAGTCCCGGAGGACGCGCCGACGGAGGCCGAGATGGCCGCGGACGTCGGGTCGGACGTGATGACGAACCTCTACCTAGGCCACGTTCCGGGCCGCTCCGGAGAGGTGATGCTCGTCCCGAAGCCGCACAGCTTCCTGATCGGAGAGTGGGATCTCACCACGCTTGGATCCGACACACCGACGATGAGCACATCGCACCCGAACCCATGGAACTACCTGGCCCGCGTTCCGATCATCGTCCATGGGCCTCCCTGGGTGCCCCCCGGAGAAGTGGACGACACGGAGACCGATATCGCGGCGCTGGCCCCCACGTATGCGGAGATCCTCGGCGGCGTGCAGGGGTTCGAGCCCGATGCGGACGCGTTGCCCGGCATCGCGCGGAAGCAGGGGCCGTGTCTGCGTCGACCCGGCCGGGTCGATCCGTGCGCGGTCCTTCCGAAGGTCATCTTCACCGTGGTCATCGACGGCGGCGGATGGAACGCGCTGCAGCAACATGCAGACTCGTGGCCGTTCATCGATTCGCTCAGGGATTCCTCGACGACGTACACGAACGCCACGATCGGATCCGCCCCATCGATCACCGGCGCGTTGCATGCGACCTTCGGTACCGGCGTCTATCCGATCGAGCACGGCATCCCCGGCAACCAAATGCGCGGCGAGGACGGCGAGAACACAGACACGTGGCTACAGAATGCCGATCCTCGCTATCTCGATGCGCCGACCGTTTCGGAGCTGTGGGACGAGCAGAATGCAAACGAGGCGATCGTCGGCACCGTCTCGTACGAGGGCTGGCATCTCGGGATGATCGGTCACGGCGCGTTCCGGGAAGGTGCCGACAAGGACATCGCGGTCCTCTGGGAAGCGCAGGACGGCGAGAGTGACGAACCGGTCAACGAGTGGTGGATCAACGAGGAGTACTACGAGCTGCCGGCCTACCTTGGAGAGACCGATCTCGCCACTCTGGAGAACTACGAGGAGGAGCTCGATGCACGCGACGGATTGGAGGACGGGACCTGGTACGGCAAGACCTTGGAGGAGCTGCGCGAGCCGTTGATCCGGCCGGGCACGCCGGCGTTCGTCCGCTTCACGGGCGACGCGGTGATCGACGTGATCCGCAACGAGGGCATCGGCAAGGACGACGTGACCGACATGTTCTGGGTCGAGATGAAGATGCCCGACTACGCCGGACACGCGTGGAACATGCTCGAGGCCGAGCAGGAGGACGTCCTGCGCGAGACCGACCGCCAGATAGCGCGCATGAAAGCCGAGCTGGACCGCAGAGTGGGCCGCGGCAACTATGTCTTCGCCATCAGTGCCGATCACGGGCAGCAGCCGCTACCCGACACTTACGGAGGTTGGCGGATCAACTCGAGAGAGCTGCATCGGGATATAGAGGATCGCTTCGGCGACATCGTCGAGAAGGTCACCCCCGTAGATATCTACTTCGATGAAGATGCCCTGGCGGACGAAGATGTCGACCCGGCCGACGTCGCGCGTTTCGTGGGCACCTACACGCTCGGGGAGAACGTCCCGGAGGGGCGCCCCGGTGAGGACCTTGTGCCCGAGGGTCGCCGCGACGAGTTGCTGTTCGCCGGGGCGTTCTCGACCGACTACTTCCAGTCGCTCGATCCGGAGAGCATCGAAGAGCTGGGGCCGGGCGAGTATCCCGAGGGCGACCTGTTCCTGCCGTTCGAGGCCTCCGAGGTGACCCCCTGATGGGCATGATCAAGCGGGGCCTCGCCTTGATATTCCGCCGGCGCGACTTCGGATTGCTGATGGGGGTGCAGTTCCTCGCTCAGGCGGGCGACGGACTCTTCCAGACGGCGGTTGCAAAGGCGGTCGCATTCGGGGGGCAGGAGGGCTTCGACGTCGAGAGCGCGAGCAGCGTCGACGAGCTGATCACGATCGTGCTGTTCCTGTTCGTTCCCTACACGGTCATCAGTCCGTTCCTTGGCGTGGTTATCGACCGGTGGGACCGTCGCAAGCTGTTGTTCGTCTCGAACGTGCTGAGGGCGGCGCTCGTCGGAGTGATCGCCCTCGTCGGCGTGCAGACCACGGCGGAGGAGCCGGTGACGGGGCTGCTGGGAACCGAGGTTCTGCCCTCGGTCTTGCTGTTCCTCACGTTCATGTTGACCCTGGCATGCACACGTGTGGTCCTTGCGACGAAGGCGGCGGCGTTGCCGGCCACGCTCGACGGGTCGTCGCTGGTGGAAGCCAATGCCGTGTCGCAACTGGGAGGCGCTCTGTTCCAACTGGGTGCCGCGGGTGTGGCGTTCATCGCGTCGAGCATCCTTCCGGCCTGGCCCATCATCGTTGCCGGCGCGGTCGTCTACGGCGCTGCCGGGTTGATGGCGATGGTGATCCAGCGCGCGGGGGAACCTCACCCTGCCGGACGTCTAGGCGAGGAGATCGCTCGCGTCGCGCGCAGCATCGCCGCCGGGATCCGGGAGGTTGCTCGCACCCCCAAGGCCGCCGCGTCGATCAGCACGTACTTCTGGCTGAGGTTCCTGTGGAGCTTCACGATCGTTGGCGTCGGCTTCACGGCTCGCGAGCTGGTTGCCGACAAAGACCTTCAGGTGCTGATACTCACGGGTGGCGCGGGAGCGGTTGGGGCCGTGCTTGGCTTCATCCTTGCGGCCCGGCTGCACGAGCGGGTCAAAACCACCGCGCGTCTGGTGCTCGCCGCCTCGGCCGTGGCCGGGGTGGCCGTGGCGGTTCTCGGCGGCCTCGAGATGAAGCTGTCGATTGCGCTGCTGACCTTCTTCCTCGGCTTCGGCTTCTTCCTCGGGAAGATCTCGCTGGACACGATGGTGCAGGAGGCCCTCGGCGACGACTTCAGGGGTCGCGCTTTCTCCCTCTACGACATCGCTTACAACCTTGCCTGGGTGCTTGCGGCCGTCATCATGAAGCTGTTCTACGACTCGGACACCGCCGGCGTCTTGGTCGCGTCCATGGGTGTCGTCTTCCTCGTCGGCCTCGGTCTCCTGGGCGCATGGTTCAAGCGCGCCGGTTTGCTCACTCCCACATCCGCGAGTGCAACGCAGTAACGCCGTTCTCGCCGTCGCGGTACTCGTGGCCGCGGGGGTTGTGGCCGCGAGCTTCCTCGGCTTGTTCGATCGCGAGGGCGATGTTCCGTCGTTCGAGGCGCAGGCCTGCAGTCTGCCGTCCGAGTACCTGCTCCGGACCCAGCGTGGGTTCTTCGAGCCACGCTCCGGGCAGATCGCGATCCTGCCGGAGGAACCGGCGTACATGGCAAGCGGCGGAGGCGGATGGAGTCACTCCGGTCCATGGCCCTACCTGCAGGACGTTCCGTTGGTGTTCTACGGACCCGGCCTGATCGAAGCCCGGGGGGAAGTCGAGCGGCCGGTGACGACGGCAGACATCGCGCCCACGCTGATGACGATGCTTCGGGGGTTCTTCCGCACGCCCGACGGCGACTCGCTCGACGAGGTCGTGCGGTTCAGCGGACGGATGCTGAGGGGGCCGCGACCTCGACTCATCCTGACCATCGTGCTGGACGGAGGCGGGTGGAACACGCTGCGACAGTGGCCCGACGCGTGGCCCAACCTTGCCCGGTTCGTGGAGGGCGGCGTCTCGTTCAAGACGGCGACCGTGGGGTCCAGCCCGTCGGTTACTCCAGCGGTGCACACCACACTCGGAGCCGGGGTGTTCCCGAGCACCCACGGCGTAACGGGGGTACCCGTACGCGACGAGAAGGGTGTCGTTGTCGACGCGTTCCTGAAGGGCGAGTCGTCGCGCTTCATCCAGGTACCCACGCTGGCGGAGCGCTGGGACGAGCAGAACGACAACGAGGCGTTGATCGGGATGGTCGGCTACGAGCCGTGGCACCTCGGGATGATCGGCAAGGGCGCGGAGACCGAAGGTGGCGACAAGGATCACGCCGCGTGGCTGGACGTCGACACCAACGAGTGGATCACCAACGACGCGTACTACGACCTTCCCGAATCGCTTCCTGCGACCGAGGGCCTGGAAGACGACATCGCGGAACTGGACGAGGCCGACGGCGAGATCGATCGCGCGTGGCGAGGTCATCAGATCCTGGACTCACCCGATCGTGTGGAGGAGACGCCTGCGTTCGTCAAGTATCACGCCCGCGCCATGATGAACATGATCGTCGACGAGGGCTACGGCGACGACGCGATCACCGATCTGCTGTTCACGAACTTCAAGCAGATCGACCGCGTCGGCCACTACTTCAACATGGCGTCGGAGGAGGTGCGCGACGCTCTCGAGGAGACGGATGCGCAGATCGGGGAGCTGGTGTCGTTCCTGGATGAGGAGGTCGGCGAGGGCGCGTGGGCCGTCGTCGTGACGGCAGACCACGGTCAGCAGCCGGATGCGGCGGCGATCGACGGTTACGGCATCGATCCGCGCGAGGTCGAGGCGGACATCCGAGATGAGTTCGGGCCGGTCGTGCGCGCGGTCTGGCCCACCGAGGTATTCCTTCTCGATGGCCAGATGGAGGCCCGCGGCGTCACCGTCGAGGAGATCGCCCGCTTCCTGGGTGACTACCGGCTGGCGGACAACACGCAGCGCCCGGACATGCTCGTGGCCGGCGCCGGGCGCTTCCACTCCCAGGACCGGTTGTTCTCCATGGCGATCCCCGCGGCGATGCTGCCGGGACTCGAGTGCCGCTAAGGGGGCCGGGGGGTCAGAAGCCCCTTCCGCTAGGATGCGCCGACCGATGGCTGCTGCGACCTTGACCGACCGCGCCCAGTCTCCGAGACCCTCGGAGCCCTCCGGTGACGGTCTGAACCGGACCCTCGGGCACCCGCTCGCCTATCTGGCGACCGCCCTGGTCCTGCTGGGTGTCTTCGCATGGCCGTTCCTGACCGATCAGTCCAGGGTGGCGCCCACCAGGGACCCCGCCTTCTACACCTGGCGCATCGAGGCCCTGATGACCGAGGAACCGGCGCGCTTGCTCGACATCGAGGGCCCCGACGGCATGTTCGCGGCCGGGTACCGCGTGACCGCTCCGGTGCTGGGAGCGTTGTTGCGCCAGGTTTCCGACGTCGCTCAACTGTCGAGCGTGACGTTCATGATGGTGGGACTGCCGGTGATCGTCGCGCTGCTGCTGGCGGCATTCGCCTATCGCAGCAGGCCGGACCCTTTGATGTTCCACTCGGTCGCGTTCGCATCGGGCGGGCTGATGCTGACGCCGCCGTTCGTCGGCTACCTCGACAACATGCTGGTGTTGTTCTTCCTCGCGGCCGCCCTCCCGTTCATCGCACCGTCGCGAGAATCGTGGCCGGCGCGACTCGCACTCGGCGTGCTGCTCTTGCTTTGCGGCCTGACGCACCCGACGACCCTCGTCATCTTCTGTCTCGTCCTGGGTCTCATGAGCGTGATCCGGCTCGTCGTACGCCGGTTCGATCTGCGCTCGGTGATCCGTGACGACGCGCCCATGCTGATCACCGCCTTCCTGGCCGCGGTGTTGACGGTCGCCATCTGGACGATCGGGATCTGGGGCAAATCGGTGTCGCTGGCAGAGGCCGCGCTGCTGCCTCCGTACGGCGTCGACTTCTTCCTCGACCGGTTGGTGCTGTGGGTTGAGGCGATGCGGCCGCTGCTGAACGGTCCCTTGCTTGTCATCGGACTCGTGGGTCTGCTCGCCGTCAAACCATGGCAGAGGCTCGGCGAGGACGACCTGACTCGGCTCTCGGTCGCGTGGCTCGCGCCTCTCGTCGGTCTCTTCGGCTTCATCGCCGGCGTCGCGTACACCTACTACCGGTTCTTCAACACCACTCTCGCGTGGGTGCTGCTCGTCGGTATCGGCGCTTACTACGCGCTGCGCTTCTTCCTCGACCGTGCGCAGCGCGGTGGGATCAACG
>DATFFR010000019.1:0-16249 GCA_035249925.1 Actinomycetota bacterium
GCATGACCAGAGGCGTTGTGATCGGGCTCGACGGGGCCGCATGGCATCTGCTCGACCCGATCTTCGAACAGGGGGCCATGCCCCGCCTGAAGGCGCTGCGCGACCGGGGCGCATGGGGCACGCTGAGGTCGACGGTTCCGACCTACACGCCGCCGGCATGGACCTCGGCGGCGACGGGCGTCAACCCGGGACGTCACGGCATCTACGGCTTCATCGAGGGCCACGCACAGGACGAGCACGAGCTGGTCCACTCGGGAAAGATCAAAGCCCCGACGATCTGGCAGGTCGCGAACGCCCAGGGCGCGAGGGCCGGGATCTACAACCTTCCCCTCACCTATCCCCCGCGCGAGCTCGACGGATGGATGGTCTCCGGGATGATGACGCCGGGCTACGGCGAGCAGCAGCGCGGCTTCGTGTATCCGCAGGAGCACGAACAGAAGATCCTCGCGTGGGCCCCCGGCTACGTCGTCGACGTCAGCGCCAACTACGAACAGGACTGGCGCGACGCGGCGTTGTGCGACCGGGCGCTCGCATCCATCCGCCAACGCGAGAAGGTGCTGGAGGGATTGCTCGAGCTCGATCCGCCCGAGATCATCTTCTCTGTGTTGGAAGCACCCGATCGGCTTCAGCACGTCTATTACCGATACATGGATCCCTCCGACGAGCTGTACGAGACGCCCGAGGGCGAGCGCTTGCGGCCTTCGGTAACGGCCTGCTTCGAGGCGATGGATCGCATCGTCGGGCTGCTGGAGGATTACGCCGGCAGCGACGGTGGGGTGGTCGTGTGCTCCGACCACGGCTTCACCGCGTGGGAGGTGAGCGTCCACCTCAACGCGCTGCTCGTCGAATGGGGTTACCTCAAACTCAAGCGATCCGCGACCGCGATGCAGAGTGGGCTGGCGCGCAGCCTGGTCCCAGTTGCCAAGCGGTTCCTCCCCCGCAAGCTCGCCCGAGAAGCAAAGGGCCGCACGTTCGCGGCGATCGATTGGGCCCACACCAGGGCGTTCGCATCACCGATCCCCCAGCAGGGCGTGTTCGTCAACCTGAAGGGGCGCGAGAAACACGGCATCGTCGATCCGATCGACCTCGAACCGTTCAAGGAGGAGCTCGTGCGCAGATTCGAGGCTCTCGTAGCGCCCGACGGGCGACCCGCGACGGATCGGGTCTGGCGTTCCCAGGACGTGTTCCACGGTAAAGAGATGAAAGGCGCTCCGGACGTCCTGCCGGTGCTCCGCGATCACCGGTACGAGCTCGACGACGAGCTGTTCCACCGGAAGGCCTTCACCGATCTCCGTCATCTTCCGCGCGGCGTGCACCACCCCGACGGCATCGTGGTAGTGGCCGGGAGCGGCGTCACGGCCGGCGCCCGCATCGAGGGCTCCGTGATGGATGTCACCCCGACGCTGCTCTACCTCGCGGGCCTCGATGTGCCGTCGGGACTCGACGGCGACGTGCTGGTGGAGGCCTTCGAGGACGGAGTCCTCGAAGATCGGCCCATCCGAACCACCGCCCCCCTATCATCGACGGAGGCCGACGAGGGATCGCCCTACTCGGCCGAGGAAGAGGCGATCATCGAGGAATCCCTGAGGGGGCTCGGCTACCTCTGACGCACGGATCCGCGACCCGGGGAGAAATGCGACGATGGCGCAACCGGCACCTGCGATAGCGCTCGATCCGCAGAGAACCGCCATCCGGCAGCCGCTGCAGCGGCGCAGCGCGCGCCGGATCGCCTTGCGGGCTCTGGCCGACGCGATCGCGGTCTCGGTGGCTCTCTTCTGGGCCACCATCCTTCGCTTCGAGATCCTGGAGGGCGCCCCCGCCGCGCGCTGGGATTACACCCTCATCACCCTCGCCGCCGTCCCCGTCTGGGTCCTGCTGTTCTATCTCTACGGGCTGTACGAACCGCGCCAGGTGCTCGGCCCCGTCAACGAGTTCAAACAGGTCTTCCACGGCGTAGTGGCCGGCACGGTGGTGATCTTCATCACCGACTCGATCTTCAACATGAACCTGGCGCGCGGATGGGCGCTGCTTGCCATGGCGTCGGCCTTCTTCGTTGTGGGCGGCGAACGGCTACTCGTCCGCAAAGCCCTGCACTTCCTGCGCCGCCGGGGTGGCGACACGACGCGGACGATCGTCCTCGGCGCCAACCACGAAGCGCGCACCGTGGCAAAGGCGTTGGAGCGCGAGGGGTGGCTCGGCTACAAGGTCCTAGGTTTCGTCGACGACGACGTGCCGACCGGAAGCGATGGGGACGAGGGAAACGTCATCGGAACCACCGCGCAGCTGCGTGAGCTGATCGCACACCATGACGCCGGTCTCGTCCTGGTTGCCGCGTCGGCCTTCGACACCACGCGGCTCAATCGTCTGTTCTGGGAGCTGCAGGACATCGACGTGGATCTGCAGATGACGTCGGGAACGATCGACCTGATGGCATCGCGCATGATCGTGCAGTCGGTGGCCGGCGTCCCGCTGCTCTACGTAAGACGCACCGGTATGGACCGCGCTCAGAAGACCCTCAAACGGGCGTTGGACGTATTCGGGTCGTTCTTCGGGCTGCTCCTGCTCTCACCTTTGTTGGCGGTTGTCGCGGTCTGGATCAAGCGGGACTCCGAGGGCCCGGTGATCTTCAAGCAGGTGCGGGTGGGCCGGGACGGCGAGCAATTCGAGTGCATGAAGTTCCGGTCGATGTACGCGGACGCCGAGGAGCGCCGGGCCGAGCTCGAGCACCTCAACGAGGGGCCGGGGCTGCTCTTCAAGCTTGCAGACGACCCGCGCGTGACCAAGGCCGGCAAGGTCCTGCGCCGGTACTCGATCGACGAGCTCCCTCAGCTATGGAACGTGCTCAAGGGAGAGATGAGCCTGGTGGGTCCGCGTCCGGCGCTGCCGTCCGAGGTCGAGCAGTACGACGACTGGGTCCGCAACCGGCTCAAGGTCAAGCCGGGGATGTCCGGCCTGTGGCAGGTCAGCGGCCGAACCGAGACAAGCTTTTCGGACTACGTGCGCTACGACCTGTTCTACATCCAGAACTGGTCGCTTTCGCTCGACCTCTGGATCCTCTGGCGAACGCTGCGCGCGGTGGGAACCGCGGAGGGCGCGCACTAGCGGGCACTGCGATAGCCGTTCCCGGGCTCTCGTTTGAGGAGTACGCTTCGTAGATGCTCGAGGAGATCATCGTCACCGTCGACGATCGGCAGGGGATCCTCGCCGAGATCGGAGAGCTGCTCGGCGGTGCGGGGGTCAACATCGAGACGCTCTCGGCCTCCGCGTTCGAGGGCCGCGGCGTCATCCACCTGGTCGTCGACGACGGTGAGGACGCCAGCGAGCTGCTTCAATCCAACGGCTTCAACGTGGAGGGATCGCGTCCCGTGCTGACGGCGACCCTCGACGATCGCCCCGGCGAGCTCGGCCGTTACTGCCGCCGGCTCGCAGCCGAGGGCGTGCAGATCTCGGCCGCCTACGTCGTAAAGCGCGGCGAGGGCGAGACCGAGCTGCTGTTCGCGGTAGACGACCTCGAGAGCGCCGCCCGCGTCTAACTAATCACCAAGGGCGGGTTCGGCTGCACTGTTGGTCGGCTCGGCCCACACCCGCCCTGCCAGCGCCACGGCCATCAGGGGCAGGAGCCAGACCATGTAGTTCCGGTGCACCTGGCGGCTCCCGAGGAACGCCACCGCGACGGCGGCCGAGGCGACCAGAGCCGTGGATCCGGGCTCCCACCGGGCGCGGCGACGATCCCACCACCACGCGAGACCTACGGCCGCCGCCAGGCTGAGCGCTACCGCGGCCATAACGACGAGGTCCGGCGCGCCGTCGAGCAGACTCGTCTCGTCCGGTGGACGCCTTGCGTTGAACGTGATCAGCCCCGCGATCAACTCCTTGGGAGACCGGATCAAAGCCGGCAGATAGCACGCAAGGGCGGTCAGTCCTGCCGCGAGGGCAACCCTCATGCGTGTCGCGCCCGACAACAGCAGAGGCACGGTCAGCACCAGGGCCGGCATCGGCTTCATCCCGAAACTCACCCCCAGGGCGATCCCCGCCGCCACACCGAGACCGTGCGATCGAAAGGCGAAGGCGACCAACGCCGTGGCGATCGCGGCGATGTCGTTAGAACCCGCGGCGAACAGCTCGTCCTGCAGGAACCCCGGGACCAGAACCAGCGCAGCCGCGCCCAGTGTCGCCGAGATCCCGCGCGTGGAGACCCACCACGCGGCCGCTCCCGCCGCGATCATCAGCAAGGCGAAGTTCGTGATGTAGAAGCCGCTGGGTCCGCGCGCCAGGACGCCCGGGGTATAGATCCACGTCATCGCCGGCCCGTACTTGAACCCGCCGAAGTAGTGGAACCCGGTGCCGGTCGGATCGACCTGCAGGCCGATGTGGTCCACGACCTCGGTGTACGGGTTGCGGCCCTCTCGTTGCAGCTCGACCGAAGCGATCGTCGTCGTGGCGATGTCGATGTGCGGCTCCCGCCGCTGGTCGACGGCCTCGTAGGCCTGCCACGCGCGAAGCAGTCCTAACGAACCGGCCGCCACGGCGAGCGCCACGAGCAAGACCTTGGTCGTGGGGACGCGGATACGGAGCAGGTAGAGGCCGACGACGCCGGCCACGATCATCGCTAGACGCTCGGGAGCCTGTTCGCGATCGATGAGCGTGACGAAGGCGGCGAACAACCAGAACGCCACGATGGGATAGGCGGCTCCGAACACCGACGCCGCGATCTTGGTCGCGCGCCCGCCCCCTGCCGCCATGGAACCAAGGGTAGACGCGCAAGAGGCCCGCCGAAGCGGGCCTCTCGATCGATCCCGTTGCCGGCTAGACCGTCGTGGTCGTGGTCGCGCGGCTCTCGCCGCCTGCGGTGCCGAAGTAGACGGCCAGCGCCCCCGTCACGAGGTGCAGCAGGTTGTCGGCCATGCCCTTGCCGTCGTCCGTGATGTCGAGGAGGTCCTCCATGAAGTCCTTGGCGACGAAACCAAGCACCGCGACGAGAAGATACGCGACACCGACGATGAGGCTGATGGTCTTCGCGGTGGCGTGGTCGCGTGAGCCAAACACCAGGGCGGCGCCGATCGCCAGGTGCACGACGTTGTGCAGGGCGTTGACGTTGAAGATCCCGAGGATCGGGTCGTTCACGAAACCGAGCAGCCCTACGAGGATGTAGATCGCACCGAACACCAGAGCGAACGTCTGGGTCGGGGTCTTTCCGGCGGTCATTCGATCTGCCACTTCAGTCCCCTTTCATGTGCATTACCGGCCTCGTTCAGACGCCTCAATCTTCGTACGGTTACCGCCGACGTGCCGGATTGCCCCTTTTCGCGCAGGGGCGTGGGGGGCGTCGATCCACCCCGACGGGCAACCTCTAGAGATAGCCCAGGTTGCGGAGGGACTCCTCGATCTGGGCCTCCTCCTCGGCCGAGTAGGCGGCCGCCTCGGCCCCCTCGCCGGCCATCGGCAGATCCATGGCCTCGACCTCGACCGGCCTGGTCGAAAGCATCTCGGGGTTGAGAAGCTCTTCCAGGACGCGCCCGTCCATCTCCGGAAGCTTGCAGCCGGCCAGATAGAGGGCCGTGGGCGCGATGTCGTAGAGATGGGCCTGAGCGCCCTTGCCGGGATATACCCCCGGTCCGGCGACTCCGAAGACGCCGTCCATGTGGTGGAAGCCTCTCGGCAACGCGCGATAGTCGTCGAGGATCCCCGGCGAGTAGAGACCGTCCGAGAGCTCGTAGGAGTAGGCCCGGCACACCGGGAAGAGGTCGGGTGCGTTGACCGCCTGGGAGCCGTGGACGACCTCCTCGCGCTTGTACACCCGGTCGACCACCGGTTTGCCGTCGTCCGGATCCGTCAGGGCTTTCAGTCGATCGATGATCTCGTCCCGGACCGATTCGTAGTCGCTTTGCGCGACTATCCCCTTCGGCTCGCGTCCCTGCAGGTTGACGTAGATGCCCTGCTGGGGGATGGGGGCCGAGAACGCCTTCGTGGTCGACCAGTCGATCGACGACTGCGCGGCCCCCTTGGCCCTCTGCCACACCGACTTCGGGAGCGCCTTCTTCGCCTGCCGCGCGAGCTTGCGCAACCCGGCCGATCGCGTAACCGCCCCGCCTGCACCCTTCACCGACAACAGCCCCCACTCCCGGAGCGCGACGTTGACGTTGACGCTCTTGTCCTTCGGGCCGAAACCGTGGTCCGACATCGTGATGACGTATGAGTCTTTGCCCGCCCAGTCGAGAAGGTCGCCGATCATCGCATCCATCTCGTCGAAGAACGCCCACGCCCGGGCCCGGATCGGCTCCGCCTCGGGGCGGGAGTAGTGCTCCTCGCGCGGGTCGATGTACTTGTAGTGCACGTGCATAAGCCGATCGGGCGCCTCGAGGACCGCGAACAACAGCGGCAGATCACTCTCTTTCTCGAGCAGGTACTGCAGGGCCTTCCGCTTCTTATCGAGGTTGCGCGACAGCCGCTCGATGATCTCGGTCGACTTCCAGTCCTCGTCGTAGTTCACCTCGATATCGATCTCGTACGAGCCCGTGACGCGCAGGATCTCGTCCCGGAGCGACGTCGGGTGGGTGAAGTTCTCCGGCGTCGCTCCCCCACCCTCCGGCGTCAACATGCCCGACACCGAGAAGCCGTCCACCGGGGGGGCCGGATACGTCATGGGGATGTTGAACAATCCGACGCGCTTGCCCTGGGCATTCGCCGCGTTCCACAGCGCGGGTGCCGTCACCTTGTCGAGGCGAACGAGACCGCGGTTCTGCTGGACGTTCCCCAACGTGAAACCGAAGATCCCGTGCTTGCCCGGGTTCACCCCGGTGAAGATCGAGGTCCATCCCGGCGGTGTGTACGGCGGCACCGTCGAGGTGAGGATCCCGGACGCGCTGCGATCGAGCAGCTCCTTGTAGCGGGGCATGTGGCCGGCCTTGAACGCAGGCGTCAGCACGTTGTACGTCATGCCGTCGAGGCCGAGCATCAACACCTTCCGTGTCATCTGAGTCGTCTCCTCACGGTGAGCAGGATAGCCACCGTCACCATCGCGATCCCGACGAGCAGCGCTTCGATCACGAAGCCGGTGATCGGACCGAAGATGAACACGATCGCCTGAACGTCGGGCATCCCCGGGTTCGGCAGCAGTCGGTACCTCGCCAAGGTCTGCGACCACCTCCCGCGCACCCCGCCGGCCGGCTCGCCCTTCTCGGCCCCCGAGATCTCGAGGAAGTAGTACGCCAGCACGGCATAGACGATCACCACCATCAGATGGAACAGGTCGAACGAATCTCCGACGTGCGTTCGCGTCAGCTGCACCGCCTCCCCGGTACGGGCCACCGTCACCTGGTTCCCATACACATAGGCGGCAAGACCGAAGATCGCGCTTGCTCTCCGGCCCCCATCGGCCAGCGCGTCCAGGGCCTGGCCCTTGGCACTCGTGATACCGGTGGCCCGGGCAAGCTTGCCGTCGACGCAGTCGGTGACGAAGGCCAGATAGAAGGCGATCCCCCCTGCCACCAGGCCCCAGCGTTGGGCCGTGGCGAAGAAGACGCCCACCGACAGCCCCAGCAGCAGGCTGACGATCGTGACCTGGTTCGGTGTCAGCAGCCGCCGCCTCGCCAGGAAGTTCGTAAGGGGAACCGCCAGCGGATCGGTCAGCAGGACGGTGAACCAGTAGTCGCGCTTCTTGGCTCCCCGAGCGTCGGCCTCGAAGGGACTCACGAACGCGCCGCTTCCGCGGCAGGGTCGACCAGACCGCGCCCGCGCGCCTGTTCCCAGGCCCCGGCGATCATGCCGGTCACCAGGCCGGTGTCCTTCGTCTGAAGGGCCTTGCCGATGTTCAGGATGAACAGACCCAGCCACGCCCACCAGAGCGCCGCGCGATGTAGCCCGTCCTGCGGCATCAGCTTGCGATGCAGGTAGAACTGGTTGGCAAGATTCATCCGCTGCAGGTTGTGCGAGTTCAAGCGCGCGCTCGGGCTCTTCAGGTGGTCGCACCGCGCTTTCGGGGTCTGCAGCAGCACGTAGCGTCTCGAGACGCGGTACGAGAAGTCGATGTCCTCCTTGTATCCGTAGCCGGCGAGGGCCTCGTCGAAGCGCTCGTGCTCGAAGACCTCGCGCTTGTAAGACATGAACCAGCCGTTGAAATACTCGATCTTCCGCACACCCGCCGAGTCCGAGACCCCCTCCGCATAGAAACCGGAGCGCACCTTGCCGCTTGCCTCCGGCCACCAGCCCCCGATCCCGAAGATGCGCCGGTAGATGCGCGTGGCCAGCGAGGGCGTGGCCGGACGCACCGGAGTCGCGCGTACGCCGCCGAGCTCCGGTCCCCACCGTCCGTACTCGGCCAGCACCTCCTCATGACAGTCCGGAGCCATCCAGACGTCGTCGTCGATGAAGAACACGGGATCGCCGGTGGTTCGATCGATGCCGACGTTGCGCTGCACGGTCAGTCCCCGCGGCGCCGGATGGTGGTAGTCGACGGGCAGACCCGCCTCCTCGCACATCTTCTCGATGGACTCGCGCGCCGGAGCATCGGGGCTCGAATCCACGATGCACAGCTCGGTCGGCAACACCGTTTGGGCGAGCAGGCTCTCGACCGTTCTCGTCAAGTCATCCGGTCGGTTGTACGTCGCGATGACGAAGGCAGAGGGCGCCCGTTCTGTCGTCTTTTCCACGGCGAGCAGAGTACCTTCGCGCACATGGCTGCCTTCAAACCGTCGTCGCGCGCCCCGGCGCTGTTCAGGCGCAAAAGACGACGCGTTCTGCCGATCCTGCTGGCCGGCTTGCTGGTAGGGGCCGCCGTGGGCGGTGGATACTTCTTCCTGTCGCGGAGGGACGCCGACGACGGGCCCGATCGGACCGCGCTGGTCCGGGCGTGCGATATCCCGGTCGAGATCCTCGAGCGGGTCTGGCGCGGCTACGTCCCGGGACGGTCGGGTGACGTACTGACGATCGAGCGCCTCCCGAATCAGTACAGCACGCGCCATTCGACGCCGTTCGCGTACACGCAGGACGTGCCCCTCGTCCTCTATGGGCCCGGGTTCATCAAGCGCGGCGTGGAGAGCGACCGCCCCGTGACCGTGGCGGATCTCGTCCCGACCTACGCCGATCTTTTGGACTTCGAGATGCCGGTAGAGGTCGACGGGACCGTCTTGACGGAGGCGTTGCTCCCGGAGCGCCGCCGCAACGGCACGCCGAGGCTCATCCTGACGGTGGTGTGGGACGGCGGCGGCGACAACGTTCTCGAGTACTGGCCCGACTCGTGGCCGGAGCTCGGCAACATGATGGGCCGGGGTGCGTCCTACTCCGATGCGGTGGTGGGCTCCTCGCCTTCGATCACTCCGTCGATCCACGCAACCATCGGCACCGGCGCCTTCCCCAAACGCCACGGCCTGTCCGACACTCACATCCGCGTGAAGGGCGAGGTGATCGACGCGTTCGAGGGCGCGTCTCCCGAGTACCTGCGCGCGCCGACGCTGGGAGACCTATGGGACGTCGCGAACGGCAATGTGCCCCTGGTGGGCATGCTCGCGCGCGACAACTGGCACCTCGGCATGATCGGCCATGGGGCCGACTTCGACGGCGGGGACCTCGACGTCGCGGTCATGGACAGCTTCAGCGAGGTCGAGTTCCGCACGAGCGATGGGATCTACGCCCTGCCCGACTACCTGCTGGGGAATGAAGGCCTCGAGGACGCCATCGCCGAGGTGGACGCACGTGACGGCGAGGCCGACGAACGGTGGCTCGGCAACCCGCTCAGCGCGGTCTCGGGCAAGATCCGCTTCACGCCGGCATGGTCGATCTACCAGACCCAGAAGCTGCAACAGCTCCTGACGAACGAAGGGTACGGACAGGACGACGTCGCCGACCTCTTCTTCACCAACTACAAGAGCACCGACCTCGTGGGCCATGAATGGAACATGATCGAGCCCGAGGAGAAGGAGACGCTCGAGGAACAGGATCGTCAGCTCGCAGGATTGGTCGCGTTCCTCGACGAGCTCGTCGGGCGCCGCAATTACGTGCTCGCTCTTACCGCAGACCACGGTCAGACCCCGTATCCGGAGGAGACCGGCGGGTGGAACATCATCATGAGCGAGACGAGCGCCGACATCGAGGAGCGTTTCGACACGGTCACCCCCGACGTCCCTTTGATCCAGTCGAACCGCGGCTACCAGATCATGTTCGACGAGAAGGAGGCCCAGCGCAACGATCTCGACCCCGCGGAGGTCGCCGGGTTCCTACGCAATTACACGATCGGCGACAACGCCCCCGACCAGGACGCCTTAGGGGAGTTCGCCGAACGCGCCGACGAGAAGGTGTTCCTCACCGCACTCACGCCGGAGGAGCTGAAGGAGGCGCTCGACTGCGCGCGCTCTAGCTAGACGGGCCCCCCGATAGGCGCCGCCGCACCACGCGGGCCAGGAAGAGTGGGTTGCCAACGATGTAGCGACGCCAGAGCCTCGCGGGCTCGTGCGCCAGTCTGAACACCCACTCGATCCCCCACCGATTCATCCACGCGGGCGCGCGGGGCACCTCTCCGGCGGCGAAATCGAAGAAGGCGCCGACGCCGACGCCGAGCGCCGCACCGGTCGCGGCGAGATGCGAATCGAGCCACTCCTCTTGAAGGGGGTTTCCGAGCGCGGCCATCACGAGTCCCGCCCCCGACGCGCGGATCGATTCCACCACGATCCCGTTCTGCTCGGGCGACCAGTAGCCGTCACGGCACCCCGACACCACGAGGCCGGGATACAGCGCGCCCATCGCCGCGGCGGCTCGCTCGGCAACCCCCGGCCGGGCGCCGAGGAAGTAGACGGGCCAGCCCCGCGCGGCGGCAAGGCCGACGATGCGGGGGTTGAAGTCGCTGCCGTTGAGGTTGGCCGGGAAGCGGCTGCCCTGGATCCGCGCGGCCAGCGCGATACCCGAGCCGTCGTTCAGGACGATCGCCGCCCGGCGCAGGACCTCGGCGTACCCGGGATCTCCCGAGGCGAGGTTCAGCGTGTGTGCGTTGGCGTAGGCGACCACAGCGGGCGTCCCGGCGGCATAGGCCGCGGCGATGCGCTCGAGAGCCTCGTCGGGCATCAGACGCGCGACCGGGACGTCCAGCACATCGATCGTGGGAAAGGACCGTTCCATGGGGAGGAAGTCTCCCTCAGAATGAAAGCGGGCCGGCTGCAAGCTACCTAGAGGAGTAACGCTTGCAACCGACCCGCAGGCCTAGCTGATACAGACGGGTGCTACTGGATCGATCTCCCTCCACTGACGGAGAGCTCGAGCAAGCTGCCTTCGCTGAAAGTCACCGTCACGGTCTTGTCGCCGGTCATAGTGACAACACAGGGCGCCAACGGCAGCGGTGTCACGTCGCAGCCGGTCCACACGGCGCTGAGGGGGTCCATGCCCTCCGCAGCCTCCGCAACGATCGACACGATGGCACCGTTACCGTAGGTGCCGTTGCATATGCCGTCCCCATCCTCCGGCGGCGGACTGCAGAGCCCCGTGCCGTTGGTGGCGGAGAAGGTCAAGGTGCGCGTCGTCCCGACCAGCTTGGGGGTGAACGTCGCGGTGACGGTTTTGTTCTCGCTCATGAGCACGTTGCAGGTCAGCTCACTGCCGGAGCAGCCTCCGCCCGACCAGCCGAAGAAGTCCGAGTCGATGTCGGCCGTGGCGGTCAGCGTGACCGTCGCGTTGTTCGGATAGTTCACTTGACATGTAGGTCCGCAGTTCACCTGCGTCGCCTGTGACGGGTTAGACGTCGCGGCTACCGAGCCGGTACCGCTGCCACTTTTCTCCACGGTCAGCTGCCATGTGGTCGGGCTGTTAAAGGTCGCTGTCACGCCGTTGGCGGCGTTCACCGTGACCTGGCACGTCGGGGTTGTACCGGTGCAGCCGCCGTTGCTCCAGCCGGCGAAGGTCATGCCTTGGTCGGGAGTTGCGGTCAACGTCACCTGCGTCGCGGCCGGGTAACTCGCCGTGCACTTCGAGCCGCAGTTGATCTGGTCCGTCTGCGCGGGCGAAGACGTGGAGGTGACAAGGCCCGTCCCGCTTCCCGCCTTGGTAATCGTTAGGAGGAAGTTGCCGATCTTGTTGAACGTAGCAGTCACGTTCTGCGCCTGCGTCATGGTCACTTCGCAGGTGCTGGAGAGGCCGCAGCCACCACCGCTGAAACCGGCGAAGTTGGACTGGTTCGCCTGGTCGGCGGTCGCGGTCAGAGTGACCTTCGCGTCCTTCGGATAGCTCGCCGAACACGTGGTGCCGCAATTGATCTGGGCCGGCTGCGTGGGCGCGGACGTCGAGGTCACGGTTCCCGTACCGGTCCCGCCCTTCGACACCGTCAATAGGAAGGTGCCCGCCTTCGAGAATCCGGCGGTGACGGACTTGTCCGCGTCCATCGTGACGGTACAGGTGGTGGTCGTTCCCGTACATGCTCCGGTCCAACCGGCGAACTTGGCTTGGGTGGCGGCGTCGGGTGACGCCGTCAAAGTGACAGACGTGCCCTCGGGGTAGCTCGCGCCACAGCTCGTCCCACAGTTGATCTTCGATTGGTTGTCGGAGACGGTACCGAGCCCATCGCCCGACTTGGCGACGGACAGCGAGAACTCGCCCTCCTCGGGCGGAGGCGGAGGTGTGGCCGCCAGTCCGATGATGTTCCGGTTCAGCAGCTGCTTGGCGGCCTGCTTCTTCTTGAGATCTCTGACCGGCTGCTTCTTCGTGCGGCTGTACTTCACGAACGCGGGCTTGACGGGAGCGGTGTCGCTCTCCTTCAACACGATCGTGAGCTTCAGCGACTTACGGGCGCCGTTGACCTTGAGGATCTTGTAGCCGTCGACCCTGAACGGGAAGCGACGCGTGTCGAGCTTGTGGTTGATCCGCTCGTTGTAGGTCAGGACGATGCGGTCGCCGAGACCGTCCCCGTCCTTGTCCTTCATCTCCGCCTTCTTGATGCGAGGCGGCTTGTTGCGGGCGGCCTGGGCGGTGCCGAGAGGAACGAGACCCAATACCAACGACAGGGCGACGGCGCCCCGTACAGCGCGAGCTAGTTTCATGCTGCAACCTCCTCTAGGTAGTTCTTACGAGAGCTATCGGTGGCGGGCGAGCCGTTCTAAGTGGTCAAGGTGGGCTATTTAGCGCGTAGCCCGTTTCTGCGTGAACCGGCCACCCGTTAAGGCCCGAATCGGACAAGCCGGTCACATCCCGGCCTCGCCGGTAGGATGGCCGCCTTGCACCGCATCCCACTACCGGAGGTCTGATTGCCCGCGCCGAACGTGCTCCTGCTGGCCGTGGACTCGCTGCGCGCCGACGCCGTGTTCGGCCGGGAGGTCGAGACCCCCAACTTCGACCGCTTCGCCGCCTCGGGAACCGCGTTCAGGCACTGCGTCTCCACGACGACGTCGACGACCCCTTCGTTCTCGTCGATCCTGACCGGCTGCTACCCGCCCAAGCACGGGGTGCGAGGCCTCCAGGGTTACCGGCTCTCGAGCACGCTGACGACGATGGCCGACGCGTTCGCAGCGAGCGGCTACCAAACGCATGCCGAGGTCACCGGCCCGCTCCTCCCCCAGACCGGGATCCTTCGGGGATTCGCCGATGCCAACCACCGGCAGGGCTACAAGGTCCCCTTCTTCGAGTGGCGCGACGAGGTCGTCGGCAGGATGCATTCCTACGTCGACCCCTGGTTCATGTTGCTGCACATCTGGGAGGTCCACCGGCCGTACCGCGCGCCGCCCGACTTCACGAAGCGATGGGACAAGGCCGGATACCAGGCCGCGGTCCGCGCGACCGATGAGTGGCTACAGCCCGTCTTCGATGCGTGTGGAGACAACACGATCGTCGTCATCACCGGCGACCACGGCGAGGACTACCCGGACACGCCCTTCCAACAGAAGCTGATCCGCGTGGCACGCAAGTCGCGCAAGACACTGCGGCTGAAGAGCTGGCTCCCCGCCCTCGACCAGAGGTTCCAGTCCCTCTCCGTAGGCCACGGCTTCGCGCTGCACGAGCATCTGGTCAGGGTGCCGTTGATCATCGCGGGGCCCGGCGTGACGTCCGCACACATCGACGAGCAGGTGCGCCACGTCGACCTCTTCCCGACGCTCGCCGACCTCTGCGACCTGAAGCAACCCGACGCGATCGACGGCCGCAGCCTCAGGCCGTTGATGGAAGGTGGTTCGCTTCCCGAGGAGCCTGCCTATATGGAGGCGGTCGGCGTCAAGCTCGAGGGCAACCGGATCGCCGGGGCCCGGACGGCGGACTGGAAGCTGCTGCGCGCCGGCGGCGGCAAGCCGTCGCTGTACAAGCTAAACGGGGGCGGGGCGCCGGACGAGAAGCACAACCTCTACAGCCGATATCCGGAGGTCGCCCGCCCGCTCGAGGCCTTCATCGCCCGGGTCGAGGCATCGACCGTCGCGAACGAGGACGCGCCGCTCTCCGAGGAGGACGAGGCGACGATCGAGCAGCACTTGCGCGACCTCGGCTACCTCTAGTGCAACGTCACGCAAGTTCCCGCCCACACTCTTCGTGCAAAACGAGGTGCTCAGGGACGCGAAATGCGCAAAGAATGAGTACCGGCCTGGAGCACTGAGTGGCGGAGAGCCCCCCGTTCTTCATCGTCGGATCGGCCCGGTCCGGGACGACCTTCCTGCGATTGACGATGAACGCCCATCCCGAGATCGCCGTGCCTCCGGAATCCAGGTTCGTCACCGAGCTCCACGAGGGGCCGGAAGAGGTTCGCGTCGACGACTTCCTGGCACGTCTCGCGGGGCACAAACGCTTCGAGGCGTGGGGCCTCCCGATCGAGGCCGTCCGGGACGAGCTGGCCGGGCTGGACCGGGCCCCCTACGCGGAAGCCATCGACGCTACCTATCGCGCCTACGCGAAGGCCCAGGGCAAGAATCGCTGGGGGGACAAGACCCCGCGCTACGTCGAGAACATCCCCGAGCTCGCTGCGCTGTTCCCCGATTGTCGGTTCATCCATCTGATCCGCGACGGTCGCGACGTCGCTCTCTCCTACGCCGACGTTCCCTTCGGCCCGAAGAACGTTGCCAAGGCAGCAGAGTTGTGGGCCGACCGCGTCGCCCGCGGCATGCGCGACGGACGCGTCCTCGAGCGCGGCCGTTACATCGAGATCATGTACACCGACCTGGTCGAGGACAACGAGGGCGAGGTCAAAGACATCTGCGCCTTCGTCGGCGTTCCCTTCGACCCGATCATGCTCGACACCTCGCAGACTCAGAAGGGCGCGCTGGCACGAGCCGAGAAGTACAACCCCAACGTCACCGAACAAGCGATCCGCAGGGTGCGCTCGTGGAAGACCGACATGCCGCCGGCCCACGTCGAGATCTTCGAGGCGATAGCCGGCGACGTCCTCAGCGAGCTGGGATTCGAACGCCGCTACCCGAATCCAAGCGCGGCCGCCCGCCTGAAGGCGAAGGCGGGGATCGCCGGCCTCCCCGTCGCAAAGATCCGGAGCCTGGCCACTACCTAGGCGAGGAAGCTGAAGCGCACCTTGCGCTGAGGATTGTCACGGTTGGTGTCTACGAAAACCACGCTCTGCCACGTGCCCAGCTGCAACTCGCCGGCCACGACCGGGATCGTCACGCTAGGGGAGATGAACGCCGGCAGGACGTGATCGGCGCCGTGGCCCGGGGAGCCGTGGCTGTGCTTCCAGCAGTCGTCGCGCGGAAGCAATCGGCCCAGCGCTTCCTCGAGATCGGCCTCGGTCCCCGAGCCGGTCTCGATGATCGCTATCCCGGCCGTCGCGTGCGGCACGAAAACGCTGGCGAGACCGTCGCCCTTGTTACGAACGAACCCTGCAAGCTCCCCGGTGAGATCGGCGAACGTACGCCGGGACATATCGAGCGAGCGAAGCTCAGTCTCCATAGCCCATGGCCTTCATCGTCGGGGCGATCAGGGGCAGGATGCGCTGGATCTCGTCGGGGTTCTCGCGTTGCCACTTGCCGCGTTCGGGAGGGGTGACCACGTTGACCGGCTTGGTTCGGGCTCCTATCGCCTTCTCTCGCACCTCGTCCTCGAACGGCAACTCCAGGAAATCCATCACGCGCTCGACCTCGCCCGGCGGGTCGTCGGCCAGCTCCTCGTAACGCACCGCCGTCCACCGGCCCTCCGGAACGGTCGCGAGACCCTCCAGCGCATAGTCGTAGGACAGCTTCCACTGCTTCGCGCACACGACCTCCAACGGCCCCTCCGCGTCCCCGCGCCAGCCCGGATAGAGCGTGAACTTCCACCACTTCGGGTCCGCGCCGGGGATCGAATGCGGTTCGGG
>DATFFR010000020.1:0-17966 GCA_035249925.1 Actinomycetota bacterium
TCTTCGTGCGCGTAGTCGGGCCCAACATCGCCGATCATGTCCTCGGGCTTGTAGCCCAGGACGCGTTCCACCGATGGGCTGATGTAGTCGATCTTGCCGCTCGTTCCCAGGACCGTCACGATGTCGTACGAGTTCTGCACCAAGGCACGGAAGCGCTCCTGACTCTCCTTGATCGCCTGCTGCGCCTCGGCCTGCTGACGCAGGTGGAGTTGCTCTCTCTCTATCTGCTTCTCGAACGAGCGCGTGAGGCTGTTCTGCGCGTCTTCATTCAATCTCCAGGCCGCAAGCCCGGCTGCGCTGGCGCCGCTGATGAACAGCCCGTGCACGGCCGCCCACTTCCAGGGGTGCTCGAGAGCCGCGGCGTGGTTGAAAACGGACGATGGGTCAACGGCGCCCATGATGCCGTGGTGGAGAACGACGTAACCGATCGCCAAAAGGAACGGGATCCAGGCCTGGTACAGCGTGATAACCGCCACCATCACGAAGAAGTGGAAGTGGGCCTCGATAAGACCGCCCGACAGGTGAACCATGATCGCCGACGACGTGACCAGACCAAGGGTCACGGCCGCCATCCTGATCGTCTTGGAGAGCTCCTTCTGGGACGCGGCGAATGCCGGCAGGATGATGAGCGACCCCTCGAACAAGCTGTGCAGGAGGCCGTAGCCACGGGCAACCGCGTAGCCCGGGATCGCGACCGCGTGGAGCCAGAGGATGACGAGGAGCGCCCGATGTCTGGTCGCCCAGATGTCTTCGGCCAGGGGGATGCCCTGAGGAAGGGTTCGCTTGACCCCGTTGACCAGACGCGCCATGCGCCGGTCGGTGCTGGAGGTGGTCCGAGGCGGTGCCCCCGCCGATGCCTTCATCGTCCTGCCTCTCTCATGGCTTATTGCCGCTGATCAAGCATCGGCGGGTATCCGGGGCGCCTGAATGGGCAACGTGGGTCAAATCCGCTATAGGGCAAACGGACCAAATGCCCGCTTTGCCGGGTTCGACTGACTAGTCCGCGAAGATCACGGCCGCCCGGGACCCACCGTTTTGAGGAGATAAACGGCCGGAGAAGGACTAGTCGGAGCTCCATCAACCGGTTACTCGGAGATGGAGCCGAGCACGTCCTGTACCGAGAAGCCGATCGAGGCCGAGACGTTCCTCCTCAGAACGGCGGCGTCACCGAAGGCACGGGCAGCCCCTCGCTCGTTGACCAGCCAGTAGCCGGCCCCCGTCTGACTGGGCACGATCGCCACCGTCGGCGAGGTGGGATCGCCCGGGATCTCTCCCATCGAGGTGGCGTCGCCGAAGGCCTGCACCTTGCCCGCCCGGTTCACGAGCCAGTAGCCGAGTCCGCTCGCCGTCGCCGTCATCGAGACCGCGTCGTTCGAGCGCGCATCGCCCAGGTGGACCGCGTCCCCGAAAGCATGCACGGTTCCCGCACCCGACACGAGCCAGTAGCCGACCCCCGTGGGGGTGGGGGTGATGGAGACGAAGGGGCCTTGTCCGGCCTCGGGGCTGCCGAGCTTCAGGGCGTCGCCGAAAGGAGCCACGCGGCCGCCCTTGGCGAGGATCCAGTAGCCCTTGCCCGACGGGGTCGACGCGATGGCCGCCGCTCGCGTCTCCTTCAGCGAGCCTCTGTTGCGCGCTTCGCCGAAGGCGAAGACGCGGCCCTTGCTGGTCAACATCCAGTAGCCGTTGCCGGTTGGTGTGGTCTCGATCGAGACGACGTCGCCGTTCAGGTAGTCACCGCTCTTGGAGCCGTGGTACCAGGCCGGGCCGAGCGTCATGACCCCGCCGTTGCGGCCTGCGACCAGAACCCCGCCCGACGGGCTCGCCACCGCGCTGGATGCGAGCGTCTTGCGCCGGTTCCAGAAGGTCGTCTGCTTGCGCGCTCCCGCCCAGGTGAAGCTGAAGTGGACGTGGTCGGTGTGAGGATGACGGATGTCGCCGTCCTCCGGGTCCCGGCAGGCTCCCCTGCGCTCGACGCAATAGGTGCGCCAACCACCGCTCGGGAACCAGATGCGACGGTTCCAGATCGCGTACATGACCCCCAGGCGCCGCGCCATCGCGGCTCGATTCCCGTAGGCGTCGGTGTCGGCCAGCCAATCGAGCATGCTGCCGGCCGCCGCTCGCTGCGACGGAACGCCGACGTTCACGCCCCAGTCCCAGGCCCGGCCCTCCTTGTGCTCGCTCGTTCCCCCGACCGAGCACGCTCGGCTGATCGAGCCGGCGCCCGTGCCCGGATAGGCCGCGAGGACCATCCTTTGGAACGCCACGACACCCGGCTTCGCGTAAGGCGAGCATTTGCTCTGACCGTCGTAGTCGCTGCCGTCCTCGATGAAAGGACCGAGAGCCGGCTTGACCGGGGCGGCCTGGGCCGGGACGGCTCCGAGAGCCGCCAGGCAAAGAACGGCCGCGATGGTCTTGTTCAGGTATCGAATCGACATAAATGGGACCTCCCTCGTTGAAGGTTTTCGGCGCTGAGAGAGATCACTTGAGCGGACCGAGCACCCCGGACCGACGCCGGGACGGGCATCGTTCGGCCCGCTAGAGGTCCCAGGGCGCGTTCCCGCCGCCGCGGTCCAGGGCTCCTCCCGGACGGCACTCATCGGAGCGATAGCCGCCCGGCATGCGCGGGTAGATCGAGCGCCAATAGGTTGCCGCGGCGGCCCGAGCGGCATCGGACGAGGCTCCGAGCAGCTCCGCCATCCGGGTATCGAGTTGCACCGCGATGCATTCCGTCTCGGCTTCATTGGTCACTCCGGACATGTGCACCGCTTCGTGGGTCAGGGTGTGCAGCGCGACGACATGTGCGGTGCTGGGCGACTCCATGTCCGAGCGCAGATAGGCGGCGAGATCCCGGCACTGCTGCCGCTTGATCAAGGTCCGCGGCTCGGGCCGGCCGTCGCGGAACACGACGTAGCCGAACTCGGCCCCCACGTCGACGAAGGCTTGGCCGAAGCTCTGGCACTCGACCTCAACGGGATGCCCGACGATCTCCGACGCCGCCTCGGCCATCCGGGTCTCGAGGCGGGCCCGCAGGAACCACGGCGTCAGGGCCGCGAGGCCGATCACTACGAGGCCCCCGACTCCCAACCACGGGAACGCCCGGGGGCGACCCAAGGAGTCGGTGCGCGCCATGAACCATCGCGCGACGACGACGCCCGCAGCGGCCAGGGTGACGAGACCTAACCAGTGCACGAGACTGCTCCGCCGGCCCGGGGAAGCGCGTCCCTCATACTCCCGGTGTGGACGCCGTCGGTGTGTTCGTCATCGCGCTCGTGATGCTTGCGGGTCTCGTCGGCACCGCCCTGCCTCTGGTGCCGGGGCTCCCCGTGGTGTGGGCCGCGGCCCTGGTCTACGGCTTGATGGCGGGATTCGGAACGACGGCTGCGGTCGCGTTCACGGTGATCACGCTGCTGGCGATCGGTGGGATCGCGGCCGGCCTCGTGCTGCCACACAAGCGCGTGGCCGCAGGAGGGGCACCGCGCTCGTCCGTCCTGGCCGGCGTCGCCGGAGCGATCGTCGGGTTCTTCATCATCCCGGTGATCGGCCTGCTCATCGGCGGCGTCGTGGGCATCTGGCTTGCCGAGTACGCGCGCACCTCCGACGGCTCCATCGCATGGAAACGCACGAAGGACATGGTCGTGGGTTTCGGCATCGGCATCCTGGTCGAGCTCGCCGCAGGTGTTGCGATGGTGCTCGTGTGGGTGGGGTGGGTCCTCCTGGACTGACGCCGGCGCAGCGGTCGGGCTCACACCTGCTCGCGGTCGTAGACGAAGCCGAGGCGCGGTGTGACGGTCACCGTCACGGTCCCTCCTTGGTGGAACCACGGGTACTTCTTGGCGGAGACCCGCCACGCGTCGATCTCGTTCGAGGAACCGTCGTATACGGCCACGTAGTAGCGAGGGTTCGACTCTCCCGATCCCCGCCGCCGGGAGGGGGCTCCCCGAACTCGCGTCCGCAAGACCTCTCCGGTGATCGTCCGACGGGCGACAAGGTCCATCGCGCCCCGATAGACCAGGGCCGCGCCCCACGCGATCGCCAGAAGCGTCAGCGCGCCTACGAACGCGATCGCGGCCGCTACCCACGGCAGATCCCCGGCGGCATCGCGTACATCGTCGGAGATCGAGATCACCCCCCGCAACGCGGCCACCCCGACGAGGGCCAGCAGGAACCCGAGGCCCAGAGCGGCCCACGGGTGACGACCCCAACCGGGACGGAACCACGGATAACGGATGGTTACGTGTTTCCACGAGCCGTCGTAGTCGGTCCACGCATGTCTGTCGTCCTCGGCCCCCAGTGGGAGCGCTTTGACGGCCGCGCCGGCCACGCCGAGCGCGGCCGCGTACGCGAGGTGGCGCTCCCACACGACGACGCCGCTGGGGGGCAGCTCTCCGAACGACGGACTCGCCTCCAGCGCATCGCGCACCCCGAGCCAGCGTCCGGCCGCAGCGCGGCCCGCGGGCGTATCGCGCTGGCGGGAGTTGCCGACCAGCAGGATGAAGGCAACGACGCCGCCGTACACCATCATCGTGACGACATTGAGAAGGCCCGAGGGCTTCACCTCGTCGATCTCGTTGAAGCCCAGCGCCGCGCTGAACACCAGGTAGATCAATCCAGCCGATCCCGCAGCGAGCAGCAACGAGCGCCGGCCCCACATGTCGCGGCACAGGCCGCGCTCTTGCGCCTCGGCGACGACCTCCTTGCGGAACGACTTGAACCAGCGCTCGGAGTTGTCGTCGGGGCCGGTCGTCAAGGCTCCTGCGGGGATCTCCCCGTTGCGCGCCAAACCTCGCAGGTGGTCCAGCACCCGCTTCTCGTACGGGGTCGGGGTGACCTGCTTCGGGCGCGTTCGCAATCGGACGACGTAGTTGCGGATGCCGCGATCCTCGATGTCGATAAGGCCGCGTGCCGCGAGGTCGAGCAGCGTCGCGGGGACGGCATCCTTGTCCAGGCCCATCCGGCCGACCACCAGGTTCGCAACCGCCGGAGGCTCGGGGCCGAGCTCGGTGGTCTCGGGCCCGGGGCGGGGCAGCTTGGGCCAGCGCGCGATCGTCACCAGCACCATCACCAGGTACCAGACCGCGGCCAGCGCGCCGACGACCACGAGCATCCCCGGATCGGGCTCGTACACGGGTGTAGCCGCAAGTGTCGGCACCGCCGCATCCTGCATGGGCGCGAGCGGCCGGGTCAACCCGAACCCGATGCACCAAATACCTGGTGCGCCGGGAGAGCCTGAAGGAAGATGAGCGCATGCTCGCCAAGGAGATGGTCGGCGCCCGCGTCCTGATCGTCGACGACGAACCCCAGGACGTCGAGACTCTGTCGGACCTGCTGAAGCAGGCCGGCTTCCAACAGATCGTTACCAGCACCGACTCGGGTGAAGCGGTGTCCCTGTATCACCAGTCCCATCCCGACATCGTGCTGCTCGACCTTCACATGCCCGAGCCCGACGGCCTGCAGGTGATGCAGCAGATCTACGAGCACGAGACGGCCGACATCAAGCCGCCGATCGTGATCTTCACGAACGAGGTCGACGATTCGATCTCCGAGCGCGTGCTCGCCGCCGGGGCCGTCGACTTCATCCGCAAACCGCAGAACCGCAACGAGGTCCTGGTCCGGGTCACGAACCTGCTCGAGAACTACTTCATGACGCGCGAGCTCGACAACCAGAACGAGATCCTGGAACAGCGCGTGCGCGAACGGACCCACGACCTGAACCAGGCACGCCTCGAAACCCTCCAGAAGCTGGCGATCGCGGCGGAATACCGCGACGACGACACCGGCGAGCACACGCGCCGCGTCGGACGTTCCTCCGCGCTCCTCGCGGCCTGCATCGGCATGTCGAAGCTGGACGTCGAACGCATGGAGCGGGCCGCCGCCCTGCACGACGTCGGGAAGATCGGTATCCCGGACGCGATCCTGTTGAAACCCGGCAAGCTGACCGATGACGAGTTCAAGCTGATGCAGACACATGCGTCGATCGGAGCCGCCATCCTCGCCAACAGCTCGTCGGACGTGCTGCAGCTGGCAGAGCAGATCGCGATCTCACACCACGAGAAGTGGGATGGACGCGGTTACCCCAACCGAGTCGCCGGCGAGGACATCCCGGTCGGTGGGCGCATCGTTGCCCTCGCCGATGTGTTCGACGCGCTGACGAACAACAGGCCCTACAAGCAAGCCTGGCCGCTACCGGAAGCGGTCGCCGAGATGGAACGGTCGGCCGGAACCCACTTCGATCCCGACTTGACCGCTCATTTCGTGAAGACGGTCATCCCCCAGATCACGGCCTGAATCGGCATCGTCGACGTGACCGACGACGACGTAGGGCGGATCGACAAGAAGTTCGTGGGCATCGCCAGATCGATGTTCGCGCGGGCGACAACAACGTCGTCGACATCAACCCGGTCCTCGACGGCGATCTGAGGCTGCCAGCCCTCGCGGCAGCTTGCGCGGTCGACACCGCCCTGAAACGCGACGACCGGGGCTTCAGCGTCACCGATCTGATCGGCAACTAAAGGCCGCCCGGGCAGGGGTCCCGGCGGTCGCGGCGAACCTGGCCCGCATGAGACGAGCTCTCGCCGTCTTCGCCGCACTAGCGGCCCTGGCGGCGACCGTTCCTTCCGCCGCCGGCGCCCAGGGCCCCGTAGCGCTGGGTGGTTCGACCGCGGCCGAGAGCGGCACGCCCGGACGAGCAGCCCTGGTTAGAGCCGCCCGCGTCCTGCAGGCCGAGGCCCCCAGGCTCGGGGTCGACGCATCGGCCTTCCGCTTCGAGTCGGTGCGCCGCTCGATCGTCGGGATGCACGTGCGAGGCCGGGAGTACCGCGCCGGCGTCCCGGTGGCTACGACGTCGGCTGCCGTGCACATCGTGGACGGCCGCGTGTGGCAGGTCGAGGCAACGCCTTCCGAGCTCACCGGGCAGCCCACGGTTGCCCCGATCCCCGCAGCGGTCGCCATCGCTCGAGCGCTCGCCGCCGCCGACGTTGACGCGACCACCACCGATCCCCGCGCGCAACGCCTGTTGGTTCCGGTCGACGACCGCCTCGCCGACGTCTACCGCGTGGCAGTTACGTCGCTGGCAGAGGGTGTCGTCGCGACGGTTGATATCTCGGCCGTCGATGGTTCGGTCGTAGCCGTTCAGGACGCACGGGTCTTCGCCAAGGGTCACGCCAACGTTTTCGATCCGAACCCCGTCGTCGCGCTGAGGAACAACAAGCTACGCGAGCCCGGTGTGGATCAAGCGGGTGTGGACACCGACCTCGACAGCGAGGAGCTGACTAAGGCACTCAGCCGGATGCCGCTCCTCGGCTACGACGAGACCGCGATCGCGGCGGGTCGCCTGATCGGACCGTGGGTCGACGTGCAGGGGCCGGGCCCCCTGGGCGCACTCGGAGAGACGAATTTCGCTTTCACACGTGGCGACCCCCGTTTCGAAACCACTATGGCGTACGCCCACCTCGACCGGCTGCAGCGATACTTCCAAGAGCTCGGGTTCAAGGGAAAGGCCGGCGTCAACGCCGAGCCGCAGAAGGTCTACACACTGCCGCTTCTGGGTTTCGACAACAGCTTCTATTCGCTTCAAGGCGACTTCATGGTAATGGGGGCCGGTGGAATCGACGACGGCGAGGACGCGGAAGTGATCGTGCACGAGTACGGACACGCGATCCACCACGCGCAGGTTCCGGGATGGGGCGAGACCGACGAGGGCGGAGCGATGGGCGAGGGCTGGGGAGACTTCCTAGCCGCCGCGTACTTCGCCGCAACAAGCAGCCGCGGGTTCCAGGACACATGCATCGCCGACTGGGACGCGGTCTCGTACTCGGACAAGAAGCCGCCGTGTCTGCGGCGCGCCGACTCCAAGAAGCGGTATCCAAAGGACATCGAGGGCCAGGTCCACGCCGACGGCGAGCTATGGAGCGCGTTCCTCTGGAAGCTGAGGAGCTACCTTGGCTCGTCGGAGCGACAGCGAACCGACAACGTGTTGAAGCTGGTGCTCACAAGCCATGAGTTCCTCACCCCGACGGCCGAGTTCAAGCACGCGGTGCGCGCTCTGGAGACCGCCGCCAAAGCACTGGATCGCCCATCTTGGGTCCCGTTGATCCGGCGGGCGGCGAGCTACAACAACCTTCCTTCGTAGAAGCGAGCGCTCAGGCCTCGGGGATCTGCGACGCGGCCGTGCGCGGCAGGTCGACGTGCCGCTTCATCTCGATGACGGTTCCGCCCTTCGATGCATCGATGTGGACCTCGTCCATCAGCTCCTGGACGAGGAACAGACCCCGGCCCCCCTGTGACGTCCACCGCGGCAGGCTTCCGATGCCGACGCGCGTGGGGTCGAAGCCACGGCCCTCGTCCGAGATCGCCACGACGACGCAGGCTCCGTCGGTCGAGCAGCGCAACCGAACGAGACCGTTGCCCCCCGGTGCCTGCCCGTGCGCGACCGCGTTCGCCGCCGCTTCGTCGGTGGCGAGGAGGATGTCATAGGTCGTAGACGGGTCGACCCTCAAGCTGTGAAGGAAGTCGCGCACGTGACGACGCAGTTGAGGGACGCACGCGGGCTCATTCTGAGCCACGAACTCGAGCATCTTCGCTCCTGGGATGTCTGGCTTGTCCAAATCGACCTACCCTGTCTCTGGAAGAACCAACCACAAGGCAAGCCAACAACATCGCACGCCCAAGCCGGCGGTTCTATGGCCTCCATGCCCCAGTCCTCCAAGAGGACCGAGAAGCCACGTGGAGCCGATCGAGGTCACCCATGACCGGCCCAGTCGCCTGGAATCTCGTGTCGTGCGGGCGGGGGGACTCGAACCCCCATGCTCTTTCGAGCACGAGTACCTAAAACTCGCGCGTCAACCAGTTGCGCCACGCCCGCGCAGCCTCGATCCTACGGGCGGCTAAACGGATAGAGCTGGCGACGCTGTGCTCAGAGAGACTTCAGGTCGTGGCCGCAGGCGCACTTGTACTGGTCGCCGTGGGGGCAGGGCTTCAGGATCGTCAGACGGCAGCCGCAGTCGGGGTTGGTGCAGCTGAGGATGGTTCCGGTCTCGTTGGTCACTGGTCCTCCGATGGTTGGGCGATCTGCCGGTAACGCTTACCACAGGGACCGAGCGGACGGACGGCGAGTGCGGCGAATAAGGTCTGACGATGACGTCCCACGGCGACGAGCTTGCATTCGCGGTCGAGATCGCTCACATCGGCGGCGACATCGCGATGAGCCACTACCAGAAGGGCCCGTCGCTGCAGCGGAAGGGTGACGGCACCTGGGTCACCGCGGCCGACGTCGAGGTCGAGACGCGGCTGCGCGTGGCGATCGCGGAGAGCTGGCCGGACCACAACGTCCTCGGCGAGGAGCAAGGGTTTGCCGCTGCCAACGGTGGGCCTCCGGTCGAGGGGGCGCCGACGTGGATCGTGGATCCCATCGACGGCACCCACAACTACATGAGCGGGATCCCGATCTGGGGCACGCTCATCGGGCTGCGGACCGAGGATGGCTTCGTCGTCGGCGTATGTCACGCGCCGGCGCTCGGCGAGACCTACGAGGCCGCGACGGGTTCGGGGGCACGGATGAACGGGGCTCCCATCGAGGCCGCCTCGGTCGCCGACCTGAGCGAGGCCACCACGGTGATAGGAGGCGCCCAGGCGTTCGTAGACGCGGGCCTCGAACGGTTCCTCGACGAGCTGACGATGAGCTCGTGGCGCATCCGAGGCTTCGGCGACTTCTGGGGTCACATGCTGGTCGCGCGCGGCGCCGCGCACGTGATGGTCGAGCCCCTGCTGAACGTGTGGGACACCGCGGCGCTGGTGCCGATCGTGACCGAGGCGGGGGCGAAGATCACCCACCTCGACGGCAGCGACTGGACGGACGACGGGTCGTGTCTCACCGCGTGCGCGCCACTCCACGACCAAGTAGTCGGACTGGCCGCCCGAACGACCTAGGCGTCTAAAGGCCGAGCTTGAACGCGAGGCCGCGGAAGGCGCGGCCCCGGTGGCTGAAGCCGAGCTTCTCTATGAGCGGGATCTCCCCCATCGTGCGGGTGTCGTTGTCGGGCACGAAGTGAGGGTCGTAACCGAAGCCCTGGGTGCCGCGCGGTTCCAGTACGAAGCGTCCCTCGCACGAGCCCTCCGCGACGACCTCGCGCGCATCGGGCCCGACGAAGACGGCGACGCAGCGGTACCGGCATCGGCGGTTCTCCTCGGACACGTACTCGAGCTCGCGCACGAGCTTCTGGTTGTTCTCGAGGTCGGTGGCGGCTTCGCCGGCATAGCGCGCCGACCTAACGCCGGGGGCTCCGCCGAGCGCGTCGACCTCGATCCCCGAATCGTCGGCGACGGCGGGCAGGCCCGTCGCCACGACGACGGCGCGCGCCTTGGCCAGCGCGTTCTCCTCGAACGTGTCGAACGGCTCCTCGAGCTCCAGGTCCGCGGCCACCTCGTCGAGAGGGATCAACTCGAACCCGGGCAACAGATGCCGCACCTGCTCGAGCTTGTGGTGATTGCGCGAGGCGAAGACGACTTTCACTCGGCTACGGGCGCTCCGAGGGCCTGCTCCTGGAATGCAGTCAAGCGAGCGATGCCATCCGTGGCGAGGTCCAACATGCTGTCGAGCTCGGAGCGATCGAAGGCGCCGTCTTCCGCGGTGCCCTGGACCTCGACGATGCGGCCGCTTCCGGTCATCACGACGTTCATGTCCACCTGGGCGGTCGAATCCTCCGAGTAGTTCAGATCGAGACAGGGCACACCGCCGATGATCCCGACGCTGATCGCGGACACCGAATCGATCAGCGGCGATGAATCGAGCTCGCCCGCCTCCTCGAGGGCTGCGAAAGCCTGGGCCAGCGCGACGAACGCCCCGGTGATCGATGCGGTGCGGGTGCCTCCGTCGGCCTGGAGCACGTCGCAGTCGAGCCACACCGTCCGCTCGCCAAGAACCTTCATGTCGGTCACGGCCCGCAGAGAACGTCCGATCAGCCGCTGGATCTCCTGGGTGCGGCCCGAGGGACGGCCCTTGTTCACTTCGCGGGGGACCCGCTCATTGGTCGAGCGCGGCAGCATCGAGTACTCCGCGGTAACCCAGCCCACCCCGCGGCCCTGCATCCAGCGAGGCACCGACGGCTCCAGCGTCGCGGTGCAGATGACCCGGGTGTTGCCCATCGAAACGAGACACGAGCCCTCGGCGTTCGGCATGAAGCCCAGCTGCATGTCCACGGGCCGCAGCTGCTCGGGCGTCCTGCCGTCGATGCGGTTCATCCACTCACCTCGAGCCTTAGCCCGTCCGACGCAAGCTGCACCTGCGCCTCGCCGCTCGTCTTGTGAGCCTGGGTCAGAGACAGCCCGGCGTCGCGACCGGGGGGCAGATGGGTGAGAACGAGCTTCTTCGCGGACGCCGCCGCGGCCGCGGCTCCCGCCTGCGTCGCGGTCATGTGCCCCTCCCATTCCTCGTCGGAATCCTGCAGGGTCGCCTCGCAGATGAACACGTCGGCCCCGTCCGCCAGAGCACCGATGTCGCCCGTTGGTCCGGTGTCGGCCGAATACGCGATCACGGCACCGCCGCCCTCGATGCGCACGCCCAGGGTGTCGGGCGGGTGCGCCATCTCGTGGAACCGGAACGAGACCCCGCCGTGTCTGATGATGTCGCCGGGGCTTATGGCCTTCATCGCGAACGACTGGTCGATCTCCTTGCCGAAGCCCGAGACGCGCTCGAGGGTCTCGGCAGGAGCCCACAGCGGGATCTCCTCCATCTTCTCGAGCTGTCCGTAGTGGCGCGCGTGAAACAGCTGGAAGACGTCGATCACGTGATCTGGATGTCGGTGCGTGAGGATGACGCCGGTGATGCTGCCGTAGTCGGAAACGTGAGTCAGCAGGTTTCGCCACGTTCCGCCGCCGCAATCGAGAAGCAGCTTGATCTCGGCAGTCTCGAGCAGGTAACCGGAAGCCGCTCGTTCGGTGGTGGCGAACATCCCCGACGATCCGAGGACGGTCAATGACAGCGTCACGAAGCCTCCCTGTTGCGGCCGTGATCGTCCCATGGACGGTGCTCGGCGGTTCCGAACTCCGGTCCCAAGAAACGGCGGCCGAGCTCACCGAAGATCTCCTCCCCGCCCGATGTGATGAAGCGATGTGCCCCCTCTACGTCGCTCTCCTTGAGGAGACGTTCGTCCCGGAGACGCGCGTAGACCTCGTTGGCCGTTGCCTCGGCCGAAGAGATGAGCACCACGTCCTCCCCCATCACGTACTGGATGACTCCGGAGAGCAGAGGGTAATGCGTGCAGCCGAGGATCAGTGTGTCGACACCCTCGCGCTTGAGCGGGACCAGATACTCCTCGGCCGCGCCCATCACGGCTTCCGACGTGGTGTCACCGGCCTCTACGAAGTCCACGAACGCGGGGCAGGCCTGCGAGAACAGGGCGACGTTCGCACGCGTGCCCTCGACTGCGCGGTCGTAGGCGCGGGACGCGATGGTGGCGGCCGTCCCGATGACGCCGATCCTCCGGTTACGGGTGGCGGCGATGGCCGCCTTTACGCCCGGCTCGATCACGGAGACGATCGGAACGCTGTAGCGGCCGGTCGCCTCGTAGAAAGCGGTGGACTCCGCCGAGTTGCATGCAACCACGACGAGCTTGACCCCCTCGTCCACGAGAAGGTCGGTGATCTCGAGAGCGAACCCGCGCACCTCGGCCGGAGGGCGGGGGCCGTATGGGTTCCGCGCCGTGTCGCCGAAGTAGACGATGTCCTCGTGGGGCAGCAGGTCGATGACCGCGCGCGCGACGGTCAGGCCGCCGAGTCCGGAATCGAACATGCCGATCGGGCGGTCGCGATCGGCTACCACCACAGCACCTCTTCGACCTGCGCCTCGGCGGTGTCGATGTCCTGGGTCCACGCCTCGGTGGACAGGTACTTCCATCCCCCATCCGGCAACAGACAGACCACGTCACCGCCGGAGGAGTCACGCGCCAGTCGCTCGGCGACCCGCTGGGCGACCCAGATCACGGCGCCCGACGAGATGCCGGCAAAGATCCCCTCGCGCGATAGCAGCTCGCGCGTCCACAGGATCGAGTCCCGCGCCCGCACCTTGACCTTGCCGTCGAGAACGTCGGGGTCGAACAGCGGCGGGATGTAGCCCTCGTCGAGCGAGCGGAGACCGTAGACGAGCTCGCCCAGCTCGGGCTCGGCCGCTACCACCTTGATGTTCGGGTCGTGCTCCTTCAAGCGCCGAGCGTTGCCCATCAGCGTCCCGCCGGTTCCGAGCCCGGCGACGAAAGCTTTGACGTCGGGAAGATCTTCGAGGATCTCTCGAGCGGTCCCGTGGTAGTGCGCGTCGGCGTTCGCCTGATTGCCGTACTGGAACGGCATGTAATAGCGCTCGTCCTGCGCGAGCTCCTGGGCCATCGCCACCGACCCGTTCGTTCCCTTCGCGCCCTCCGAAAAGATGATCTCGGCCCCGAACGCTTTCAGGAGCTGGACGCGCTCGGCGCTCGCGTTGTCGGGCATCACGGCCGTGAAGCGGTAGCCACGGATCTTCGTGACCATCGCGAGCGCGATGCCCGTGTTCCCCGAGGTGGGCTCGAGCAGAATCTTGTCCTTGGTCAATTCACCCGAAGCCTCGGCGGCCTCGACCATGGCGAGGGCGATGCGATCCTTCACCGACCCGGTCGGGTTCTCCCCCTCCAGCTTCACCCACAAGCGCACGCCCTCGACCGGGCACAGCTTGGGGATCTCGACCAGCGGCGTATTGCCGATCGTGTCGAGGATGGACTTGTACTTCATGTTGAGGAACTAGCCGCCGGCGACGGATGGCAGCAACGACACCGTGTCCCCGTCGGACACCTTCGTGTCGAGCTTCTCGAGGTAGCGGGCATCCTCGTCGTTCACGTATACGTTGACGAACCGATGCAGCGTCCCGTCGGCCGTGAGGAGTTGCTCCTTGAAGCCGGGGAACCGACCTTCGAGCTGGTCGACGAGGTCGGCGAGCGTCCCGGGCTCGAGCCGAACGGCGGACTCTCCCCCCGTGTACTTCCTGAAAACCGTTGGTATGCGGACTTCGACGGCCATGGTGCCTCCTTTTCCGGTCATCGTAGTCAACCCTCCACGACGACGGAGATTTCCCGGATCTCGCCCTTCTCGTCGCCTAGCTCCTCCTTGAGGATCCGGAAGGCGCGGATCGAGGGCGGTTCCTCCGCCAGCGACACGATGATGTACGGCACGTCCTCGACGGCGTCACGCACATCGGTGGGTGACGGATAGGCCTCGGTCCGAGTATGCGAGTGGAAAATCCCTCCGAGTTCCCACCCCTCCTCTCGCATCTTCGTGTCGGCCGCCAACTGCTCCTCGCCTTTCATCGCGTAGCGCAGGGGACTTGCCTGAACGTTGGTGATTCGAAATACCTTGACTGCTTCGCCATTCGCGGTGGCGATCAGCCCGCATCCTTCGTTCGGTCGTTCCGCCATGCAGTGTGCAACCATCTCGTCCGCGATAGCGCGGGTCAGCCGAAGTTCATTCACCGCGCGTCACCTCGATCGTGCCCGCCCCCTCGACCACGCGGCCGATCACCGCGGCGTCTTGCACGCCCGCGGCCTTCAGTCCATCGAGCAGGAGGGCGAGCTTGTCATCGGCGATCGCTATCAACAATCCTCCCGATGTCTGGGCGTCGTAGAGGACGGCTCGTTCGGTTTCGTCGAGAACCTCGTCGCGCACCACGGGCGCGAATGCTTCGAGATTCCTTTTGCTGCCGCCGGGCAGTATCCCCGCACGCGCCAGATCGAATGCTTCCTCCAACACCGGCACGGCACCCTGCTCGATCACGGCCCCGACCGAGCCGTCGAGCATCTGCGAGAGGTGCCCGATCAATCCGAAACCGGTCACGTCGGTGGCACTCGTCACGCCTGCGGCGACCATCGCCTCGGATGCGTCCCGGTTCAGGGTCGCCATGACCGCCACCGCTCGCTCCACCGTTGCGGGGGATGCGGCCCCCTCCTTGATAGCGCTCGAGATGATCCCCATCCCGATCGGCTTGGTGAGCACAAGGCGGTCGCCGGGACGAGCTCCCGTCTTCAACACGACGTGGGCGGGATCCACGAGGCCGGTGACGGCGAGGCCGAACTTCGGCTCGGGGTCGTCGACGCTGTGGCCTCCGACGATCGCGGCTCCCGCCTCGTCGCAGACGGCGCCGGCGCCTTCGAGGACGCGACCCAACAGCTCGAAGTCGAGGGTGCGAGGCCACCCCACGAGGTTGAGAGCGGTGACCGGCCGCGCCCCCATCGCGTAGACGTCGGAGAGCGCGTTGGCCGCGGCGATGCGCCCCCAGTCGTAGGGGTCGTCGACGATGGGGGTGAAGAAGTCGACGGTCTGGACCATCGCGATCCCGGGCGCGACGCGGTAGACCGCGGCGTCGTCCGGGGTCTCGAGACCCACGACGAGGGCGGGATCGGTCGAGGTGGTCTTCACGTGGCGCATGACCTGCGCCAGCTCGTCGAAACCGAGCTTGCACGCTCAGCCGCCACCATGCGAATAGGTCGTCAGCCGGACCTCTTGCGCCACTTACGTCACCTCCTTCCGAGACTCGATGCGCCATCCTCCCAGAGCCGCCCGGCCTCAATCGCCCTTCCGGGGGCACCGATAATCCAAGGTGACCCCGGGCAAGGAACATCCGTCGGTCGAGACGCTCCGGGAGCGCCAGCATCTGCTCGAGCGGCTCACCAAGATCCAGCGTTCCGTCTCCCATCGAGCCCCCCTGCAAGAGGTGATGGACGCCATCACTCAGGGAGCCGCGGAGCTGCTGGGGGACGAGATCGCCGGCATCCGTCTCATCGATCCCGAAGACCCCGATTACGTCGAGCTGGTGTCGGTGGTCGGCGTGACCCAGGAGCAGTACAAGTCATTGCGGCGGGGGCCGGTGGGCGAGGGCGCCGGAGGTCGCGCGATCGCCGAGAACCGGCTGGTCATCATCAACGACTACCACTCGGCTCCGTCCGGCATCCCAACGCTTGCCGCCGACCGGCTTCAGAGCGCCATGGCGGCGCCGGTGCGCGAGGGGGGTCGGGTCGTAGGAAGTCTCGTCGTCGCCACCTACACGCCCGGCCGCACCTACAGTGCCGAGGAACAAGAGGCACTGCTGTCGCTGGCCGAGCACGCGAGCGTCGCGCTCACCGATGCCCGTAGCGTCGAAGCGATGCGCGAAGCCCAGCACGCGAAGGACATGTTCCTGGCCATGGTCTCGCACGAGCTCAAGACTCCGCTGACGGTGATCATGGGAACGCTCAAGACGTTGCAGAAGCATGCCGCGACGCTTACGTCGGATCTGCGCGACGAGATGCTGACCAGCGCCTTCGAACGCGGGCGCGAGCTGGAGCGCCTGATCGACCGGCTCTTACAGGGATCGAGAGCCGAGCTGGCCGGCTTCAAGCAGCATCTCTTCCTGCCCGACCTGATCGCGGAATCCGCTCGGGGGTTCGAGCACATGAGCAGGGTCAAGATCGCCGATATCCCTGAGGCCTTCGTCTACACGGATGCGGTGGCGGTGCAGAAGATCGTGGGCATCCTGCTGGAGAACGCGGTATCCCACTCGCCGAAGGAGAGCGAGATCGTCCTGGCCGGGGAGCTGGTCGACGGCGAAGTATCGCTAAGCGTCACGAACGTGGGCTCGCTGCCCGAGGGCCTGGACCACGCAACCTTGTTCCTTCCGTTCAACCGCGGCCCCGAAGCGCGTTCTACCGGGGTGGGCCTCGGTCTGTACATAGCGTCACGGCTGGCGCTTTCCACGGAAGGAAAGTTGTCGGCAAGCTCGGGGCCCGGGACCGTGAGCTTCACCCTGACGATTCCACTTCCCGAGGCCGAAAAGCGGCCCGCGATCAGACCCGAAGAGCAGGCCGAGACCTCGGACCAGGACACCCGACAGATCTAGAACGCCGGCGACTAGCGCACCTCGATCGCGCCTCTCATGCCGTACTTGTAGTGCTGCGGCAGATGGCAACCGAAGATGAGCTCGCCCGGCTCCTCGAACGTGTACGTGGTTTCCGCCGACTCCCCGGCACCGATCGACACCTCTCCCGGCTTGGCGCCGTGGTGCGCCTCCGTACCGGTCTCGTGGAGGTCCTGAACGGCCTCGTCTCCGATGATGAACTCGTGATCGATCGGATCGGAGTTGCGCAGCACGAAGCGCACGGTCTCGCCCCGCTCGAACGTGAGCAGCGCGGGATCGAACGCCGAGTGCTCGATGTCGATCCGCACCACCCGCTCGGAGCCGGCAGCCGGCGCGCACGCGCCCGCCAGCGCCAGCGCCGTGCACGCGAGCGCGAACCTCACCCGCGATTCCACGCGTAGTTCGACGCGCCCAAAGCAAGTGCTCCGATCCCCAGCGCGATCGCCCACGGCCACAACGACACCCCTTCGTCCCCGAGGTCCGGTAGCCGCACCGGACTCTCCAACCCGGCCGCGACCGGCGACGGCGAGCCCACACCGGTGGTGTCCACTGCGAGGTCGTGCTTCAACTCGCCGGCGGTGGTGTCGATGCGCAGGTAGCTGAACCACATGTCGGAGGCCGGTATCCACCCCATCCCCTTGTCGGAGCGCAGGTCCTGCAGCAGGGCCGTGGATGCAAGCTCGTTGCGCTCGAGCACCATCCCCTTGTCCCCCGCCTCGTACGGACCGGGCAGCATCTCGGGAACGCCGTCGGTCAGCAGGAAGACGTCGGCCTCGACGCGCGCCTTGTCGCCCAATCCGAGTCCCAGGATGCGCAGAGGAACCCAGGGATCGGGGGTCGGGATCGTCAGATGCACGGGGGTGCCGTCGCCGACGGTCTGCCCGTCCGCAGCGGCCGCCGTGGGATCGAATCGGGCCGCCATGAAGACCGGACTGCGCTCGGCGTAGAAGTCCAGGACCTCCGGTGCGTCCGGGGTCAGCGAGAAACCGTTGTCCTTGGCCCAGCGGCCGACCTCGTCGCCGCCGCCCTTCAGGATCGTGATGTCTAGAGAGTCGATGCGCGT